>NZ_CP015219.1:0-900000 GCF_001620025.1 Rhodococcus sp. PBTS 1
CATGCGCATCAACGCCGTTCGACGATCGACCACCGCGGTCGTCGCCCTCACCGCCGCCGTCGCTCTGACAGCCTGCTCCGCCGACACCTCGACCACGTCGGACGCTGCGACCACGTCCGACGGCGCCACCGCCGAGCCCGGACCCCGCGTCGTCGTGTCCTACGCGGGCGGGCTTCGCGTCCTCGACGCCGAGACGCTCGCCGACGTCGCCGACTTCACGTCCGAGGACTACACCCGCCTGAACGCCGCCGGCGACGGGCGTCACGTCATGGTCACCACCAGTGCCGGATTCCAGGTGCTCGACACCGCGGCGGGCACGGCGGACACCCCGGAACTCACCGACACCGTGTTCCCCGCGAGAAGCCGGGCCACGTGGTCCACCACGCCGGGCGCACCGTGCTCTACGCCGACGGCACCAGCGACACCACCATCCTCGACACCGCCGCTCTGGGTACGACCGACGGCATGCCCGAGACGGAGACCGTCCCCGGCACGGAGGCTCATCACGGCGTCTCCGTGGTCCTGTCCGACGGCACTCTGCTGACTACCGTCGGAAACGCCAACGGGCGCACCGGTATCGAAGCCCGGTCCGAGAACGGGGACGTCGTTGCTCGAGCGACCGCTGCCCGGGCATCCACGGCGAGGGCACAGCGCAGGACGAACGGGTCGTGTTCGGGTGCGAGAACGGCGCCCTGGTCTACGACAGGGGCGAGGTCACCAAGCTCGACGCACCGGACCAGCCGTACGGCCGGATGGGCAACACGTACGTGAGCGAGACCAGCCCCCTCGTCGTCGGCGACTACAAGGACGACCCCGACGCGGAAGGTCTGCTGCTGGACCGGGTGACCGTCGTCGACACCGAGGCCAAGACGCTCGACGTGGTCGACCTCCCCGCCGGAGTCGAGTACACCTGGCGCGGCGTCACCCGCGGCCCGAACGATCTGGCCTACCTGATCGGCACCGACGGCGCGGTCCACGTCTTCGACCCGACCACCCGCACGGTCACGGCGTCCTACCCGGTCATCGGAGAATGGGACGGCCCCGCTCGGTACCAGGACGCGCACCCGGGGATCTCCGTGGTGGGCGACACCGCGTACGTCACCGAGCCCGCCACGAACACCGTCCACGCCCTCGATCTGACGACCGGCGAACGTCGTCGCCACCGCGAACCCTGGACGTCACGCCCAACGAGTTCGTCGCCGTCGCCGGCTGACGACGGTTATCGACGGAACCGCCCTCGGAGTCGATGACCTGCCCGGTGATCCACGCGGCGTCGTCGGTGCAGAGCCAGGCGATCAGCCGGGCGGCGTCGTCGGGTGATCCGATGCGCCCCGTCGGAAAGCGCGCCGCTACTGCGGCGCGGTCGGCCGGGGACAGGTACCCGGTGTCGGTGGGGCCGGGGTTGACGGTGTTGACGCGGATTCCGACGTCGGCCAGCTGGTCGGCGACGGTCACCGTCACCCCGGCCAGCGCCGCTTTGGCCGCGGCGTAGGCGATCTCACCGGGCATCGGGCCGAGGTGTTGGCCGGAGGTGAGGAAGACGATCGATCCGGGACGGCCCGGGACGTGGCGAGCCGAGAAGCCCTGGGCCAGCAGGATCGACGTGCGCGCGTTCACGGCGAAATGTCGGTCCAGATCGGCGGCGGTCAGGGCGCCGAGGGGACCGTCGGACCCGGACAGAGCCTGGTTGCAGACGAGGACGTCGACCGCGCCGAATTCCGCTGCGGCGCGGTCGACGATCGCCTCGGGCGCACCGGGGTCCGTGAGATCGCCGGACACCTCCATCACGCGAGCGCCCGCCACCAGTCGGGAGCGCACGCTGTCCACGACCGCCGCGACGTCGTCGCCGCCCCAGGGTTGCTCCGCGTCGTGCGGCGAGTGGTGATGGCACACCACGTTCGCCCCGAATGCCGCGAGCCGACAGGCGACGGCGTGGCCGATCCCCACCCGCCGGCTCACCCCGGTGACCACGGCGGTGCGACCGAGCAGGGGGTACGGATCGCGCACGCTCACGCCGGCCAGTACACCAGACCGCGCGAGGATCGCCACACGATCGGCGCGGAGTCCGCGGATTCGCGGATCGGCGCGCGATCGTGTGGCAGAACTCGCGGCGACTCCTACGCCCCGATCCGATCTCCCGTCTCCGGGTGGAACAGGTGGGCCGAACCCTCGCGCTTGCGCAGCGTCACGGTCTCACCGATCCGCGCCGGGGCCCGCTGCGGGGACCGCGCGACGATGGTGGCCGAGGTGCCGTCGATCGCGCGGATCTCCCGGTCGGGGAAGCTCGCGTAGAGGTAGCTCTCGTTGCCCAGCTCTTCCACCAGGTCCACTTGCACCAGCAGGCCGTCGTCTTCCGCGCTCCCGATCTCGAGCTGCTCGGGACGCAGGCCCAGGGTCACCTCGTCGAGGCCCGCCGCCGCGATGGCGGTCAGCTGATCGCGCTCCAGAGCCACGAGACGCTCACCCACCCGGACCCCGCCGGACGCGACGGGCACCGTGAACAGGTTCATCGCGGGTGAGCCGATGAAGCCGGCCACGAACGCGTTCACCGGGTGGTCGTAGAGCTCGGTGGGCGAGGCGAACTGTTGCAGGCGGCCGTCTTTCAGGATCGCCACGCGATCACCCATCGTCATGGCCTCGACCTGGTCGTGCGTGACGTACACCGTGGTAGTGCCGAGGCGACGCTGCAGAGCGGCGATCTGCGTGCGGGTCTGCACGCGGAGCTTGGCGTCGAGGTTCGACAACGGCTCGTCCATGCAGAACACCTGCGGCTCGCGCACGATCGCGCGGCCCATGGCGACACGCTGACGCTGACCACCGGAGAGCTTGCCGGGCTTGCGGTCCAGGTACTCGGTGAGGTCGAGCAGCTTCGCTGCTTCCTGCACCTTGCGGTTCCGCTCCTCCAGTCCGACGCCGCGCATCTTGAGCGCGAACCCCATGTTCTCCCCGACGGTCTTGTTCGGGTAGAGCGCGTAGTTCTGGAACACCATCGCGATGTCGCGGTCCTTGGACGGCACGCCGACCATGTTCTTCCCACCGATCTCGATGGCACCGCCGTCGATCTCCTCGAGGCCGGCGAGCATGCGCAGCGCGGTGGACTTCCCGGACCCCGACGGTCCCACCAGGACGACGAATTCGCCGTCCTGGATGTCGAGATCGAGCGAGTCGACGGCGAGCTTATCGGCGCCCTCGTAGATGCAGGACGCGTTCTTGTACGAGATTGCAGCCATGATCGTTTCTCCTACTTGATGGCGCCGAAGGACAGGCCGCGCACGAGCTTGTTCTGCGCGAACCATCCGGCGAGGACGACGGGGAGGGCTGCGAACGTCGCAGCGGCGGAGAGCTGGGCCCAGTAGAGGCCCTGACCGGTGATGAAGCCGACCAGGTAGACCGGAATGGTCTGCGCCTGAACGGCGGTGAGGTTCACGGCGAAGAAGAACTCGTTCCAGGAGAAGATCACGCAGATGAGCGACGTCGCCGCGATCCCGGGCGAGACCAGCGGCAGGATGACCTCCCGCACCGACGTCAACAGCGAGGCGCCGTCCATGCTCGCGGCCTCGAGCAACTCGCTCGGCACCTCGAGGAAGAACGAGCGCATCATCCACACCGCGATCGGCAGGTTCATCGCCGTGTAGAGAACGATCAGCGCCCAGATGTTGTCCAGCAGACCGATGTCGCCAACGATGACGTACAGCGGCACGATCGCCGCCACGACGGGAAGCATCTTGGTCGAGATGAAGAAGAACAGCACGTCCTGCGTCTTCTTCACCGGGCGCAGCGACAGTGCGAACGCGGCCGGAACCCCCAGCAGCAGAACGAGAAGCGTCGAGACCACGGTGGCGAACGCCGAGTTCGCGAGGGTGGTACCGATCCCGCTCTCGAGCACCCGCGGTACTGATCGAGGGTGGGCGTGAAGAAGATCTTCGGGGTGGAGGTGTAGGCGTCCGCCTCCTGCTTGAACCCGGTGATCACCATCCACAGCACGGAAGAAGAAGACGATGCCTGCGATCCAGGCGACGAGGGACCAGATCGACCCCGGTCCCCACGACCGCTTCCGGGACACCGGGGCGGTCGTGCTCGGGGCGCTCCGATCGGTGCCCCGCTCGGTGGTGGTGCTCATCAGCCGCCCCTTCCGCTGACTCGTAGTCAGCGCGCGCCAAGGTGCTTGACGACGATGGGGCACACGGGCGGCGGCCATGGGCGTCGTCACGTGGTGCACCATCGTCGTCAGCACCTTGGCGCTGCGACTGATCTTCAGAGCTTCAGCGGAAGAGGAGGCGGCCTGATGAGCACCACCACCGACGGGCACCGATCGGAGCGCCCGAGCACGACCGCCCCGGTGTCCCGGAAGCGGTCGTGGGGACCGGGGTCGATCTGGTCCTCGTCGCCTGGATCGCAGGCATCGTCTTCTTCTTCCCGGTGCTGTGGATGGTGATCACCGGGTTCAAGCAGGAGGCGGACGCCTACACCTCCACCCCGAAGATCTTCTTCACGCCCACCCTCGATCAGTACCGCGGGGTGCTCGAGAGCGGATCGGTACCACCCTCGCGAACTCGGCGTTCGCCACCGTGGTCTCGACGCTTCTCGTTCTGCTGCTGGGGGTTCCGGCCGCGTTCGCACTGTCGCTGCGCCCGGTGAAGAAGACGCAGGACGTGCTGTTCTTCTTCATCTCGACCAAGATGCTTCCCGTCGTGGCGGCGATCGTGCCGCTGTACGTCATCGTTGGCGACATCGGTCTGCTGGACAACATCTGGGCGCTGATCGTTCTCTACACGGCGATGAACCTGCCGATCGCGGTGTGGATGATGCGCTCGTTCTTCCTCGAGGTGCCGAGCGAGTTGCTCGAGGCCGCGAGCATGGACGGCGCCTCGCTGTTGACGTCGGTGCGGGAGGTCATCCTGCCGCTGGTCTCGCCCGGGATCGCGGCGACGTCGCTCATCTGCGTGATCTTCTCCTGGAACGAGTTCTTCTTCGCCGTGAACCTCACCGCCGTTCAGGCGCAGACCATTCCGGTCTACCTGGTCGGCTTCATCACCGGTCAGGGCCTCTACTGGGCCCAGCTCTCCGCCGCTGCGACGTTCGCAGCCCTCCCCGTCGTCCTCGCCGGATGGTTCGCGCAGAACAAGCTCGTGCGCGGCCTGTCCTTCGGCGCCATCAAGTAGGAGAAACGATCATGGCTGCAATCTCGTACAAGAACGCGTCCTGCATCTACGAGGGCGCCGATAAGCTCGCCGTCGACTCGCTCGATCTCGACATCCAGGACGGCGAATTCGTCGTCCTGGTGGGACCGTCGGGGTCCGGGAAGTCCACCGCGCTGCGCATGCTCGCCGGCCTCGAGGAGATCGACGGCGGTGCCATCGAGATCGGTGGGAAGAACATGGTCGGCGTGCCGTCCAAGGACCGCGACATCGCGATGGTGTTCCAGAACTACGCGCTCTACCCGAACAAGACCGTCGGGGAGAACATGGGGTTCGCGCTCAAGATGCGCGGCGTCGGACTGGAGGAGCGGAACCGCAAGGTGCAGGAAGCAGCGAAGCTGCTCGACCTCACCGAGTACCTGGACCGCAAGCCCGGCAAGCTCTCCGGTGGTCAGCGTCAGCGTGTCGCCATGGGCCGCGCGATCGTGCGCGAGCCGCAGGTGTTCTGCATGGACGAGCCGTTGTCGAACCTCGACGCCAAGCTCCGCGTGCAGACCCGCACGCAGATCGCCGCTCTGCAGCGTCGCCTCGGCACTACCACGGTGTACGTCACGCACGACCAGGTCGAGGCCATGACGATGGGTGATCGCGTGGCGATCCTGAAAGACGGCCGCCTGCAACAGTTCGCCTCGCCCACCGAGCTCTACGACCACCCGGTGAACGCGTTCGTGGCCGGCTTCATCGGCTCACCCGCGATGAACCTGTTCACGGTGCCCGTCGCGTCCGGCGGGGTCCGGGTGGGTGAGCGTCTCGTGGCTCTGGAGCGCGATCAGCTGACCGCCATCGCGGCGGCGGGCCTCGACGAGGTGACCCTGGGCCTGCGTCCCGAGCAGCTCGAGATCGGGAGCGCGGAAGACGACGGCCTGCTGGTGCAAGTGGACCTGGTGGAAGAGCTGGGCAACGAGAGCTACCTCTACGCGAGCTTCCCCGACCGGGAGATCCGCGCGATCGACGGCACCTCGGCCACCATCGTCGCGCGGTCCCCGCAGCGGGCCCCGGCGCGGATCGGTGAGACCGTGACGCTGCGCAAGCGCGAGGGTTCGGCCCACCTGTTCCACCCGGAGACGGGAGATCGGATCGGGGCGTAGGAGTCGCCGCGAGTTCTGCCACACGATCGCGCGCCGATCCGCGAATCCGCGGACTCCGCGCCGATCGTGTGGCGATCCTCGCGCGGTCTGGTGTACTGGCCGGCGTGAGCGTGCGCGATCCGTACCCCCTGCTCGGTCGCACCGCCGTGGTCACCGGGGTGAGCCGGCGGGTGGGGATCGGCCACGCCGTCGCCTGTCGGCTCGCGGCATTCGGGGCGAACGTGGTGTGCCATCACCACTCGCCGCACGACGCGGAGCAACCCTGGGGCGGCGACGACGTCGCGGCGGTCGTGGACAGCGTGCGCTCCCGACTGGTGGCGGGCGCTCGCGTGATGGAGGTGTCCGGCGATCTCACGGACCCCGGTGCGCCCGAGGCGATCGTCGACCGCGCCGCAGCGGAATTCGGCGCGGTCGACGTCCTCGTCTGCAACCAGGCTCTGTCCGGGTCCGACGGTCCCCTCGGCGCCCTGACCGCCGCCGATCTGGACCGACATTTCGCCGTGAACGCGCGCACGTCGATCCTGCTGGCCCAGGGCTTCTCGGCTCGCCACGTCCCGGGCCGTCCCGGATCGATCGTCTTCCTCACCTCCGGCCAACACCTCGGCCCGATGCCCGGTGAGATCGCCTACGCCGCGGCCAAAGCGGCGCTGGCCGGGGTGACGGTGACCGTCGCCGACCAGCTGGCCGACGTCGGAATCCGCGTCAACACCGTCAACCCCGGCCCCACCGACACCGGGTACCTGTCCCCGGCCGACCGCGCCGCAGTAGCGGCGCGCTTTCCGACGGGGCGCATCGGATCACCCGACGACGCCGCCCGGCTGATCGCCTGGCTCTGCACCGACGACGCCGCGTGGATCACCGGGCAGGTCATCGACTCCGAGGGCGGGTTCCGTCGATAACCGTCGTCAGCCGGCGACGGCGACGAACTCGTTGGGCGTGACGTCCAGGGTCGCGGTGGCGACGACGTCGCCGGTCGTCAGATCGAGGGCGTGGACGGTGTTCGTGGCGGGCTCGGTGACGTACGCGGTGTCGCCCACCACGGAGATCCCCGGGTGCGCGTCCTGGTACCGAGCGGGGCCGTCCCATTCTCCGATGACCGGGTAGGACGCCGTGACCGTGCGGGTGGTCGGGTCGAAGACGTGGACCGCGCCGTCGGTGCCGATCAGGTAGGCCAGATCGTTCGGGCCGCGGGTGACGCCGCGCCAGGTGTACTCGACTCCGGCGGGGAGGTCGACCACGTCGAGCGTCTTGGCCTCGGTGTCGACGACGGTCACCCGGTCCAGCAGCAGACCTTCCGCGTCGGGGTCGTCCTTGTAGTCGCCGACGACGAGGGGGCTGGTCTCGCTCACGTACGTGTTGCCCATCCGGCCGTACGGCTGGTCCGGTGCGTCGAGCTTGGTGACCTCGCCCCTGTCGTAGACCAGGGCGCCGTTCTCGCACCCGAACACGACCCGTTCGTCCTGCGCTGTGCCCTCGCCGTGGATGCCCGGGCAGCGGTCGCTCGAGGCAACGACGTCCCCGTTCTCGGACCGGGCTTCGATACCGGTGCGCCCGTTGGCGTTTCCGACGGTAGTCAGCAGAGTGCCGTCGGACAGGACCACGGAGACGCCGTGATGAGCCTCCGTGCCGGGGACGGTCTCCGTCTCGGGCATGCCGTCGGTCGTACCCAGAGCGGCGGTGTCGAGGATGGTGGTGTCGCTGGTGCCGTCGGCGTAGAGCACGGTGCGCCCGGCGTGGTGGACCACGTGGCCCGGCTTCTCGGCGGGGAACACGGTGTCGGTGAGTTCCGGGGTGTCCGCCGTGCCCGCCGCGGTGTCGAGCACCTGGAATCCGGCACTGGTGGTGACCATGACGTGACGCCCGTCGCCGGCGGCGTTCAGGCGGGTGTAGTCCTCGGACGTGAAGTCGGCGACGTCGGCGAGCGTCTCGGCGTCGAGGACGCGAAGCCCGCCCGCGTAGGACACGACGACGCGGGGTCCGGGCTCGGCGGTGGCGCCGTCGGACGTGGTCGCAGCGTCCGACGTGGTCGAGGTGTCGGCGGAGCAGGCTGTCAGAGCGACGGCGGCGGTGAGGGCGACGACCGCGGTGGTCGATCGTCGAACGGCGTTGATGCGCATGCGGTGATCCATTTCTGTGAGGGTGATTCCGGTCAGGGGGCGAGTCCGTCGGCGATGCGATCGGCGTTGGCGCGCATCATGGTCGGGTAGTCGGGGGCTCCGCCCTCGGGTTCGGTGAGGGACTCCGAGAAAAGTTCGACGACGCGCACCTCGAGATCGGCCTCGTCGGCCAGGGCGCGGACGAGTCGGTCGGGTGCGGAGGATTCGGCGAAGACGGCCGGGACCCCGGTGCGCTCGAGTGCGTCGACGAGATCGGACAGGTCGGACGCCGACGGTGCGGCGAGGGTGGTCCCGCCGGGAATCACGGTGCCGACCACGTCGAAGTCGTAGCGGTCCGCGAGGTAGCCGAACACGTGGTGGTTGGTCACGAGGGCTCGGCGATCGCGCGGAATGGCGTCGAACGTCGTCGCCATCGTGCGGTCGAGCTCGGTCAGGCGCGCGGTGTACTCGGCGGTCTGCGCGGCGATCCTGTCGGGGTCGACCCCGTCCAGGCCGGAGAGCACGGGTTCCAGCGCGGTGACCACGTCGATCATCCGCGTCGGGTCGGTCCAGAAGTGCGAGTCCGGCGTTCCCGCCGCGTCGCCGTCCCGGTAGTCGAGGACGTCGACGGCATCGCCGGCGACGAAGGTCGGAACTCGTTCTGCCGCAGCCGCGTCGAGGTGCTGTTGGAGACCTTCCTCGAGTCCCAGACCGTTGGAGACAACCAGATCGGCGGACCGCAGCAGGGCGCCGTCCTGCGCCGAGATCTCGAAGGAATGCGGGTCGGCGTTCGGCTTCATGAGGGTGACCACGCGCGCCTCGTCTCCGACGACGCTCGACACCACGTCGCCGAGGATGTTGGTGGAGACGACGACGGTGGGTCGGTCGTCGTCCGTCGCGGAACACGCTGCGGCGCCGCAGATCACCAGGGCGACCGCGGCGAGGGACAGTAACCGTCGTGTCATGTCAGCGCCCCGTCCCGGCGGTGAACACGGGTTCGGTCGCCGTGTCGAAGGTCCGGGCGATGCGTGCGTCGTCCGCGAAATCGAGTTCGTACAGGGTCTTCTCGACGGGTCCGCTCAGGTAGGCCCGCTGCTGGTCGGCGACGAGCGTCGGCGTGGCACCGGCAGCGACCGACGCCGCGACGAGGGGCGCGGTCTCGGCCAGGACCGCTCCGTCGGTGCCGCGCAGGACGAGGACGCGACCGTCGCGGGCCACCGCGAGCACGTGGTCGTCGCCGTCGTCGACCGCGGTGACGTGCACCAGCGGGGCCGGAGCCGGCAGCCGGGTCCAGGACCTGTCGCGGGTGTCGAGAAGCAGGATCTCGTCGCCGACCAGGCCGGCGACCGTCGGCCGGCCCTCTCGGTTGTCGAACTCGGCCACGGACACACCGGACAGCCCCTCGGGGTAGGGGATGCGCTGCGTCGTCACGTCGTCGTCGGTGGCCGTGGCGAGGAGGGCGCCGTCGGCGCAGCCGATCACGGCGCCGACCCGCGTGGTCCGGGTACCGCCGGCGTCGGGGCACGAGTCGACGAGTCCGGTGGGTGTCCCGTCGGCGGCACGGCCGACGACGGTGCGCGCCGCGCCGCTCCCCTCGGTGACGAGCGCGAACGAACCGACCGGGACGGTCAGGCCGGGACCCGGAGCGCCGGTGACCCGGAAGAGTTCGCGGATCTCACCGCGAGAGAGTGCCTCGGTGTCGAGCAGGACGGCGTCGCCGGACCCGGCGAAGTACAGCCCCGTCCCGCCGGACGTCGACGAGTTCGTCGTGCTCACGGTGACGTCGCCGTCCCCGGGCACCGTGCCGAGGAGGCGCGGCTGCGCCCGGTAGTAGTGGAAGTGGTCGACGTGGTCCCACGTCCACACACCGCTGTCGACTATTTCGACGCCGGAATCGTTCTGCACGAACAGGTATCGACCGTCGGTGTGCACCGCGCGGGGCGGGTCGACACGGCCGAGCTCGGTCGTCGTCTCGTCGAGAAGGTCGAGGTGGGTGACCGTCCCGGCGGCGTCGACGGACGTGAGACCGAGGCGCGGCTCGGCCAGTTCCTCGGCGCCGTCGATCGCGCCGTGGCCGTCACCGCTCGCGTCGACGGCGGTCTCGTCGGCCGCCCGATCGTCGACCGGTGCGGGCTCGGCGCTGCACCCGGACAGGGCGAGCGTGAGAAGAGCGGGCGCCAGGACGGCGCGGGTCAGTCGGTGGTGCACGGTGACCTTTCGGGGACGGGTGTCGACGCGCGTCGACGGGTGGGGAGAGCCGCGTGCGCCGCGTGCGACAGGGCGGCCGCCGCGATGGCCGTGGCCGCGATCGAGGCGCCGGCCGCGGTGGCTGCGTGCCACGAGACCAGCAGGCCGACAACGACACTGGCGACCCCGATCACGGCCGCCAGGACCATGCGGGTCGGGATGCGGTCGGTCCACGGACCGGCCGCCACGGCCGGGGCGAGCAACAGGCCGACGACCAGCAGCGAGCCGACGGCCTGGTACGACGCCACGACGGCGAGGGTGACGAGGGCGACCAGGACCGCGCGGGCCGAGCGGGGGCCGAGGTCGAGGACGGCGGCGATACGCGGGTCGATCGCGAGCGCCACGAGAGGGCGGTGGAAGGCCGTCGCGGCGGCGATTCCGACCGCCGTGGCCACGGCGAGGAGAACGAGGTCGGTCTCGTCGATCGCCAACACGTCGCCGAACAGGATCGTGGTGGCGTCGGTGGCGAAGCTTCCGGAGTGGGACACGACGATGACGCCGAGTGCGAGCATGGCCACGAACAGCAGGCCGATGCTGGTGTCGTACGACAGTCGGCCGCGACGCTGCAGCGCGGTGATACCGACGCTCATGACCGCGGCGCCGAGGGCTCCGCCCACCAGCACGGGAGCACCCAGCACGGTGGCGAGCGCGACCCCCGGCAGCATGCCGTGCGCGAGCGCTTCACCCAGAAAGGCCATGCCGCGCACCACGACCCAGGTGCCGACGACACCGCAGAGCACGGCCACCAGCGCACCGCCCAGGGCAGCGCGCTGGACGAACCCGTGGGCGAACGGGTCCATCAGCGCACCGAGTGCCGGATTCGTCACGGTCGGGAACGTAACAGTATCGAAAACGATTATCAAAACCGTCTATGGTGTGGTGATGACCCTCGTTTCGGCCCACCTCACCCGACTCCGCGTGGAATACGACGGCACCGTGGCGTTGCGCGACGTCGACCTGGACGTCCGCGCGGGCACGGTGACGGTGATCGCCGGACCCAACGGTTCCGGCAAATCGACTCTGGTGGAGACGATCGCGGGCACCGTGGTGCCGACGGCGGGTCGGCGGGTGGTGTCGGGGACGATCGCATTCGTTCCCCAGCGCACCGCCGTGTCCGACGGCCTGCCGCTCACCGTCCGGGACGTCGTGACGGTGGGTACCTGGGGTCGGCTCGGTCGGTGGCGCCCCGCGCGTGCGGGCACCCGGGCGCTGGTGGACGGCGCGCTGCGCCGCCTCGACATCGCCGATCTCGCCTCGGCGTCGTTCGCGACGGTGTCCGGCGGTCAGCGTCAGCGTGCGTTGCTCGCCCAGGGGCTCGCGCGGCGGGCGGACCTGCTGTTGCTCGACGAGCCGACCACTGGACTCGACGCCGCGAGCGCCGAGCGGATCCGGGCCGCGATGGTCGACGAGGCACGTCGCGGCGCCGCCGTGGTCTGCGTCTCGCACGACCCCGCGGTGATCGCCGCCGCCGACCGGGTGGTCCGGTTGGAGGGCGGCCGCCGGATCGAGTGACCCGGCGACGCGCCCGTCCGCGGCTCAGGCGCGACCGAGGAGGAGTTCCGCCGCGTCGCGGGGGTGGGTCCAGGGCCACCAGTGCTTCGCGTCGACCCGCACGATACGAAGATCGGGGGCCCACCGCTCCACGTCCTCGACGAGGTCGGGGGAGAGGAAACGATCCCGCCTCGGCACGACGATCGTCGTCGGCACCTCGCACCGTGGCTCGGGACCGGAGATCATCCGTCGAACGATGTTGGCGCGGTACAACTCCACCCCGCGTGCCATGTTCTCGGGTGTGGCCGCGGGAGCCGGATCGTTCGGTCCGGCCTTGACGAACGCCGTCGGCACGTACTTCCCGAGCACGGGGACGTGGAAGCCCCAGATGTACCAGGACCGACCCAGCTGGCCGATCAACGACGGCCATTGCCAGGGGCGCAGGCCCCGCCGGCGCGACACTGCCCGCAGGTGGTCGATGCTGGGTCCGGACACCGAGGTGTAGGAGGCGACGTCGACACGAGCGCGACTGTCGCGCAACGGCTCCCACATCTGGACCGATCCCCAGTCGTGCGCGAACACGTGGACCGGACCGTCGCGATCGGGGATGGAGTCGACCACTGCCCAGAAATCCTCGGCCAGTCGCTCGAGGGCGTAGGACGCGGTGCGGTCCGGAGTGTCGAGGAGGGTGTCACCACCGCCGCGGGTGTCGTAGGCGACGACGCGAGCGCGGTCGCCGATAGCGGCGATCAGCGGCTCGTACATGCGGTGATCGTCCGGATATCCGTGCACGAGAACGACGGTCGTCTCCGCGTCGCGTCGGCCGTACTCGAAGACCGCGACGTCCGCTCCGGTGGACCGGACCGTCCACTGCGCGTGCGGCTCGGGTGGTTCCTGCTGGGTCAACTCGCCTCGCTTCGTCGATGCACCGAGTCGCCGCGCAACAACCGGGCCACCAGGTCCAGCCGGAGCTGCTCCTGCTCGGGTTGCGGATGCACGACGGCGGAGAGGGCCTCCCCGTCGAGGAGGAATACCACCGAGAAGAGCACGGTATCCACCTCGGCCGGGGGCAGTGACCCGGCGATGGGCAGAGTTCGGCCGAGCGCGACGATCTCCGCGTGGTACCGCTCGGTGAAGGGCACCAGCCGCTCTCGCAATGCCTGATCGCTGCGCGCCGCGATGAGCAGTTCGTACCAGGCGCCGTTGATCGGTGCCCGGCACGCCGCGCGCAACAGGGTCAGGCAGTGTTCGACCGACGCCGATCCGAACGCCGACAGACCCGTCCGGAACTCCTCGAACTGTCGGCGGCGCACCTCGTCCGCCGCCGCCACCATCAGGTCGAGCCGAGTGGGGAAGTGCCGGAACATCGCCCCCGAGGACAGGCCCGCGCGGGTGACCACCTCGGTGACCGTCGTGGCGGCGTAGCCCTTCTCGCACAGCGAGGCGATGGCGGCGTCGACGAGCTTGCCGACGGTCGCGGTCCGGCGTTCCTCCTGGGTCCGCCTCACACTGCTGCCGGTCGGCGGTCGGCGCCCGCGGCGGCCGATCGGCGGTCTTCGCCCGCAGCGGCCGCGCCCGCGGCGGGCGTGCGCACGCCGGCGCGCAGGAACTGCCCGGCGCGCTCGGAGACGCCGAACCACGAGGCGAAGCGGCCGCCGCGGTAGACCACCCGGCCGCCGACGAGCGTGGCGGTGACCGCGTCGTCGTTGCGGTTCACCATGCGGCTCAGGCCGCCGAACTCCGGCATGGTCTCCTCCCGGTACGCGTCGACCTCGTCGGTCAGGCCGGCCGGGTTCACCACGACGATGTCCGCTCGGTCCCCGATCCGCAGGTGACCGGCGTCGACGCCGTAGAAGTCCGCCAACTCGCCGCTGAGCTTGTGCGCGGCCTGCGCGACGGTGAGGAAGCCCTCCCGCGCGTCGTGCACCCGACGCAGCAGGCGAATGCCGAAGTTGTAGAACGCCATGTTCCGCAGGTGCGCGCCGGCGTCGGAGAAGCCGACCGTGACACCCGGTCGGGTGATCAGCTTGTCCATCTGCTTGCGGCGGTGATTGGCGATGGTGGTGTGCCATCGTAGCTTTCGCCCGTGTTCGACCACCAGATCGAGGAAGGCGTCGACCACGTGAATCCCGCGCTCGTCGGCCACCTCGGCGATGTTCTTGCCCACCACCGACGCGTCGGGGCACTCGGTGATCTCGGCGTCCGCGAAGTCGCGGTGCCACACCCGAGAGGAGAACTTCTTCTCGAAGTCCGCGCGAAACCACCGGCGGTAGGCCTCGTCCTGCAGCAACTCGTTGCGGCCCAGCTCTTCTCGCAGGTGCAGCGCAGCCCGGCCGGAACCGAACTCCTCGAACACCACCAGGTCGATGCCGTCGGAGTAGACGTCGAAGGTGGTGGGCAGGTGCTGCCAGCGGAAGTCGCCCCGGCCGGGTCCGTTCACCAGTGCCGCGAGGGGGCCGAAGATGCGATGGATCCACGGGGACGCCTTGGGATCGGCGGCGGCGAGCAGCGACACCTTGAGTGCTTTCCGGCCGACACCCGTGGCGGCGCCGAGGAAGAAGATCATGTCGTACTTGGTGTTGAGGTTCGGGATCGACTGCAGGAGTCGGCCCCGGCGACGCAGGATGCGGTGCAGCCGGCGGAACTCCGACCACGACGCGTACGACGAGGGCAGGGAGCGCGAGCGGTACCGGTCGCCGTCGAGCTTGTCCCACGGGTTGGTCATGGTCGACAAGCCGAGCAGGCCGGCGTCGAGCGCACGGTCGAGCGCCTCGGCCATCTGCGCGCTCTCCCGGCGGGTGGGCCGCTGGCTCGGATCGGTGGACCGATCGAGGCCCATGACCTTCGCCCGCAGGTCCGAGTGGCCCACGAGCGCAGCGATGTTGGGGCCCAACGGGAGACGTTCGAGTGCGGCGATGTACTCCTCGGGGCTCGACCACGTCTTGTGGGTGTCGACGGCCTTCAGCACGTGGTCACGGGGGAGCGCCTCGACGCGGCTGAAGAGGTCGGCGATGTCGACGGGTGTCGAGTACAGGGTGGACAGCGAGCAGTTGCCCAGCAGCACCGTCGTCACGCCGTGGCGGACGGATTCGGTGAGGCCGGGGCCGACCAGGACCTCGGCGTCGTAGTGCGTGTGCACGTCCACGAAGCCCGGCATCACCCACTGGCCGGCGGCATCGATCACCTCGGTGTCGGGGCCGGGATCGAGCGGGGTCGAGGACACCGCGCGGACCTCCCCGCCGCTGATGCCGACGTCGGCGCGGACGCCGGGCCCGCCGCTGCCGTCGAACACCGTGCCGCCGGACAGGATGACGTCGTAGTCGCTCATGTGACCTCCATCACGTGGGATGGCGTCACCGTACAGAAAGAGAGTGCTCGCTCGCAATGGTTCGGGCCGATCGGCCCCGGCGCCATGCTTGCGTGCACAGAAGTCGCCGCGAACGGCGGGATCCCGTCGATTAGGCGCGCCTGTGTGCTCCGGCGCAGCATCGATCGGCCGGGGGGGTCAGAACAGCGACGGCCGCTCCGACTCCCGCACGTAGGTCCAGGTGGACGACGGCCGCACGAGCCCCAGCGACTCCAGGTCCACCCCGTCCGGACCGATGTCGGCGGTCCGGAAGGTGCGGTCCGACTCGTCCAGAGCCCGCGACTGCACCTCGGCGAACGCGTCGATCGCGATGCGGTGGAACTCGTCGAGCGGATTCTCCCGGCCCAGCGCACGCAGGTGGATGCTCTCCCGGACGTCGGCCAGGTGGGCCAGGTAGTCGCTCCACGCGCGGTCGAGGTGGTGCAGCACGATCCGCCGCGCCGCGACCACCAGCGCGTCGTGCGGCACGTCCTCGGCGAGCTGCTCGGCCCGCTCCGGGTTGCGGCCGGCGAGCAGGTCCCACGCCTCGTCGGTGATGAGGAGGGCGTGACGACGGGTGTCGAGGATGTCGCGGTGCTGCGCGGTCAGGCGGTTGTAGCGCCACGTCGAGGAGTGGGTGGCGAGCATGGCGCCCTCGGCGACGCGCTGGGCGTGGTCGATGCGCGACGCTGCGGACGGTGCGGCGACGAAGCCCGACGCGTCGGGCGTACCCGGCCGGTCCTTCGCGTCGAGGAAGGAGGTGACCAGGGGATCGTCCCAGGAGGCGAAGAACACCGACTCGCCCGGATCGCCCTGCCGCCCCGCGCGCCCGCGCAGCTGGTTGTCGAGGCGTTCGGTGACGAAGCGTCCGGTGCCCACCACCAGGAGTCCGCCGAGCTCGCGCACACCGTCGCCGAGGCGAATGTCGGTGCCGCGCCCCGCGATCTGCGTCGAGACGGTCACCGCCCCGCGTTCCCCCGCCCGGGCGACGATGTCCGCCTCCTCGGCGTCGTTCTTGGCGTTGAGGGTGGTCACCGGAATTCCGTGCGCCGTCAGCCGTTCCGAGAGTGCTTCGGATTCGGCCACGTCGTGCGTGCCCACCAGGACGGGCCGACCCTCGGCGTGGGCCTCCGCCACCGTCGTGACCACCGCCGCGGTCTTCTCGGGGGCCGTCGCGTAGACCCGATCGGGCCGATCGACGCGGATCAACGGCTCGTTCGGCTCCACCACCGACACGCCGAGACCGTAGAACGTCCGAAGTTGTTCTCCCGCAGCGAGAGCCGTGCCCGTCATGCCGCACACCCGACGGTACCGACCGATCACGGCCTGCACGGTGATGCTGTCCAGGATGCGGCCGGTGTCGGTGCGTCGCAGCCCCTCCTTGGCCTCCACCGCCGCCTGCAGCCCGTCGGGCCACCGCTGCAGATCCGCCACCCGTCCACGAGACGCGTCGATCAACTGCACCCGGCCGTCGCGCACGATGTAGTCGACGTCGCGGCGCAGCAACACCTTCGCGTGGAGCGCGAGGTTGACTCGCACCAACGTGGTCCCGACGTGCTCCTCGCTGTAGAGATCGATGCCGCCCAGTGCGACCTCGACCTTCTCGGCCCCCGCGTCGGTGAGGAAGACGTTGCGACGCTCGGCGTCGGTGGCGTGGTCGGTGTCCGGATCGAGCGTGCGCACGGCGGCCAGCACGTCGTCGGCTCCGCCGTCCTGCTCGGTGCCGCCGGCCAGGACCAGCGGTACCAGCGCCTCGTCGACGAGGACCGAATCCGCCTCGTCGACCACGGCGACGTCCGCGGTGGGGGCGACGAGATCGGCGGGATCGTCCACCAGATGGTCACGGAGAACGTCGAATCCGATTTCGTTGACCGACGCGTAGGTCACCGCGCAGGCGTACGCGCTGCGCCGCTCGTCCGCGGTGGACTCCGCCGTGACGGCCCCGACGTCGATGCCCAGGGCGCGGTAGAACGGCTCCATCCACTCCGCGTCGCGCCGGGCGAGGAAGTCGTTGACCGTCACCACGTGCACGGTGCGCCCCTGCAGGACGTACCCGGCCGCGGCGATCGCCCCGGCGAGCGTTTTGCCCTCGCCGGTCCCCATCTCCACCACGTCGCCCTCGAGCAACCGGACGGCGGCGTAGAGCTGGGTGTCGAACGGGCGCAGCCCGATCGCGGTGTCGGCGGTCTCCCGCGCGAGGGCCAAGAACCGCGGGAGGTCGAACTTCTCGCGCAACGCGTCGGCAGTCACCGTGTCGACGTCGACCGACCCGGCGTCCGCCACCGCCCGGCGCGACCGCGCGTGTCCCTTCGCGACCGATCGACCGAGCAGGGACCAGAACCGTGACGCCATGAGGGTCAGGCTACCGACGGTCATGCGCGCCCGAGCCAGTGCTGCGGCGTCGACAGCGATGCCGGCAGCGCCGTGGCCGCGTCTCCGTGTGCCGCGTTCACCTGCGACGGCGTGAGGAACAACGCCCCGGTGAGGTCGGCGCCGTTCAGTCGGGCGTCGCGCAGGTCTGCGCCGAGGAGGTCGGCGGCGGTGAGGTCGGTTCCTCGCAGGTCCGCGCCGATCAGGCACGCACCCCGGAGGTCGGCTCCGCACATGCGTCGCCCCCGTAGCCGCGCGCCGGCCAGGTCCGTGGCGGTGGGCATGCCGGTCGGTCGATCCGGATCGGCCAGGTACGACGCGCGGACCTCGGCACTCACCTCGGCGAGGATATCGCCGACCGCAGCGTGGATCGGGTCGACGTCCGCCGCGAGGATCAGGTCGAGGTCGTCACCGACGAGGCGGGTGACGACGGTGGTCAGCCGGTGGACCGCGTCGGCCGTCCCGTCGTCGCGGGTGCGCTGGGCGGCCTCGTGGAGATGCCACAGCATCTCGTGGCAGTGCCGGACGACGCCGAACACCCCGAAGACGGAGCGGCGCGCGTCGGGACCGGCGGCCAGCTCGGCCGCGAACCGACGGGACACCGCCTGCCCGGCGCCGAGGCAGTCGAAGACGGCGCAGCCGCGGAAGCCGCGACCGCGCAGGGAATCGTGGATGGTGCAGGCGTACGACGAGTCGAGGTTCCGGCAGGGCGTGCCGGCCGGCTTGTCGACGGCGAAATCGATCGAGCGAGTGAAACCGAACGCGGTGCAGCACAGGGCGACACACGATCGGCAGTCGGCACGAAGGGTCGACGGACGGGGACCGAGAGACGGCATGGGTGGGCTCCGAGCAGGTGGGGTGCGGGTGTGGGGTCGCGGACAGGGGAACCCGGAATTCGGGGTTCCCCCGGCGGGGGCACACGGGCATCACCACGCGCGGGCGCGGCTGTCGTGACGGGTCAGGATCGTGCAGATGCGGTGTCGATGCGTCGACGGTATCAGCCGTCGATTCCTCGGGCAGGCCCGTTTATCGCGTCGACCCACGGGAACGCCCCGACGATCCCGACGAAGGAGAGACACCGTGTTCGTCCCCGACGAGGCGCCCGGCATCCATCGACTCTGCCGGGCGGTGACCAACATGTACCTGGTCGAGGTCGACGAGGGCATTCTCGTCGTCGACGCCGGTCTGCCGCGGATGTGGGGTGACCTGCTCTCGGCGCTGTCCCGGCTCGGTCGCGCACCGTCCGACGTCGTCGGCGTGATGCTGACCCACGCGCACTTCGACCACGTCGGGCTCGCGGCACGAATCGGTCACACGTGGGGCGTACCGGTGTGGGTCCACCACGCCGACGAAACGCTGGCACACCACCCCTACACCTACCAGCGCGAGCGGTCGCGAGTCCTGTTCCCGCTTCGCCATCCTCGATCGCTGCCCGTCCTGGGTTCGATGGTCCTCGCCGGTGCGTTGAGAGTGAAGGGTGTGCCGGACGTCGTCCCCGTCGGCGTCGACGCCGCGATTCCCGGCTCCCCCCGCCTGATCGAGACACCCGGCCACACGTTCGGCCATGTCGCACTGCACTTTCCGGACCGCGACGCGATCATCGTCGGCGACGCGCTGGTCACTCACGACCCCTACACCGGGCGCACGGGACCGCGCGTGGTCCCGGGTGCGGCCACGGCGAATGTGCCGCAGGCCCGAGCGTCGTTGGTCACGCTGCGCGAGGTGTCGGCCGCCACGGTGCTGCCGGGGCACGGAGAGGCCTGGACCGGGGGGCTCGACGACGCGGTGACCCTCGCGCTACATGCCGGCTGACGTGACCCGGCCGAGCCAGTCGCGCGTGAGGTCGACGGCCTCGGGGGCCGCCACCGCCGTCGCATGGTCGTACCCCGGCAGTTCGACGTACTCGGCGCCGGGGACCAGCGCGGCCGTGCGGCGGGTGTCCGCGATGCGCTGGACGTCCCGCGAGCCGACCGAGAACAACATCGGGACGCTGAGGGCGCGGACGGCGTCGTCGGGCAGGCCGGGATCGGCGTCCGACGCCCGGAAGTAGGCTGCCAGAGCGTCGGAATCGTTGCGCAGGAACGCCGCTCGCGTTCCCGAGTCGACCGGGAACCGGCGGCGCGCGGCCCACTCGTCGACGAAGCCCGCCATGCCCCGCTCGGCCAGAACGTCGGCGCTGCCGTCGAAGAACAGACTGTCGAGCGCGCCGCGTTGACTCCCGGCCCCGGCGCCGCCGATCAGCGCCGAGGCGACGCGGCCCGGATGCGCCACCGCCAGGTGCAGGCCCGAGCGGCCCCCGAACGAATAGCCGACGTAGTGCACCGTGCGAACGTCGACCGCGTCGAGCACCGCCACCAGATCCGCCGTGACGCGGTCCATCCCATACGCGTCCTCGCTCCGGGGCGCGTCGCTGCGCCCGTGGCCGCGCTGGTCGACCAGGATCACCCGGTAGGTCTCGCGCAGCGCGCGCACGTACCCGAACGTGCGCCAGATCTGGTGCGAGAGCAGGCTGCCGTGCACCAGCAACACGGGGGGTCCGTCGGAGGCGCCGGTCACGGTGTAGGCGATGCGCACGCCGTCGACGGGGTTGATCGCGAAATCCACGGTGTCAGTCTGTCAGGTCGGGGCGAGCCCCTCCGCCTCTCAGGTCGGGGCGAGCCCCTCCGCCGACAGATGCAGCCGCCTCGTCACCTCCAGCTGCTCCAGGAAGTCGACGTCGTGACTCACGACGACCAGCGCACCGCGGAACGAGCGCAGCGCCGAGACCAACTGCTCCCGCGACGCGAGATCGAGATCGTTGGTCGGCTCGTCGAGGATCAACAGCTGGGGTGGGGGCTCCGTCAGCAGGAGGGTGGCCAGCGCGGCCCGCACCCGTTCGCCACCGGAGAGGGTTCGGACGGCGGCCTCGGCCCGGCGACCCCGGAAGAGGAACCGAGCCAACCGCGTGCGGATCTCGGTGACGGTCGCGGTGGGGGCGACGGCCGTGACGTTCTCCACGACCGACAGGTCGTCGTCCAGATCGTCGCGACTCTGCGTCAGGTAGGCCGAGGGCACGTCGGGGCGCAGCGCGCGGAGCAGCGACGTCTTGCCGACGCCGTTGTCACCGGTCACCGCGACGCGTTCCGGGCCGATGACGGTCAACCGCACCGTGCGTCCGGGAAAGCGTCCGCCACAGTTCATCTCGACGTCACCGGTGTCGACGACCGTGCGATCCGAGTGCACCTCGGTACCGGGCAGGTCGACGACGATCTCCGCGTCGTCGCGGATCGCGTCGCGGGCCTCGTCGAGCCGCTCACGTGAGGAGGACAGCCGTTTCTCGTGACCCAACCGGTAGCGCGCCGCAGATTCCTGCGCGGCGCTGCGCCGATTGTGGGCCACGATCTTCGGCACCCGTTTCTCGCGGTCGGCCTTGTCGCCCATCTTGCGTCGGCGGTCGATCGTGGTTCGGGCGTCCTGCAGGTCGCGGTGCTGTCGACGCACGTCCTGCTCGGCCGCCCGTGCCGCGGCCAGGGCGGCGTCCCGCTCGGCCTCGACAGCGGCGCGGTAGTGCGAGAAGTTGCCACCGAACAGGGTGATCGTGGCCGGTTGCTCACGGACCGAACGCATTTCAGCGATACGGTCCATGGTCTCGAGCAGGGCGACGTCGTGGCTCACCACGATCACGGTGCCCGACCAGCCCCCGACGGCGCGGCGCAGTGCCGCTCGCGCACGACCGTCGAGATTGTTCGTCGGCTCGTCGAGCACCAGCACGTCGGGACGACGCAG
Organism: Rhodococcus sp. PBTS 1; assembly: GCF_001620025.1. Lineage (NCBI taxonomy): Bacteria > Bacillati > Actinomycetota > Actinomycetes > Mycobacteriales > Nocardiaceae > Rhodococcus > Rhodococcus sp. PBTS 1. Next base: position 21,602 of record NZ_CP015219.1, read on the forward strand.
CATCTGCGCGGCCACCGCCAACTGGGTCGCCTCGCCGCCGGACAGCGACTGGACGGTTCGGTCGAGATACGCTGTGCCGCTGCCACTCACGTCGAGACCGACCGAGCTCAACGTGGCCAGGCTGCGTTCCTCGACGTCCCAGTCGGCCCCGACCGTGTCGAAGTCCGACGGCCGGGTCGATCCACGCTCGATGCGGGCCAGCGCGGCCCGCACCTCGGCGATGCCGAGCCGGTCGGCCACCGTCGGGGACGTTCCGACGTCGGACCGTTGCGGGACGTAACCGAGGCTGCCGCGGACGGTGACGGTGCCCGACGACGGCGTGAGTCGGCCTGCGATCAGTTGCAGCAGAGTCGATTTGCCGGAACCATTGGTGCCCACCAGGCCGGTGGTTCCGGCCGGGAACGTGACGGTCAGGCCGTCGACGACGGTGCGCCCGTCGGGAAAGGAATACGTGAGGTCGGTGACGACGACCGACGACTGCTCGGACGAGAGGGATCGAGACATGAGATACCTCGGAAGGAGTGACGTGGCCACCGCGATGATTCGCCGGTGGGATCCGCACTACTGCGAGGTGATCACTCGATGCTGTCCGTTCGTCGGGAACACGGTCGCGTCCGATGCTAGGGGCGGGTGGAACGCACCGTCAAGGTGATTACCGGTTCTCGTTGTCGCTCAACCCAAGTCGGGACCCTTGGCTCGAAGGTCGTCGACCGTGCGCATGGCGTCGCGGAGCTCGGCGAGCCAGGGATCGATGTGGTCGCCGGTCAGGCGGACCGCCCAGGCGAGCGCATCGGCGCGGGATCGCGCGACTCCGGCGTCGACCAGTGTGTCGAGCACCTTGCGCTCCGGCTGACGCAGTCGCGTCATCACCGGCACCGCCAGATGGGTGAACAGGGTGGTCTCGCCGTCGACGACGACACCCCACGCGACCTTGCGGCCGTAGCGGGCCTCGGCTTCGTCGGCGATGCGCATGCGGTCGCCGCGGGTGTCCTCGCGGAAGCGGGCGATGCGGCCTTCCACCGTGGCGGCGGTGGAGTCCGGCACCGACAGCTCACCGACGACGACGATTTCCTCGCGGTCCACCTCGACGGTGACCGCGCCGTCGTACCAGGTATCGGGCAGGCGCCCGAGGAACCATTGCTCGGCGTCGCCGGCGTCGGGGACGTCCTTCTGCTGCCAGCCGCCGGGACGCCCGATGCGTTCCCCCCGCGGTCGGGGGCCGCCGCGACGTCCGCGGTGGCCTCGGTCGAACGGATGCTCGTGAGGTGACATGGGAACCTCCTCGGTTCGGGGTGTTACTTAATTACACCCACACTTACATGATTACACGCCAACGCCGGGACTGTCGACGACTGGCGCGAGACGGCGGGCCTCGATCCGCGCCCGTTGCCGCGATCCGCTGGTGTTGCAGCCGACGCGGACTGCTGGAAGCCACGCGGATCGGACGGCGCGGCGTGGACGGCGTGTGACCGTCGGACCCGTGGGGCACTATCAGCACGTGCCTGCCGCGATCACTCGTCACCCGGTCCGTCGTTCGGCGTCGTTCGGCGCCGCCGCCCTGGTCCTCGCCCTGGTGGCGTCGGCATGTTCCAGCGAGCCGCCGTCGCAGGTCCGGTCGCTCGCGGATCGGTTCGCCGAGGCCCTGAGCACGCAGAACGTCGCGGCCGCGGCCGAGATCACCTCCGACCCGGCCGCCGCCACCACGGCACTGGACGGCATCTACGCCGGCCTCGGGGGCGTCGGCAGCGCTTCCGGCGTCACCGCCACCCCGCGCTTCACGGTCTCCCGAACCGACGAGGAGCAGCAGACGTTCACGCTGTCGGCGTCGTGGTCCTTCACGCCGACGGACGACGACACGCCGGAGTCGGCCGCCTCGACCACCGACACCCCGGAGTCGACCGCGTCGACCACTGCGGCAGCCACGAGCACGTCGGCCGCCCCCACCGCCACCGAACGGGTCTGGACCTACACCACGGAGGGCTCGGTCGCGGACCGGGGCGCCGGCCTGCAGGTGACCTGGAATCCCGGAACCGTGGTGGCCGGACTGACCCCGGACACCACCGTCCGCTACACGACGCTCGCCGCGGACCGCGTCCCCCGCGTTCTCGACGCCTCGGGCGCCCCGCTGATGTCGCAGCAGGTGGTGACCCTGGTGAACCTCGACGCGTCGGCGAATGCCGGAGCCGTCGCCGCGCTGGTGTCGCCCTTCGCGCCCACCGTCACCGCGGAGTCGCTCGGCGAATCGCTGGCCACGGCGGGTGGGTCCCCGGTGACGGCCGTGACCCTGCGCGACGAGGACATCGCCCCCATCGAGTCGCTGCTCGCCGCGATCCCCGGCGTGACCCTGTCGAAGCAGACGCGGCTCCTCACGGACAACCGAGAGCTCACCTCGCCGGCGCTGAACGACGTCGCCGCCGTCTGGCAGGAGCAGCAGGACGCCACGGCCGGGTGGGCCGTGCAGCTCGTCGGACCGGACGGCGCCCCCACCCAGCGACTGACGGGTGAGGACGCCACGACGGGGGACGACATCCGCGTGTCCCTGGACACGTTGCAGCAGCTCAAGGCGGAGAACGCACTGACCGCGCTGCCGAACGCCGCGGCGATCGTCGCCCTCCGCCCGTCGACCGGGGACGTCGTGGCCGTGGCGCAGAACGCCGCCGCCGACGCGCAGGGTCCGGTGGCCCTCACCGGGCTCTACCCGCCCGGGTCCACCTTCAAGACGGTGACCACCTCGGCCGCGCTCCAGGCCGGCGAGGTGACGCCCGAGACCGTGGTGCCGTGCCCCGGATCGGCGAACATCGAGGGGCGGACCATTCCGAACGACGACAATTTCGATCTCGGGTCCGTCCCGCTCACCACGGCGTTCGCCCGGTCCTGCAACACCACGATGGGTCAGCTCGCCGTCGGGCTTCCGGACACCGCGCTGCGGGACGCCGCCGCGCAGTTCGGCCTCGGCGTCGACTACGTGACACCGGGACTGACCACCGTGACCGGCAGTGTCCCGCCCGCCACCACGCCGGCCGAGCGCGTCGAGTCCGCGATCGGCCAGGGCACCGTGACGGCGTCGCCGTTCGGGATGGCCCTGGTGGCCGCGTCGATCGCCGACGGCAGCACCCCCGCGCCGGTCATGATCGTCGGTCGACCGGGAACCCCGGACAGCACGCCGGAGCCGGCTCCCGCCCAGGTCACGGACGAGATTCGGGCGATGATGCGCGAGACCGTCCAGAACGGCACGGCTTCGGAGCTGCGCGACCTCGACGGGCTGCTCGGCAAGACGGGCACGGCGGAGGTCGCCGGCGGCCCGGCGCACGGATGGTTCGTCGGCATCCGCGGCGATCTCGCGTTCGCGGTCTTCGTCGCGGGCGGCGACTCCTCCGCGCCGGCACTCGCTGCCGCGGGGCGGTACCTGCGCTGACGTCGCGGTCGGCTCGGAACCGGCGGTGACACCGATGCCGAACCGAGCGGTGACCGAACCGTGACCGCTCCGAGCGCTGCCCGTGCTGTGTTACTCGTGTGACTGATGTGAACATTGGGGAATGGCTCTGCGTCCCCGGTACGTCGTCGCGCTGCTCGCAGTGTTCGTCTCGCTCGCGACGATCGCCTCGTTCGTGGTGCACAAGCCGCGCAGCGAGGCCGCCGTTCTGGTGGACCGCTTCGTCGCCGCCCTCGACCAGCGCGACGTGGCCGCGGCCGCCGCGCTGACGTCCTACCCCAACGCCGCGGCCCATACCCTCGAGGAGATGTTCGACGCGATGGGTCCGGGCGTCGCCACCCGCCGCGTGTCGCAGTACATCGGTCTCGACGACGCGTCCGGATTCTTCACCGTCGACACGTCGTGGTCCTTCGGTGCTCCCCGTCCCGGCGACGATCGCACCTGGCACGTCAGTACGCAGGGGACGGCGAAGAAGCTCGGCGTCGGCTGGCGCATCGCGTGGGACCCGGCGGTGGTCATGCCGCACTCCGGCGCCGGCGAGACCGTCCGCTACACCCGCACCGACGCGCCCGCGCCTCGTGTCCTGGACTCCTCTGGTGCGGTCATGATGACCGCGCAGAACGTCGCCTCGGTGCGCCTCGACCCCGCCGCCACGTCCGACCTCGCCGCCAGCGCAGCCCGCCTTGCCGACGTCATCGATGTCGTCGCCCCGCTCATCACCGCAGAGTCGTTGCTCGCCGACGCCGCCGCGGCGCCCGGAGCCGTGATCACCGCGGTCAACCTGCGCGCCGACGACTACGCCGTCCTCGAGGACGACCTGCGCGCGATTCCCGGCGTCGTCCTCTACGCCGAGCCGAAGCTGATCGCGACCGACCGGCGACTGAACTCCCCGGTGCTCGACGCGCTGCGCTCCGTCTGGCAGGCCGACCGCGACGGCACGGCGGGATGGGCCGTGCAGGCCACCGACGCCGACGGCGAGACGACGCAGCTGGCCGGGTACCAGGGGCCCGGAACGCCCGACCTGACGTCCTCGCTGGATCCCGCGCTGCAACTCGCGGCCCTGAACGCGGTGGTCAGTGTGGGGACGCCGGCGTCGATCGTCGTCATGCGGCCGTCCAGCGGCGCCGTCGTGGCCGCCGCGCAGAACAGCTACGCCAACGATCAGGGGACGCCCGCGTTCACCGCCCTGCACCCGGCCGACGCGGTGCGCGACGTGGTCGCGGCCTCGGCGGACCGCCAGGGCATCGATTTCGCCGACGCCGCACGGCAATTCGGACTCGGTGTGTCGTACGACCTCGCCGGGCTCGAGACCGTGACCGCGACTCTGCCCGAGGGACGCACCGCCGTCGACCAGATCCGCGGCGCCTCCCTGGCCTCGACCCGCGGGCAGGCCGGCGACTTCGCCGTCACCCCGTTCGGTCTGACGCAGATGGCCGCGGCGGTGGCGCGCGGGTCCGCCCCGGTGCCGTTCGTGGTGGACGGACGACCGGCGACGGTGTCCGCGGCCGGGTCCCCGGTTTCGGGGGACGTGCTGAGTGGTCTTCGTCGCACGCTCGCCGACGACGCGCGGAAGGCCGGCATCGCCGACCCCGCCGTGATCGGCCTGTCCGGCGACGGCGACGACGGCCGGTGGTTCCTCGGGACCCGCGGCGACCTGGCGTTCGCGGTCCACATCGAGGACGCGGACAGCACCGACGCCGCCGCCCGCATGACCAATCGCCTGCTGCGGGAGATGGCCGCGCCCAGCGAGTGACACCGTCCCCGATACGCTCGGGTCGTGACCGTAGCTCACCTTCTCCTGCTCGTCCTGGCGGGATTCGGGGCGGGTCTGGTCGGCTACGTCACCGGATTGGCGTCCCTCGTGTCGTACCCGGCGTTGCTGGCCGTGGGTCTGAGCCCGGTGTCCGCGAACGTGACCAACACCGTCGCCCTCGTCGGCGCCGGAGTGGGTGCCACGGCGTCGTCGACCAAGGAACTCGCGCGCGGCGGTCGCGCTTTGCTGTGGTCCACGCTGTGGGCGGCGCTGGGCGGCCTCACCGGAGCGGGGATCCTCCTGCTGGCGCCGGGAGAGTCGTTCGAACGGCTGGTGCCGTTCCTCATTCTGGTCGCGTCCGCCGCCGTGCTCGCCCAACCGCGCATCCGGTTGCTCGCGGGATCGCGGACGTTCCCGGTCGCCTACCCGCTGTCGCTGTTCGTCGTGGCCGTCTACGGCGGCTACTTCGGTGCCGGAGCGGGCGTCGTGTTCATGGCGCTCACGCTGATCTGCACGGCCGAACCCGTTTGGCGCGCAGCACTTCTCAAGAGCTACCTGTTGGGTGTGGCCAACCTCGTGGCCGCAATCCTGTTCGCGTTCTCCGGTGAGGTGCACTGGCTCGCGGCCGGGGCGATGGCCCTCGGCGCGATGGGCGGCGGTGCCGTCGGTCCGCGGCTGGTACGCCGCGTGCCCGCCGGCCCGCTGCGCGTGGTGATCGCTCTCAGCGGCGTCGGGCTCGCGCTGTACCTCTGGTTCTGATTCGCGCGATCGCACGCCACCCGAGCAGGAACACCGCCAACGTCACCGACGCCACGATCACGAAGCTGAAGGCCGTCCCCTCGCCGATCAGGCGCCGAATCACCATGCCGCCCACCACCGTCGACACCCACACCAGAACCCCGGTGGGCAGGATGAGCAGCGGCGCCAGCTTGTCCCGGTAGAGCGCGACCGTGGCCGCCCAGCCGACAGCGAGGCCGACCAGGAACGGCCAGGCCGTGCTCAGTGTGCCGCCGACGGTGACACCTTCGGCGTGGCTGCCGCGTCCGATGGCGGCGAAGACGAGCACGAGCACCACGTCGAGCGCGACGGCCGGGGCGAGCACGCGCGTCGTCGACGGGTGGATGGCGGTGGTCATGGGCACCAGGATAGAGATCGCCGAACGCACGTCGCCCCCGCCGGTGACACCGGCGGGGGCGACGAGACGGGAGTCGGATCAGGCCTGCAGGCCGGCCTCGATGTCCAGGTTCAGCGTGATCTTGTCGCCCACCACGGCGCCGCCGCCCTCGAGGGGCATGTCGATGCTGATGCCGAAGTCGCGGCGGTTGATGGTGGTGGTGGCCTCGAAGCCGGCGACCGGGCCGTTGCCCATGCCCGCGTTGACGCCGTTGTACTCGACGGTGAGTTCGACCTGCTTGGTCACGCCGTGCAGCGTGAAGTCGCCGGTGAGGACGTAGCCGTCACCCTGCGGGGCGACCGAGGTGGAGCGGAAGGTGGCGGTGGGGAACTTCTCGACCTCGAAGAAGTCGGCGGTCTTGAGGTGGCCGTCGCGCTGCGCGTTGTCGGTGGTGATGGAGGCGACGTCGATGTCGGCGGAGATGGCGGTGACGCCGCTCTCGTCGACGGTGATCGAGCCGGAGAAGTCCTGGAAGCGTCCGCGGACCTTGCTGACCATGAGGTGGCGAACGGTGAAGCCGATGGTCGAGTGCGTGGGGTCGATGGCCCACGTACCGGCGGTGAGCTGAGGAACGGCGACTGCTGCGGTCATGACGAACTCCTGGTGTGTTGAGGTTTCAACCGACTTGGAACGACACCGTACTCAACCGGACCGTGGTCCGCATCTATTCCCCGGCCGTGGTGCGTTCGCTCTCCTGCTCGAACTCGGCGCGCGCATCCTCGAGGCGGTGCGAGCGGAACAGGGCGAGGAACACGACCCAGCCCACCACCGCGACCAGCACGAAACTGACGACGCGATAGACCAGCGCCGCCGCCACGGCCTGCGAGGCGCTGATGGACGCCGCGGTGGTCAGGGTGGCGATCAACGTGGCGTCGACGATGACCAGGCCGCCCGGAGCGCCGGGGATCGAGCCAACGGTCTTCCCGGCCGAGAACACCAGGAGCAGGCCGTAGATTCGCGGGTCGGCGCCGACGGCGAAGCACGCCAGTCCCAGGCAGGCGACGTCGGCGAGGCGATGAACCGCCGAGAACCCGGCGGCGGCCGCGGCGTCGCGGGGACCGAGCCGCACCGAGGTCACCTGGTCGACGATGGCGTCCAACCGGGCGCGGCCCGCATCCGCCGCATTCCCCCGGAGCGCGTTGTACTTCGCGAGCCCCCAGCGCCCGGCGGCGACGATCGACCGGGGATGGGCGCGGACGTACCGCACCGCCGCGACGAGGGCGATCACGCCGGCGACGGGGAGGATCAACGTCGTGGTGTTGGCGCTTCCGCCGACCAGCAGGGCGCCCGACACCCCGAGCAGGGCGAGTCCGAGGGCGGCGATGACACCCGAGATGGCCAACTGCCACGACGCGACGACGGGACTCGCGCCCCAGCGACGCGTCTCGCGATAGGTGAACGCCGTCGAGAACACCTGTCCGGCCGGCAGGGTCACCGACATCGCGGTGCTGGCGTAGATCACCGACAGGGACCGCCGCTGGGTCACCCGGACACCACCCGCGGCGAGCAGTTGCTTCTGCACCCGGGCGAACGCCGACAGCGACACCGCCTGGGCGACCACGCACGCGAGGGCGATGCCCCAGTGCATCTCCGTCAGCGCACGCCAGGATTCGTGGAGGCGAGGAGCGAGGTAGACGCCCTCCCCGATGAGCAGGGCGAGCAGCGCGACCGCGACCACCCAGCGCAACCACCGCCAGTGGCGTCCCGACCGGGGAGCCCCGGCCTGGCCGTCGTGCTCGGGGGATGCCACGTCGGACAGCGTAACGAACGAGACCGCCCGGCCCGGCCCGTCGGGTCGGGGCGAGGATCGAGTCCGGTCAGTCGGGGTCCGGATAGACGACGGGCGTCGCCAGATGCGTCGCCCGCCGACGGCCGCGCAACTGCACCTTCTCGCCGAGTTCCCAGTGCGACTGCTCGTCCTCGTCCGCGAAGTACAGCGCCGACGTCGATGCCAGGACGCGGCTGGGTTGGAACTTGGCCAGCTCGGTCAGGCGCGACGCCTCATTGACCGGATCGCCGATCACGGTGTACTCGAAGCGCTCCTGCGCCCCGATGTTGCCGGCCACCGCCAGCCCGGCGGAGACGCCGATGCCGATGTCGAGACCGACGATCCCGTGCAGCTCGGAGCGCAGTTCGCGCGCTGCCGACAGCGCCGCCGTCGGCGCGTCCGGCCGGTCGAGCGGCGCACCGAAGATGGCGAGAGCGGCGTCGCCGACGAACTTGTTGACGAACCCGTGGTGTCGGTCGACCACGTCGACGACGACGCGGAAGAAGTCGTTGAGCAGGTCGACCACCTCGCCCGGCGGGCGTTCGGAGGCCGCGGCGGTGGATCCGACCATGTCGACGAACAGCACGGCGACGAAGCGGGTCTCGCCGCCGAGTTCGGTGCCGAACTGCAGTGCTCGACGCGCCACGTCCTCGCCGACGTGTTGACCGAACAGCTCGCGCAGCACCTTGCGTTCCGAGGAGTCCTGCATCATCCGGTTGAACCCGACCTGCAGGCGGCCGATCTCGCTCCCGTCGAACACCTCGACCTGGACCTCGGTGTCGCCCCGCTGGACTCGCTCGATCGCGCGGCGTAGCTGTCGGATGGGGTCGGAGATCTGACTGGCGGTCAGCATGGAGAGGCAGAACGCCTGGACGATGGCGAGGATGCACAGCAACGCGATGGCGATCGCCAGCGCATCCGGGGAGAACACCAGATCGGTGGTGAGCTGCGTGGCGCAGAGCAGGAGAATCCCGGTGACCGGGATCAACGTGCCCAGGCCCCAGGTCATCGCCATGCGGGTGCCCACACCCGGCGTCATGGTGCGGTCGAACCGGCCCTCGCTCAGCGCCTGCGCCGCCACCGGCCGGAGGATGCGCTCGCCCAGCATGTAGGTGAAACCGAATGTGATGGCCGCGGCCATGGCCACGGTGACCGCCACCGCGACAGCCAACGACGGCATCTCCGCCGCGGTGAGCGCCATGAAGAGGATGCCGCCGATGATCCACAGGACCAGATGCACGATGGCCTGGCGCAACGGGGCGTGCAGAGCCGCCATCTGCTCCGCGCGGGTGGGCGGACCGCCGCGCAACTGCCACCGCATGACGCTGCGCAGCATGATGGCCGCGGTGACCAGGCTCACGACGGCGGCGAAGATCAGGTACGCCCCGAAGATGACCACGTTGCGCACGCGGTCGACCACGATCGACTGGTTCTCCGGGATGGGCAGGCCGTACCGCACGAAGGCGAACACCAGAATGGAACCCAGGAGGTTCGCGAGCAGCATCGATGCCAGGTACACCGGCCAGCGACTCCGCAGAGTCCTCTCGACCGCACGCACGGGCACCAGCACGAAGGAAAACTTACCGGGACGGGCCGACACCGGACACCACCCCGCGCAGACCTCCGCGGCGCCGCGACTGAAGGTCGGCGCGTGTCGGTGCCCCGGAAGCGATGCTCGTACCCGCCCGGGGTGGTTACGCTCGCTCGGTGACGGACGACCCGGCAGCTTCCGTGCATCCGGTGGTCCGGGTCGGCGCGGCCTGGACCTGGCGATTGCTGGTGCTCTTCGCCGGGCTGGTCGCGCTCGGAGCCGTGGTGCAACGGCTCGAGAGCGTGGTCGTGCCCGTCGGCCTGGCCCTGCTCGCCTCCGCTCTGCTGCTGCCGTTGGTGGACTGGATGCATCGCCGCGGCATCCCGCGGGTGCTGGCCGTGGTGGTGGCGGTGCTCGGCAGCATCGGGCTTTTGGTCGGCATCCTCACGTTCGTCGTGGAGCAGTTCATCCAGGGACTGCCCGCCCTCACCGACAAGGTCACGGGCAGCATCACCTCGGTCCAGCAGTGGCTCACGGACGGCCCGCTCCACTTCAGCCAGGACCAGATCCGCACCGCGGGCGACTCCGTCGTGAGGTCGTTGCAGTCGAACCAGGAGGCCCTCACCTCCGGCGCCCTCACCACCGCAGCGACCATCGGGGAGATCCTGACGGGGACCCTGCTGCTGCTGTTTACCCTCATCTTCTTCCTCTACGGCGGCCAGCAGATCTGGGAGTTCGTCACCCGGCTCGCGCCGACCCGGGCGCGTCGTCGCGTCCGGGCCGCCGGCAGCCAGGCCTTCGGCTCGCTGGTCGGCTACGTGCGGGCCACTGTCGTCGTCGCGGCCGCGGACGCGGTGGGCATCGGTATCGGTCTGGCCGTGCTCGGGGTGCCGCTCGCCCTCCCGCTCGCCACCCTCGTCTTCATCGGCGCGTTCGTGCCCATTGTCGGCGCGGTCCTCACCGGATTCGTCGCCGTGCTGGTCGCTCTCGTGAGCAAGGGCCTGGTCACGGCACTGATCGCGCTCGCGATCGTGGTGGCCGTCATGCAGTTGGAAGGGCACGTCCTCCAGCCGCTGCTGCTCGGCCGCGCCGTGCGCATCCATCCGCTCGCCGTGGTGCTCGCCATCGCGACCGGCATCGTCTTCGCCGGCATCATCGGCGGTCTGCTGGCCGTGCCGCTGGTCGCGATGGCCAACACCGCGGTGCGATCGCTGCTCGCCGACGACCCCGAGGAGGCGTACGACGCGATCGCCGAGTCCGACCCGTCCCAGCCGATGTTCCCCGCCGACGCCGCCGATCCCGTCCCCGGGACGGCGCGGCTCCGAAAGGGTGAGATCGACGGCGACACCGACGACTGACCCCTCCGGTGCCGACGCGCCGCTCTGGCGCGCGGCAGCGGCGTTCCGGCTGCTCACCGTGATCTACGCGGTGGGATTCCACCTGGTGGTCCACGAGCAGTACGACGCCGAACTCTGGTCCCACGTCCTCGCCGCCGTGGTGGTCTTCTGGTCCGGCGTCTCGGTGGTCGCCGCCGTCACCCCGGCCGTTCGGCCCGCCATCGTCGTGGCGGACCAGCTGGTCACGCTGGGCCTGATCGTCTCGACGGTGGCGGTCGCCGATCCCGACTGGCGACGCGAGCACCAGGTACTCCCCACGACGATCTGGGTGGCGGGCGCCGTCGTCGCCGCCGCGCTGCTCGGCGGTCCGCGCGTCGGAGTCGCCTCCGCCCTGACGATGACCGTCGCGATCGCTCTCGTGCGCGGGACCCTCGACGCCGATCTGTGGCGCGACTCCACCGGGCCGATCCTGGTGTCCGTCGGGCTGGCGCTGGGCCTGGCCGCGCGCATCGCCCGGTCCGCGCGGGCCCGACTCGACGAGGCCGTCGCCCTCGCCGCCGCGACGGCCGAGCGCGAGCGGCTCGCGCGGGAGGTTCACGACGGGGTGTTGCAGGTACTTGCTCTGGTCAACCGGCGCGGTCGAGAGCTCGGCGGTCCGGCCGCGGAGCTCGGCACGCTTGCCGCCGAGCAGGAGCGCGCGCTCCGGGACCTGTTGTCCGGCAGCGTATCCCGCGTCACGGGGGATGGTTCGCGTACCGACCTCACGGCCGACGTGCGGGCGGCGGTGGGACCGACGGTGACCGTCGCGGCACCGTCCGACCCGGTGACCGTCGCGGCCGACGTGGGTCGAGAGGTCGTGGCCGCTGTCGTGGCGGCCGTGGACAACGCCCACCGACACGCACCGGGCGCGGCGGTCTACGTCTCGATCGAGGACGACGCCGGCACGGTGGTGGTCGGCGTGCGGGACGACGGGCCGGGGGTCGACCCCGAGCGTCTGGCGGCCGCTCGCACCGAGGGCAGGCTGGGCGTCGCGGCATCGATCGTCGGCCGCCTCGAGGCGCTCGGGGGACGGGCCGAGATGATCTCGGCGCCCGGGGAAGGAACGGAATGGGAACTGACGGTACCGAATCCGTGATCACGGTCATGGTGGTCGACGACCATCCGCTCTGGCGTGACGGCGTCGCACGCGATCTCACCGCGCGGGGATTCGAGGTGGTGGCGACGGCCGACGGCGAGTCCGCGGCGGCGCGTCGGGCCGCGGTGACGAGCCCCGACGTCGTCCTCATGGACATGAACCTCGCGGAGGGTGACGGGGCGTCGGCGACGGCCGCGGTGCTCGCCGCGTCGCCGCGGAGCCGCGTGCTCGTGTTGTCCGCGTCCGGCGAGCGTGACGACGTCCTCGCGGCCGTGAAGGGCGGAGCCACAGGCTATCTGGTCAAGAGTGCGTCGGCCGAGGAACTCGAGGCCGCGGTGCGCACCACCGCGAACGGCGACGCGGTGTTCACGCCGGGGCTGGCCGGGCTCGTCCTCGGCGAGTACCGACGCGTGGCCGCCGGCCCCGAAACTCCGCCGCCCGAGCACAGCCTGTCCGCGCGGGAGACCGAGGTGCTGCGGATGGTGTCGAAAGGGCTGACCGCCAAGCAGATCGGAGAGCGGTTGCACGTCAGCCACCGCACGGTGGAGAACCACGTGCAGTCGACGCTGCGCAAACTGCACCTGGCCAACCGGGTGGAGCTCACGCGGTGGGCGGTCGAGCGGGGACTCGACTGAGCGTGTCCGACGGTGCTCGACGGCATCGCGGGGAACGGACGGATCGGTATCCTGGCCGCATGGACGACAGGGACCTGCGGGTGAGCGATGCCGAACGGAACCATGTGGGCGAACTGCTGCAGCGGGCCGTGGGCCAGGGGATGCTGTCCCTCGGCGAGTACACCGAGCGGATGGACACCGCCCTGGCCGCGAAGACGCGCGGCGAGCTCAACGCCGTTCTGGTCGACCTGCCGGGTATCCGGATCTCGGGTTCGACTGCCCCGGAGACGATCTCGCGCGGGTCGGTGGTGTCGTCCGTCGGCGGTGCGGACGAAGCCACGGTGAAGGCGACGTTGTCGTCGGTCACCCGGTCCGGCGCGTGGGACGTGCCCCGTCTGCTGCGCGTGCGGTCCCGCCTGGGCTCGGTGACGCTGAACTTCGCCGACGCCACCGTGCACTCGTCGACCGTCGTCATCGAGGTGGACGACTACATGAGCTCCATCTCGATCGTCGTGCCGGAAGGCGTGTCGGTGAACATGGACGGCCTGCAGGCCGTGGCGGGGAGCGCCGACAACAAGGTGCGCGGTCGCCGCGACGACAGCTCCCTGCACCTCGAGATCCGCGGGCGGACCCGCATGGGTTCGGTGACGGCCAAGCACCCGTTCGGCGTCACCATCAAGCGCATGCTCGGCTGACGCTGGCCCGGCCTGACCTGCTCGCTCCCGCAACCCGCGCCGGTGAGAAGAGGAGCACCGTGCGGAAGCCGGAGCAACCTCCCCGGCCCACCCACCCGCGCGGGTTCTGGTCACCTGCACGGGTTGCAACCGGTGAGGATGGCGGAAACCCGAGCAGGTCGACACCTGCGCGGGTTCTGGTCACCTGCACGGGTTGCAACCGCCGAGAGTGGCGGAAACCCGAGCGAGAGCCACTCGAGTAGTCGCCGGGGGGCGACTGCGTAGTTTCCCCCATTCCGGGTGGCGGTGGACCGGGCGAGCATCGAGTCATGACTCCTCACGCTCCCGACCCACGCGCCGTCCAGGCTCTGGCCGGCGAGGTCGCCCTCCTGCATCAGCGTCTCGGCCGCGTCGCCCACGACCTCGCCCGTCTCGCCCAGCCCCCGCAGCCCGTCCCACATGCGCTGCCCGCTCGGCCCGTACCCCAGCCGCCCGCCGGTCCGCCGCCGCAGTACCGGCAGGCGACCCCAACCCGTCCGACTGCTCCGTCCACACCCCCCGCGCCGACCGTTCCCTGGTGGCAGCGCGACGGCGTCGTCAGCCGCCTCCTCGCGATCGCCGGCGCCGCGGTGACCCTCGTCGGCGTCGTGATGCTTGTCGTCCTTGCCGCTCGCGCGGGCTGGTTCGGCCCGCCGCTGCGCGTCGCGTCCGGTGTCGCCGTCTCGGTGGGTCTGCTCGGTGCCGCGTTCCGAGTGGTGAACCGGCCGGGCGGTCGCATCGGCGCCGTCGCCTCGGCCGCAGCCGGTTTCGCCGGTCTCTACCTGTCCGTCGCCGCCGTCACCGCCCTGTACGGGTGGGTGGCCGCTCCCGTCGGCATCGTTCTCGGACTCGGGATCGCCGCGCTCGGCGTCGCCGTGGCGCTGCGATGGTCCTCCGAACTGCTCGCCGTCCTCGTGGTTCTCGGGGTGGCACTCCTCGCGCCGGTCGTCACCGGCGGTCTGTCGGCCGCCCTGCTGGTGGCTCTGGTCGTCGTCCACCTCGCGACCGTGCCGGTCGACGCCACGCGCTCGTGGACGATCCTGCGGGCCGCGCGCACGGCGCCGGTGGTGCTCGCCCTCGCCGCCGCGGCCGGGACCGTCGCGGTCGGCGCGGACGGCCCCCGTGTGCCGATCCTGTTCGTGGCGCTGGCCGCGTTCGGCGGCGCCGTGGCGTCGGCTCGGCTGGTGCTGCAGCGGGTTCCGACCGACGTGACCACGCTGGCCGCCGTCGTGAGCACCGCGGGCACGCTCCTCGCGGCGGCGAGCCTCCTCGACCGCCCGGTCACCACCGTCGTCGCGACCGGAGTGGCGCTGACCACCGGCTGGTTCCTCCTGCAGGGCGAGCGCCCGGCGTGGACGCGTGTCGCCTTCGCGCTGCCGACCGCACTCGCGGCGACGGTGGCCGTCGTGGCCGCCACCCCCGGCGACCTCGCCTTCCCTGCTCTCCTGGCGGTGGCGTGCGTGACGATGATCGCCGCGCATCGTCTCGGATCGCTTCCCCTGTACGGGGTCGGTGTTGCTCTCTCCGTGGCGGGCGTGGCCGGCTACGCCGACGCCTGGTCGCTGGATGCCACGCTCTCGCCCGCCCTCGCCGTCACGTTCGACGGCTGGGCGCTCGTCGGGGCCGTTGCCGCGGTCGCGACGGCGGTCACCGGCAGCGTCGTCGGCCTGCGAGTGCTGCATGACGACGCGGTGCGGGTGATCGTCGTCGGGTGTTTCGCGGTGATCGGCCTGGCAGCAGCGGTGACCACCGCCGTCGTGAGCGGCGCTCTGCTCGCCGGCCGGGCGGGCGCAGTGGCCGGGCACGGCGTCGGCACGGTCGTGTGGACCGGCCTGGCCGTCGCTCTGCTGGCGCGAGGGCTCGCTCGTCCGGCCCGGGCCCGCACGTTGCCGGCGGCCGGGCTCGCCGTGGCGGGTGCGGCGTTGGCCAAGCTCTTCCTCTTCGACCTCGCCGCCACCGGCGGGGTCACCCGCGCGGTCGCCTTCCTGCTGGCCGGCGGCCTGCTCCTCGCGGCGGGAACGCGCTACGCGCGGGTGTTCGCCGAGCGGCTGGGGGCCGGTACGACCGACGGGCCTGCCGGCCCTACTGCCGACGCTGACGCGCAAGCAGCTCGCTCACACTGATCGCACCCGACTGCCCGTGATGCCGACCGCCGGACTCCGACTCCGTCGCACGTCGACCTCCGTTGTCGTCCTCACGGGCACGACGGCGTCCACCGGTCGACGTGGGCGGCTCGGAGTTCGCCGGTTCGGACGTCACCTCGGTCGGCGACGACTCGGTCGGCGACGGCTCGTCGTACGACGAGCCCTCGGGCCGGTCGGTGTCGTCCGGCGCGGGTGTCCGGTCCCGGGTCCGCGGCGCCTCGGCGGGCGGGGTGGCGGGTGTCTCCGGACGGCCGAGTCGCAGGCCGGCGATCCAGGCGTCGATGTCGTCGGTGTCGCGCCGGGGAGTCGTGCTTCCGGACGCACCGTCCGCGGAGCGCCGAGAACCGTTCGAGCCGTTCGACCCGGATCTCTGCGAGGACCCGTTCGAGGCAGACCCGTTCGACGCAGTGCCCGTCGACGCGGAGCCGTTCGAGCCGCTGCCGTTGGAACCGCTGCCGTTGGAGCCGTTCACGCCGGTTGCGTGATCGCTCCGCGCGGACGGCTCGGGACGCGCGGGGGTGCGTCGCTCGACGGCCGGGGAGCGGAGTTCGGCGAGCCAACTCTCGATCGGCCGCGGCGTCTCCGGGCGGGGAGCCGCGTCCGCGCCGGGGGAATCAGCGCCGGCCTGGTCCGCACGAGCGGGCGCCGGCCGGGTGGGCTCGACCCGTGCCGGCTTCGGGCGGTCGGCCGTGGTCTGGTCCTGCACAGCGCGGTCCTGCACAGCGCGGTCCTGCGACGGGCGGTCCTGCCCGGCCCTGGCCGGTTCCGGCCGCGCCGGCGGGGCGACGGTCCGCGGGATCGGCTGGGTGAGCGGTTCGCGGGCCCGGACCGGCTCGCGCACCCGCGCGGGCGGCGGGGCGGACCCGATGGCCACCACCTCGGGGACGTCGGCGGGCATCCGGTCGTCGTCGAGGACCGGCTCGCCGAGCCCCATCTTCTCCTGCAGACGCTTCATCCACTGCGGAGCCCACCAGCAGTCGTCACCGAGCAGCTTCATGGTGGCCGGGACCAGGAACATCCGGATCAGGGTCGCGTCCACGATCAGCGCGAAGATCATGCCGTAGGCGATGTACTTCATCATCACCAGATCGGAGAACGCGAACGCCCCGGTGACCACGATGAGGATGAGCGCGGCCGCGGTGATGATGCGACCGGTGTGGGAGGTGCCCACGCGGATGGCCTCGGAGGTGCTGGCGCCGCGCGCGCGGGCCTCGACCATGCGGGAGAGCAGGAACACCTCGTAGTCGGTCGAGAGACCGAAGATGATCGCGATGATCAACACCAGCACCGGCGCCATGATCGGGCCGGGCGTGAAGTTCAACAGGTCGGCCCCGACGCCGTCGACGAAGATGAACGTCAGGAAGCCCAGGGTCGCGCCGAGCCCCAGCGTGGTCATGAGGATGGCCTTCAGCGGCAGGACCAACGAGCCGAACGTGAGGAACATCAGCAGGGTGGTCACCAGGACCACCAGCGTCGCCATGAGCGGAAGTCGGTCGATCAACGCCGCGATGGAGTCCTGCTCGATGGCGGGAGTGCCGCCCACGGAGAGCCGGACGCCGTCGGGAACGTCGATGGACCGGATGTAGTCGATGGCCGGGGAGGAGACGTTGCGGTCGACCAGGCCCGCCTTGAGCACGGCGACGCCGTTCTCGTTGCGTTCGATGGAGAAGCGTTCCACCAGGCCGGGGGCATTCGACGCCTCCCGGAGCACGGCGCCGAGCTGCGGGCCCTCGGCGTTCTCGAGCACGATCTTCAGCGGTTCGGTCCGATAGGACGGGAAGTTCTCGTCGAAGACGTTCTGCGCCACGCGGGTGGGGTTGTCCGGCGGCAGGTACGTCTCGTTGATGCCGCCGAACTTGATGGACCCGACGGGCAGGGTGATGAGCAGCAGACCCAGCACGATCGGCACGGTCACCTTGATCGGGTTGCGCATCACCCAGCGCGTCAGCCGACCCCACCGGCCGGACTCGATCTCCTCGGTGGTCTTGGTCTTGCGCATGCTCTTCAAACCCAGCATGTCGATGCGCTTGCCCAGCACCGAGAGCATCGCGGGCAGGATCGTGATCGCCGTCAGCGCGGCGAGCGCGACCGTGGAGATCGCACCGAACGCGACCGATTTGAGGAAGCCCTGCGGGAACAGCAGGAGCCCGCCGAGGCTGGCGACGATCATCGTCGCGGAGAACACGACCGTCCGGCCCGCCGTCATCACCGAGCGTTGGACGGCCTGGCCCGTCGTGCGTCCGTCGGCGAGTTCCTCGCGGAACCGACTGACGATGAACAGGGCGTAGTCGATCGCGAGCCCGAGGCCGATCAGCGACACCACGGGCGCGACGAAGCTGTTGACCGGGACGAAGTTGGTGAAGAACCGCACCATGCCGTTGGCGGCGACGACCGTCAGACCGCCGATGACCAGCGGGAGAGCCGCGGCGACGACACCGCCGAACACGAAGAAGAGGAGGACACCGACCACCGGGATGGCGAGCAACTCCATGCGCTTGATGTCGCCCGCCATGGTGTCGTTCAGGGCGCCCGCGATCGGCTGCAGACCGGCCAACTGCACGTCGACGCCGGGAATCTCGAAGGCGTCCTTCACGTCGCGGAAGTTGTTGGTCAGTTCGGTGTCGTTGTCGCCGACGATCGCGAACGTGGCGATCGCCTTGGTCTTGTCCGGCGACGCCAGCGCGGGGAGGCGCTGCTGGAAGTAGCTGACGTTGATCTTGGCGATCTTGTCCGGATGCTCGGCGACCATGGCGTTCTGGGCGTCGGCGATGGTGCGGGTGAAGTCCGGATCGTCCACCGTCGACCCCGCGGGAGCGGTGTAGAGCGCGACGACGTCACCGGAACTGTCCCGGCCGAAGGTGCCGTCCGCGGTGCGCGCGGCGTGCACGGACTCCGACCCCGGATCGTCCCACCCGCTCTGGCTCAGGTGGTCGTTCAGGCTCGCGCCGTACGCGGCGAGACCGAGCAGGAACGCCACCATGACCCCGAGCACGGTGAACCGTGACCGGTGGACCAGGTCCCCCCATCTCGAGAACACTCAGGACACTCCTTGACGCCCGACGAGCAGGGCGGACAGCGGACGGAACGGCTGGAGCCACGCACCCTCGTCGGGTAGGGCGTCCAGGCTGACGCGGGGCAGCGGTTCCCGGAACACCCCGGCGATGTCCTCGAGGTCGACGAACTCGAGGGTCTCGGACGCGACGGCCCAGCTGGCGTGCTCACGGAACCCGAGGACCTGGACCGGCACTCCGGCTGCCGCGATCTCCTCCAAGGGGATGCGGAAGGCCTGACCGTCGGCGGACGCCACCACCACGCCGGCGAGCCCGTGATCGCGGGAGCGGAGCGCGATGTGGTCCAGCATGTCGGAGTCGACGTCGCTGTCCTCGTCGATCTTCGGCTTGGCGAAGACCGCGAACCCCACGTTACGCAAGGCCTCGACCCACGGGCGAACGACATCGGCGCTGCCCTGGGCGATGTTGGTGAAGACCGTCGCCTCGGGTTCGAGGGTCGCGGTCTCGCGGGCGGAGAGCTCGGCCGTCCGGCCGAGCAGCCAACGGCCCAGCGCATCGAAGCGAGGGCGATAGGCGGCGGTGGGCCGCCCGCCGAGGATGGCGCCGAGACCCATGTCGAGATTCGGGGCGTCCCACACCAGCAGGACCCGCTTGGTATGGCGAGAATCACCGCCGTCCGGGAACGCGGCGGCGTCGCCACGCACGTCGTCGACGCTCTGGGAGTCCACGCTCATTCTCGGTTTCTCGCTCTCTGCGGCAGTCGGGGGCCGGGCGTCGGGCCGCGGGAGGTCAGGCGCTGGGGGTCCAGACGAACTCGGTGACGGCGCGGTCGACTCGGTTGGCCTTGTCCTCGAACTTGGTCACGGGACGATCGACCGAGACGGGCGACCCCTCGACGGTACGGGTGTCGACGTCGAACGGCAGGCGGGTCAGGGCCGACTCGGCGTCACCGATCTCCGCGATCCACTCGGCGTAGTCCGCGTGGTCGGTGGCCACGTGCAGGACGCCGCCGGGGAGCAGACGGTCCGCGATCAGCGCGAACGTCGACGCCTTGAGCAACCGCCTCTTGTGATGCCGCGCCTTGGGCCACGGATCGGGGAAGAACACTCGCACGGCGGTCAGAGAACGCGACGCGACCATGTTCTCGAGGACGTCCGCGGCGTCACCGCGCAGAATGCGCAGGTTGGTGAGCCCGGCGCGTTCGATGCCCTGCACCGTCTGTGCGATGCCGGGGCGGTAGACCTCGACGGCCACCAGATTCACGTGCGGCTCGGCGGCCGCCATGGCGAGCGCCGCCGTGCCCGTGCCCGAGCCGATCTCGAGCACCAGCGGTGCGGAGCGGCCGAACCAGGCGTCCGCATCCAGCGGCTCGTCGGCCACGTCGCGGCCGACCGTCGGCCACAGGCGGTCCCACGACGCCTGCTGCGGCTCGGTCAGCGCGCCGCGCCGCGACCGGAAACTGGTGACCCGGGGATAGAGACGGGAGCCGCCGGTCGGGACGTCGCCGACAGGGCGCTCGTCCAGGGCACGGGGTTCTGTCATGGCCACCAGTGTCCCTCATTCGGACGCTCGATCCCAGTCGGGTCTCGACCCGAGGTCGAGACTCCGGCGGGAACCGCGACGATTCGGACGGTGTCACAGTGGCCGTGCGACCGCGGCGAACCCGTCGCGCATGCGAGCATTCGACGCGCAGTCGGTCGACGGGGGGTCGGGCGACGGGTGCAGTGGGCACGGGTCGGTCCGGAGGGGGCGCGATGACCGAGGAGTGGACGTCGGCGACGCGGGCAGCCGTCGCGGCGCTGACGAGCGCGACCGACGACGACGTCGTCTCGGCGGCCGTCGCCCGCGCTCGGGGCGAGATCACGACGGGCGTCACGGGCCGGCCGGGTGCCGGCAAGTCCACGCTCGTGTGCGCGCTGTCCGGCCGGGTCTCGGGCACGCTGCGGGAGATCCACGGCGTGGACGCGCCCGACGTCCCGGATCCGCCGCTCGACGTCGACGTCCTTCTGCACGTCGTCGCGCGCGGGATCACCGACGCCGACCGCGCCGTTCTCGCCGCCCGGCGTTCGGCCCCGACCCTGGTGGTCGCGGGTCGACTCGATCTCGGGACCGACGAGCCCGACACGGTGCGCGCGGACGACGTCGAGGCGATCGTCGGGTGGTGGACCGACGCGTGCGGGACGGCCCGTCGGCGTCGTGACCTGCTGCTGTGCGCGGAGCTCGAGACCGTGGCCGCGGAACGACCGCACACGCGCGCCGCGGTGGAGGCGTTCCTGCGCGACCCGGCGATCATCGCCGTGCGCGGTGCGTCGTGACCGGGCCCTGGCCCACCGACGTGGCGCGCGTGCTGGCGCGGTACGGCCCGGCGGGAGGCGACGGGCCGGCGCGCGACGGGTCGGTGGCGCTCGTGGTCGCGCCCGGACTCGACGACGGGCCGGTGCGGCGGGCGATCACGATTGCGGGACGCACCCTCGTCGCCGTCGAGTCGGCCGGGACCGTCGTCGTCCTGCCCGACCCCGCTCTCCCGGTGGGCCGCGTCCTCGCGGACAGCGTGCGGGCCGTGCCGGCGGACGCCACCGCGCTCGTCGTCGACGACGGGATCGCCGACGCGATTCGACGCGACGTCCTCCGCCGACTGGCCCGGGTTCGTCGGGTCGTGGTGGCGACGACCGACGGGTTGTCGTCCGTGCTGGCCGCGTCCGAGTCGGACGGGTTGTCGAACATGGAGCCGGAGATGCCGGTGGCGGACCACGTGCGCGCTGCCCGCGCCGCCCTGCTGTCGACCGCGCGGACCGATTCGGCCGCGGTCGAGGTGGAGGCCCTGCGCGACCGGCGACGGCGCGTGGCGGCGACCCGCCGCGACGCCGCCCCCGACCCCCGGCGGGCGGCCGCCCGGGTCCGGGTGGAACTCGCTCATCGCCTCGGTGACGCGCGTCGGGCGGTGACCGCCGAGGTCTCGGACGTGATCGACGATGCCCGGCGGGTTCGTCGTCGCGCCGGGGACGCCGGTGTCGCGGCGACGGTGACGACTCTGGTGGACGCCGCGTCCGCCGCTCTGGCCCGCGACACCGACGCCGCGGTGCGGTCCGCGCTCGGCGCGCCCGACGCGCCCGCCGAGCCGGTCCGGTTCGGTCGCACGGACACCACCCGGCCACGCCCGGAGGTGCGGTGGAATGCCGACGACGGCGTGGCCGTCGTCCTCGCCCTGTCCGCCGGCGCGGGCGCAGGGAGGGCGCTGACCTGGGCACTCGGCATCGGGGGTGTCGCCGCCGCCGTGCTCGGGGCAGCCGTGACCGTCGCCCTGACCGTCGTGGTGACGTGGTCCCGCCGCACGTCGGGACGGACGCGGACCGAGCGACGGTGGGCGTTCGAGGTGGTGGCGGACACCGCCGCGGCGTGGGAGCGCGACGTGGCGGTCGCGGTGATGACCGCCGAAGCCGAGGCGGCGGATCGGGCCGCGGCCGCGACGCGGGAGGACGCGGCTCGGCGGGAGGCCCAGCTCGCGGGAATAGACACCGAGATCCGCCGGGTGGGGGCACGGGCGGCAGCCCGGGCCGCGGCGTACGAGCGAGACCTCGCCGTGCTCGACCGGGCGCTGGACGAGTGGGCCGTACCGGGCTCGCTGGCGGCCGGGGAGGTGCTCGACAGGCATCCGGGAACCGAGTCGAGCGCCGCTGCGTCCAACGGCGAGGGCGCAGTGGACGCGAACGGGAAATCCCATGACGAACAGGGGTGAGTGATGGAGTGGGCCGACGGACTGATCGATCCGGGGCGAGCCGAGTCGGGCCCACCCGGATTCGAGTTCGATCCCACCGTCGACGCGGGTGGTGACGGCGTGGTCGACACCATGGTGTTCCGGGCCGATCTCGCCTCGGGGGAGGCCGGTCTGGTGATCGCGGCGGACCTCGACGGTGACGGCACGGTGGATCGGGTGACCACGTTCGAGGACGACGGGGATTTCGTCCGGTGGGAGCCGGGTGAAAACGATTCGGTGTGGACGGTGACGGAGCGGGGATCCTTGTGACGGAGGGGACCTCAAATGTCCTGACATACCCCGCTTTTCGCGGATGTTACTGAATCGGTTCTGTGATAGATCGGACATACCCGAGTGCCCTTCCGGTGTCGTCACGGCGTTAACCTCTAGGTCCAGGACACTCGTGGCCCTGCGCTGACGCGTTCGCAAAACTCGAACGCGCGCAGGGCGCCCGGGATCAGCCCGCGTATTGGAGACAAGATGACCGCGACTCTTCCGCGTCTCGACGGAACCGACGGCACCCCGCCGACCACGCACGCCGGCCTGCTGGCGTGGGTACGCGAGGTCGCCGAGTTGACCGAACCCGACCGGATCGTGTTCGCCGACGGGTCCGACGAGGAGTGGGAGCGGCTCACCGACCAGCTCGTCGAGGCCGGCACCTTCACCCGCCTGAACGCGGAGAAGAAGCCCAACTCCTTCCTCGGCAACTCCGATCCGTCGGACGTCGCCCGCGTG
Organism: Rhodococcus sp. PBTS 1; assembly: GCF_001620025.1. Classification (NCBI taxonomy): domain Bacteria; kingdom Bacillati; phylum Actinomycetota; class Actinomycetes; order Mycobacteriales; family Nocardiaceae; genus Rhodococcus; species Rhodococcus sp. PBTS 1. The sequence goes on from NZ_CP015219.1 coordinate 44,704, forward strand.
GAGTCCCGCACCTACATCTGTTCCGAGCGCGAGATCGACGCCGGCCCCACCAACAACTGGATGGCGCCGGACGAGATGCGGTCCACGATGACCGAGCTGTACCGCGGCTCGATGCGCGGCCGCACCATGTACGTGATTCCGTTCTGCATGGGCCCCCTCGACGCGGAGGACCCCAAGCTGGGCGTCGAGCTCACCGACTCCGAGTACGTCGTGGTCTCCATGCGTGTGATGACCCGCATGGGCTCGGCGGTGCTCGACAAGCTCGGCGAGGACGGCTTCTTCGTCAAGGCGCTGCACTCGCTGGGCGCGCCGCTGGCCGAGGGCGAGCAGGACGTGCCCTGGCCGTGCAACGACACCAAGTACATCTCGCACTTCCCGGAGTCTCGCGAGATCTGGAGCTTCGGCTCCGGCTACGGCGGCAACGCGCTGCTGGGCAAGAAGTGCTACTCGCTGCGTATCGCCTCCGCCATGGCCCACGACGAGGGCTGGCTGGCCGAGCACATGCTGATCCTCAAGTTGATCTCGCCGGAGGACAAGGCCTACTACATCGCGGCGGCGTTCCCCTCCGCGTGCGGCAAGACCAACCTCGCGATGATCCAGCCCACCGTGCCCGGCTGGCGCGCCGAGACCATCGGTGACGACATCGCCTGGATGCGCTTCGGCAAGGACGGCCGCCTCTACGCGGTCAACCCCGAGTTCGGTTTCTTCGGCGTGGCGCCGGGCACCAACTGGGACTCCAACCCCAACGCGATGCGCACGATCGATCAGGGCAACGCCGTGTTCACCAACGTCGGCCTGACCGACGACGGTGACGTGTGGTGGGAGGGCCTCGAGGGCGAGCCGCAGCACCTCACCGACTGGCTGGGCAACGACTGGACGCCGGAGTCCGGCACCAACGCCGCGCACCCCAACTCGCGCTACTGCGTGCCGATGTCGCAGTGCCCGTCGATGGCTCCGGAGTGGGACGACCCGCAGGGTGTGCCCATCTCGGCCATCCTGTTCGGCGGCCGCCGCAAGACCACCGTGCCGCTGGTGACCGAGGCGCGCGACTGGCAGCACGGCGTGTTCATGGGCGCGACCGTGGGCTCGGAGCAGACCGCCGCGGCCGAGGGCACCGTCGGCGCGATTCGCCGCGACCCGATGGCCATGCTGCCGTTCCTCGGCTACAACGTCGGTGACTACTTCCAGCACTGGATCGACCTCGGCAAGAACGCCGACGAGTCGAAGCTGCCGAAGGTGTTCTACGTCAACTGGTTCCGCCGCGGCGACGACAAGCGCTTCCTGTGGCCCGGATTCGGTGAGAACTCTCGCGTGCTCAAGTGGATCGTCGAGCGCATCGAGCACAAGGCCGCGGGTGTGGAGACTCCCGTCGGTGTCGTGCCGACCGCCGACGCGCTCGACATCAGCGGACTCGACGTCTCCGTGGACGATGTCGCCGAGGCGCTGGCGGTGAACGTCGACGAGTGGAAGCAGGAGATCCCGCTGATCGAGGAGTGGTTCGACTTCGTCGGCGAGAAGCTCCCCACCGGCATCAAGGACGAGTTCGAGGCGCTGAAGCAGCGGCTGAACGCCTGATCTCCCCGGTTACTTCACGAACGCCCCGGCCCTCGCGGTCGGGGCGTTCGTGACGTGGCATGCGCCACTGCACTCGAGTCGACCGAACCGACGGGAACCTGGCGATCCGACCGACTCGTGTGCAGTCGGGCACGCCCGTCCGAGGGTCGGTCGTCTGTGGCCCGGTGCGGTCTAGCCGGCGCTGCGAGCGAGAACCGCTGCGCCGGTGAGGGTTCCGATGCCGCCCAGTTCGGCGGGGACCACCGTGAAGTCGGCGAGGAAGCCCAGGCGCGCGTGCAGCGCCACGGTCTCCCGGAGCGGGTTCCAGAGCGCGTCGCCGGCGGCGCTGAAACCGCCGCCCACCACGGCGACGTCCAGATCCAGCAGCGCCGCCGCGGACGAGATCGCCTGGCCCAGCGCCACACCGGCGCGTTGCAACGCCGCGACGGCGAGGGGGTCGTCCTCGCGCGCGGAGTCCGCCAGGTCCTTGCCGGTTTCGCCGGCCCAGCCGTTCTCGCGTGCCCAGCGCACGGCGTTGGGGCCGCTGGCCACGGTCTCCACGCAGCCGACGCCGCCGCACGTACACGGATCGACCGAGCCGGGGACGACGATGTGGCCCACGTGTCCGGCGTTGCCGCTGCGTCCGGACACCGGACGACCGCCGAGGATCACCCCACCCCCGATGCCGGTGGAGACCACCATGCCCAGCACGCTGTCGTGCCCGCGGGCGGCGCCGAAACGGTGTTCCGCCAGCGCCGCGCACGCCCCGTCGAGAGCGAGTTCGACTGCGGCGGAGGAGAAGACGGCGCGGACCGCGTCGACGATCCCGAAGCCGTCGTACCACTCGGCGATGTTGATCGGACTCACCGTCCCGGCCACGGTGTCCACCGGACCGGCCGAGGCGATGCCGACGGCGGCGACGTCGTCGATCTCGACGTCCGCGTCGGCGACGACGGTGAGCAGCAGTTCCTCGCACGCCGCCCAGACGTTCTCGGTGGGAGTCGGGACGACGACGGGATCCCCCGGACGCCCGTCGTCCCCGACCAGCGCGGCGGAGAACTTGGTCCCGCCGATGTCGAGAGCGAGGACGCGCGATTCTCGCGTGCCCCGAGCGGGGCGACCGGCGGCGGACGTGGGGCGGGTGCGCGGGGCGGTCATCCGAGCCACCCTAACCGTCAGCGCGCGCGCAGCACCAACACCAGATTGCTGACCGCCGCCTCCCGGAACACCGGTACCTGCACGCTCCACCAGGCCCAGCGCGGGTGGTACCGGGGGAACGCGGCGAGCAGCTCCCCGTTCGATGTCGTTCGCGCCCAACGCAATCCGTGCGACGCCCGAATGGGGAACAGTGACGTGCCGAAGCGATTCTTCGGCTCCCGGCCGTGGACGCGGGCGTACCGTCGCGCGGCGTACTCCCCGCCCAGGACGTGCCACGGCCCCGTCTCGTGTCCCCCGAACGGGCCCCACCACAGTGTGTAGGACAGCACGGCGATGCCGCCGGGGCGGGTGACGCGCAGCATCTCCTCCGCCAGGTCCCACGGGCTGGCGACGTGCTCGGCGACGTTCGAGGACAGACAGAGGTCCACGCTGTTCGTGCGGAACGGCAGCGCCGTACCCGAGCCGCGCACGGAACCACGCGCATCGAGACCCGCGGCGTGCATTTCACCGGCGTCGGGTTCGACGGAGACGTATGTCGCGCCCGCGGCCGCGAACGCGTCCGCGAAGTACCCGGGGCCACCACCGACGTCGAGCACGGTGCGTCCGTTCAGCGTGGTGTCGGTGGCGCCGCGCCACAGGTCGTCCACCATGCGCGCGGTGTCGTCGGCCAGGGCGCCGTAGAAGCGGGCGGGGTCCGACTGTTCGTAGCCGAACTGACGGATCAGCGACACCGAGCGGGCCAGCGTGGCGCGGCGGGCGACGGCGGCCGTCACCGAACGTGGGGCGCTGCGGCGGGTCGGCACGGCTGCCGACTGTAACCGTCCGGCCGCACACGGACCGACCGAGCTTGGCATACTCGACCCCCGGACGACCGGGGAGGTGACGGTGTGAGCGAGCTGCGTGAGGTTCTGCTGCTGTGCTGGCGTGACACCGGCCATCCCCAGGGCGGTGGCAGCGAACGCTATCTCGAACACGTCGGCGCCGGCCTGGCCGCGCAGGGCGTGCGGGTCACGCTGCGCACGGCCGCGTATCCCGGCGCGCCGCGGTCGGAGATGCGCGACGGCATTCGTATCAGCCGTGCCGGGGGACGGCTCACCGTCTACCCGCGCGCCCTGGCCGCGATCCTGGCCGGCCGCTGGGGCGTCGGCTCGTTGGCCGGGTTGCGTCCCGACGCCGTCGTCGACACCCAGAACGGCATCCCCTTCTTCGCCCGCCTGGTGACGCGGGCTCCGGTCACGGTCCTGGTCCATCACTGCCACCGCGAGCAGTGGCCCGTCGCCGGCCGCGTCATGGCGCGCCTGGGGTGGTTCCTCGAATCGCGCGTGTCGCCGCGGGTCCACCGATCGGCGCAGTACCTCACCGTCTCCCTGCCGTCGGCGGACGAGCTGGTCGCGCTCGGCGTCGACCGCGACCGGGTGGCGGTGGTCCGCAACGGCGTCGACGACCTGCCCGCGGGCCTCGAGACGGGTGCCGCAGCCATGCGCGCGTCCGATCCCACGCTCGCCGTGCTGTCCCGCCTGGTTCCGCACAAGCAGATCGAGGACGCGATCGACGTCGTCGCCCGCCTCCGAGCCCAGCGGCCCAGCCTGCGACTCGACGTCGTCGGGGGCGGCTGGTGGGAGGACCGGCTGCGGGCGCACGCGCGTAGCCGCGGCGTCGCCGACGCGGTCACCTTCCACGGCCACGTGACCGAGCGTCGCAAGCACGAGATCCTCGCGCGGGCCTGGGTCCACGTCCTGCCCTCGCGCAAGGAAGGCTGGGGCCTCGCCGTCGTCGAGGCCGCGCAGCACGGCGTGCCGACGGTCGGCTATCGCCACTCGCGGGGACTGACCGACTCGGTGGTCGACGGCGTCACCGGCGCGCTCGTCGGCGACGAGTGGCGGGCGCGCGCGAGCGACGTCGACGATCTCGCCGATGCCGTCAGGGACCTGATCGACGACGACGCACGGCGTCGTCAGCTGGGGGAGAAGGCCCGTGATCGCGCCGAGGACTTCTCCTGGGGGCAGTGCGCCGACGCGGTGGCGTCGGTGCTGCGGGACCGGGCCGACGGCACGATGGTCGCGGGTCTGGTCATCGGCGACGCGACCGGACCGTCCCGGCCGCCACGATTGCACCCGCTGCGAGGGTGAGGCCCGCCCACAGCAGGTGGGTGGCGACGGCCGCGGTGCGGTCGGCCGGGGGCGGCGTGACCGCGTCGGGAACGCGGTAGAGGAGCAGGTCCGGGCCGGCGTGGACCGCGTCGAGCGCGCCCAGCGACTCGTCGACGCGACCGAACTCGCCCCGTGAGGTGGCCTCGATCAGGACCCAACCCACGCCGAGGCTCGGGTCGGGAGCCCGTCCGGCCAGCAGCTGGTCCTCCACCTCGCGGGCTCGCTCGCCCTCGCCCGCCACGACCTGCCCGCCGACGGGGAGGTCGCCGGTCTGCAGGACGTCGGCCGCCAGCCACCGCGGGGCCGGGTCGAGCACCGGGACGTCGCCGCTGAACGGGAACACCCGGAAGGTGCCCGACGGCAGCACCGCCACGTCCCGCTCCGACGCGCCGATCGTCGCGGCCACCCGGGTCCAGTCGTCCGGGTACTGCACGGGGCGCAGGGCCCCGCCCACGCCCCACGCGAGATCCGGCAGGGCGGCGACGACGAGAAGCGACGCCACCCCCGCACGCACCGCGGACGACGCCGCGGCAGCCGTCGCCAGGACCAGACCCGGCATCCACAGCGCGACCCACTTCTGGCCGTCGCGCAGCAGGCCCGCACCGGGGACGGACTCGGCGGCCCACCGCCCGACGTCCAGACCGAGCGGTGTCGCCGCGAGGGCCGCGACCAGGACGGCGAGTAGGCCGAGGCCGGTCACGGCGACGATCACGGGCGAGCGCCGCCGCCACAGAGCCGGCACGCCCGCGGCGGCGACCACCAGGAGAAGGGCCGTGCCCACCAGCGCCCACCACGTGGTGCGTGACGACGGCACCGCGTCGCCGTTCCAGATGCCACCCAGGCCGGCGAGAGACCCGACGGTGCCGAGGCCCGGTTCGGCGCGCGCGGCGAACGCGGCCACCCCGGCCGGGTCCGACGCCGCCCCGGCCCCCGACGTCAGCGCGGCCACGGACCACGGCGCCGACAGCAGCGCGGTCGCGGACAGGACGATGCCGGTCGCGAGGCGGCGGGGTGCGCCCGGCGCGAGGACGACCGCCACCGCGAGAAGGGCGTTCATCAGCAGTCCGGTGGGAGTCAGACCGGCGATCCCGAGGCACAGCACGATCGCGGCGACGCTCCGCGGCCCGATCTCGCGGCGCAGGGCTGCGGCGGCGACGACGGTCCACGGGAGCGCGGCGTATCCCACGAGCAGGCTCCAGTGGCCCTGCAGGAGTCGTTCCGCGACGTACGGGTTCCAGATCGCGACGGTGGCCGCGACCATCCGCGGCGCCGCGGCCGTCGTGTCCAGCAGCCGCGCGATCAGAACACCGGCCCCGACGCCGGCGCCCGTCAGGGCGAGCAGCAGGATGCCGACCACCAGCGCGCCGCCGTCGATCACCGACGACGCCACGGCCACTACCGCGTCCTGCGGAACCGCCCGCGCCGCACCCTCGCCGAGGCCGAGCGCCGAGTCGGTGAGGTGGGATCGGGGCGTCGTCACGCCGTCGCGCAGCAACAGATGGCCGCCGCCGGGCAGCAGGGCCCCGAGCAGCGGACCGAGCGCGATCGTCGCCGGCAGGACGGACCAGACGAGGAGACCCACCCGGGCGCGCAGGGTCGTCCCTGCCCGGGCGGGTGCCGTCGTCCCTGCCATCATGAGGGCATGATCCCTGCGCGCGCCTCCGCCGTGGCGGCCGGGGTGAGCATGGTGACGGCGGGATCGATGCTCGCCAACCTCGCGTCGTACGCCCTGCAGGTGGTGGCGGCCGATCTGCTGGGACCGACGGGCTACGGCGAGTTCGGCCCCCTGCTCGCGGCGCAGTTGGTGCTCGCGGTGCCGGCGCTCGCGGTGCAGACGGTGATCGCGCGGGATGCGGTGCGGGGACGGCCGCGAGCGTCGTTGCGGCGAACCGGACGACGGTGCGCGTGGGCGGTGGCCGGGGTGGCGCTCGTGGCGGCGCCGCTGCTGGCCCTGATGCTCGACATCGCCCTTCCCACGGTCGTCGCCGCCGTTGCGAGCGCGCCCGTCCTGGTCCTTCTCGCCGCGGAACAAGGTGTGCTGCAGGGGGGCTCGCGATTCCGGGACCTCGGCCTGGTGCTCGGCGCCGCCGGCGCGGGCAAGGTGGTGCCGGCCGTCGTCGCACTCGCGCTCGGGGCGTCGGCCGGTCCCGCACTGCTCGCGAGCGCCGCCGGGTCGGCAGCGGCGGTGGTCCTCGCGCGCCTGGTCGCCGACCGGCGGGCGGACGTCGCCGCGGGCGCGGCGGTGGGTCGGGTGCGGGACGTCCTCGCGGCGTCACAGGTCCAGCTGGTCATCGTGCTGCTGACGTCGGTGGATCTGCTGCTCGCCCGCCGCGTGCTCGACGCCGATCAGGCCGGGATCTACGCCCTCGGGGCCGTCGCCGCCAAGGGTGCGTTCTGGTTGCCGCAGGCCGTCGGCGTCGTGCTCTATCCCCGGATGGCGGACCCGCGCTCGTCCACCGCCGCGGTGCGCAGCGCGCTGGCCGTGCTGGCCGCGATCGGAACTGTTGTCGTCGCCGGTGCCGCCGTGGCCGCGCCGCTGGTGACCGTCGTCCTCGGGCCGGAGTACGCCGCCGCCGCGCCGCTCCTGTGGATGTTCGCAGCTCAGGGCGCGTTGTTGTCGATGGTGCAGTGCGCGCTCGTCGCGTCCGTCGCGCGCGGTGACACGCGACCGGCGGCGCTGGCGTGGCTGGTCGTCATCGGGCAGGCCGCCGTGATCCTGCTCGTCGCGGACGGTACGACGTCGTTGGTCGTTGTGGCCGTGTGCGGTGCGGCGGTGGCAACCGTTGTGACGACAGCCGTGGCCGCCCTCCCCGGCGGTGTGTTTGGATCGTCGGAGGGGGTGTCTCGATGAGAATTCGACGGGGACGGACCGGAGTCGACGTCCTGCACGAGGCGACCGATCGGTGGTACGACACCGGCGGCGCCGACGACGTGCCGACGACGGTCGTGGAGTTCCTCGCCGGCGGCGAGCGGGTGCGCGATGCGGCACGGACGGCGATCGAGCGGGCCGTGAGCGACGGTGCGCCGTCGACCGAACGCACGGCGTCGACGGCCTTCGAACCGCGGTCGCTGCGGTGCTTCGCCGGGTGGGAGAAGCACTGGAACCAGGCAGCCGAGACCCTGGTCCGGCACAACCTGCCGGCGGTGGTCCCGCTGGCCAAGGCCTACCGCGCGGTGACCCGAAAGACGTTCCCGCCCATGGCTCCCGGACCCGAGTTCGGCCGACACCCGGTGTACTACACGGGCAATCACCTCTCCATCGTCGGTGACGGCGATCCGATGCCCTGGCCGCACTACACCGAGAAGCTCGACTTCGAGCTCGAGTTCGCGGCGATCGTCGCCTCTCCGGTGCGTGATGCGTCCGTCGCCGAGGCGGAGGCCGCCCTGGGGGGCTTCGTGGTGTTCGACGATTTCAGTGCCCGCGACACGCAGTGGGTGGAGCAGCGCCAGGGTTTGTTCGGCCCGGTGATCAAGACCAAGACGTTCGCCAGCTCCATGAGTGCCGAGGTGGTGACCGCCGACGAGATCCTGCCCGTACTGGACGATCTCGGCGGCACCGTCACCGTCAACGGCGAGGTGTGGTCCTCGACCTCCACCGCCGGAGCGCGCTGGTCGATCGCCGAAGCACTCGCCTACGCCAGCCGCGGGGAGTCCGTCGGTCCGGGAGAGGTGCTGTCCTCCGGCACCCTGCCGTCGGGCTGCGGGCTCGAGCTGGACCGGTGGATCCAGCCCGGTGATCGAGTGACGCTCTCGATCGACAGGATCGGGTCGGTCACGAACACGGTGGCCAAGCGGGCCTGAGATCGGCTCAGCGGCGGACGGTGCCGACGTAGTCGAGGTAGGCGGGCGCGCCGATGGTGGTGTACGCCTGCTGCACCGGCTCGGGCAGGTGCGAGAAGAAGACGTCCCAGTTCTCCTCCGGGGTGTCCTCGGCCATCTGCCCCAGCACGATCATCGCCTTCTGCGGCGGCAACAGGCCGAACCCGCGGGCGCCGAGCTCGCCCCACTCCTCCGGGGTGAGCAGCTGGTCCACCAGCGGCAGAATGCGCTCCTCCTCGCGGTCGAGGTGGTCGACCAGCGGGGGCAGCAGGGCGTCGAGCGCCTCGGCCAGCCTGTCACCGTGCGCGCGGTCGGCCGTTCCGGACCAGTCCCGTAGGGCCGACTGCACCGCGTCGATCGAGCTCCCGATGCTGCCGTGATCGGCGTCCATGGAGTCGAACAGATCGGTGAATTCCGCGGCTCGCTCACGCAGCTTCGGCCAGAGCAGCTGGTCCTCGCCCTCGTGGTGGTGATGCAGCAGATCGAGCAGGTCGGTGAGGTGTTCGCTCACCACGCCCGAGCGGGTGGTGTCCCCGTCCGGCACCGCCCGCACCATGTCCGGGGCCAGCCGGAGCTCCCGGCGGAACACGCTGTGGATGATGACCATGTCGCGCGAATCGGTCTTCTCGGCCATGCGAGCTCCCCGGAGTTGCTGCTGATGTTGCGCGGAGCGTACGCCGGGGACGGTTGTCGCGTCGGGTTTCGGGGCTGCTCAGGTTCCCGCCACCCTCACTGGTTGCAGCCTGAGCAGGTGACTGGAACCTGCGCACCCCACCCTCCCGCGCCCCGTGTAGAGAAGGACGCATGCGCGCACTGGTGATCGAGGAGTTCGGCCGGCCCGGAGAGATGCAAGAGGTGCCGCGGCCGGATGCGGCACCCGACGGCGCCGTGATCGCGGTGGCGGCCACCGGGGTGTGCCGCAGCGACTGGCACGCCTGGCAGGGGCACGACGACGGCGTGCCGTTGCCGTTCGTGCCGGGCCACGAGTTCGCGGGCACGGTGGTGTCGGTGGGCAGCGAGGTGGACCGCGCGTGGCTCGGGCAGCGGGTGACCACGCCGTTCGTGTGCGCGTGCGGTCGGTGCGACGAGTGCGCGGCGGGCGAGCAGCAGGTGTGCGCGCGGCAGGAGCAGCCGGGGTTCACGCACGACGGATCGTTCGCCGAGTTCGTCGCGGTGCGCTACGCGGAGACGAATCTGGTGGCGCTGCCCGACGCGGTGTCGTTCGACGTCGCCGCCACCCTCGGCTGCCGCTATGCGACGGCGTGGCGGGCGGTGCATCGGCGGGCGCGGGTGGTCGCGGGTGAGCGGGTGGGGGTGTTCGGGTGCGGTGGTCTGGGCCTGTCGGCGGTGATCGTCGCCGCGCAGGCGGGTGCCCACGTCACGGCGGTGGATCGGTCGCCGGACGCTCTGGAGTTCGCGCGACGGCTGGGTGCGGCCGACGCGGACACCACGATGCCGTCGGAGCTGCACGTGGCGCTGGAGTGTTCGGGCCACCCGGCTCTGGTGAACGCCGCGCTGCGGTCGCTGCGCCGACGCGGCCGACACGTGCAGGTGGGACTGCTGCCCGACGGCGCGCACACCGCAATGGACGTGGTGATCGCCCGCGAGCTGGACGTCATGGGCAGTCACGGCATGCCCGCGCGCGACTACCCGGAGCTGCTGCGCACGCTGCCGATCGACGCGGTCGCCTCGATGATCGCGCGCCGAGAACCACTCGAGGGCGCCCAGCTCGCGCTGGACGCCCTCGGTGAAGCGCCCGGGGTGACGATCCTGCACCCCTGACCGGTCAGTCCTTGCGCAGGTTGGTGCGCGGGATTTCTTCGGTGCGGTCGGTGGTCCAGTCGTGGCCGGGACCGTCGGTGCCGCGCGCGTCGTACGCCTGCGTCGGGGCGTCCGGTGCGGGTCCGGTCGCGGTGGCGGGGCGGCCGGTGCCGCGTCCGCCGCGCAGCAGCAGGACGAGGCCGAGGATCAGGGAGATCAGACCGACGACGCCGGCGACGATCGGGATCGTGCGGCCGATGAGCGCGATCTGGTCCATGCCGTCGCGGGCGCGGCCCAGCTGGTACTCGACGGTGTTGTCGTCGAAGGCGATCGGCGCGCGGATCACGTCCACCTCGGGGGTGCCGGCGCGGCGTGCGTAGTACTGGTGCACGTCCTCCTGGCCCTTGACGATCACGCCGGTGGTGGGTTCGACGTAGATATCGCGGGTGTTCTCGTAGAACCGCGTCATGGTGATGGTCTGGTCGCCACCCTCGACGCCCCACGTGCTGGCCGGCAGAGCGAGTTTGTTGGTCGGCGACGCGACCACCTGCGACAGGTCCTGCGCCGGGATGGTCTGGGTGTAGTGGTAGACGGTCACACCCTCGATCTGCGTCTCCTCGACGAAAGTCATGTCGAAGGACTTCCGCGCCACGGTGTCGAAGAACGGGTACGTCTGCTTCTGCGCGTCGAACGGGAACTTGTACTGCAGACCGGTGTGCGGGACCTCGGTGGCCGGCTGGTCCGCCTGGCTCTGGATGGAGCCGACCGGGTCGACGGGCATGGAGGACACACGGTCGATCGTCACGCGGTCGACGACGGCGGTGAGCAGGCCGGTGTCGCCCTGCCGGTCGGTGCGGCGCAGCGTGGAGCCGGCCTGCACGGTGATGCGGTCGGAGTCCGACGGCTCCTCGGTGGTGACGAAGCGCTGCGAGACCAGGGGAACGTTCTCGTCGACCCGTGCGGGGCCCGCGGAGAGGGACCGGGAGTCGAGGACCGACCCGGTGCCCGTGGCGACGGTGGTGATCTCGAGGTCCAGCGGGGTCTTCTCGAGCCGTCCCACCGTGTAGAGCGGGATGAGGATCGCCACGACCAGCAGGAACACGCCGAGGCCGATGAGGATCGACGGAAGCACGCGCTTCGGAGACTGGGTCGACGCGGGTGCCGACGAACTTCTCGCCATGGACATGAACTCCTGTGGTCAGGTGGTCGAGCGCGGCCGGAACTGCCCGAACCCTAACGTATCGCCCACGAGGGGGCGGGACCTGTGAGGCACACTGGGCAGGACCATGACCAGCGACGCTCCTTCCGTATCGGCGACGACGCCCGACGCGACGCCGGCGCGCGTGCCGACGGGCCCGGTGGCCGGCTTCGTCCCGGCGCTCGAGGGGATGCGCGGTCTGGCGGCGGTGGGCGTCCTGCTCACCCACGTCGCGTTCCAGACGGGCACGTTCTCCGTGCCGGTGGTGGGTCCGCTGCTCGGCCGGCTGGACCTCGCCGTGGCGGTGTTCTTCGCGCTCTCGGGCTTCCTGCTCTGGCGCCCCCATGCGGCGGCGGCGCGGGGACTCGGTCCCGAGCCGTCGGCGCGTCGGTATCTGCTGCACCGCGCGGCACGCATCCTGCCCGTCTACTGGGTGGTGGTGATCCTGGTGCTGGCGCTGCTGCCGGGCGCGGGTGGCGGTCTCGGGCTGTGGCTCGCGAACCTGACGTTGGTGCAGGTCTTCGTCCCGCTCTCGCTCACCCAGGGGCTCACACAGATGTGGTCGCTGTCGGTGGAGGTGGCGTTCTATCTTCTCCTTCCGCTGTTCGGGTGGCTGCTGGTGCGGTTGTCAGGTCCGCGCGCACGGTGGCGGGTGCCCGTGCTCCTGGGTGTCGCAGCGGCGTCGACGGCGTGGACGTTCCTGCCGATCGCGACGGTGGACGGGGTGAACATCGAGAACTGGCTTCCGGGCTACCTGTCCTGGTTCGCCGCGGGCATGGTCGTCGCGGAGACGGCGGCGGAGGTCGCCGCGCGGCCGGTCGGATCGGCGCGTCCTCGATTGGCCCGCATCGCCGATCGACGCTGGGCGTTGCTCGCGGTCGCCGCCGTCGCCTTCGCCGTCGCGGCCACCCCGGTGGCCGGTGAGCAGGACTTGACGACGCCCGCCGCATGGCAGTTCGCCGTCAAGGTCTCGCTCGGCGCCCTCGTCTCCTTCTGCCTGCTGGCTCCGTTGGTCCTGGGCACGTCGGTCCGGACGCGGTGGCTCGGTGGGGAGTTCGCGGTGACGATCGGTCGGTGGTCCTACGGCATCTTCGTGTGGCACCTCGCGGTCCTCGCGGTGGTGTTCCCGGTGTTGGGGATCTCGCCGTTCGCGGGACAGTTCCCGCTGGTGGCCGCCGCGACCCTGGTGTTGACCGTCCCCGTGGCCGCGGCCGGTTACGCCTTGATCGAGGAGCCGGTGCGAGTGTTCGTCCGCGATCGGGAACGGCGCAGACGGGCGGTGCGGCCGGCGAGCGAAGACGACTCCGCAGCCGTGGCCAGCAACACCGAGACCGCCGGTGCCGCCACCGCCAGCACCGCGGCCCCCTGAATCACCGCGGAGTGGCCGACGTAGCCGTCGGCGGCGCGCCAGGGTCCCGTCGAGAGCATCGCCCCGGCCAGCGTGAACCCGACGCCGGCGACGACGACGGCGCTGCGACCGCCGACCACCGGACCGAACCGTGAGCGCACCCCGACGAGCGCGGCGGCGAGGGCCGCGACCAGCCCGAGCCCCGCGAGTCCGCCGATCACCCAGGCCGCACCGGCCAGGCCGAGGGACCCGGCGACGAGGCCGCGCCAGGGGCGGACCGGCGTCGCGGCGTCGTCGACACGCCGAGGTCCGACGAGCAGGAACGCGATCAGCGCGGCCGTCAGCATCAGTCCGGCGACCAGGGCCGTTCGGTAGGTGGTGTCGGCGGGGAACGTCAGAGTGACCTCCCCGGAGACGCAGGCGGGCACCACCCAGCCCTGCTGCCACCCGTTCACCACCACCGGTGTCAGCACGGTGCCGTCGGGAAGCGTCGCGCGCCAGACCGACGTGCTCTCCGGAACCACCAGGATGCGGTCCTTCTCGGCTCCCGCGAGCGTCACGCGTCGGGTGTGTTCGGTCCATTCGCCGGCGGCGACCGCCACGGGGTTCGGCCCGGCGGCGGGGAACGCGCGCAGCGGCGCGCTGCGCAGCGTCACCGAGTCGACGACGAACGCGTCCCCGGGATCGACCGACACCGACTGCGCGCCCGCCGGGAGCGGGATCGGGTTGGAGACGTTCGCGGCGACGGGAACGTCGCCCGCGCACACGGTCGCGGGAACCGGGACGCCCGACGCGAGCGCCGAGGCGGGCGCGGTCACCGCGGTGCGAACGAGCTGCCCGGCGACGGTCAGCGTGGGGCCCTCGCCGCACGGGAGAACGACGGGGGTGTCGGGGTCGGTCCCGGCCGCGGACAGAGACGGATCGTCCGACCGGACGGCGATCTCGGCGAGTCCGGGTGGGCGGATGCGGTCGAAGCCGAGGGCGGTGCGGTCGAGGACGTCGTCCCAGTCGAGCAGGGACAGCACGATGCGGTCGGTCTCGGCGGGCTCGAGGTCGACGTCGGTGGTGCCGTCGGGATCGATCTCGCGCACCTGAGGTCCGGTGCCGAGATCGACGACGACGCGAGTGGGGTGCGCGGGCAGGGTGCCGAGCGACTGCGTGAGCGCGAGGCCGTCGACCCGCGCCCGTCGCGGAAGGGTCAGCGTCACCGTGGGGTACGTGCCGGCGCGGGACTCGACCGCATCCGGCGACGCGGTCCAGCTGGTGCGGTCGTCTCCGTCGGTGAGGGCGAACGCCGAACCGCGGACGTCGGTCACCTCGGAAGCGCCGCGTGCGCGGGGGCGTCCGTCGCGGGCGAGAAGATCCTCGAGCGCGGAGCCGGGCCGTCCGCGGACCCAGACCTCCGGCGTCACCGCCGTGCCTTGCGGAACCGACAATGTTCGCTGGAACGCATCGACCTCTTCGGGGTCGATGCCGACGCCGCCGGCGCAGCGAACTCGATCGGGCGTGTCGATGCACGCCGCGCGGCCCGGAAGCTCCTGCGCGAGTGACCATCCCGTTACGGTCACGCCCGGTGCCGGAGCGGGCAGGTCGGTGCGGTGCTCGATGCGGACCGGCCGGGGCGCCGCGGGATCGGAGAAGTCCGTGAGCCGCAGGTCCGCGATGCCGAACTGGGCTCCGCGCGACCCGTCCTCGGTCTGCGTCGCCGTGATGCGGACGAACGTCGTGCGACCCGCGGGGAGCGAGACCACCACGGGCTCACCCGGTTCGGTGATCCGCGCGGCGGACGTGCCGGTGTCCGTGGCAATCTCCACCCACTTGACCGGGGAGCCGAGCGACCCTGCGGTGGTGCGGAATTCGAGCAGACCCGATGTCAGCGGGGTGTCGGGGCGCAGCTCGAGCCACTGCCCGACGGCGCTCTCGAGGCCGTTGCTGATCCACCCCGTGACGAGGTCGCCGTCGACCGCCGCGGCCGGATTCGCGCCCGGCAACGCTCCGCCGAACTGGGTGGCGTCGGATGCGGAGGAGGACACCGTGATTCGGGCGCCGCGCCAGGATCCCGTGACCGGTGGAGTGGGCCCGGCCGGATAGTCCGGGACGGCGTTCAGGGTGCGCCGCGCGTCGTCGGGGGCACGGACGGAACTGCTGTGGTCGTCGACCGAACCGAAGTCGACCTCGCGCTCGACCGGGGTGTCGGTGACCAGCACGTCGTCCACGGGCAGGCCCGCCGCCCGCGCGTCGCCGTCGAGCAGGATCGGGCCCGCCGGGACCGGGGCGATACCGCCGCGTTCGCGCTCGTCGTCCAGGCGCGCCGCGACCTCCGGCCCGCCCTGCACCCGCGGCACCGACTCGGCCGTCACGGTGTAGGGCCCGGCCGGCGTGTCACCCGCATCGACCTCGAAGATCTCGATCGCCGGGTACGTCGGACGCAGGTCGGAGTCCGACACGATGCCCTCGACATCACCCGGGCCGACGTCGTCACCGAACGTCGCGACGCGGCGCAGACCGGGCGATCCCTCGATCGCCTGGTGGACCGTGGACGTCCGGGTCGACCGCGAGGTCTCGGGGTCGAGATCGTTGCGCAGCACCAGATGTCGCACGTTCATCGTCGTCAGGGTGGCGGCCAGTCCGGCCGACGACCGGCCGTTCGCGAGGAGCCGCTGCACGGCGTCGAGCGCGCGGATCGCGCCCGGCGGCACCAACGGCACGGCGTCGCGCACCGCCCACGGCGACGACGCCAGGGCTTGGATCGGTTCGTCGCGGGTCAGGCCCCAGAGCTGGGACGCCAACGGCGCGCCGGGGACGACGAGGGCGCGTGATCGGGCCGGGTCGTCGCCCGCACGGTCGGTCAACCACTGTGCCGCCTGCGACCACGCGTCGGGCACGGCAGGGTACGCACCCCGCGGGGCGAGGCGTCCCGTCCAGGCCAGCGACGTCGCGACGGTGAGCGCGACGAGGATCAGCGCGGCGAAGGCCAGCAGCGGATTCTGCTCCGGGTGGCGGGCGGCGCGGCGCCACCGCGGCGAGGACACGGTGCCCGGCAGCGGGGCGAATCGGAGCAGGTGGGCGACACCGAGGGCGAGGGGCAGGCGGATCAACGGCTCGAGCTTGTGGATGTTGCGCAGGGGTGCGCCCACCCCGTCGAGGAACGCGCGCACCGGGTCGGACACCGGCGAGGCCAGCCCGCCCACGTACCCGGCGGCCATGCCCACCACACCGATCAGGAGGATCAGCGTGAGCCGTCCGCGCGCGGGCATCGACCGCATCGCGAGGCCGGCGAGCCCGGCGGCGGCGACGACGCAGGAGGCGAGGACGACGGCCGGCTGCGTCACGACGATCGCACCGGCGATGCGTTCCGGCGAGACGAACGGCGTCCAACTGCTGGTGCCGCGGACGGCTTCTGTCAGGGAGGCCCACTGCGTCGTCGTGCCGGCGGATTCGATGTAGTCGAGGAAGGGTGGGCTGACCCCGCCGAGAACGAGGAGCGGCACGATCCACCACAGCGTCGCCGCGAGCAGCGCCGCGATCCACCAGCGCGTGAACTGCCACCACCGCGCGTCGGGTCGGTGCGCGAGCCACCAGACGACGGCGACCAGCGTGGCCGCGGCGGTGGCCACGGCGTTCACCGCACCCATGAGGGCGACCGCGACGGCGGAGGACGCGGCGGCGCGACGGACGTCGATCGCCCGCCCGGAGAAGACGCGCACCAGAGGAATCAGCACCCACGGCGCCAGCATCACCGGAAGCGACTCGGAACTGATCGAGCCCAGGGTGGTGAGGACCCGCGGGGCCAGCACGAACGTCAGCCCGGCCACCACCCGCGATCCGCGGCTGCCGATCTCGAGCGCCTCCGCGAGCCGCACGATGCCCCAGAACCCGGCGAACAGCAGCAGCGCCCACCACAGGCGTTGCGTGACCCAGCCGGGAACGGCGAGGACGTCACCGAGCGCGAAGAACGCCCCGTGCGGAAAGAAGTATCCGTACGCCTGGTTCTGCACCTGACCGAGCGGCGCGTCGGAGGTCCACAGGTGCGAGGCGCGGGAGAGGAACCCGAGCGGATTCTGCGTGAGGTCGTACTTGGTGTCGGCCACGATCAGGCCGGGGGCCTGCAGGAACGACAGGATCAGCGCGCCGAGGGCGGACCAGAGCCGCCACCGAGCGCCGACGGGCGCGACGGAGTGCACCGCCGCGCCGACGGGCGCGACGGAGTGCACCGCCGCGCCGACCGGCTCCCGGGGGCCGTCGGGCGGTGCGGGAGCGGTCAGCGGCTGCCGTATTCGACCTGGTTGAGCAGCGAGGAATCCGCGTTGCCCGACCGGTCGATCTCGGGACGGCTGTTCGACGAGGCGGCGGCGGTGGCGCCGAAGACCACGGCGACGCCCAGCACGGCTCCGACCAGGGCACTCACGGCTGCGGATTTCACGCGCTCAACGTACCAGGACGGCTTGCCGTCCGGGTGTCAGCGGCCGGGCGGAACGATGAGAACGGGGCGATGACTGTGCTTGAGCACGAGATCGGCCACCGACGACTGCAGCAGCGACCGCAGGCCGGTGCGACCGCGGGTACCGGTGACGATGATGTCGGCGTTCACCTCGTCGGCCACCTCGACGATGGTGGTCCAGATGGCGGAGTGCGACTCCTCGCACCGGCCGTCGGCGTTGATCCCGGCGCGCGCCGCGAGCTCGAGTCCCTCGGAATTGGTGGCGCGCGCGTCGGACAGCGCGATGTCCTCGGTGGTCTCGTCCGGCAACCATTCCGGGGCCATGACCCCCGACAGTCCCGACATACGGGCGGCCTGGCGCACCATCGGTTCCCAGGCGGTGACGACGATGGCCCGCTCGGACTGGAGGAAGCGACCGGCGTACTGGACGGCGCGACGGGCGTTGTCCGACCCGTCGTAGGCGATCAACATGACGTCACAGGACATGGCGGTCCTCCCGACGGGGTTGGGGGTCGTGGCCTGCACCTTACCGGCGCACCGCATCACCCGCGCGGCCATCGCGATAACGTTTCGGACATGCCCGGATACCGCCTGACCTGTCTCCTGGCCGTGTCGACCGTCGCGCTGGCGGCCTGTGGCTCGGGGTCGCAGAGCGACGCACCGGAGGCTCCCGCCCCGTCCCCCGCAGCGGCCTCGGAATCGGCGGGTCCGACGTCCTCGGCCGTGTCGTCCGGGTCGGCGGCCGCACCCCCGGCCACCACGGACAGCTGTGCGCAGGCGGTGGCGGCCCTCACCGAACGGCAGCGCCTGGCGCAACTGCTGACCGTCGGCGTCACCGGGACCGACGACGCCCTGGCGGTCGTGCGGGCCGAGCAGGTCGGCGGCGTGTTCGTGGGCAGTTGGACCGAGCCGAGCATGCTCGCCGGCGGCGGCGTCGCGCAGGTTCAGGAGGCCGCGTCGATTCCCGTCATGGTGACCATCGACGAGGAAGGTGGACGCGTCTCGCGGGCAGAGGACCTGCTCGGCTCGATCCCGAGTGCGCGGGAGACCGCGGCGACGATGACGCCGGAGCAGACCTACGCGATGTGGCGCGAGCGCGGGGAGGGGCTCCGGAACCTCGGTATCACCGTCGACTTCGCGCCCGACGTCGACGTCAGCGCGCAAGCGGACGACACCGTGATCGGTGACCGGTCGTACTCGGACGATCCGGCGACTGTCGTCGCTTACGCCGATGCGGCGGCGCGCGGCCTGCGCGACGCGGGCGTGCTGCCCGTGATCAAGCACTTTCCCGGCCACGGTGCGGCGTCGGGTGACTCGCACACCGGCGCCGTCACGACCCCGCCGCTCGGCGACCTGCAGACCCGCGATCTGGTGCCGTTCCGCGAGCTGGCCCGTCCCGGCGTCGGCGCCATGGTGGGTCACCTCGACGTCCCCGGACTGACGGCGCCGGGTGAGCCCGCCAGCATCAGCCCGGCGGCGATGGCGCTGCTGCGCGACGGCACCGGGTACGGCGCGGCACCGTTCGACGGCCCGATCTTCACCGACGATCTGTCCGGCATGGCGGCCATCACCTCCCGCCTGGGCATCGAGGAGGCGGTGGAGGCGGCGCTGGTCGCCGGCGCCGACGTCGCGTTGTGGATCACGACGGACGCCGTCCCGGACGTGCTCGACCGCCTGGAGGACGCGGTGGCGACGGGTCGGCTGACCGATGCGCAGGTGAACGAGAAGGTAGCAACGGTCCTGCGGGCCAAGGCGGCCCCGGGATGCGTGTGAGCGAGCTGACCGTCGAGTAAGGTCGGGGATTGCACCGACGACCGCGGGAGGGCGCATGGCTGGCGGAACCAAGCGGTTGCCGCGCGCCGTCCGCGAACAGCAGATGCTCGACGCGGCCATCGAGGTGTTCTCCGAGAACGGCTTTCACGCCACGTCGATGGATTCGATCGCCGCGCGAGCGCAGATCTCCAAGCCGATGCTGTACCTGTACTACGGCAGCAAGGACGAACTGTTCGCTGCCTGCATCCACCGTGAGGGACTCGAATTCGTCCAGGCCATGACGCCGGCGGCGGACCCGTCGCTCAGCCCGCGTGAGCAGCTTCGCAAGGCCCTGGTGGGGTTCCTGACATTCGTCGACCAGCATCGGTCGTCGTGGATGGTGCTCTACCGTCAGGCGATCGGGCAGCAGGCGTTCGCCGGCCAGGTGCAGAGCAGCCGTGACCGGCTGATCGCCCTCACGGCGTCGTTGCTGGAGATGAGCACCAAGGACCCGGGCCCGGAGCACGACTTCGGGCTCATGGCCGTGGCGCTGGTCGGCGCCGGCGAGGCGGTCGCGGACCGCGTGGCCGGCGGTGAGGTGGACGTCCACCAGGCCACCGAACTCCTCGAGACACTCGCCTGGCGCGGTCTCCGCGCGTCCTGACTGACGCAAGCACGGCCACCTCGAAGGGTGGCCGTGCTCCCGTGTCGATCGGTTCAGCGTCGATCAGGTCAGCGCAGCGTGCCCGTCAGGAAGGGGTAGCCCTTCTTGGGGTGCTTCAGCGCCAGGTCCCACTGCCCGTGCTCGCCCGCCCGGTCCGCGTAGACGTTGACCTTCGCCGGCAACACGATCGGCTTGCCGAACTTCACCGTGTACGTCGTCGATTCGGCGATGCGGCCGTCGACCGCGCCGAGAACGGCCGCGGCGCTCCACATTCCGTGGGCGATGGTGCGCGGGAACCCGAAGGCCTTGGCGCCCAACGACGAGACGTGGATCGGGTTGCGATCACCCGACACGGCGGCGTACTTCGAGATGACCTTCTGGTCCGGCCGCAGCGTGGTGAGCGGCGGCGGTGGAACCTCGTCGGCCGGCGGCGCTTCACGCGGGCCGCCCGACAGGGAGGTCTTCTGCAGCGACAGGAACGTCGAGGTCTGCCGCCACACCGTCTCGCGTCCGACGGCGACGTCGCTGATCAGGTCGATCAGCAGGCCCTTGCGGTGCTCGCGCAGGTTCTCCGCGTGCACGGTGACGTCCAACGGCTCGAGCACGGAGACCGGACGCAGGCTCTCGATCACGTTCTCCGCGTGGACCGACCCCATGGCGGCGAACGGGAAATCCTTCGACACCATCAGCGACATGACGGTCGGGAACACCAGCGTGAACGGGTAGGTGAGGGGGAGCGCATCCGTCAGCCGGAGGCCCGTCACCCGGCAGTACGCCGCCAGGTTGTCCGGATCCACCCGTACCCCGGCCAGTTTCAGCGTCGTGCTCGGCACGGACCGGGTCCGCTTGCCGCCGCCGAGGATCGGCACCGAATCGAGCGCGGCGCGCGCGTAGACGTCGCGGATGCGCGGCGGCGCGTCGAGCGTGATCACGTCACCCACGTCAGGCTCCGATCAGGGACTGACCGCACACGCGCACGATCTGGCCGGTCACGGCGTTGGAGGCGGGGCTCGCGAAGTAGGCGATGGTCTCGGCCACGTCCACGGTCTGGCCGCCCTGCAGCAGCGAGCTCATCCGTCGTCCCGCCTCGCGCGTGGCGAACGGAATGGCCGCCGTCATCGCGGTCTCGATGAAGCCGGGGGCGACGGCGTTGATGGTGATGTTCTTCTTCGCCAGCTCCGGTGCCTCGGCGTGGACCATGCCGATGACGCCGGCCTTCGACGCACCGTAGTTGGTCTGGCCGCGGTTGCCCGCGATGCCGGCGATGGAGGACACGTCGATCACGCGGCCACCCTCGTTCAGCGTGCCGGACTTCACCAGCGACGACGTGATGCGGTGCGGCGCAGCGAGGTTGACCCCGATGACGGAGTTCCACCGAGCGTCGTCCATGTTGGCGAGCAGCTTGTCGCGCGTGATGCCGGCGTTGTGCACCACGATGTCGAGGCCACCGTGACGCTCCTTCACGTGCTTGGCCAGGACGTCGGCGGCGTCGGGCGAGGTGACGTCGAGGGCCAGCGAGGTTCCGCCCACCTTGTTGGCCGTCTCCGACAGCGCCTCACCGGCAGCCGGGATGTCGGCGCAGATGACGTGCGCGCCGTCGCGCGAGAGGACCTCGGCGATGGTGGCGCCGATGCCGCGCGCGGCGCCGGTGACCAGGGCGACCTTGCCCTCCAGGGGCTTGTCCCACGACGCGGGAGCGGTGGACGAGTCCTTGCCGACGGCGATGACCTGGCCGGAGACGAACGCGGACTTGGCCGAGAGGAGGAAGCGGAGGGTCGACTCGACACCGGACAGGTCGGGTGCGGCGTCAGAAGAGACGTAGACCAGCTGCGAGGTGCCGCCGCGGCGCAGTTCCTTGCCGACGCTGCGGGTGAAGCCCTCGAGCGCACGCTGGGCGATGTGCTCGTCGACCGACGACGTCTCCTCGGGCGTGGTGCCGAGCACCACGACGCGGCTCGACGGTCCGAGGCGCTTGATGTTCGGGGAGAAGAACTGGAAGAGCTGCTCGAGTTCCTCGATGGACGCGATTCCGGTGGCGTCGAAGACCAGGGCGCCCAGCTTGTCGTCGTGCGCGCTGGCGACGGGGTAGTCGGACAGCAGGACGCGCAGGGGCTCGGCGAGGCGCCCGCTGCCGCCGATCAGGATCGGTCCGGCGAGCGGCGGCTCACCCGGCTGGTAGCGGCGCAGCGTCTCCGGCTGCGGCAGTCCGGCCTGCTTCGCGAGGAACGCGCCGGGTGCCGAGGACAGGAACTGCGAGTAGAGGTCGGGGGCTCCCTTGGTGGCTGCCATGTCTCACCTTCGTGTCTCGGGGAATGTCGTGTTTCGCGACTTGTCGGGTGGTGTCGACAAGTAACTTACCGGTGAGTAAGAATAGAGTCCACGACGATGCGGCCACAAGGCGGCCGTACCCTCCGCGCACAGGGAGAACGAAGCAGTGACCAGTACAGAGAAGCGCCCCGTCGCGATCCTCGGTGGCAACAGAATTCCGTTCGCCCGCTCGAACAAGGCGTACGCGAACGCGTCCAACCAGGACATGCTGACCGCCGCCGTCGACGGTCTGGTGAGTCGGTTCAACCTCCAGGGCGAGCGGCTGGGCCTGGTCGGCGGTGGCGCCGTCCTCAAGCACCCGCGCGACTTCAACCTCACCCGCGAGGTGGTACTCGGCAGCGCGCTCAGCCCGTACACCCCGGCCTTCGACCTGCAGCAGGCCTGTGGCACCAGCATGCAGACCGTGATCGCAGTCGGTGACGCCATCGCGGCCGGCCGCATCGAGTCCGGCATCGGCAGCGGCGTGGACACCACCTCCGACGCTCCCATCGGCGTGAACAACGAGCTGCGGGAATTCCTGCTCTCGCTCAACCGCGCCAAGAGCACCACCGACCGCCTCAAGCTGCTCGCGAACATGCGCCCGTCCATGCTGGGCATCGAGATTCCGCGCAACGGCGAGCCCCGCACCGGCAAGTCGATGGGCGAGCACGCCGCGGAGACCGCCAAGGAGTTCGGCATCCGCCGCGAGGATCAGGACGCGCTGGCCGCCGCGAGCCACCGCAACATGGCCGCGGCGTACGACTCCGGGTTCTTCGACGACCTGATCACCCCGTACCTCGGCCTCACCCGCGACGACAACCTGCGTCCCGACTCGTCGGAGGAGAAGCTGGCCAAGCTCAAGCCGGTCTTCGGCACCTCGCTGGGCGACGCCACCATGACCGCCGGCAACTCGACCCCGCTCA
The DNA here is from genome assembly GCF_001620025.1 of Rhodococcus sp. PBTS 1. Taxonomy (NCBI): domain Bacteria; kingdom Bacillati; phylum Actinomycetota; class Actinomycetes; order Mycobacteriales; family Nocardiaceae; genus Rhodococcus; species Rhodococcus sp. PBTS 1. Next base: position 67,779 of record NZ_CP015219.1, read on the forward strand.
CCGACGGCGCGTCCGCCGTGCTGCTGTCGAGCGACGAGTGGGCCGAGCAACACAACCTTCCCGTGCTGGCCCACCTGGTGGACTCCGAGTTCGCCGCCGTCGACTACGTCCACGGCAACGGCTCGTACAAGGACGGCCTGCTCATGGCCCCCACCTACGCGATCCCGCGTCTGCTCGAGCGCAACGGCCTGACGCTCCAGGACTTCGACTATTACGAGATCCACGAGGCTTTCGCGTCCGTCGTGCTGGCCACGCTGCAGGCCTTCGAGAGCGACGAGTACTGCAAGGAGCGTCTGGGCCTCGACGGCGCACTCGGCTCGATCGACCGGAGCAAGCTCAACGTGCACGGCTCCTCCCTCGCGGCGGGTCACCCGTTCGCCGCGACCGGCGGCCGTGTCGTGGCGACGCTCGCGAAGATGTTGTCGCAGAAGGGGTCCGGCCGCGGCCTGATCTCCATCTGCGCTGCCGGCGGTCAGGGGATCACCGCCATCGTCGAGGCCGCCTGACCGGTTCTCGCGTACACGAAGGGACCCGGCAACGAGGGGTGGCCGGGTCCCTTCGTGCTGTCCGGGGTCTTGTCGAGCCGAGCGTCGTGACGAGCGGCTCCCCGGTTTCGATCCGGCGCCCCCGATCGGAGGTGCCCCGCCGGAACCGGGGAGCCGTTCGCGGGCAGGGCCGCGGCTGTAACGCTTCCCGACCCGCCCCGATAGAGGGGGTGGCTCCGCAGTGCTGCCCGACCCCCGACCCGGCAGCGCTGCGGGGCCTTCTCGGTAGGCTCGGGCCGTGAACCAGCAACACTCGCGCACGTCGCCGGCGTGGAAGCCCGTGGCCGTGGTCGCCGGCGCCGTCGTCGCCGTGGGAGTCGTGCTCTACGCGGCCGACTGGTTCACCTCCACCGGCGACATCCCGCGCGGTGTGACCGTGGCCGGAGTCGACGTGGGCGGTCGGAGCCCCCGGGATGCGGAAGCTCTGCTGCGCGATCGTCTCGGCTCCCGCGCCGACCGGCCCGTCATGGTCCGGGCGGACGACGCCACCGCGGAAATCGTCCCTGCCGCCGCCGGCCTCGGGATCGACTGGGCCGGGACTCTCGACCGGGCCGGTGATCAGCCTCTGTCGCCGATCACGCGGCTGACGTCGTTCTTCGGCTCGCGTGAGATCGGCGTCGTCTCGTCGGTCGACGACGCCGCCCTGACCGCCGCCGTCGAGAACCTCCGTCCCGTCGTGGACCGGGCGCCCGTGGAGGGCGGCGTGGTGTTCGACGCCGCCACACCGGTTCCGGTCCTGCCGGTGACGGGACGGACGCTGGACGTCGACGCGGCCGCCTCCACCCTCGAACGGGACTGGGCGACGGGAAACACCGTCGACCTCCCCTACGACGGGCAGGCCGTGACCGTCACCGAGCAGGGCGTCCGGGATGCCGTCGACGAGGTGGCCACACCGGCCGTGGCCGCTCCCGTCGTCGTCACGGGCCGGGAGAACGCCGTCACCGAGCTGCCGCCCGAGCGGGTGGGCGAGGTGCTGCGCTTCGAGCCGAACGACGACGGCGGACTCGATCCGATCTACGACACCGACGCCGCGATCCGCATCCTGGCGCCGGGACTGGCCGAGACGGAGACGCGCCCGGTGAACGCGCGCTTCGACTTCTCCTCGGGCCGGCCCGTCGTCGTGCCGTCGCAGGAGGGCGTGGCCGTGCAGTGGCCGCAGACGCTCGAGAACCTGCCCGACCTGCTGGCCGGCGATGGCCCCGCGCGATCGGTCGAGGCGCAGTACGGTCCGCAGGCGCCCGCGGTGACCACCGAGCAGGCGAACGGCCTCGGCATCCGAGAAGTGGTGGCCGAGTACACCACCGGCGGGTTCGAGTACGCGTCCGGCGTGAACATCGGGCTGACCGCGGACATCGTGAACGGCGCCGTCGTCGCACCCGGCGAGACGTTCTCGCTCAACGGCTACACCGGGCCGCGCGGGACGGCGCAGGGCTTCGTCGAGTCCGGCATCATCGACAACGGTCGGCCCGATCGCGCCGTCGGCGGCGGCATCAGCCAGTTCGCCACCACGCTCTACAACGCCTCTTACTTCGCCGGCATGGAGGACGTCGAGCACACCGAACACAGCTACTACATCTCCCGCTACCCCGAGGCGCGGGAAGCGACGGTCTTCGAGGGCGCGATCGACCTGAAGTTCCGGAACCCCTTCGAGACCGGCGCGGTGATCGAATCCTTCGCCGACTCGTCGTCCGTCACGGTGCGGATCTGGGGCACCAAGACCGTCGACGTCGAGTCGATCACCGGGTCACGGTCGGCGCCGACCTCACCGGACACGATTCGACTGCCGCGCGGCCCGCAGTGCATCGCGTCGAGCGGCGCCCCGGGCTTCACGACGAGCGACACCCGCGTCGTCACCGACGCCGCCACGGGAGCCGAGCTCTCCCGGACCACTCGCACCGTGAAGTACGACCCGGTGCCCATCGTGAGGTGTGAATAGCGCCGGTACCGCTCACCGTGATCCGAACCCCGGGCCTGTGACCTTGCACGGTCCACCCCCGCGGGTGGTGGCGGCCGGGTGAGCGCGGACCTACCGTGGAGTTCATGAGTCTCGCCTCCACCACCGACCTCGACCAGGACACGTTGCGCCGGGCGTACGGCACGTTTCCCAGCGGGGTCGTGGCGATCGCGGCGGAGATCGACGGCGAGCGCGTGGGGTTGGCGGCAAGCAGTTTCGTCTCGGTGTCGATCGATCCGCCCCTCGTGGCCTTCTGCATCCAGAACACGTCGAGCACCTGGCCGCGCCTGGCGGCCGCGTCGCACCTCGGCATCAGCGTGCTCGGGGAGGCGCACGACGTCGCCGTGCGGACGCTCGCGGCCAAGACCGGCGACCGCTTCGCCGGGCTGACCACCTCGACCAGCGACGACGGTGCCGTCTTCGTCGAAGGGGCGTCGGCCTGGCTGGACACCACCGTCGAGCAGCAGGTTCCCGCCGGCGATCACGCAATCGTGCTCCTGCGCATCCACGGGCTCGACGTCCACAGCGGGGTCGCTCCCATCGTCTTCCAGGGGAGCAGGTTCCGCCGCCTCGTGGAGTGAGTCCGCGCTCGTGGACTTTCGGTTAATCATCGTTTACCGTCTTGGTTAAGGACGATTAACCGAGAGACGGTGGCACATGGCGGTTCGGACAGGTGCGTATCGCGACGCGCACCTCGCGCTGGTCGAGGAGTTGCGGGCGGTCACCGACGCGGCGGCTCGCGGTGGAAGCGAGAAGGCCCGCGCACGGCACGTCGAGCGCGGCAAGCTGCTGCCGCGTGACCGCGTCGACACGCTGCTCGACGACGGCAGCCCGTTCCTCGAGGTCGCCCCGCTGGCGGCGAACGGAATGTACGACGACGCGTGCCCGGGCGCCGGTGTCGTCGCCGGGATCGGGCGCGTGGCCGGCCGCGAGGTGATGGTGGTGGCCAACGACGCGACGGTCAAGGGCGGCACCTACTACCCGATGACGGTCAAGAAGCATCTGCGCGCGCAGGAGATCGCGCTGCAGAACCGGCTGCCCTGCGTCTATCTGGTCGATTCGGGCGGTGCGTTCCTGCCGATGCAGGACGAGGTGTTCCCGGACCGTGAGCACTTCGGCCGGATCTTCTACAACCAGGCGACCATGAGCGCGCAGGGCATCGCACAGATCGCGGCGGTGATGGGCTCGTGCACCGCGGGCGGTGCGTACGTCCCGGCGATGAGCGACGAGGCGGTGATCGTGCGGAATCAGGGCACGATCTTCCTCGGCGGGCCCCCGTTGGTGAAGGCCGCGACGGGTGAGGTGGTCACCGCGGAGGAGCTCGGCGGCGGCGACGTGCACGCGAAGGTCTCCGGGGTGGCCGATCATCTCGCGGCCGACGACCGTGATGCGTTGCGACGCGTCCGGGCCATCGTCGGCACGCTGGGACCGAAGTCCGCGGCGCCGTGGGAGACGATCGCGCCCCGCCCGGCGGCGGACCAGACCGAGTTGTACGACGTCGTGCCGACCGATCCGCGCACGCCGTACGACGTGCACGAGGTCATCACCCGGCTGGTCGACGCGGGCGAGTTCGCGGAGTTCAAGGCCGAGTACGGCACGACGTTGGTGACGGGCTTCGCGCACATCGCGGGACATCCCGTGGGCATCGTCGCCAACAACGGGGTGCTCTTCGGCGAATCCGCCGTCAAGGGAGCGCATTTCATCGAGCTGTGCGACAAGCGCAGCATCCCGCTGCTGTTCCTGCAGAACATCACCGGCTTCATGGTCGGCCGGGAGTACGAGGCCGGCGGCATCGCCAAGCACGGCGCGAAGATGGTCACCGCCGTCGCGTGCGCGCGGGTGCCGAAGCTGACGGTGGTGATCGGTGGCTCCTACGGCGCCGGCAACTACTCGATGTGCGGGCGCGCCTATTCGCCTCGCTTCCTGTGGATGTGGCCGAATGCGCGGATCTCCGTCATGGGCGGCGAGCAGGCGGCGTCGGTGCTCGCCACGGTGCGCAGTGATCAGCAGTCCGCGTCCGGGGAGCCGTGGACCGAGGAGGACCAGGAGCGGTTAAAGGCCCCCATCCGCGCGCAGTACGAGGAGCAGGGTAATCCCTACCACTCGACCGCGCGATTGTGGGACGACGGCATCATCGACCCGGCCGACACCAGAACAACACTGGCGCTGGCACTCTCGGTCTGCGCGGGCGCGCCGCTGCCGCCCGTGTCCTACGGCGTGTTCAGGATGTGACGGTAGCCATGACTGCAGACATCACCACCGTGCTCGTCGCCAACCGCGGCGAGATCGCCGTCCGCGTGTGTCGGACGTTGCGGCGGTTGGGTATTCGCTCCGTCGCGGTGTACAGCGACGCCGACCGCGACGCCCTCCACGTGCGCGCCGCCGACACCGCGGTGCGCCTGGGCCCGGCGTCCGCGCGAGAGAGCTACCTCAGCATCGACGCGGTCATCGACGCCGCGCGCCGGAGCGGCGCCGACGCGATCCACCCGGGGTACGGATTCCTCTCGGAGAACGCCGAATTCGCCGCGGCGTGCGAGCGCGCGGGCATCGTGTTCGTCGGTCCGCCCACCGGGGCGATCCGCACGATGGGCGACAAGATCACCGCGAAGAAGGCCGTGTCCGCGTTCGACGTTCCGGTCGTGCCGGGTATCGCCGAGCCGGGGTTGACGGACGACGAGTTGGTCGCCGCGGCACCGGAGATCGGTTTCCCGGTGCTGATCAAGCCGTCGGCCGGCGGCGGCGGCAAGGGCATGCACGTCGTCGAGTCCGCGGAAGCATTGCGCCCGGCGCTCGAGCGGGCACGTCGGGAGGCCGCGTCGTCGTTCGGGGACGACACGCTGTTCCTCGAGCGATTCGTGCTCTCTCCCCGGCACATCGAGGTGCAGGTGATGGCCGATGCGCACGGCTCGGTGGTGCACCTGGGCGAGCGGGAATGCTCGCTGCAGCGTCGGCACCAGAAGGTGATCGAGGAAGCTCCGTCACCGCTGCTCGACGAGGCCACGCGCGCTCGGATCGGTGAGGCGGCGTGCGCGACGGCGCGCAGCGTCGACTACGTCGGCGCCGGAACCGTGGAGTTCATCGTGTCCGCCGACGCGCCGGACGAGTTCTTCTTCATGGAGATGAACACCCGTCTGCAGGTGGAACATCCGGTGACCGAGGAGGTCACGGGGCTCGACCTGGTCGAGCTGCAACTGCGGGTGGCGGCGGGGGAGCGGTTGCCGATCACGCAGGACGAGGTGACCCTCACCGGTCACGCAGTCGAAGCACGCGTCTACGCCGAGGACCCGGCGCGGGGGTTCCTGCCCACGGGCGGCACCGTCGTCGGGCTCGTGGAACCGACCGGACCCGGGGTCCGCGTGGACTCCTCGCTCACCGTCGGGTCGGTGGTGGGCAGCGACTACGACCCCATGCTGTCGAAGGTGATCGCGCGCGGCCGCGACCGCGCCGACGCGCTGCGCATCCTGACGAGGGCACTGGCGGGCACCGCAGTGCTGGGTGTGGGCAACAACATCGACTTCCTGACCTACCTGCTCGGCACCGACGACGTGGTCGCCGGACGGCTCGACACCGGGCTGCTGGACCGCGTCGTCCCCGACTACACCGCGCCCGACGTGCCCGACGAGGTGCTGATCGCCGCGGCGACGTTCGGGTGGGCGTCGTCGTGGCCCATCGGCGAGGTCGATCCGTGGACCGTCCCGTCGGGATGGCGGGCGGGGGGACGTCGGGCGCCGATCACCGTCGTCGTCGACGACGGCACGACCCGCCGCGTCGTGACCTTCTCCGGCTCCCCGACCGACGCCGTCGTCACCGTCGACGGCGGATCGGACCGCGCGCTCGCGGTGTCGGTGGAGGGCGACGACGTGAGTGTCGTGCTCGACGGTCTGCGGCACACCGTGACGGTGGTATCGGACGCGGATTCCCTCTGGGTCGCCGGTCGCGGCGGCAGCCGTCGCCTCCGGGTCGCCGCCGAGGTGGACCTTGCCGAGGCGGATGCGGCCGCCGCGTCCGACGAGATCCGCAGCCCCACGCCCGGCACCGTGATCGCCACCCCGGTGGCCGACGGCGCCGAGGTCCGCGCCGGCGACGTGGTGGTCGTCGTCGAGGCGATGAAGATGGAACACGCACTCACGGCCCCGGCCGACGGCGTGGCGACCGTGTTCGTCACCCGCGGCGAGCAGGTCGCCGTCGACCAAGTCCTGGCGCAGCTGCGCACCGATACGTCCCCCGACACGTCCCCCGAGGAGAACGCGGCATGACCGACCTGAGTACGGGCTCGTTGCCCGACGAGTACACCCAGCTGGCCAAGACGGTTCGCGACTTCGCCCGCACGGTCGTCGCTCCCGTTGCCGCGCAGCACGATCGGGACCACACGTTCCCGTACGAGGTGGTGCGGGGGATGGCCGACATGGGCCTGTTCGGCCTGCCGTTCCCCGAGGAGTACGGCGGCATGGGTGGCGACTACTTCGCCCTCTGCCTGGCGCTCGAGGAACTGGGCAAGGTGGACCAGAGCGTCGCCATCACCCTCGAAGCCGGGGTGTCTCTGGGTGCGATGCCGGTGTACCGGTTCGGCACCGAGGCGCAGAAGCAGGAGTGGTTGCCGCGCTTGACGTCCGGCCGCGCACTCGGTGCCTTCGGCCTCACCGAGCCCGGAGCGGGCAGTGACGCCGGCGGCACCCGCACCACGGCCGTGCGCGACGGTGACTCCTGGGTGATCAACGGCTCCAAGCAGTTCATCACCAATTCCGGAACCGACATCACCGAGCTGGTCACCGTCACCGCGGTCACCGGCCGAGACGCCTCCGGCAAGGCGCAGATCTCCTCGATCCTCGTGCCCACGAACACACCGGGGTTCGAGGCCGGACCCGCCTACGACAAGGTGGGATGGAACGCCTCCGACACCCACCCGTTGACGTTCACCGACGTCCGGGTGCCCGCGGAGAACTTGCTCGGGGAAGAGGGACGCGGCTACGCCGGGTTCCTGCGGATTCTCGACGAGGGCCGCATCGCGATCGCCGCGCTGGCGGTCGGCGCGGCGCAGGGCTGCGTCGACGAGAGCGTGAAGTACGCCCGCGAGCGCGAGGCGTTCGGCACCGCGATCGGACGCAACCAGGCCATCGCGTTCAAGATCGCCCGCATGGAGGCCCGCGCCTACGCCGCCCGCACCGCCTACTACGACGCCGCCGCACTCATGTTGGCCGGCAAGCCATTCAAGAAGGAAGCGGCGATCGCCAAGCTGGTGGCATCGGAGGCCGCGATGGACAACGCCCGCGACGCCACCCAGATCCACGGCGGCTACGGATTCATGAACGAGTACGCGGTCGCCCGGCACTACCGGGACAGCAAGATTCTCGAGATCGGCGAGGGCACCACCGAAGTCCAGCTGATGCTCATCGCGCGCCAGGTGGGCCTGTGACCGGCGACCCGGTCCGCGTCGTCCAGCGCGGGCTGTGGTTCGACGAGATGGAGATCGGTACCGTCTACGAGCACCGGCCCGGACGCACGATCACCGAGGCCGACAACGTCCTGTTCACCACCCTGACGATGAACACGCAGGCGTTGCACCTCGACGCCGCCTACGCCGCGGACACCACCTTCGGTGAGCGCCTGGTCAATTCGATGTTCACCCTCTCCACGCTGGTCGGACTGTCGGTGGCGCAGCTGACGCAGGGCACGATCGTCGCGAACCTCGGATTCTCCGACATCGCTTTTCCCAAGCCGTTGTTCCACGGTGACACGCTGTACGCCGAGACGCTGATCGCGGCCAAGCGCGAGTCGTCGTCGCGGCCGGGTGAAGGCATCGTGACGTTCGAGCACACCGGGCGCAACCAGCACGGCGTCGTGGTGGCGACGGCGACCCGGAAAACGTTGGTGCGGCGGGAGCCGAGTGCGTGAGTGTCGGTCCCGTGAGCCCTGTCTGGATGTTCTGTCCCGCCGACCGACCCGAGCGGTACGCCAAGGCGGCAGCCGCGGCCGACGTGGTGATCCTCGACCTCGAGGACGCCGTCGCGCCCGCCGACAAGGCCGCCGCCCGGGCGGCGGTGATAAAGAACCCGCTGGACCCGGCTCGGACCGTGGTACGGGTGAACGCTCGCACCACCGACGAGTTCGCCGCCGACCTCGCCGCTCTCGACCGCACGCCGTACCGCCGCGTGATGGTGCCCAAATGTGAATCGGCCGAGGACGTTCGGGCACTGAGCGGCCGTGAGGTGGTCGCCCTGATCGAGACCCCGTTGGGTGTGGTGCGCGCGGCCGAGGTCGCCGCCGCCGACGGGGTCGTGGCCGTGATGTGGGGTGCGGAGGATCTGATCGCCGCACTCGTGGGAGAGTCCTCGCGCTGGGCCGACGGGTCCTACCGGGACGTGGCGCACCACGCGCGGTCGTCGGTGCTGCTCGCGGCGAAGGCCTTCGGGCGGGCGGCCCTGGACTCGGTCTACCTCGACATCGCCGACCTGGACGGGCTGCGTGCGGAGACCGACGACGCCGTCGCCGTGGGATTCGACGCGAAGGTCGCGCTGCACCCGACGCAGGCCGCCGTGATTCGGGATTGCTACACCCCGTCAGAAGCCCGGATCGACTGGGCGCGGCGGGTTCTCGCGGCCGCCGACACGGAACGCGGGGTGTTCACCGTCGACGGCAAGATGGTCGACGCACCCGTGATCCGGCACGCCGAGCGCATCCTCCGGTCGGTGCCGCCCGAGGGGTGAGCCCACCTGCGCAGGTTCCCGCCACCCTCACCGGTTGCAACCTGCGCGGGTGGCGGGAGCCTGAGCAGTTGGCCCGCCTACCTCCGCGGGGTGGCGGTGGTGGCGGTGCGGACCGCGCGCGGCAGGACGAAGCCCAACGCGATCATGCCGACCCCGAGGACCAGGTGCAGCCAGTTGTCGGCGCTGTTGACGGGCACGAAGTTCGCCGAACTGTCGTGGTCGATCACCAGGCCGTACACGAACAGCACGAGGTAGATCACCCCGCCACCGATCAGATACGTCCGTGCGCTCGCCGGAGTGCGGGACATGGCGATCCCCGCGACCCCGAAGAGCAGGTGCACGATGTTGTGCAGGATCGACACCGCGAATATGCCCAGCAGCATCGCGCCGGAGTGGTGCCCGGCGAAACTCAGGCTGTCGTAGTTCGTCGTGATGCCCGGCACGAAGCCGAGAATCCCGACCGCCAGAAACACGATGCCCACCAGAAGGGCACCCCATTGCACCGGTGACCGCCCGTAGCCCGGCCGCGCGGCCACGGGGCCATTGTTTGCTGCCATCGTCGTCCTCCTCGATCGCCGACCGGGCCTGTCCCGGCGGTCCGGGACGGGTTGCCGCACATCGGCTCCACAAACGCCTCGGCCGCACCATTTCGGAGAACGGTGCGGCCGAGGGGTGAGGAGAACGGGCGGATCAGAACGCGGCTTCGTCGAGCTCCATCACGTCGTTGTCGAGATCGCTCAGGATCTGACGGGTGCTGGTCAGACGCGGGAGGATGTTCTTGGCGAAGAACGACGCCACGGCGACCTTGCCCTCGTAGAAAGGCTTGTCCTTGGCGCTGGGTCCGTTGTCGAGCGCGGCGAGGGCGATCTCGGACTGGCGCAGCAGCAACCAGCCGATCATGAGGTCGCCGACGCTCAGCAGCAGACGCACGGAGCCGAGACCCACCTTGTACAGCTCGGTGGGCTGCTCCTGCGCACCCATGAGGTGCTGGGTGAGCGTGGCGACCATGCCCTGGACGTCCTCGAGCGCGGTGTTCAGCAGGGCGCGCTCGCTCTTGAGGCGACCGTTGCCGGCCTCGCTGTCGATCCACGACTTGATCTGCCCGGCAACGTGAGCGAGGGCGACGCCGCGGTCACGGGCGATCTTCCGGAAGAAGAAGTCCTGCGCCTGGATGGCGGTGGTGCCCTCGTACAGCGAGTCGATCTTGGCGTCGCGGATGTACTGCTCGATGGGGTAGTCCTGCAGGAAGCCGGACCCACCCAGGGTCTGCAGGCTCTGCGCGAGCTGCTCGTACGCGACCTCGGACCCGACACCCTTCACGATCGGCAGCAGCAGATCGTTCACGCGGTACGCGGTGTCCTTGTCCGCACCCGAAACGTGCTGCGCCGCAGCCTCGTCCTGGTGGGCGGCGGTGTAGAGGTACACCGCGCGCAGGCCCTCGGCGTAGGCCTTCTGGGTCATGAGCGAACGACGGACGTCGGGGTGGTGCGTGATGGTGACGCGCGGGGCCGTCTTGTCGGTCATCTGCGTCAGGTCGGCACCCTGGACACGCTGCTTGGCGTAGTCCAGCGCGGTGAGGTACCCGGTGGACAGGGTCGAGATGGCCTTGGTGCCCACCATCATTCGGGCGTGCTCGATGACGTCGAACATCTGCGCGATGCCGTTGTGAACGTCGCCGACGAGCCAGCCCTTGGCCGGGATGCCGTGGCCGCCGAGGGTGAGCTCGCACGTGGCGGAGACCTTCAGACCCATCTTGTGCTCGACGTTGGTGACGAAGACGCCGTTGCGCTCGCCCAGTTCACCGGTCTCGGAGTCGAAGTGGAACTTCGGCACGAAGAAGAGGGACAGGCCCTTGGTGCCGGGCTTGCCGCCCTCGGGGCGAGCGAGAACCAGGTGGAAGATGTTCTCGAAGAGGTCGTCCGAGTCGGCCGAGGTGATGAAGCGCTTCACGCCCTCGATGTGCCAGGTGCCGTCCTCCTGCTGGATGGCCTTGGTGCGGCCGGCGCCGACGTCGGATCCGGCGTCGGGCTCGGTGAGCACCATGGTGGCGCCCCAGTTGCGCTCGGAGGCGAGCTGGGCCCAACGCTTCTGCTCGTCGTTGCCGTTGTCGTAGAGAATCTGCGCGAAGCCGGGGCCGGCGGCGTACATGAACGCGGCGGGCTGCGAGCCGAGCAGCATCTCCGCGACGGCCCAGAACACCTGGCGGGGGGCGGGCAGGCCGCCGAGCTCCTCGTCGAGACCGAGGTGGTCCCAGCCGGCCTCCTGCAGCGCGCGGTAGGACTTCTTGAACGACTCCGGCAGCGTGACGGTGTGCGTCTCCGGGTCGAAGGTGGGCGGGTTGCGGTCCGCGTCGGCGAAGGACTCGCCCAGCGGGCCCTCGGCGAGGCGACGGACCTCGACCAGCATCTCCCGTACCGTGTCGACGTCCAGGTCGCCGAACTCCCCGGACGCGAGCGTCTTGTCGAGGGCGTAGAGCTCGAACAAGTTGAACTCGAGGTCTCGCAGATTGCTCTTGTAGTGGCCCATGTGACTGCGTCTCCGTACTAGGTGGTGCGGTCCGCCCTCGTCGGTACCGCCTTCGGTGAGCACCCGGCGCTTGCTACTCGCCAGTAACTTGACGCCATAGTACGCCGACGGTGGGGCCCTGCCAACAGGGGATTACTCGTCGGTAACCGACGCCACCAGAACGGTGTCGAGTGCGGTCGCGTCACCCACTCGGCGCGACGTCGTGTCGGCCCGGACGACGATCGCGGCGGCGGGCAGATCGGCGACGAGATCACTTGGTGTGTACAGGATCTCGACATCCGACGGCCCCGGCGCACCCGTCGTCGGATTGTCCGTGTGGTGACCGATCACGATGAGGATTCCCTCATGTTTCAGGGCTCCGATCGCCGCCTTCAGCACCGTCCGTCGGACGTCCGGCGGCAGGTGCAGATACGACGCGACGACGAGGTCGTACTCACGCGGCGGAACGAGCGTCGTGACGTCCGCGTGGACCCAGCGGATGCGCTCGCGAATGGACCGCGTCGCCGTCGCGGCCACCGACGCCGCCCCCGAGAGCGCAGCGCCACTGAAGTCGACCGCGTCGACCTGCCATCCCCGCGTCGCCAACCACAGCGCGTTGCGACCGTGACCGCAGGCGAGGTCCAGCGCCCGGCCGCGCGGACGCGAGGTGACGAACTCGACCAGCACGTCGTCGGGCGGCGACCCGGGCGACGGGGTGCGTCCGTCGTACTTCGCGTCCCACGCGGCGGCGTCCATCAGGTCCAGATCTCGTCCGGATCCGCCGCGGTACGGGCCGGGCCCTCCGGGCGCGTCGGCACGGTCCGGGAGAAGCGCGGCGCGGGAGCATGCTGGGTGATGCCGTCGACGTCGACGAGGTTCTCGCGCGCCGTCATCTGCGGATGCGACGACGCCTCCCCGAACGTGAGCACCGGCGTCACGCACGCGTCGGTCCCGTCGAAGGTGGCGGCCCACTCGTCGCGGGTGCGGGAGGCGAAGACGTCGGTGAAGGTCTTCCGCAGCTCGGGCCACCGATCGCGGTCCAGCTGGTGCGGTAGCGCGCCCGGGTCGAGGCCGAGACCCTGCAGGAGCGCGGCGTAGAACTGCGGCTCGAGCGCGCCCACCGCGACGTGCTTGCCGTCCGCGGTCTCGTACGTGTCGTAGAAGGGCGCACCGGTGTCGAGGAGGTTCGTGCCGCGCTCGTCGGACCACATGCCGATGCCGCGCCACCCCCAGATCATGTGCGACAGCGCGACCGTGCCGTCGACCATCGCGGCGTCGATCACCTGCCCGCGGCCCGACGACGCCCGCTCCACCAGCGCCGCCAGAATGCCGGTGACCAGGAACATCGAGCCGCCACCGAAGTCGCCCACCATGTTCAGCGGCGGCACCGGGCGCTCGCCCTCGCGGCCGATCGCGTGCAGCACGCCGGTCACGGAGATGTAGTTGATGTCGTGGCCGGCCGTCTGCGCCCACGGACCGTCCTGACCCCACCCCGTCATGCGGCCGTAGATCAGGCGGGGGTTGCGGCCCGTCGTGTCCTCCGGCCCGAGGCCCATGCGCTCCGTGACGCCGGGGCGGAACCCTTCGATGAGCACGTCGGCGCGGTCCACCAGTCGCTGCACGCGGTCCAGGTCGGCGGGATCCTTGAGGTTGGCCTCGACGACGCGGCGGTTCCGGATCAACGGATCACCGGTCGCGCCCTCGCCCGGCAGCGCACCCGCCCGCTGCACTCGCACCACGTCCGCGCCCAGATCGGCGAGGAGCGTCGCGGCATGCGGTCCCGGGCCGATGCCCGCGAGTTCGACGACCTTGATCCCGGCCAGAGGCCCACCTGAAGTCATGCGCCGACCCTAACCACGACGGGGCGCCCGAGCCGTGACCCGATCGTGCGGGTCGGGGGACCGGATGGTCGGTGCTGCGCGGGTTCCGGTCAGGCGCGCGGGTTGCAACCGGTGAAGGTGGCGGGAACCTGCGCGGGTGGGAAGTTGCTCCGGTTTCAGCAGCCTGCTCCGGTTACAACCGAAGCAGGTTGTCGAAAGGGGAGCAGGTTCGGGGAGTCGGCCCCGTCCCGTCGCACCTGCTCGGGTTCCGGTCAGGCGCGCGGGTTGCAACCGGTGAGGGTGGCGGGAACCTGCGCAACTGGAACCCACGATCGTCACCGGAACCGCATGCACGCCCGCGGCCACCGGTCCAACCCGCGCGCACGTTCCTCGTCACGGAGTGCGCGCAGGCCCGGTGTTTCCTCGTCCGGCGACAAGCAGCGGAACCCTCGCACCAGGTAGTACGGCCCGTTCCAGGGCACGTCGACGAAGGTCGTGAGCGTGACAGCAGAGTCGGCGCGCTCGAGCACGTGCGCGAGCAGCGCCGAACCGATCCCGCGGCGGGTCCGGTCGTGGCGCACGGAGAGTTGGTGCAGGTGAACGGCACCGTCCACCGGTCCGTCGAGGGAGTATCCGACCGGCCCGTTGTCGTCGACCGCGACCCAGCATCCGCCGGCATCCGCGAACGAGGCGAGCTCGTCGAGGGACGGCGGGTCGTCGTTCGCGACTTCGGACATGCCGATCTCGGCGAACAGCATCCCCGCGGACCGTTCGATGTCCTGCAGGACAGTGAGCTCCGACGGACGGGCAGGGCGGATGATCACCGATACCTCTCCGCCGCCCCGTCCACCCGCCCGCGGTAGTCGGCCCACCAGTCGAGGTCGCCGTCGGGGAGGTTCGAGTTGCCGGCGCTCATCCCGGCCGAGTCGTCGACGAGTTCCCGCACGATGTCGGCGTGGCCCGCGTGCCGATGGGTCTCGGCGATCAGGTGCACCAGGACGAAGGAGACGGTCACCGGCCCGCGCCCGGGCCACCACGGCACCGACCCCTCCGCGTCGGGACCGAGGAGCCGCACCGTCTCGTCGCCGTGGGCGGACACGCGGCGGTAGAGGTCGACCAGCTCCGCGCGGGACTGGTCGGGGGTGGCCCACATGTCCGCGTTCGCCTCCACGTCCGCACCGGCCCACGGAATCGGCTCCGGGAACGGCCGGTCGAACACGAGTCCCAGATACCCCGACTCCACGGCGGCGAGGTGTTTGACGAGGCCCAGGAGATTGGTGCCGGTGCGGGTGAGGGGCCGCCGGATGTCGTGTTCGGTGGCGCCGTCGAGCTTCCACAGCACCGCGTCGCGGCCGCGTTGGAGGTAGGTCAGCAGGTCGGTGGTGTCCGCCATGCCCGATAGCATGCCTGCTGTGACGACTCTCCGGCTCGGAACTCCGCTGTCCCCGTCCGCGACCAAGGTGATGCTGCTGGGCTCGGGTGAGCTGGGCAAGGAGGTGATCGTCGCGCTGCAGCGGCTCGGGGTCGAGGTGATCGCCGTCGACCGGTACGCCGACGCGCCCGGCCACCAGGTCGCGCACCGCGCGCACACGGTGAACATGAGCGATCCCGACGCGCTGCTGGCCGTGATCGACGCCGAGCAGCCGCATCTGATCGTCCCCGAGATCGAGGCCATCGCCACGGACGCGTTGGCCGTCGTCGAGCAGCGCGGCGTCACCACGGTGGTGCCGACGGCGCGCGCGACGCAGTTGACGATGAACCGGGAGGGCATCCGTCGTCTCGCGGCGGAGGAGCTCGGACTGCCGACGTCCCCCTACGGCTTCGCCGACAGCGTCGACGAGGTGCGAGAGGTGTTGTCGCGCACCGGATTTCCGGCCGTGATCAAGCCGGTGATGTCGTCGTCGGGCAAGGGACAGTCGGTCGTCCGAGGTGACGACGACGTCCAGGCGGCCTGGGACTACGCACAGGCCGGCGGTCGGGTGGCGCTCGGCCGGGTGATCGTCGAGGGGTTCGTCGACTTCGACTACGAGATCACGCAACTCACGGTGCGCGCCTCCGACGAGTCCGGCGAGATCGAGACGTACTTCTGCGAGCCGATCGGGCACCTGCAGGAGTCCGGGGACTACGTCGAGTCGTGGCAGCCGCAGCCGATGTCGCCGGTCGCGCTGGAGGCGTCGCGCGAGGTGGCCCGCACCATCACGACGGCGCTCGGTGGGCGCGGGGTGTTCGGCGTCGAGCTGTTCGTGCAGGGTGACGACGTCTACTTCTCCGAGGTCAGCCCGCGGCCGCACGACACCGGCCTGGTCACGCTGGGGACGCAGCGGCTCTCGGAGTTCGAGCTGCACGCCCGCGCGATCCTCGGCCTGCCCGTGGACACTTCGCTGCGTTCGCCCGGCGCGTCGGCCGTGATCTACGGCGGTCTCGACGAGGTCGGCATCGCGTTCGAGGGTGTCGACGACGCCCTGCGGGTCCCCGAATCCGACGTGCGGTTGTTCGGCAAGCCGGAGAGCTTCGCGCGACGACGGATGGGCGTCGCCTACGCGACGGCCGCGGACGTCGAGACCGCACGGGATCGTGCCCGCACCGCGGCGAGTCGGGTCAGGCCGGTCTCGGCGACGTGAGCGCGGGCGGCGAACTGCTCGTCGGGCTGGCGATCGTCGTCGGCCTGATCGGCATCGTCGTGCCCGTCCTGCCGGGCGTCCTGCTGATTCTCGCCGCGATCGGCGTGTGGGCGTTCGTCACCGCGACGACGACGGCGTGGACGGTGTTCGGCGTGGCCGCGGCGCTGCTGGTGATCTCCGGCGTCGTGAAGTACCTGTGGCCCGGCCGACGCCTGCGGGACGCCGGCGTGCCGACGCGCTCGATCGTCGTCGGCGGTGTGGTCGGCATCGTCGGGTTCTTCGTCGTCCCGGTGGTGGGGTTGTTCCTCGGCTTCCCGCTGGGGGTGTTCCTGGCGGAGCTGCCGCGCAGTCGCACCGCGGGGTCGGCCTGGCGGTCGACGGTCCACGCCACGAAGGCGGTGGGTTTGTCGATCCTCGTCGAACTGTTCGGGGCGCTCCTCGCCGCCGGGACCTGGCTGCTCGCCGTCCTGGTCTGACGCGCGTCGCTACCGCTGCCGGTACCAGGCCCGCGCGTTGCCCACCAGCACCGCCTGTAGATCCCCGCCGACGGCCTCGGCGATGACGTCGAGGTCCGCCGGCTCGAATCGCCGCCGCGCTCGGGTGCCCGGCAGGTCGGAGCCGAACATGAGCGCCTCGGGGCTCACCGCGTGGATGCGGCGCATCGCCGACAGTGGATCGTGGTCGATGCGCCCGAACGCCGATGCCTTGACGCGCGCCCCTCGGTCGACCAGTTGCAGCAGGTAGGGCATGGCGTCCTCGGACATCCCGAGGTGGTCGATGCTCACCGCGGGCAGTTTCGACATCACCGGTTCGAGGGTGCGGAGCAGGCCCGCGTCGACGTAGAACTCGGCGTGCCATCCCGCGACGGAGTGCGCCCGGACGGCCTGGCGGGTCATCGTGGACAGGTCCGACACCCCGCGCCGCAGGTGGAAGCGCAGGGCGCGGACGCCGGCGCGGTCGAGAGCGGCGATGTCGTCGTCGGTGGCGTCGTCGGCGAGATGGACCACCCCCACCCAGCCCGGCCCCAGCTCGTCCAGCGCGGCCTCGAGGAACGTCGTGTCCTTCGACTGGAACGTGCCGGAGACGACAGCGCCACCGGTCACCCCGAGCCCGTCGACGTCCGCGAGGTAGTCCGCCACCGTGTACGACCCCGGCTGGTAGGTCTCGTTGTTCACCAGCGGAAATCGAGGATCTCTGATGTGGACGTGGCTGTCGAACACGTCTGTCAGGATGCCTCACAGAAGCTTACGACGTACGACCCACCGTGGGTGATCGACGAGATTCGAGGAGATTCATGAAGGCCGAACCGAAAGTCGTGCTGGAGGGCTACACCTACTTCGAGTGCCCGCGCTGGCACGACGGCCGGATCTGGGTGTCCGACTTCTACACGGGCCAGGTGCTGTCCGCGACCGAGGACGGAGACGACGTCCGGGTGGAGGCGGAGGTAGCGGAGCAGCCGTCGGGGCTCGGCTGGCTGCCCGACGGCCGACTCCTCGTGGTGTCTATGCGCGACCGGAAGGTTCTGCGCCGCGAGCACGACGGCAGCCTCACCGTGCACGCGGATCTGTCGGCGCACGCCACCGGCCACGCCAACGACATGCACGTCGACGCCGACGGTCGCGCGTACGTCGGCAACTTCGGCTTCGACCTCATGAACATGGCCCCGATCGAGACGGCGTCGCTCCTGCGCGTCGAACCCGACGGCTCGGTTCACGAGGACGCGACGGACCTGCACTTTCCCAACGGGATGGCGGTGACCACCGACGGTGACCTGCTGGTCGACGAGACCCTCGGCAACCGGATCTCCGCGTTCCGCATCGGTGCCGACGGCGCACTCGGCCCGCGTCGGGACTGGGCGGTGCTGGGCCCGATGCCGGAGTCGACCGACATGGCGACGGGAATCGGCGAGGTGGTGGTGGCACCCGACGGGTGCGCGCTGGGACCGGACGGCACGCTGTGGGCGGCCGACGCGCTGAACCAGCGGATCGTGCAGATCCGCGAGGGCGAGGGTGTCGTCGACGAGTTGACCTTCGACACCGGCGTGTTCGCCTGCGGTTTCGGTGGATCCGATGGGCGCACACTGTTCGCGTGCGCCGCACCGGATTTCAACGAGCACGCTCGCAAGGAGGAGCGTGAGGGACGCCTGCTGGCGGTCCGGATCTAGATCTTGTCGGGCTCGCTGGCGCGGAGCATGTCCTCGCGCTCGACGACCTTGACCCGCTCGCGCCCCTGGGGCTCACCCAGGCTGCGCTCGTGGGCGTCGAGCCGGTACCAGCCGTCCCACGTGGTGAACGGGATGTTCTTCGACTCGAGGAACGCCGTCACCGCGTCCTCGGCGGGCTCCTCCGCGCCGGCGAACGACGGCGCGTCGGCCAGAAGGTTGGCGACGGTCTCGTTGGCGTCGCCCTTGGTGTGGCCGATGAGACCCACCGGGCCGCGCTTGATCCAGCCGGTGACGTAGGTGGAGGGGAACGGCGTGCCGTCGTTGTTGAGCACGCGGCCGGCCTCGTTCGGAATGGTGCCCGCGAGCTCGTCGAACGGCAGGTCGGCGATGTTCTGCGACAGGTAGCCGACGGCGCGGTACACGGCCTGGACGTCCCAGTCCGTGTACTTGCCGGTGCCCTTGACGTTGCCGGTGCCGTCGAGCTCGGTGCGCTCGGTCCGCAGGCCGACCACCTTGCCGTCCTCTCCGAGCACCTCGTGCGGGGACTCGAAGAAGTGCAGGAACAGCTTGTGCGGACGGTCGCCCTGGTCCCGGATGGCCCAGTCCTGGAGGGTGTTGGCCACCATGTCGACCTGCTTGGACTCGCGGCGGGCCTTCTCCGAGCCCTCGTCGTAGTCGATGTCCTCCGGCGCGACGATGACCTCGATGTTGGGCGAGTGGTCGAGCTCGCGCAGCTCGAGCGGAGTGAACTTGGCCTGCGCGGGACCGCGGCGGCCGAACACGTGCACCTCGACGGCCTTGTTGGCCTTGAGACCCTCGTACACGTTGGCCGGGATCTCCGTGGGGAGCAGCTCGTCGCCGGTCTTCGCCAGCACGCGCGCGACGTCGAGAGCGACGTTGCCGACGCCGAGCACGGCGACCTTCTCGGCCTCGAGCGGCCAGGTGCGCGGGACGTCGGGATGACCGTCGTACCAGGAGACGAAGTCCGCGGCGCCGTAGCTGCCGTCGAGGTCGATGCCCGGGATCTTCAGGTCACGGTCGGCGTTGGCACCGGTGGAGAAGATGACCGCGTCGTAGAAACGGCGCAGGGTCGGCAGGTCGATGTCCGTGCCGTAGTCGATGTTGCCGAGCAGGCGCACCTGCGGCTTGTCGAGCACCTTGTGCAGCGCGGTGATGATGCCCTTGATGCGCGGGTGGTCCGGCGCGACGCCGTAACGGATCAGCCCGAAGGGGGCGGGCATGCGCTCGTAGAGGTCGATGCTCACGCCGGGACCGGACACGTTGTGGTCCGACTTCATCAGGGCATCGGCGGCGTAGATTCCGGCCGGGCCGGCGCCCACGATGGCCACACGAAGCGGGCGGGTCTGGTCAGTCATCAGCGTGGATCTACCTCACGGTCGAACGGGGCGGACAGCCAAGCATAAATGAACAGGTGGGGGCCTTGGTCCGCCAGGTCAGCGGCAGGGAGCAGGCATCGAACAGTCGCGGCGCCGTTGTGGCGACGAATAGTGATGGTCCGACTAAACCCCCGGAAAGGCCCCACCCGTGACCGAACTCGGCCCCGATTCTCCGATTCTCCAGCCGCTCGACGCGGGGGCGATCGCCACCCGCAACCGTGTGTGGATGGCCCCGCTCACCCGCAACCGCAGCGAGCCCGACGGCACCCCGAACGATCTCAACGTCGAGTACTACCGGCAGCGCGCCGGCGCCGGGCTGATCGTGTCGGAGGGCACCCAGCCGTCCGCCGTCGGCAAGGGCTACCTGAACACCCCCGGCATCCACACCGACGAGCAGCAGGCGGGCTGGGCGCGCATCGCCGACGCCGTCCACGGCGGTGGCGGTCGAATCGTGGTGCAGCTCATGCACGCCGGACGTGTGTCGCACCCGGACAACACCGGAGAGGAGTCGGTGGCCCCGTCGGCGATCGCGCCCGGCATCGACATGGTCACCGCATCCGGGGAGCAACCGATCCCGACGCCGCGCGCGCTGGAGACAGCCGAACTGCCGGGCATCGTGACCGAGTTCGTCGACGCGTCCCGGCGCGCGATCGCGGCCGGTCTGGACGGCGTCGAGATCCACGCCGCCAACGGCTACCTGCTGCATCAGTTCCTCGCCGACGGTGCCAACACCCGCACCGACACCTACGGCGGCAGCCCCGAGAACCGCGCACGTCTGGTCGTCGAGGTGACCCGAGCCGTCGCCGAGGCGATCGGCGCCGGGCACGTGGGCATTCGCATCTCGCCCGGATCCACGGCCAGCGGCATCGCCGAGGACGACACCACCGGTGCCTACGAGGCGCTGCTCGACGGGATCGGCGGCCTCGGCCTGGCCTACCTGCACGTGCTGATCGCACCGGACGACCCGTTCGTCGGCAAGATCCGGTCGGCGTGGTCGGGCGCGCTGGTGCTCAACACCGGTTTCGAGAAGCCCACCACGCGAGACGACGCGGTCTCTCTGGTGACCGACGGCGTGGCGGACGCGGTGACCGTCGGGCGCCCGTTCATCGCCAATCCGGATCTGGTGACGCGCTGGACGCACGACACCGAGCTGAACACGCCCGACGAGAGCACCTTCTACGGCGGCGGCGCCGAGGGCTACACCGACTACCCGACGCTGGAGGGGTGAGAAGATCTCGGGCATGAGCACACCCGAGCCCGAACCCGCCGGCCGCACCACCGCAGCCCCGTTCCTCGCGGCGGCTGCGGTGGTGGCCGTGGTCGCGATCGTCGTCGCGGTGCTCTCGCTGACCCGCTCGCCCGAGGACAACGTGAGCGAGAACCAGCGGGTGGGCACGGTGGTCGCGGAGTACGTCGAGGCCGCCGGGCAGAACGACGGAGACCGGTTGGCGTCCCTGCAGTGCGCGGGCATCACGAACGCCCCGCTCCGCGACGCCGAGTCCGTGGACCTGGACACCATCGACGAGGTGCGGGTGAACGGCGACGCCGCCGAGGTGGACGTCACCGTCACCCTCGACGGGAGCGAGCAGACCCTGACCTGGAACGCCGTGCGTCAGGACGGGGCCTGGAAGATCTGCAGCAGCTGACGCGAGGATGCTCCCCCCCGCACCGGGTCCGGGTCAGGGCTCGGCGAGCTCCGACCGCTGGGCGGCCAGCCCACCCTGCGTGCGCAACGGGATCTCCTTGTGGAACAGGTTGATGACGAAACCGACGGCCAGCAGCACACCGGCGGCGACGAACACCTGATCCATCGCGTCGGAGAAGCCGATTCGGAAGGGGTCACCGAGCGCCGTCGGCAGCTTCTGGATGAACGACGTGTCCTCCAGGACGCCGCCCGCCGCCGACCCGTCGCCCGACGCCAGTCCCTGCGCGAGCCCCGCGACGGTCGGATCGCTGCTCTGCGCCGCCTCGCCGACGGCGGACCGGAACTCGGGCGTCGCGGCGGCCGAGATCAGCGCGTCGCGAATGGTGTCGGTGACGCGGGAGAACAGCAGCGACAGGAACGCCGCGACACCGATGGTCCCGCCGATCTGGCGGAAGAACGTGGCCGACGACGTCGAGACGCCCATGTCCTGCGGCGGTAGCGAGTTCTGGATGGCGAGGGTGAGCGGCTGCATCAGGTTGCCGAGTCCGAAGCCGAACCCGAACATCGCCAGCATGATCGCCCACAGCGGGGTGTCGTAGCGGATGAACGAGAACGCGAACATGCAGACCGTCATCAGGGTGGTGCCGATGATCGGGTAGGGCCGGTAGTGGCCGGTCCGGGAGATCATCTGCCCGGAGAACACCGACGCGATCATGATGCCGAGCACCAACGGCAGCATCTGGAATCCGGCGAGGGTCGGCGACGATCCCTTCACCACCTGCAGGTACTGCGGCAGCAGGGTGATGCCGCCGAACATCGCGGCACCGGTGACCACCGACAGCAGCAGTCCGATGCTGAACGTGGAATTGCGGAAGAAGCGCATGGGGATGAGGGCGTTCGACTTCATCCGGATTTCGACCGCGACGAACGCGGCGATGCCCAGCGCGCCGATCACGTAACAGATCACCGCGCGTCCGGAGCCCCAGCCCCAGACGCGGCCCTGCTCGGCAATGATGAGCAGCGGGACCAGGCCCACCGCGAGCGCGGCGGCGCCGCCCCAGTCGACGACGGCGTTGCCGCGGCGCGGCGGCAGGTTGAGCACCTTGGCAACGACGAACAACGCGACGACGCCGATGGGCACGTTGACGAAGAACACCCACCGCCAGCCGGTGACGGAGAGAATCTCGTCGGCACCGGAGAGCACGCCGCCGATGACCGGACCCAGCACGCTCGACGTGCCGAACACGGCGAGGAAGTATCCCTGGTACTTCGCGCGCTCGCGCGGCGGGACGATGTCGCCGACGATCGTCAGGGCCAGCGAGAACAGGCCGCCGGCGCCGAGACCCTGGACGGCGCGGAACGCCGCCAACTGGTACATCGACGTCGCGAAACCGCAGAGAGCCGACCCGATCACGAAGATCGTGATGGCGGCGAGGAAGAACTGCTTGCGGCCGTAGAGGTCGGACAGCTTGCCGTAGAGCGGGGTCGAGATCGTGGCGGTGATGAGGTACGCCGTGGTGACCCACGCCTGGATCGAGAACCCCTGCAGGTCGTCGGCGATCGTGCGGATCGACGTCGAGACGATCGTCTGATCCAGCGCCGCGAGGAACATTCCGAGCATCAGCCCGGAGATGATGGTCAGGATCTGCTTGTGCGTGAAGTCGGTTCCGGCGGCGCCCTGCGCAGACGCGGTGGCTTCGCTCCCCGGAGCAGCGGTGTCGCTCATCGGAACATCTTGCCCCGATATCGCCCTGCGCTGCGACTATGCGACAAATCGGGCGGGGTCGCGCGCGGGTCCGGTGTGACGGCGTGTGCGAAACTGGGGCCGTGAGCTACGCAGGAGACATCACGCCCGAGCAGGCCTGGGAGATGCTGGCCTCGGATCCGAACGCGTCGTTGGTCGACGTCCGCACGCACGCGGAGTGGACGTACGTCGGCGTGCCGGACACCTCGTCGCTGAACAAGCGCACCGCCTTCGTGGAGTGGGTGAGCTATCCCGACGGCCGGCCGAACGAGCAGTTCGTCGAGCAGCTGCGCGCCTCCGGGGTCGAGTCCGGCCCCGTCGTCTTCCTGTGTCGCTCCGGTCAGCGGTCCATCGGCGCCGCCGAGGCGGCGACGGCTGCCGGGATCACGCCGGCGTACAACGTGCTGGACGGCTTCGAGGGCGCGACGGACGCCGACGGTCACCGCGGCGGCGCCGGGTGGCGTGCGGTCGGCCTCGCGTGGCGGCAGAAGTGATCCCTCGCGGCGGCGGATTCTCCAAGCCCCTTCCCGACGGCGTCGGCCCCGGCACCCTGGGGGTGCGCGGCGGGCTGAACCGGTCCGGGTTCGAGGAGAACGCCGAGGCTCTCTATCTCACCTCCGGCTTCGTCTACGAGAGCGCGGAGGCGGCCGAGCAAGCATTCACCGGCGACGTCGACCACTTCGTCTACTCGCGCTACGGCAATCCGACGGTGTCGATGTTCGAGGAGCGCATCCGTCTGCTCGACGGTGCGGAGGCGGCGTTCGCGACGTCCTCCGGTATGTCGGCGGTGTTCACCGCGCTCGGTGCGCTGCTGAAGGCCGGGGACCGTCTGGTGGCGGCGCGCAGCCTGTTCGGGTCGTGCTTCGTGGTGTGCAACGAAATTCTGCCGCGCTGGGGTGTGGAGACCGTCTTCGTCGACGGCGAGGATCTCGACCAGTGGGAGCAGGCCCTGTCGGTGCCCACCACGGCGGTGTTCTTCGAGACGCCGTCGAACCCCATGCAGTCGCTGGTGGACGTGCGGCGGGTGGTCGAGTTGGCGCACGCCGCGGGCGCACAAGTGGTGCTGGACAACGTCTTCGCGACGCCGATCCTGCAGCGCAGCTTCGATCTCGGGGCCGATGTGGTGGTCTACTCCGGTACCAAGCACATCGACGGCCAGGGCCGCGTGCTCGGCGGTGCGATCCTGGGCTCGCGGGAGTACATCGACGGACCGGTGCAGACGCTCATGCGGCACACGGGTCCGGCGCTGAGTCCGTTCAACGCGTGGACCCTGCTCAAGGGACTCGAGACGATGGCTCTGCGGGTGCAGCGGATGACCGCGTCCGCGCTGGCCGTGGCGGAGTTCCTCGAGACGCAGTCGGGGATCTCCTGGGTGCGGTACCCGTACCTCGAGTCGCACCCGCAGCACGAGCTGGCGATGTCCCAGATGTCCGGCGGCGGCACGGTGGTGACGTTCGAGCTCGAGGGCGGCAAGGAGCGGGCGTTCCGGTTCCTCGACGGCCTGAAGATCGTCGACATCTCGAACAACCTCGGCGACGCCAAGACCATGACCACCCACCCGGCCACGACGACGCACCGCTCGATGGGTCCGGAAGGCCGTGCTGCCGTAGGAATCTCGGACGGAGTGGTCCGTATCTCCGTCGGCCTCGAGGACGTGGCCGACCTGCTCGGCGACATCGAGGGTGCGCTGACGAGCGGGGCCTGACGGGTCGGTGGTCCGGCGTCAGGCGAGTCCGAAAGGCGCGAGGACCGTCGCGAACTTCGCCGTGGTCTCGTCGAGTTCGGCGTCGGGATCGGAGTCGGCGACGATGCCCCCGCCGGCCGTCGCGACGCCGCTGCGACCGTCGGCGGCGATGTCGAGGCAGCGGATGGCCACCATCCATTCGCCGTCACCGGACGCGTCGCACCACCCGACGGCGCCGGCGTAGAAGTCGCGGCTGCGGCCGGACTCGACCAGGTCGATCGTGCGCAGGGCCAGGTCGGTGGGGCTGCCCGCGACCGCGGGCGTCGGATGCAGGGCCAGCGCGAGGTCCAGTGCGGTGGTGGCGGAGTCGCGCAGGGTGCCGGTGATGGGCGTCGCGAGGTGCCACACCGCGGGGGTACCGATCAGCGTCGGCTCGGCGGGCACGTCGAGGTCGTCGCACAGGGGAGCGAGCGCGGCGGCGATCGCGTCGACCACGTACCGATGCTCGGCGAGGTTCTTCGCACTGGCCAGCAACGTCTCGCCGGCCGCGCGGTCGGCGTCGGGATCGGCACCTCGCGGAGCGGTCCCGGCGAACGGCCGGCACACCACTTCCCGCCCGGTGCGGCGGACCAACAGTTCCGGCGACGCGCCGACGAGGTGGCGACCGAAGTACGGCCCGCCCGCGGCGGTGAGGTCGACGCAGAACCCGTTGTGTCCCGGATTCGCGGCGATGAGACTGTTCGCCAACGTGATCGGGTCCAGCGTGCGGTCGAAGACCAGGGTGATCGAGCGGGCCAGCACCACCTTGCGCAGCGCTCCGCCCGGGTGCCGCAGGATGGTCAGCGCGCGGCGTACTCGGTCCACGTGCTTCTCCGGCGGCGGATTGCGCGAGGCGATCACCGCCCCCGGAAGGTCGAGGCCGCCGGCCGGGACGCGGGGCTCGTCGTACCGATCGAACGTGACCGGCTCGACCAGGGCGCACAGCGTGGCGGCGTCGAACCCGAACGCGCCCACCAGAATCGACGCATCCCCGTCGGCCAGCGCCTCGCGCGCGTCGTCGACGTGATCGAACGACTGTCGCGCTCCCGACGCCACCACGCTGCGATCGGGACGGGAGTAGAGGAAGGTCATCCGAACGGAGTCTCCGTGTGGCCCACCAGGTCCGCGACCGACTCGATTACTCGCGTCGGACGGAACGGATACATCTCCACCGACGCCCGCGTCGAGATGCCGGTGAGCACCAGGATGGTCTGCAGTCCCGCCTCGAGCCCGGACACCACGTCGGTGTCCATGCGGTCGCCGATCATGAGCGTGTTCTCCGAGTGCGCGCCGATGGCCCGCAGCGCCGACCGCATCATGAGCGCGTTCGGCTTGCCCACGTAGTACGGCTCGCGACCGGTGGCCCGGGTGATGAGGGCCGCCACGGAACCCGTTGCGGGCAGCGACCCGTCGCGTGACGGGCCGGTGGCGTCGGGGTTGGTGGCGATGAAGCGGGCGCCGCGCTCGACCAGTCGGATCGCCGTCGTGATCGCCTCGAACGAGTACGTGCGCGTCTCGCCGAGCACGACGTAGTCCGGGTCGATGTCGGTGATGATGTAGCCGATGTCGTGCAGTGCCGTCGTCAAGCCCGATTCGCCGACCACGTAGGCGGTGCCGCCCGGCCGCTGGTTGTGCAGGAACGTCGCGGTGGCCAGCGCGGAGGTCCAGATGGACTCCTCGGGGATCTCCAGGCCCGTGCGGCGCAGGCGCGCCTGCAGGTCGCGACGCGTGCGAATGGAGTTGTTGGTCAGCACGATGAACGGCGTGCCGGTGTCCTGCAACTCCTGCAGGAAGCGGTCGGCTCCCGGGACGAGGTGCTCCTCGTGGACCAGGACGCCGTCCATGTCCATGAGGTACGTCCACCGGTGGTCGGCTGGTTTCGCGGTCACGGTGACCATTCTGCCGTCCACGACGGGATCGGGACACCGCGGTGGCGAAGCACCGGACATTGGGTGGCGGTGCGCCGCGCATTCGAGTGGCGATCACCGTGAGCGCAACCGTCCCGACGTGTCGGAGGCCGGACCTACAGTGGGTCGGTGACGTGCAGCTCGCCGACCGTGACGGCCGTTCATCCGCTCGACGATCCGGTGCGATCGTCCCTCGCCGGCGCCCACGCGCCGTTCGCCCGCTGGGTCGGCCGGGTTGCGCGCTACGACCCCGAGGTCTCCGGTTTCGTCGGGCATCCCCCGCAGCTGGACGAGCAGGACTGGGCCGACCTGGCCGTCCTGCTCGGCCCCGGTGAGGAAGTCGCGTTGCGCGGCGGTCCCCACACCCCGCCGCCCGGGTGGGCGGTGCCGTCCACGATCGGCCTGGTGCAGTTCGACGGAACCGGCCTCGAGGTCGCCCCCGATCCCGATGCTCTCGTGCTCGGGCCGGCGGACGTCCCCGAGATGCTCGACCTCGTCGAGTGCACGCGCCCCGGCCCGTTTCGCGTCCGCACCCTGGAGATGGGCACCTACCTGGGTCTGCGCGACGGGGGACGCCTGATCGCCATGGCCGGCGAGCGGTTGCACCCCCGCGGGTGGACCGAGATCAGCGCGGTCTGCACCGACCCCGATTTTCGCGGCCTCGGTCTCGCCACGCGCCTGATCCGCGCGGTCGGACACGGCATCCGGGCGCGCGGTGACGTGCCGTTCCTGCACACCAGCGCGGCCAATCACAGCGCCATTCGTCTCTACGACGCATTGGGCTTCCACCTCCGGCAACGCTCCACGCTCACGCTGGTGCGCACGCCGGTAGGGTCCTGAGGAATGGTCGAGATACGCGTTCTGCGCACCCCCGACGAGCTGCTCGCGTCCCAGCAGGTGTTCCGCGCCGCAATGGTGGGCCTGCCGTCGCTGCCGGTCACGCGGGACGTCGTGAGCACCCTCCGCGAGCCGGGCCTGACCTACGGCGCGTACGACGGGTCGACCCTCGTCGGGACCACGGACGGTGGCGTCGGCGCCCTCACCCTCCCCGGCGGCGCCGCCGTCTCCCACCTCGCCGTCACCCACGTCGGCGTCCTGCCGACCCACACCCGCCGCGGCATCGTCTCGGCCCTGTTGCGACGCCAGCTGCGCGACGCGCGGGACGCCGGCCACGTCGTCGCCACGCTGCGAGCATCGGAGGCGGTCATCTACGGCCGCTACGGCTACGGCGTCGCGACGTCGTCGGTTCGTGCCGAGGTGATCACCGCCCGCGCCCGTCTACGGGACGGGGTGGCGACGTCGGGAACCACCCGCCTGGTCGACCGCGAGGGGTCGCTCGATCGGCAGGCCGCCATCCTCGACGAGAACCCCTCGGCCCGTCCGGGTTTCGTCTCGCGGTTGTCGATCTGGTGGGCGGCGCATCGGCTGCGCGAGGACGACAAGCCGGTGTGGGTCGCGGTGCACTCCACCGATGGTCGCGACGACGGGTACGTGCGCTACCGGCCGACGGACCCGTCGCAGTGGTGGTCGGGTGCGGACCGTCGCGTCGTCGTCGAGGACCTGCACGCGCCCACGGATGCCGTCTTCGCTGATCTTCTCCGGTTCCTGCTCCGACTCGACCTCGTGGATCGCATCACGTTCCCCGCGCTGCCCGTCGACACCGTGCTGCCGCTGCTGGTGCACGACCGCCGGGCGGTGCGGCTGCAGTCGACCTCGGACGAGACGTGGCTGCGCATCCTCGACATCCACGCGGCGCTCGCCGCGCGAACCTACGGTTCCGGGTCGCCGGTCACCGTCACCGTCGACGACGACGAGCTGCCCGAGAACGCTGGGACGGTCGAGGTGGGACCGGACGGAGTCCGCCGCGTCGACGGGCCCGGCGCGGTCCGAGTGCACGTCCGCGAACTCGCGGCGGTGCTGCTCGGCGGCACGTCGTGGCGCGCGCTCGCGACGGCGGGCCTGGTCACGGCGGACGCGGACGCGCTCGCCGCGGCCGACGCGCTGTTCGCAACCGACCGCGCTCCGTTCGCCGGCGTCGGGTTCTGACCCGCCCGCATTCCCTCCCGATCACGCTGATTCCAACCGGTGTGGTGCGCGCCCGTCCCGTCTAGCGTCGTCCGCTCGGGGGCAGTCGAGAACGGGAGAGCGCGATGAGTTCCACGGTGTCGATCGGCATCGACGTCGGATCGGGGTCGGTCGATCCCGCCGAGATCAGGTCGGTGGCGAGGGCCGCCGAGAACGCCGGGTTCACGTACGTCTCGTTCGGCGACGGGGACCCCACCCGCGGACTCGACCCCGTCTCGCGCGCGGCGTTCGTCGTCGGCGTCACCAGCACCATCGGGCTCGTCGCCCCGGCGGACACCACCTACGCCGAGCCGTTTCACGTCTCGTCCCAACTCGCGTCGCTCGACCACGCCTCGCGTGGCCGGGCGGGATGGATCGCCGTGCGC
Source organism: Rhodococcus sp. PBTS 1 (assembly GCF_001620025.1). Lineage (NCBI taxonomy): Bacteria > Bacillati > Actinomycetota > Actinomycetes > Mycobacteriales > Nocardiaceae > Rhodococcus > Rhodococcus sp. PBTS 1. The sequence continues at coordinate 96,958 of NZ_CP015219.1, forward strand.
AACGACGCCGCCGCCGTCGCGTCGGCCTGGGGCCGACCGCATCTCACCGACGACGCGGATCTCCGACGCGAGCAGCGCGACGCCGTCACCGTCGCGCGTGATCTGTGGGATTCGTGGGAGGGCGACGCCGTGATCCGACACGCCGCGTCCGGACGCTATCTCGACCGAGACCGGTTGCACTACGTGGACTTTCGCGGCGAGACCTATTCGGTGAAGGGGCCGGCCATCGTGCCGCGTCCGCCCCAGGGGCAGGTGGTGGTGTTCGGGCGCGCCGGGGAGCTCGACGACGATCTGCTCGACGTCGTGCTGGTGGAGAGTCAGGGTGACACCGGCACCGCGACGCCGACGGTTCTCGATGTCGAGGCGCCCACCGATCGAGCGGGTGCCGAGGCGCTCGCCGACCGGATCGTTCGCGACCGCCTCTCGGTCCGTCTGCGGACGGACGACCCGACCGCCGTGCTGGCCGTCGCGACCCGGTTCCTGCTTCCCGCGGTGATCGCCGCCGGCGTCGTGCACCGCCCCCGCGTCGGCGCGACGCTCCGCGACCATCTGGGCCTGGCTCGGCCCGTCAATCGATTCGAGGCAGCCTCGTGAGCGAACGATTTCCCGATGCCACAGTGCATTTCGGCGTCTTCCTGCAGGGTGTGAACCACACGACCATCTGGTCCGCGCCGGACAGCGGGTCGCAGATCGACGCCGAGACGTTCCGGCGCGTCGCGACCACCGCGGAGCGCGGACTGTTCGACGCGTTCTTCCTGGGCGAGGGCCTGCGGCTGCGGGAGCAGGACGGGAAGATTCTCGACCTGGACATCGCGGGGCGGCCGGACGCCATCACCGAACTCGCGGCGCTCGCCGGACTCACCGACCGCATCGGCCTGGTCGCCACCCAGAACACCACCTACAACGAGCCGGTCGACCTCGCGCGACGGCTCGCGTCGCTCGACGTCCTCTCCGGCGGGCGCGCCGGATGGAACGTGGTGACCACGGACAACGCGTGGACCGGCGAGAATTTCCGGCGCGGCGGGTATCTCGATCACGCGGACCGGTACGTGCGGGCCCGCCAGTTCCTCGACGCGGCCCGCGCCCTGTGGGACGGGACCGGGTCGCCGGTGCAGGTGCGGACGTCGCAGTTCGACATCGCCGCCACCCCGTCGATCCCACGCAGCCCGCAGGGGCATCCGGTGATTTTCCAGGCGGGCGACTCCGCGGAGGGTCGCGACTTCGCCGCGGCCGGTGCCGATGTCATCTTCTCCCGCCACGGCACCCACATCGAGGATGCCGCCGCGTTCGCCGACGACATCCGCGCTCGGCTCGTCGCGCACGGTCGACCCGAGGACGACGTCCGGATCCTGCCGGGAACGCAGATCGTCCTCGCCGACTCCGCTCGCGAGGTCGAGGAGAAGGTGCGCTGGGTCAAGGACGGTCAGTTCACCGGACCCACCGCGCTCTCGCTCGCCGGTCACGTCTGGGGACGCGACCTGTCCCACCTCGATCCCGACGGCCCGCTGCCGGCGGACGATCCGGAGCCGCAACCGATCACGGGGACGCGGGGGACGCCGCGGCACGGCAACGACCCCGTCGCCGTCGCGCGGGAATGGCGCTCCCTGGCCGAGGCGAAGAACCTCTCTCTCCGCCAGGTGGTTATCGAGACCTCGGCCCGAACGGGTTTCGCCGGAACGCCGTCGTCGGTGGCGGACGAGCTCACGCGGTGGGTGCGATCGGGTGCGAGTCACGGCTTCAACATCACGCCGTACCTGGTGCCGACGGGGCTGGACGACATCGTCGACAAGCTGGTGCCGGAGCTGCAGGATCGTGGCGCGTACCGCACGGCCTACGAGGGAACGACGTTGCGCGAGCATCTGAATCTGCGGCCACGGCAGTGACTTCCGCACCGCCGCTTCCCCTCTCGGTCCTCGACCTCTCACCGGTGGCGGCGGGATCGACGCCGGGTGCCGCGCTGCGTCGGTCCCTGGATCTCGCGCGCCGCGTGGAGGAGTGGGGGTACGCACGGTACTGGGTGGCCGAGCACCACTTCGCGGCCGTGGCGGGCTCGTCGCCCGACGTCCTGGTCGGGCTGATCGCCGCCGGGACCAACACGATTCGGGTCGGCTCCGCCGCGATCCTCGTCGGGCACCGCACGCCGATCTCGGTCGTCGAGGCGGCGGGGACCGTCGACGCTCTCTACCCGGGACGCGTCGACGTGGGGCTCGGGAGATCCGCGCACCGCGTCGTGGACCCGGGGAGCCGACGGGCCGCGAACCTGGCCGCGACGTCGTTCCCCGGCGCGGACCCCCCGCCGTTCGCGTCCTTCGTCGACGACGTGCGGGCGCTGCTGACCGGCACGTACGAGCGCGACGGCCACGTCCTGACCGCGACGCCCGGCGCGGGCGCCGACGTGGACCTGTGGGTCCTCGGCAGCAGCGGCGGCGAGAGCGCCCGCGTCGCCGGTGAACGGGGCCTGCCGTTCGCGGCGAACTATCACGTCAGCCCCACCACGACGGACGACGCAGTGGCGGCCTACCGCGCGGCGTTCCGGCCGTCGGAGCGGCCCGACGGGCCGTACGTCGTCGTCTCGGCGGACGTCGTTGTCGCGGAGGACGACGAGGCGGCCCGTCGTCTCGCCGCCGGATACGGCCGGTGGGTGCACGGCATCCTCGCCGGCGACGGTGCGCAGCCCTATCTCGCCGAGCCCGATCCCCTCACCGACGACGAGGCCGCGGTCGTGGAGACGCGCGTCGCCACCCAGATCGTCGGGTCACCCGCCACGGCCGCCGCCCGGCTGCGTGAGTTGGCCGAGCGGACCGGCGCGGACGAACTGCTGGTCACCACCCTCACCCACGATCAGGAGGACCGGTGTCGGTCCTACCGCCTGCTGGCCCGAGAATGGGGTCTGCCTGCACTACGCCCCTGAACCCGTGAGCGAGGAGGCGCGTTGCGCCACCACGGCATCACGTCTCGACGAGGCGGGTACCGCGAAGTTCGTAGGACTTCAGCGCCCAGTACCCGCCGAAGGTGACCACGGCGACGGCCTCGACCACCAGCACCGCCAGCGCACCCTGCCCGGAGAGCAGGACGATGGCCAGCGCGGTCAGCGGAGCGATCACCACGACGAACGCCACCACGCGGTAGGCGGTGCGGTAGCGGCGGATGCGGCGGGCGGGATCGTCGGAGGAGCCCAGGGTGTCGTCGGCGCACCACCACACGGACGCGGCGAAGGTGACGAAGAAGCCCACCGCCGCGGCGGCGTGCACTGCCATCCGGAGTCCGAACGCTTCGTCTCCGGGCGGGTCCGTCGGTACCAGCGCGACGACCACGAGGAGCGTCCCGGCGACGTTGAGCAGCCGGTTCTCGAGTGGGCTGTAGCCGCGATAGCAGATCAGGGTGATGCCGGTGCCGACGAGCGCGCCGACGAAGACGTCCCGCGCCGGGCTCCAGTAGTACTCGCTGATCGAACCGAGGACCGGGAGTGCGGAACCGAGCAGCGACCAGCCGATCAGCACCACCGGCAGGCCCACGGCGAGGATCGTCATGGCCGCGCGCAGCGCGAAGTAGGTGCCGACGATCTGTTCGGCCAGCTCGTCGGTGCGGGCGGGGCCGGGCGGGGTAGCCATGGCTCGACCCTAGGCGCGCGCCCATGCTGCGGGAGTGCACACTAGGGCGCCCGATAGGCGGGAACCCGTCGCGTCTACGGAGTTGTGTGCAGCCAGGCACGGTCCCTCCTGCCGGGTCGGACGCCCCAGCGCCTACATTCGAGGGCGGCAGTGGTGGTCGACGAGCGAGGAGCGCGGCGTGGCACGGGAACTGAAGTTGGGATACAAGGCGTCCGCCGAGCAGTTCGGCCCGCGTGAGCTGGTGGAGCTCGGAGTCGCGGCGGAGGCCGCCGGCATGGACTCCGCCACGGTCAGCGACCACTTCCAGCCGTGGCGCCACGAGGGCGGGCACGCGCCGTTCTCCCTCGCCTGGATGACGGCGGTGGGCGAGCGCACCGAACGCCTGCAGCTCGGCACCTCGGTGATGACCCCGACCTTCCGCTACAACCCCGCCGTGATCGCGCAGGCGTTCGCCACGATGGCGTGTCTGTACCCGAACCGCATCTTCCTCGGCGTCGGCACCGGCGAAGCCCTCAACGAGATCGCCACCGGCTTCTCCGGCGAGTGGCCCGAGTTCAAGGAGCGGTTCGCGCGGCTGCGGGAAGCGGTCTCGCTCATGCGCGAGCTCTGGCTCGGCGACCGCGTGGACTTCGACGGCGAGTACTACCGCACCTCCGGCGCGTCGATCTACGACGTGCCCGACGGCGGCGTCCCCGTGTACGTGGCAGCCGGCGGTCCGGTGGTGGCTCGTTACGCCGGCCGGGCGGGCGACGGGTTCATCTGCACCTCGGGCAAGGGCATGGAGCTCTACACCGACAAGCTGCTGCCCGCGGTGGCCGAGGGTGCGGAGAAGAAGGAGCGGTCCGTCGACGAGATCGACCACATGATCGAGATCAAGATCTCCTACGACACCGATCCCGACGCGGCGCTCGAGAACACGCGATTCTGGGCGCCGCTGTCGCTGACGCCGGAGCAGAAGCATTCCATCGACGATCCGATCGAGATGGAGAAGGCGGCCGACGAGTTGCCGATCGAGCAGGTGGCCAAGCGGTGGATCGTCGCGTCCGACCCGGACGAGGCCGTCGAAAAGGTGAAGCAGTACGTCGACGCCGGTCTGAACCACCTGGTCTTCCACGCCCCGGGGCACGATCAGCGCCGATTCCTGGAGTTGTTCCGGACCGATCTCGAGCCCCGACTGCGCCGACTCGGCTGAACTAGGGTGGTCGGCATGGCCGACACCGAGTCCAGCGGCGCAGTTCGTGGCGTCTACATCGCGTCGCCGGAGGGCGACACCGGCAAGTCCACCATCGCGCTCGGTCTGCTGACGATGCTCGGGGCGTCGACGGCGCGGGTGGGGGTGTTCCGCCCCATCGCGCGGTCGTCGTCGGAGACCGACTACATCCTCGAGTTGATGATCGACCACACCACGGCCGACACGACCTACGACCAGTCGCTGGGGGTGACGTACGACGAGGTCCACGCCGACCCCGACGCCGCGTTGGCCGAGATCGTTCGCCGCTACCACGAGGTGGCGGCCCAGTGCGATGCCGTCGTCGTGATCGGCAGCGACTACACCGACGTCGCCAGTCCCAGCGAGTTGGGTTTCAACGCCCGCATCGCCGTCAACCTCGGCCTGCCGGTCCTGCTGGCGCTGCGCGGCTCGGAGCGGACGCCGGACGAGATCGCCCAGCTCGCGGACCTGTGCCGGTCCGAACTGTCCACGCACCGAGCCCATTTGGCGGGAATCGTCGCCAACCGCTGCGATCCGGACGCCCTGGACGAGGTCATCGGCCGCCTCGCCACCGACGACGTCCCGGCCTGGGCTCTGCCCGAGGTGCCGTTGCTCGTCGCGCCCACCATGGACGAGCTGCTCACCGCAGTCGACGGGGAGCTCTACAGCGGCGATCCCGAACTGCTGCAACGGGAAGCGCTGCGGGTGATGGTGGGCGGCATGACGGCCGAGCACATCCTCGAGCGGCTCACCGAGGCCGTCGTCGTGATCGCTCCCGCCGACCGCTCGGAGGTCCTGCTCGCCCTGGTGAACGCGCACGAGGCCGACGGGTTCCCCTCGCTCGCGGGCATCGTCATGAACGGTGGGTTGGAACCGCATCCGATGATCGCGAAGCTCATTGCGGGGCTGCAGCCTCGGCTCCCGATCCTCACCACCGAGCTCGGCACCTTCGACACCGCCAGCGTGGCCGCGAACACCCGCGGCCGTGTGGCCGTCGGATCGCAGCGCAAGGTCGACACCGCGCTGGCGGTGGTGGAGCAGCACATCAAGGCCGAGGACATCCTGGGTCGGCTCGACGTCGCGATGCCGTCGGTGGTGACACCGCAGATGTTCGAGTACCGGCTGATCGACCGTGCCCGCGCCGACCGCCGGCACATCGTTCTCCCGGAAGGCGGCGACGACCGCATCCTGCGCGCGGCGGGACGTCTGCTGCAGCGGCAGGTCGCCGACCTGACCATCCTCGGTGACGAGACGGCAGTGACCCGGCGGGCGGGCGAGCTGGGTGTCGACCTCTCCGCGGCCACCGTGCTCGACCCGACGTCCTCGGAGTACTTCGACGACTTCGTGGCCGAGTACGCCGAACTCCGCAAGCACAAAGGCATGACCCCGGAGAAGGCGCGCGAGGTGATGGCGGACATCTCGTACTTCGGAACGATGATGGTGCACAAGGGAATCGCGGACGGCATGGTGTCCGGGGCCGCGCACACCACGGCGCACACCATCAGGCCGTCCTTCGAGATCGTCAAGACGCGCGAGGGGGTGTCGACGGTGTCGTCGATCTTCCTCATGTGCCTCGCCGATCGCGTTCTCGCGTACGGTGATTGCGCCGTCGTCCCCGATCCCACCGCCGAGCAGCTCGCCGACATCGCCGTCTCGTCCGCCCAGACCGCGTCGATGTTCGGCATCGAGCCGCGGGTGGCCATGCTGAGTTACTCGACGGGTGATTCCGGTTCCGGTGCGGACGTCGAGAAGGTGCGGGAGGCCACGGAGCTGGTCCGCGACCGGGCGCCGGATCTGTTGGTGGAGGGGCCGATTCAGTACGACGCCGCCATCGACCCGTCGGTCGCGAAATCCAAGCTGCCGGACTCGGACGTCGCCGGGCAGGCCACCGTCTTCGTCTTCCCCGACCTCAACACCGGCAACAACACGTACAAGGCCGTGCAACGCAGTGCGGGCGCGGTCGCGGTGGGACCGGTGCTGCAGGGACTGAAGAAGCCGGTCAACGATCTCTCCCGCGGTGCGTTGGTCCAGGACATCGTGAACACCGTGGCCATCACGGCCATTCAGGCGCAGGGGGCCGACCAGTGACCGTTCTGGTGATCAACTCCGGGTCCAGCTCGGTGAAGTTCCAGGTGGTCGACGTCGACCGGGCCGACGGTGTGCTGCACGGCATCGTCGAGCGCATCGGCGAGTCCGACGCGACGGTGGCGGTCACCTACCGGGGCGAGACCACCGAGCGGACACTCGAGATCGCCGATCACGACGAGGCTCTGAAGACCGCCTTCGCGACCATGGCGGAGGCCGGGCTGTCGCTCGCCGACGCCGGCGTGACGGCCGTCGGCCACCGGGTGGTCCACGGCGGCACCGTGTTCAGCGAGCCGACGCTGATCGACGACGACGTCATGGCCACCGTCGATCGACTCAGTGCGCTCGCGCCCCTGCACAATCCGGCGAACGTGAAGGGCATCGAGGTGGCCCGTCGGGAACTGCCCGACGTACCGCAGGTCGCCGTCTTCGACACCGCCTTCTTCCACGCCCTGCCCGCGGCGGCGTCGACCTACGCGATCGACCGCGACGTCGCCCGCGATCACGACATCAAGCGCTACGGCATGCACGGCACCTCCCACGAGTACGTGAGCGGCCGGGTGGCGGAGTTCCTGGAGCGGGATCCGCAGTCGCTCAACCAGATCGTGCTCCACCTCGGCAACGGGGCGTCCGCGTCGGCGGTGCGCGGCGGCGCAGCCGTGGACACCTCGATGGGCCTGACCCCGCTCGAAGGGCTGGTCATGGGCACCCGCAGCGGGGACATCGATCCGGGCATCGTCATGCACCTGCGCCGCAGCGCCGACCTCGATGTCGACGGCATCGACACGCTGCTGAACCGGCGCTCCGGCATCAAGGGCCTGTCGGGCGTCACCGACTTCCGTGAGCTCCGCCGACTGGTCGACGAGGGTGACGACGACGCCCGGCTCGCCTTCGACGTCTACATCCACCGGCTACGAAAGTACCTCGGGGCGTACATGATCGGCCTCGGACGCGTCGACGTCGTCACCTTCACCGCCGGCGTCGGCGAGAACTCACCCGAGGTCCGCGCCGCGGCCCTGGCCGACCTGGAGAACTACGGCATCGTGGTCGACGAGGAGCGGAACGCCGTGCGCAGCAAGGACGCACGGGTGATCTCCGCCGACTCCAGCGCGGTCACCGTGCTGGTCGTGCCCACGAACGAGGAGCTGGCCATCGCCCGCGCTGCCCTGGCGCTGACCTCGTAGGCCCTACGGTGTGAAACGGTGCATGATTGCGTGCGCCGCCTGGGTGACCGTCGCGCGGTCGTAGGTCTGCACGAAGTCGAAGGTGCGCTCGAGGTCGGGGCCGTTGTCGTGCCGGTCCCGCGCCGAGAGCAATGCCGCGTGATGCGGCCCGAGCACGACGACGGTCCACTCGTTCACCATGTCGTCGGCCGGATCCAGCGGCGCGTGCTGGGTGTTGCCGTCGAGCATCTGCGTCAGACCGACGCCGTAGACGCCGGCGAACCCGATGGTGTCCGCCAGGTGACGCCAGCGCTGCGCCGTCCGCTCAGTGAAGTGCGTGGCGTGTTGGAACGTCCCCAGCGCCAGCATGGCGGACCCGGCCGCCACCGCCTGCTTCTCGAGCGACTTGCTCATCTGCACCAGAACGCGCTTGGTGCCGCGCCGCGGCGTCGCGTGCTCGGAGGCGATCGCGTACGGCGTCGTCTCGGCCGGAATGGGCGTGGTCCATACCGGTGCGTGGGGCATGGGGACGACGTCCTCGGTGAGCAGACCCGCCGGGTCGTCGACCGGTGGGTAGAGGGCTCCGATGCCGTACGTCGCGCCGACGGTCTGGGCGGCGAGCCGCGCGGCGTCGTCGTCGATTCCCTCCGCGACGATCACGGCGTGACTGCGCTCGACGTAGGCGCTGAGCGCGTGGGCGGTGGCGCCGATGTCCGTCCTCGCGGAGCCCGAGTGGAGCTCGGCCGCGGTGACCACGATGTCCGGCTCGATCAGCGAGAGCAGCGTCGCGGCCTGGACGTCGACTCCAACGCCGTCGAGAGCGACCAGGCGGCCCGACGCCCGCGCCGACACCACCCGGGCCAGCGCGCGATGCGGATTGCGCAGCACGTCGGTGGCGTCGACGGTGACGATGGTGCGCTCGAGGCCCTCGGTGGCCGGCTCCGCAGCCAGCGGCGACTCGGAGTCGATGGTCACCAGCAGCGGCAGGTGGTCGGCGACGGTCCGCGCGAGCGGCGTGCGGGCGTGGCGGTGCTTGTACTCGTCCAGATCGGCGCGCTGGCCCATCAGTTGCGCGGCGTGGCGCAGTGCGGAGGCAGTACCGAGAGCGGTACCGCTGGGACCTCGGACCTGGAGCTCCGCCCCGGCCAACGCTCCGTCCTCGAGACGGCGTACCGGCGCGAACTGCATCTGGACCTCCACCCCGAGCAAGTCGGGAACGTGGGTTCGCGTCAACGAACTCCCCTCACGTACGAACGACAACGATCGACGCCGGGGTCTCGACGTTCCCTCCACCGTACGGAAGATGGGGGCGTGGCGTCCACGGGACCGCCCCCAGGGGTGGGGGCGGGGCGCGGGTTGCGGGGCGCTGCGCAGGTTTCGGTCACCTTCACCGGTTGCAACCAGTGCAGTTGGCGGGAACCTGCGCAACTGGCGGGAACCTGCGCGGGTCACCGTGCGCTGCGCAGCGGGAGCGGGGTCAGAGCAGCGACTGGGGCCGCACGGCGTTGGCGAGGTCGACCAGGGCGAAGCGGTGGGAGCGGCTCCGGGCGGTCCGGGCCAGGGCGCGCAGAGCCGACTCGGCGCCCGTTCGGAGACCGTCACGGGTGAAGGGCACGCCGAGGATCCGCCGGGAGGTCTCCGGCTCCCGCCCGGACTCCATCCAGTCGAGGGCGGTCCCGAGGACGACGGTACGGAGCTGCAGCGCGCGGGGCTCGCGGGCGGGGAGTGCCTCGATGCGGCGGGCGGCTTCGGCGAGAGCCCCTTCGGTCATGTCCTCGACGGGACCCGAGAGCAGGGTGAGCACACTGGTCATGCGCGCCATCGAGTAGTGCCGCGACGTCGGCGGCACCTGATCGAGGGTGAAGATCGCGTCGAGGACGGCGCCGCGCTCGGTCATCCGACGGGCCACCCCGAACGCTGCGCTGACGATGGTGCGGTCGGTACGCCAGACGGAGGTGTACATGGTTTCGGCAGTGGCGCACCAAGTGTCGTGGTCCTCGTCGCCCGTCTGCTGGGCGAGCAGCTCCGCGGTGGCGGCCATCGCGAGTTTCGGTGCGATCTCCCCGGGCACCGCCGACAGGACGGCGTCGAATCGCCGTGCAGCGTCGACGAAGCTCCGGCCGAGCAGGGCCGCCGTGCCCCGGTGCCAGTCGACGCGCCAGTTGCCCGTCACCGCGTCGAGCCGCGCGAGCACTTCGGCCGCGGCGTCGCCCTCGCCCAGGTCGAGATAGGCGCGCGCTTCGGTGAGCACGGCCTCGACGGAGCCGAGCGCCTCGTCGCCGACGACGCGGTCCACCCCGTTCTCCCGAGCGAGGCGCAGCGAATCGAGGGTCTGGTGCGGTTCGCTGTGCACCGCGGCGGCGATGAGCTGGGCACTGGGGTCCGACGTGTCGATCAGCGGAACCGGGAGCGCCGCAACGACATCACGCGGATCCAGCCGGGCCACGCGGTGCCGCCCGTCGATGTAGACGTCGGTGACGGCGACCTGCTCGTCGGTGCCGAACGTGGTGCGTTGCGGGGAGAAGACGGTGGACAGTCCGGGATGGGTCTTGCCGGTCTGCTGCGACAGGATCTCGCGCAGGATGCCACTGAGCTGGCTCGCGAGCTCGTCGGCGGAGCGGAACCGCGCGCTCGGATCGAGATGCACGGCCCGGCGCAGCAACCGGTCGTAGAACTCGTACTCCTGCAGTACGGGCGCGTCGTCGGGCAACCCGTCGACGTAACGGCCCTTCTCCGAGGCGATGTCGAGGGTGAGGACGGCGAGGGTGCGGCCGACCGTGTAGATCTCCGAGGCCACCGTCGGGCCGGTCCGGACGATCTCCGGCGCCTGGTACCCCGCCGTCCCGTAGAGGTACCCGTAGCCCTCGAGGGGACTGACCGCCCCGAGGTCGATCAGCTTGATCTGATCCTGCGAGACCATGATGTTCTCGGGCTTGAGATCGTTGTACGCCAGCCCGATCGAGTGCAGGTACGCCATCGCGGGCATCACCTCGAGCAGGTACGCGATGGCCTGCTCGACGGGCAGCTTGGTGCGCGACGGGTCGTCGGTCATGATCTGCCGCAGCGTTCGACCGCCGACGTACTCCATGACGATGTATCCGGTGGTGTCCGCCGGATCACCGGATGTGCTGCCCGCGGGCGCCTTTCGCGGGTGCTCGACGAAGTTGTAGATCTTGACGATGCCGGGGTGCGTGACCTCCGCCAGGAACTGGCGCTCCGCCATGGCGACGGCGTGGGCCTCGGCGTTGCCGAAGTGCAGCAGTCCCTTCAACACCACCCAGCGGTCGCTGACGTTGCGGTCGATCGCGAGGTAGATCCACCCCAGTCCGCCGTGGGCGATGCACCCCTGCACCTCGTACTGTCCGGCCACCATCTCTCCGGGATCGAGCAAGGGCGCGAAGTCGAAATGTGTTCCGCACCGGGTGCAGTCACCGGTCGGGTTCGCCGGCCGTCCGTCGACGCTGCGTCCCACCGGCGCCGCGCACTTCCAGCAGAACCGCTTGCTCTCCGGAACCCGCGGGTCGGACATGATGGCCGTCGCCGGATCGACCTCGGGGATGCGTGGCAGTTCCACCAGTCCGCCGCCGAGCCGACGACGCGACCCGGTGCGCACCCGACGGGACGGGCGCGGCGCGGTGGTGCGGCGGGACGAGTCGGTGTCCGGCGCGGCGGCCCGGGTGCCCTCGAAGTCGGGCACGGCGGCGCGGGTGCCCTCGAAGTCCGGCGCGGCGGCGCGGGTGCCCTCGAAGTCGGGCGCGGCGGCGCGGGTGCCCTCGAAGTCCGGTGCGGCAGCGCGCGTCTCGGCGGCCTCGCCCTCGCCCTCCACCCGGGTCACGACGCACCACCGTAGACCGGGAACGGCGCGCCGGGGGAGGGACCGAGCACGCTCAACCAGCGGGCGTAGAGGGCGTTCCACGTGCCGTCGTTCCGCAGGCGTTCGAGGACGCGGTTGACGAACCGCACGACGTCGTCGTGGCCCTTGGTGACGCCGATGCCGTAGGGCTCGGCGGCGATGGACCCCCCGACGATCTGCAGATACGGGTCCTGCGCGGCGAGGCCGGCCAGGATCGCGTCGTCGGTGCTGACCGCGTCGACCGCGCCCTGCTGCAGCACCACCAGGCAGTCGGCCCAGCTGGGGACGCTGACCACCTGTGCGGTGGGCTGGAGACGCTGGATCCGCTGCAGGGACGTGGTTCCCGCGGCCGCGCACACCCGTCGCCCGGCGAGGTCGTCGATACCGCGGATGCCCGAACCGGCCACCGCCAGCACCCGTTGATCGGCCCGGAAGTACTCCGAGGAGAAGTCGACCCGCTCGCGGCGTGCGCACGTGATGGTCATGGTCTTGACGACGATGTCGACCTCGTTGGCCGCGAGCGCGTCGAGTCGCTGAGCGGACGAGAGGATGCGGTACTCGATGCGGTTCGGATCACCGAGAAGATCGCGGGCGACCTCGCGGGCGATGTCGACGTCGAAGCCGGCCATCTCGCCGGTGACCGGGTCGCGGAAGCTGAACAGGTTGCTGCCCGTGTCGAGTCCGACGATCAGGCGGCCGCGGGCACGGATGGCGTCGACGTTCGGCGACGGTCGACCGGCGCCGTCGGGTGTGGCGTAGTCCGGCTGCAGGCTCGCCCGCGGGTCGCCGCAGTCCGGTGCCGGTGCGGTGGTGGTCGGCGTGGGATTCGTGGTGGCGCCGTCGGGAAGCGGTTGCGCGACCGTCGCGGTCGCCGGTGCGGCGGGCACCGGCGTGTTGTCGGCGCACCCGGTCAGCAGTGCCGCCAGCGTCGCCACCGCCGCCGACGCGGTGCGCGCCCGCCGCATCACAGGTACTCCCGGATGCGCGACCACATGCCGGCGACGACGGCGAGCGCGGCCAGTCCGCACGTCACGGCCGCGCCGACGGTCAGTCCGGTCAGCACGCCCGACGCGCGCTGGACGTTGTCGCGCAGCGCCGTTCGAGACGCATCGATCTCCTCGACCAACGCCGCGTCGAGCCGACCGAATGCGTCGGCAGCGTCGCCCGGCGCCGACCCCGTCGCGATCGCGACGGCGGCGTCGAAGTCCCCGACGTCCAGTGCCGCGTTCAGGCGGTCGTGCGCCGAGGACCAGATCGCGACCAGCGTGCGGGTCTCGTCGATACGCGCGGTGCGCGTGGTCTCGTCGTGGGAGAGGGAGGCGAGAGTGTCCGACAGGGCGGCCACGGACTCGGTGTAGGACTTCTCGTAGTCGTCGCTCGCGGTGCGGCGGGTCATGCCGATGGTTTCGTCGGTCCGGGCCTGCTGCGCCAGAATTCGACTCGACGTCAGCAGATCGAGGGGTTCGGCACCGCGCTCCAACGCGCGGTCGGTCGCGGTCGAGGACACCAGTCCCGCCACCAGCATCCATCCCAGCAGCACCACCACGGCCGCCGCCGCGGCACTGAACCCGAGGTTGATCGTGCGCCGGGTCCGACGCCCCAGATACACCTGCGCCCCGAGCAGCACCACGAGCGAGACGACGAGGAAGAGCAGGGCCGTCCACGGCGGTGTGGCGAACCGTCGCTGGACGGCGGACACGTCGTCGGACTTCCCGGAATGCAGGCTCTCCGCCCACGGCAGGACCGTCGACTGCATCAGAGTCGACGCCTCGGCGAGGTAGGCGGCGCCCACTGGATTGCCGATGCGGTTGTTGGTGCGGGCCGTCTCGATCAGTCCGGCGTACGTCGGCAGGTTGGTCGAGATCGAGGACAGCAGACTCCGCGACGCCGCGTCTTCGGCGGCGAGACCCGTCGACGCCCGCACCACTTCGCCGGCGGCGGCGCCGAGCGCCTCGGTGTAGCGGTCCCGGACGTCGCCGGTGTCGAGGCCGCCCGCGAGGAACGCGGTGGCCGCGGTGGCGTCGGCGACCGAGAGCTGGACGTAGAGGTTCTGGGCGGCGTCGGACAAGGGCTCGGTGCGGGCGAGCAGCTGATCGAGGGTCCGCTCACGATCGGACACGGACACGCTGGTGACCAACGCCGTCGTGATCAGCGTGGCCACGACCAGCAGGCCCACCAGGAGAAACCGAACAGGGGTCGAGCGGAGGAACTCGGTGCGTTCGGAGCGCGTGTCGACCGGCGCGCGGAGGGTGAGCGCACTCGACTGCACGGTGAGTCTCGCCTCCTCGCCCTCGCGGGGCCCGCGCGCCACGGACCCGGCCTCGAGCATAGGCCCCTCGCCGTCTCCCCACCGGTGTCCTGCGTGGCCGCGCCCCGAGCCGTCCGCGCCATAAGCTGTCCGGGAGGAGTGCCGACGTCCGGAGGGTGAGCGATGCGTGGTGACGGGGACGGCTGGGTCTTCGCCAGTGACGGCAGTCGGCGGTGGGGTCGCCACGGCGCGGCGGGGTTGCTGCTGCGGGCGCCGGGGCCGTCGGGGCACGCGACGGTCCTGCTGCAACACCGAGCCGGGTGGAGCCATCACGGGGGGACCTGGGCGTTGCCGGGCGGCGCGATCGACAGTCACGAGTCGCCCGCGGGCGCCGCGGTGCGCGAGGCCGGTGAGGAAGCCGGCATCGCCGGGGAGTCGCTGACGGTGCGCGGCGAGCGGGTCACGTGGACCGAGGACTCCGGCTGGTCCTACACGACGGTGGTGGCCGACGCGGCCGCGCAGCTCGACACGGTGCCGAACGGGGAGAGCACCGAGCTGCGGTGGGTGGCCGAGGACGACGTCGAGTCCCTGCCGCTGCACCCGAGTTTCGCCGAGAGCTGGCCGGCCCTGCGGTCGGTCCCGGTGCGGGCGGTGCTGGGCCCGGACGTCGACGAGGTGCCGCCGCGCACCGTCGACCTCGGTGAGCGCGGCTTCGGCTGGATCGTGGCGGTGGTGACGACGGACCGGGTGGAGGAGACGGTCGACGCCTCGCGGGCGGCCGAGTCGGCCGTCGGGACGACGGTGGTGATCACCGCGGACGAGTCCGTCCGGCGGGCGGTGAGTCCGGCTCTAGCCGCCGAGCTGTGAGACCAGCTCGCGGGCGGCGGCTTCCGGATCGCGCGCGCGGGTGATCGCCCGGACGACGGCGATGCGCGACGCGCCCGCGGCCAGCGTCTCGCGCGTGTTCTCGGCGTCGACGCCGCCGATGACGAACCACGGCCGCGAGGGGTGCGAGTCCGCCACCTCGCGGACCACGTCGAGACCGGCGGCCGATCGGCCCGGCTTGGTGGGCGTCGCCCACACCGGACCGACCGCGAAGTAGTCGACACCGTCCTCGATGTCGGCCAGCGTCGCCTGCGCCCGGTTCTGGGTGGATCGCCCGATGACGACGTCCGGACCGAGGATCTGCCGCGCGTAGTGCGTCGGGAGGTCGTTCTGACCGAGGTGGAGCACGTCGGCACCGGCGGCGAGGGCGAGATCGGCCCGGTCGTTGACGGCCAGGAGTGCACCGTGCCGTCGGCAGGCGGCGCCGATGACGGCCAACGCCGCCAGCTCGTCCTTGGCCTCGAGCGGGCCGTACTGCGCCTCGCCGGCCGAGCCCTTGTCGCGCAACTGGACGATGTCGACGCCGCCGGTGAGGGCCGCGTCGACGAACTTCGCCAGATCACCGGTCTCGCGGCGGGCGTCGGTGCACAGGTACAACCGCGCGGTGGCGAGCCGTTCGCGGGCGGAGGGCCGTGTGGTGGTCACAGGGTCGACGGTAGTCTGTCGCCGAGAGAACGAGACCGCACGGGAGTCCCGCAGGGGGCTGAGAGTGGGCCGTCCGCCCCGGGGCGGAAGCGCCCAGACCGTAATCACCTGACCCGGATCATGCCGGCGCAGGGAGGGGATGGCACCAGTGAACCCGACTCCGACTCCGACTCCGACTCCGACTCCGACTCGGACCCCGGCGCCGTTCCCGCCCGTCGCGACGCCGGCGCGCGAATCGGTGGCCGTGATCGGTGGCGGCGTCGTGGGTCTCACCGTCGCCCGCGCCGCGGCCCTCGCCGGTCATCCGGTCCACCTGCTCGACCGCGGCGAGCCGGGCCGTCCCGACGGCGCCAGCTGGGTCGCCGGCGGCATGCTCGCCCCGTTCTCCGAGGGCTGGCCGGGCGAGGACGACTTGCTGGCGCTCGGGGCCGCGTCGCTGGAGCGCTGGCGCGGTCTGGCCGCGGAGCTGGGTGAGCACGTGGTCACCGCGCGGGGGACCCTCACCGTGGCCTTCGATTCAGCCGACGTGGCCGATCTGACGACGATCGCGGAGTGGGTCGGGGCGCGCGGCCACGCTGTGGAGATGCTGTCGCGGTCGGCGCTGCGGGCCCTCGAGCCGGGTGTCGGGGGCCGCGCGGCGCTGTCGTGTCCGACGGAGCTGTCCGTCGACAACCGGGCGGTGCTGGCGGCGTTGGCCGACTCGTGCCGAGCCCTCGGCGTGCGCGTGACGACGACGGACGTGGTCGATCCCGCGGCGGTGGCGGAGGATCGCGTGGTGGTCGCCGCGGGGTGGGCGAGTTCCGTTCTGCTGCCGGGTGTGTCGGTACGGCCGGTCAAGGGCGAGATCCTGCGCCTGCGTCGCCGCGCCGGGTCGGTGCCGACGCCCGCGCGCACCGTGCGAGCGACGGTCAACGGCCGCGCCGTGTATCTGGTTCCGCGTACGGACGGGCTGGTGGTCGGGGCCACGCAGTACGAGCACGGTGACGACACCGCGGTCACCGTGGCCGGGGTGCGCGATCTGCTGGCCGACGCCGAGCGGGTCCTGCCCGGCATCGCGGACTACGAATTCGCCGAGGCTGCAGCGGGATTGCGTCCCGGCAGCCTCGACAACCTGCCGCTCGTGGGCGCGGTGGACGACCGCACGATCGTCGCCACCGGACACGGCCGGAACGGCATGCTGCTCGCCCCCGTCACCGCCGACGCGGTGGTGGCCGAGCTGCAGGGCGAGCCGCTGCCCGTGGCCGCCTGCTGCGCGCTCACCCGACGGTCCGGCGGGTCCGGACCGTCCCCCGTCCTCGGACCATCGAACCTCCCCAGAACAGGAGCACTGTCGTGATCCCACTCGGTGTCACCGTCAACGGCCAGGACCACGAGTTCGACCCCGGCACGTCCGTCCGGACCATGCTCGGGGTCCTCGGGCTGCCCGACACCGGCATCGCCGTCGCGGTGGACGGTGCGGTGCTGCCGAAGTCGCGGTGGGACGACGAACTCGGACGCGGGTGGACCGTCGAGGTGCTCACGGCGGTCCAGGGTGGCTGACCCCCTCGTCGTCGACGGCCGGTCCTTCGACTCCCGCCTGATCATGGGCACGGGCGGCGCCGCCAACCTGGCGGTGCTCGAGGCCGCGCTGGTGGCGTCGGGAACCGAACTCACCACCGTCGCGATGCGCCGCGTCGACGCCGCCGGGGGTACCGGTGTGCTCGATCTGTTGCGTCGGTTGAACATCGCGGTGCTGCCCAACACGGCCGGGTGCCGCGGCGCCGACGAGGCCGTGCTCACCGCCCAGCTGGCCCGCGAGGCGCTCGAGACGAACTGGGTGAAGCTCGAGGTGGTGGCGGACGAACGGACGCTGCTGCCCGACGCCGTCGAACTGGTCCGCGCGGCCGAGCGATTGGTCGACGACGGGTTCGTCGTCCTGCCGTACACGACGGACGATCCGATTCTCGCCCGTCGCCTCGAGGACGTCGGGTGCGCGGCCGTCATGCCGCTGGGGTCGCCGATCGGCACCGGGCTGGGCATCGGCAATCCCCACAACATCGCCATGATCACCGAGGCGGCCGGGGTGCCGGTGGTGCTCGACGCCGGCATCGGGACGGCCAGCGACGCGGCGCTCGCCATGGAACTCGGGTGCGACGCGGTGCTGTTGGCGACGGCCGTCACGCGGGCCCGCGACCCCGAGCTCATGGCGTCGGCGATGGCGGACGCGGTCCGGGCGGGCCGGGCGGCGCGGACGGCCGGTCGGATCCCGAAACGCTTCTGGGCACAGGCGTCCTCGCCCGATCTCCCCTGACCGACCCCGATCGACCCCGATCGACCCCGAGTGCCCCCGATACCTTCGGCGCCCGGGGTCATCCTTTCGGACGACTCGAAATGGGGACCGGGGCCTGATGCGCGCGCGGTGGTGCGCGCGGCAGGGTGGTCACCATGATCGAAGTGACGGGATTGACCAAACAGTTCGGGGCCAAGAAGGCGGTCGACGACCTCACCTTCACGGTCCGGCCGGGCATCGTGACCGGGTTCCTCGGACCCAACGGCGCCGGCAAGTCCACCACCATGCGGATGATCCTCGGGCTCGACCAGCCGACCGCCGGGACCGCGCTGATCGAGGGTCGGCCCTACCGGGAGCTGACCAACCCGCTGCAGACCGTCGGGGCGCTGCTCGACGCGAAGTGGGTGCACCCCAACCGATCCGCGAAGGCGCACCTCCAGTGGATGGCCGCCTCGAACGGCATCCCGGCCTCCCGGGTGGACGAGGTGCTGCGCCTGGTCGGCCTGTCCGAGGTGGCCAAGCAGAAGGCGGGCGGGTTCTCCCTCGGCATGTCGCAGCGGCTCGGTCTGGCCGGTGCCCTGCTCGGGGATCCCAAGGTGCTCATGTTCGACGAGCCGGTCAACGGACTCGACCCCGAGGGCATCGTCTGGATCCGAAAGTTCATGCAGCGCCTGGCCGCCGAGGGGCGGACCGTGCTGGTCTCCTCCCACCTGCTGTCGGAGATGGCGCTGACCGCCGAGCACCTGATCGTCATCGGTCGCGGCCGCCTGATCTCCGACTCGTCGGTGCAGGATTTCGTCGACCACGCGTCGGAATCCTCGGTCCGCGTGCGCAGTCCGCAGCTCGACGCCCTGCGCAGCGCGCTGACCTCCGCCGGCCTGACCGTGCGCGAACCCAGCGGGGTGGACGAGGTCAAGCCCGCTCTGGTGGTGGCGGATTCCACCACCGAGGCCATCGGCGACATCGCCGCGCGTCACCAGATCGTGCTGCACGAGCTGTCCTCGCAGCACGGCTCGCTCGAGGAAGCGTTCATGAAGCTCACGGGCGACGACGTCCAGTACCACGGCGCGGACGATTCCGCCGGCGCCCGGACCACCACCGACACCATGGGAGGAGCACTGCGATGAGTGTGCTTGCCGCAGAACGAATCAAGCTGACCACGACCAAGTCGCCGTGGTGGTGCACCGTGGCGATCGTCGCCCTCGGGCTGGGCATCGCCGCGATCCTGGGCATCTCCGCCCGCTCGGCGTACGGCTCCTACGAGAATTCGCTCGCCTCGGGCAATCCGCCCGATTTTGAGCCCTTCCTGCCCACCGTCGCCGACAGTGTCACCGGCGTCAGCGGCTTCGGCGTACTGGTGCTGATGATCATGGCCGCCCTCGCCATCACCAGCGAGTACCGCTTCGGTCTGATCCGAACCACGTTCCAGGCCATCCCCTCTCGTGCCTCGGTGCTGGTGACGAAGTCCCTGCTGATCGGCGTCGTCGGTGCGGCCCTGTCCTTCGTCCTCGCGCTCGGTGGCTTCTATCTGGCCAAGTCCTTCGCCGGACCCGACGCCGGCCGGGCCTTGGTGCTCGAGGGCGGCGACGCGTGGCGCTCGATCTACAGCGTTCCGATCTACGCGTTCCTCTGCGTCTTCCTCGCGGTGGGAGTCGGTGCGCTGCTGCGTCAGTCGGCCGCGGCGGTGGCCCTGCTGCTCCTGTGGCCGCTGCTGGTGGAATCGTTGTTCAACCTGTTCGGCAGCATCGGCCGCGACATCATGCCGTTCCTGCCCTTCACCAACGCGAACAACTTCCTCGGCGCCCCCGGTGGGGTGGACTTCCACTGGGGTCCCTGGGCGAGCCTGCTGTACTTCGCCGCCTTCGTCGCGATCGTGTTCGGCGCGTCGATCGTGGTGGTGAACAAGCGCGACGCCTGACGGGCCCGCTCGGACCACCCGCGCGACCGGGCGGACCGCACTAAGGTGACGGCCATGAGGACGCAACGCACCCGGTTCGCGATGTCCGTCGCCGTCTGCGCCGTCGGCGCCCTGACGCTGGCCTCCTGCTCCGGTGAGAGCTCCACCGACGACCCCGCGACCACCTCGGTCACGGGGTCGTCGTCGTCGGCGCAGTCGTCCGGCGCCGCCGCCGACGGTCTCGGCGCCCCGGTCACCGGCGACGCGCTGGCGAACGCGGTCACACTCGACGCCGTCGTCGGGCACCTCGAGGAGCTGACGTCGATCGCCGAGGCGAACGGCGGCAACCGCGCCGCCGGCACCCCCGGATACGACGCGAGCGTGGACTACGTCTCCGGTCTGCTCCGCGACGCCGGGTTCGACGTCGAGACCCCCGATTTCTCCTTCGACAGCTACGACCTGCGCTCGAACTCGCTGCGCGCCGGTGACCGCGAGGTGCCGTCGAACGCGTTCACCTACTCGCCCGCGGGGACCGTCACCGCGCCGCTCGTGGTGGCGCCGACCGACGACACCCCGGGCTGCGAGGCCACCGATTACGACGGGCTGCCGGTGACGGGCGCCGTCGTCCTCGTCTCCCGCGGCAGCTGCCCGTTCGCCCAGAAGGGCATCGTCGCCGCCGACCTGGGCGCCGCGGCCGTGGTCGTGGCCAACAACGAGGACGGTCCGCTCGACGCCGGCACCCTCGGCAGCAAGGCCGACGCCCGCATTCCGGCCCTGGGCGTCAGCCGCGAGGACGGTGCGGCGCTGGCCGCCGGCGGCGGCGAGGTGACCGTCGCGGTCGATTCCGAGACGACCACCACCACCAGCCGCAACGTGATCGCGCAGACCACCACCGGGGACACCGACAACATCGTGATGGCGGGTGCCCACCTCGACTCCGTGCCCGAGGGCCCCGGTATCAACGACAACGGCACCGGCGTCGCCGCGGTGCTCGAGTCCGCCCTGCGCATGGGCGGTGCGCCCCAGACCACCAACGCCGTCCGCTTCGGCTTCTGGGGCGCCGAGGAACTCGGCCTCGTGGGGTCGACGAAGTACGTCGAGGGACTCTCGGACGACGACGCGGCCGCCCTGGCGCTGTACCTCAACTTCGACATGGTGGGGTCCAACAACCCCGGCTACCTGGTCTACGACGGTGACGACTCCGACCAGGAGGGCGCGCCCGCCGGCCCGGCCGGGTCGGACGCCATCGAGCGCACGTTCGAGGAGCGTCTCGCGGCGAAGGACGCCGACGGCACCGATTTCGACGGCCGGTCCGACTACGGGCCCTTCATCGAGCGCGGCATCCCGGCGGGTGGGGTGTTCAGCGGTGCCGACGACATCAAGACCGAGGA
The DNA here is from genome assembly GCF_001620025.1 of Rhodococcus sp. PBTS 1. Classification (NCBI taxonomy): domain Bacteria; kingdom Bacillati; phylum Actinomycetota; class Actinomycetes; order Mycobacteriales; family Nocardiaceae; genus Rhodococcus; species Rhodococcus sp. PBTS 1. The sequence goes on from NZ_CP015219.1 coordinate 118,215, forward strand.
GCAGGCGGCCCGGTGGGGCGGCACCGCGAACGAGGCCTTCGATCCGAACTACCACACTCCCGAGGACACCCTGGAGAACGTGAATCGTGATGCGCTGGCGGTGAATTCGCAGGCCGTCGCCTACGGCATCGGCACCTACGCCGAGTCCGTGACGGGTCCGAACGGCGTGCCCGTGGGCGAGCAGCGCACCGCCGCGCGACAGAGCCAGTGAGTCGGGGCGAGTGAGCCCGTCCGCCCGCGAGGCGCTCCGCGCGGTGGTCGACACCGCGCGCACGGTGAACCGGACCGACCGCGTGGTCGACGCGGTCCGGAAACTGCGGGGCGTGCTCCCCGGGGACCCGACGTTCGGCGACCCGTTGTCGACGGCGGGACCGGGGACCGCGCGGTTGGTCGCCCGCGTCACCGACCGTCTGCAGAGCGAGGAACCCGGTGCGGCCAAGGAGGTCTCGCTCGGTGCCCTGCAGGTCTGGCAGGCGCTGCTCGAACGCACCGGCCGCGGTCGGGGTGAGCGCGACGTCACGATCGTGTTCACCGACCTCGTCGGGTTCTCGACGTGGTCGCTGTCCGCCGGCGACGCGACGACGCTGATCCTGCTCAAGCAGGTGGCGCGCGCCGTCGAGCGACCGATGCAGGACCGCGGCGGTCACATCGTCAAACGGCTCGGTGACGGTGTCATGGCGGTGTTCCCGAGTGCCGACAACGCCGTCGGGGCGGTCTTCGACGCGCGGGACGCGCTCGCTCGCGTCACGGTCGACGGGTACACCCCGCGCATGCGCGTCGGCATCCACACCGGTCGGCCGCGCGCGGTGGGGTCCGACTGGCTGGGTGTCGACGTCACCGTGTCGGCCCGGGTCATGCAGGCGGGCGCGGACGGCAACGTCATGATCTCGTCGGCGGCGTTGGACACGGTGTCCCCGGAGGTGCTGGCGGCGCTCCGCCTGTCCGCGAAACCCTATCGGCGGGGGTTGTTCTCGCCGAAGCTCGACGGCGTGCCGGAGGGGCTACGCATCAACCGGCTCGTGCAGGCGCCAGAGCGGTGACACCGGGCCGTGGCCGGCGCCGAGGTCGTAGGCCGCGGCCAGCGACCGGGTGACCCACTCCTTGCCGAACGCGACGGCGTCGGGCACCGACCGGCCGTGGGCCAGCGCGCAGGCGATCGCCGCGGCCAGGGTGTCCCCGCCGCCGTGGTCGTTGCCGGTGGGCAGCCGCGGCGAGGTGAACTCGAGCATGCGGTCGCCGTCGTAGAGCAGGTCGGTGCTCGTGGACGAGGTGCGCAGATGCCCGCCCTTGACCACTGCCCACTGTGCGCCCAGGCCGTGCAGCGCCTCCGCCGCGGCGCGGGCCGTCGCGTCGTCGACCACCTCGATGCCGGTGATGAGCCGCACCTCGTCGAGGTTCGGCGTGACCACCGTCGCCAGGGGGATCAACCGGTGCCGGACCGCGTCGAGCGCGTCGGCGTGCAGGAGCGAATCACCGTGCATCGAGGCGGACACCGGGTCGACGACGAGCGGGACGGCGGTGTCGCGGCCGATGCCGAGTTCGAGCGCCACGTCGGCGACCGCCTCGATGATCTCGGTGGAGGCGAGCATTCCGGTCTTGGCGGCGCCCACGCCGATGTCCGAGACGACGGTACGGACTTGATCGGCGACGATCTGCGGAGGAATCTCGTGGAACCCGCTGACGCCGACCGTGTTCTGCACGGTCACCGCCGCGACGGCGACGCAGGCGTGCAGGCCGCAGAGGGCGATGGTGCGCGAATCCGCCTGGATACCGGCCCCGCCACCCGAATCGGTGCCCGCGATGGTGAGGACGCGACGCGGCGTCTCGCCCGGGGCCGGCAGCGGCAGCAGGTGGGAGGCACTCACACCGCGGACCTTACCGGCGGGTGTTTCCTGTGAGTTCGCCTCGCATATCGCGGAGAGCCCGGCACGCCGACGGATGCTGTGGAATAGTGGTTCAGGTCACACGATCCGTCGTGCCCACCCTCGGCTGCCAGGAGATGCCATGCTGTCCGACGCTCCCGTCACCGAAGTCACGGACAACCCCCACCAGAACCGGTTCGAGCTCCGGCTGAACGGGGATCTCGTCGGCATCGTCGGCTACTACCCGGTGGAGACCGCCGGTCGGTCCCGGCGCGCTCCCGTCGTGAGTTTCCTCCACGCCGTCATCACCGAGGACTTCGGCCACCGCGGGCTCGCCGGGATCATGGTGCGCAGCTCGCTCGACGCCGCCCGGGGCTACGGGTGGAAGGTCAAGCCCGTCTGCACCTACGTGCAGCGTTTCGTGGCGGAGAACCCGCAGTACCGCGACCTGATGGCACCGGAGTAGTCGGCGCGACCTTCCCTGCCGGGTCGCGATTCGGCAACAGTCGTCACTCTGTTCACACAAGCCACAAATCTGTGTTCACAATGGTGTGATGAGTGACAGTCTCGTCGCCGACAATCCGGAACTGTCGCGTGTCGAGCTCACGGTCGACGGCGACCTCGCCGGGATCCTGGCGTACGACGTGATCGGCAGCACCGTGATCCTGCGGCACACCGTGGTCAAGGAGCAGTACGGCGACCACGGGTGGGCGGCCGTCCTGGTCCGCGGCGCCCTCGACATCCTCCGCATGGGCGACCTGCGCGTCTGGCCCGCGTGCGCGATGGTCCGACGGGTCATCGGCGCGGAGCCGGAGTACCTCCCGCTGGTCGCCGATCAGGATCCGGAGGCCGCCGAGGCCGACCGTGTGGCCGAGGCCGCGGAGGCCGACCGTGTCTCGGAGGCCGCCGAGAGGTCCACCACCACGGGCGCGTGATCGCTCGCACCCTTGCCTTTGCGCTCCTGCCGGTCGATCTCCGCGCCGGCGACCCGCGCGGCGAGGGCCGGTGAGGCGAGGACGAAGTCGATGCGCAGACCCTCGCGGCGCGGGAAGCGCAGCTGCGTGTAGTCCCAGTACGTGTAGACGCCCGGTCCCGGTGTGAACGGCCGCACGACGTCCGCGTATCCGGCGTCGACGACGGCCTCGAACGCCGCCCGCTCGGCCGGGGACGTGTGCGTCCGGCCCTCGAACAGCGCGGGATCCCACACGTCGTCGTCCGTCGGGGCGACGTTCCAGTCGCCGACCAACGCCACCTGCGCCTGCGGATCGGCGTCCAACCATGACCGGGCGTCGTCCCGCAGCGCGGCGAGCCAGTCGAGCTTGTAGCGATAGTGCGGATCGTCGAGGGTGCGGCCGTTGGGGACGTACAGGCTCCACACCCGCACCCCACCGCAGACGGCGCCCAGCGCGCGGGCCTCGACCACCGGCGTCTCCGCCGGGTCCTTGTGGAACCCGGGCTGGTGCTCGAACTCCGTGCGCACGTCCGTCAGGCCCACCCGCGAGGCGATCGCGACGCCGTTCCACTGGCTGTGCCCCACGTGGGCGACCTCGTAGCCGATGTCCGCGAAGCGCTGGTAGGGAAACTGCTCGTCCTTGCACTTGGTCTCCTGGATCGCCAGGACGTCGACGTCGGAGCGCCCCAGCCAGTCCACGATCCGGTCGACCCGGGAGCGGACGGAATTGACGTTCCACGTGGCGAGGCGCATGGGCGACAACGGTAGCGGGAACGGTCGGCCGTTCAGTCCGCCGGCTGCGCGTACCGGTAGCGGTGATGGTCGGTGAACCCCAGCCCGGCGTACAGCGCGGCCGCCGCACCGCCCCCCGACTCCACCTGGACGAGCGCGGTCGTCGCGCCCCGCTGCGCTCCCCACGACAGCGCGTCTCGACACACCGCGGCCGCGTGACCACGACGACGAAGGTCCGGACGCGTCGCCACCGCCGCGATGCTCACCACCCGGGTGCCGTCGGGCATGGCGGTGACGGCGGCCCGGGCGACCGCGGCGGTCTCGTACGACCCCTGCGGGTCGGGTCGCGACAGGAACGCGACGTCGCCGTCCCGCACGGCGGTGAGCACGTCCGGGACGTCCGCGAACCGGGGATGGTGGGCCGACCACGCGGCGTCGGGTGTCGCCGCGACGGTGCTGCCGGCCGCGGGATGTACCGTGGCCGGCGCGGTCAGCACCGAGACGTCGGGACCCGCCCGCCAGCCCGCCGGGATGCGCAGGATGCGATCGGGGAGGTGCAGCCGCGGGGTGAGGCCACGGTCGGCGTACCACCGGACCACCGCGGGGAGCGCAGCGAGCAGATCCCCCGTCGCCACCGTCGGATCCACCGGGAGGGCGGAGTTCGCCCGCTGGGACACCCCGTGCCCCGCGCGCAGCATCCAGCCGCCGACGAGGTCCTGCTCGACCCCCGGCCACGCATCGGCCGCAGCGCGCTCGAGTGCGCGGATCGCACTGGCGCGCACGGGTTTCGGTGGGATCGGCTTGCAGACCACGACGTCGCCGCGGGAAATCGCGACGGTCTCGCCCGACTCGCGGACGACGGTGAGCGTGTCCGGAGACAGGTCGGCCAGCACGCCGAGGACGTCGCTCAGCGGCGGCGCGCCCGCCGCGTCCTGCCGCCGGTACCGCACCACCACCCGGTCGCCGACGGAGACGCGCACGTCAGTCGTCGTCGTGACCGAACGGATCGGCGACGGTGCCGGGAACCCAGCTCAGGCCCGGCACGCCCCAGCCGTTCTTCTTGATCGCCTTCTTGGCCGCGCGGGCGTGGCGGCCGACCAGGACGTCGACGTAGAGGAACCCGTCGAGGTGGCCGGTCTCGTGCTGCAGCATGCGGGCGAAGAATCCGCGGCCCTCGACGGTGACGGGGTTGCCCTCCGCGTCCGTGCCGGTCACGCGGGCCCAGTCGGCGCGGCCGGTGGGGTACTGCTCACCGGGAACGGAGAGGCAGCCCTCGTCGTCGTCCTCCGGGTCGGGCATGGTCTCGGGGATCTCCGACGTCTCGAGAACGGGGTTGACGACCTCGCCGCGGCGGCGGGTGACGGTGCCGTTCTCGTCCTCGAAGGGGCAGTCGTAGACGAACATCCGCAGCGATTCGCCCACCTGGTTCGCGGCCAGGCCCACGCCCTTGGCGGCGTCCATCGTCTCGTACATGTCCGCGATCAGCTGCGCGATCTCGTCGGGCGAGGCCGTCACGGTCTGCGTGGGGGTGTGCAGCACCGGGTCGCCGACGATCCGGATCGGGAGGATGGCCATGGGGCAGAAGGTTACCGGCCCACCCGTCGCGGCGTGTTGGGCCCGCCGCGACCGTCGTCGCCGACCCCCGCGTGGTTAGATTGCCACCGAAGATGACACGGGTGTGATTCACCGCCCGTGATGCGGACGGACGAGGAGCGAGATGGACAGCGCTGCTGCGCGTAGTCACGGGTCCGAGGCCCCTGCCGACGAGCCTGACGACGGGCTCACGCGTCGGGAACACGACATTCTCTCCTTCGAGCGACAGTGGTGGAAGTACGCCGGCGCCAAGGAAGAAGCGATCAAGGAACTGTTCGACATGTCGGCCACCCGCTACTACCAGGTGCTCAACGCCCTGGTGGACAAGCCGGAGGCGCTGGCGGCCGACCCCATGCTGGTCAAGCGTCTGCGGCGTCTGCGCGCGAGTCGGCAGAAGGCCCGCGCCGCACGCCGCCTGGGCTTCGAGATCTGAGCCGTCGCCTAAGCTCGACCCCCGTGAGTACCCGCCCCGACGACACCTCCTCCGGCCCGCCGCTGCGGGCCCTGGCGATGGTGCTGCTGTCCCTCGCCGTCGTGTTCGCGGGCATCGGCATCTTCTCGCTCACCGGCTCGGATTCCGAGGACACGGCCGCCGCCCCGGCCGCGGACACGAGCGCCGTCCCGACCGCGACGGCCGCGCCGACGGGGACCTCCGCGCCCTCCGCGACAGCCCCGCCGTCGGCGACCTCCGGGTCGCCGACGACGACCACCACCGCGACGACGTCCGGATCGGCGTCCGGAGCGTCCTCCGCGAGCCCCATCCGCGTCCTCAACAACAGCGAGGTCTCCGGGCTCGCGGCCGAGACGGCCACCCGGCTCGAATCGGCCGGCTTCGCGGTCGGGGAGACGGGCAACTACTCCAGTGGAGTCATCGCCGCGTCGACCGTCTACTACGACCCGGCCGTTCCCGGTCAGCAGGCGCAGGCCGAGCGCATCGCGCGGACACTCGGTTTCGGGTCCGAGCCGCGCTTCGCCGGCATCGCGAACGCGTCGCCGGGGATCGTCGTCATCGTCACTCGATAGCGCCGACTAGAGTCGTCGGCGAGACCCCCGGGTACCAGACGGGGAACCGCACCACCGCCCGTTTCGTCCGGACGCAGGAGAAGAGTGACCATGGCCAGCTGGAAGCGCACAACGATCGTGGCGACGCCCCTCGCCGCCGTCGCCGTCCTCGCCCTCGCGTCGTGCAGCGCGAACGAGAACCCCAGCGACGTTCCGGGCACCACCCCTCCCGTCTTCACCAGTTCCGCACCTCCGGCCGACTACGCGGCGGAGCACGGCGGCGAGTCCCACGGTGGCGAGTCCCACGGCGGCGAAGGCGAGGGCGGGGACGCGACGGCGTCCGCCGACATGACCGGTGACCTGCGTGATCCGTCCGGCGCCTCCGTGGGCACCGTGTCCTTCACGGAGGAGGACGGGCACCTGAAGGTCACCGTCGAGGCGGAGGGCCTGACCCCCGGCTTCCACGGTCTGCACATGCACCAGAACCCCGTGTGCGAGCCGAACTCCGTCGCTCCCACCGGCGGCGAGCCCGGCGACTTCCTGTCCGCGGGCGGTCACCTGCAGGTGGGCGGCAACACCGGCCACCCCGCCAGCGGCGACCTCACCTCGCTGCAGGCGCGCGAGGACGGCACGGCCACCCTGACCACGACCACCGACGCGGTCACGCTCGACGACCTGTCCGGCGGCGTCGCGGTGATCGTGCACGCGGGTGCGGACAACTTCGCCAACATCCCCACGCGCTACACCCTCCCGGACGGTGCCGCGGTGCCGGACGCCACCACGTTGGCCACGGGTGACGCAGGCGGCCGTGTCGCCTGCGCCGTGGTCGAAGCCGAGTAGAGCGGCCGGTCCGGTCGAGGTTCCGTTCGTCGGGTCGGCGCGGTCGACCATCGGCGTGGAATGGGAGATCGCGCTCGTCGACAAGCAGACGCGCGATCTGTCCAACACCGCCGCCGAGGTCATGGACGGGGTGGGCGCCCTCGCCGAGAACCCCCGTGTGACCAAGGAGTTGCTGCGCAACACCGTCGAACTCGTCACCGACGTCTGCGACACCGTCGGCGAGGCGATGGACGATCTGAGCGAGTCGCTCGACCTCGTCCGCCGCGCGGCCGACCCACTGGGTGTCGACCTGTTCTGTTCCGGCACCCACCCGTTCGCCGAGTGGTCGTCGCAGCAGCTCACGCGGTCGCCGAACTACGACGAGCTGATCGAGCGCACGCAGTGGTGGGGTCGGCAGATGCTGATCTGGGGGGTGCACGTCCACGTCGGCGTGCGGTCCGCGGACCGGGTGTTCCCCATCCTCAACGCGCTCCTGCTGCAGTACCCGCACCTGCTGGCGCTGTCGGCGTCGTCGCCCACCTGGGCGGGCTCGGACACCGGCTACGCCAGCAACCGCGCCCTGATGTTCCAGCAGCTGCCCACCGCCGGACTGCCGTTCCAGTTCGAGACGTGGTCGCAGTTCGAGGGCTTCGTGCACGACCAGATGAAGACGGGCGTGATCTCCCAACTCGGCGGGATGCACTGGGACATCCGTCCGGTGCCGCGGCTGGGCACCCTCGAGATCCGGGTGTGCGACGGCGTTTCCACCAAGCGCGAACTGGCCGCGCTGGTGGCGTTGATCCATTGCCTCGTGGTCGATTACGACCGTCGGCTCGACGCCGGGGAGACCCTGCCGACCATGCCGCCGTGGCACGTCCAGGAGAACAAGTGGCGCGCCGCTCGCTACGGACTCGAGGCCGAGATCATCCTCGACGCCGACAGCAACGAGCGGCTGGTCACCGACGACCTGAACGATCTGCTGGAGCGTCTCGCCCCCGTCGCCCGCTCGCTCGGGTGCGCCGACGAGCTGGCTTCCGTCGCGGACATCCCCCGCCGTGGTGCGTCGTACCAACGCCAGCGCGCGGTGGCGCGGGCGAACGGCGGCGACCTGACCGCCGTCGTCGATTCCCTGATCGACGAGCTGCGTCAGCCCTGACGGTCGGTGTCGGCGGGGTCGTCGGCAGCGTCCCGGTCGTGTCCGTCGGCGTTCTCGGCCTTCTCGGCACCCTGGGCCTCGAGCTCGTCGACCATGAACAGGTCGGACCGCATCCGCTGTTCGCGGTAGGCGACCCGGCCGACCGTGTGGGCGATGATCGGGGCGGTGAGCACCGTGAAGATGCCCACGAGCGCGATCATCCAGATGTCCACGTTGCCCCGCAGGCTGTTGAACGCGCCCAGCAGGATGAGCACGAGCCCGACGACCTGAGGCTTGGTGGCGGCGTGCATCCGCGACAGTGTGTCGGGAAAGCGCACCACTCCGATCGCGGCGGTCAGGGCGAGCAGCGACCCGAGGAAGATCAGGGTTCCGGTGACGATGTCGGACAAGGTGCTCATCGGGGCTCGCTCTCGTCGGACCGGTCCGCGGAGTCACGTACCGGGGGATGGACGGGACGCCGGGCCGCTCGTGCCGTTTCCGGGGTGTCCGCCACGCGGAACCGGGCGACGCTCACGGAGCCGACGAAGCCCACGACGGCGAGGGCGACGATCGACGGGACCAGCGTGGTGTCGCGGCTGTAGACCGACCACACCATCACCCCGCAGATCACCAGGGCGATGAGCGTGTCGACGGCGGCGAGGCGGTCGAGCGAATTCGGTCCGGCCAGCAGGCGGTACGCCACGATGAGGCCGGCGACCGCGAGCATGACACCGGACACCGTGAGGACGACGGTCATCGGCGATCCTTCCCGTCGGGTCCTGCGGAGTAGTCGGTGGTGATGTCGTGCGCGGTCTCGACGACGGTGTCCTCGTCGTCTCGCGTCGTGTGCACCACGGCGGGGTGCCATTCGGAGTCACGCTCGAACGCGCGGATGAACGCGTCCTCGTAGACCCGGACGATCGTGCGGAACTGGTCGATCGCGTCGGGCTTGGCGACGTCGAGCACGTGGATGTAGAGCACGCGCTCGGCGCGGTCGATCTCCAGGACCAGGGTGCCGGGCACCATGTTCAGCGAGTCGACCATGAACGTGAGCACCAGGTCGGACTTGATGCGGACCGGGTACCGCAGGACGGCGTTGACCGGGTTCGGACCCGGACGGACGGCGGCCCAGGCGACCTGCACGCTCGACACCAGGGCGTAGTAGACGAGAACCCCGACCAACCGAACGACGGAGAGCGGATGCACGCGACCCTCGACCGGAACCGTGGGCAGGGCCAGCACGGTGGTGACGAACAGGGCGACGACGATGCCACCGGCGATGTTGGCGACGGACACGTTGCCCCAGAGGAGCACCCACACGGCGGTGAGCCAGGTGACCAGAGCTAGCTTGAGTGCGAGTTCGCGGTGCATCAGCGTCATCGTGGTTCCTCCCCGGTCGCGTAGGTGACGGGATCGTCGGTGCCGCCGAGGACCGCAGTGACGTAGACCGAGGGTGCGCGAAGCTCGTCGGCGGCGCGGTTGCTGATGCCGATGAACGGTCCGGCGAAGACCGTCAGGGAGAGGCCGACGGCGACCAATGCGATGGTGGGGGCCAACATGCCGGCGGGCATCCGACCCGGATCGTCGCGACTTTCGAACTCGACGTCGGTGGCGTTGTCGAGCAACGCCGTCGGCGAGTTGTCCGAGAGACCGCCCTCGGGGGCGTCGGCCCGCGCACGCCAGAACGCCTTGGTCCACACGCGGGCCACCACGTACAGCGTCAGTAGCGAGGTGACGACGCTGCCGGCGACGAGGATCCAGGCCAGGGCGGACGCCTTGTCCACACCGGCCTCGAGCAGCGCGACCTTGCCCACGAACCCGGAGAAGGGCGGGATGCCACCGAGATTGAGGGCGGGGATCAGGAAGATGATCGCCAGCAGGGGACTCGCGGCGGCCAGACCACCGAGGCGGCGCAGCGACGACGAGCCCGCCTGCCTGTCGATCAGGCCCACTACCAGGAAGAGCGTGGTCTGCACGAGAATGTGGTGCGCGACGTAGTAGACCGCGCCGGCGAGCCCCGCGGTCGAGGAGAGCGCCACGCCGAAGATCATGTAACCGATGTGCGAGACCAGCGTGAAGGACAGCAGACGTTTGATCTCGCTCTGCGCGATCGCACCGAGGATGCCGATCACCATCGTGAGCAGTCCGGCGATCATGAGGACGTTGTCCATCGACCCGTCGGTGAACAGCAGCGTGTGGGTCCGGATGATCGCGTAGACGCCCACCTTGGTGAGCAAGCCCGCGAACACCGCCGTCACGGGCGCAGGTGCCGTCGGATAGGAGTCCGGGAGCCAGGCGGACAGCGGGAAGACGGCCGCCTTGATGCCGAAGGCCACGAGCAGAATGGCGAAGAGGGCCATCTTCGTACCCTGCGGAACGTCGGGCAGGCGAAGGGCGAGCTGGGCGAAGTTGAGCGTTCCGGTCGCGGCGTAGACGACGGCGACACCGATGAGGAACACCATCGACGAGACCGCGGAGACCATCACGTACGACACACCGGCACGGACCCGCTCCGCGCTGGCACCGAGCGTCAAGAGGACGAACGACGCGACGAGGAGGACCTCGAAGCCGACGAAAAGGTTGAACAGGTCGCCGGCGAGGAACGCGTTGCAGACACCCGCGGTCAGGGCCAGGTAGGTGGGCAGAAAGATCGACACCGGCTGTTCGGCGTCACCGTCGCGAATGCCCTGACCGACGGCGTAGACGATGACGGCGAGCAGGACGACGGCCGACACCACCAGCATGATGGCCGACAGGCGGTCGACCACCAGAGTGATGCCGAACGGCGCCTCCCAGCCACCGATCTGCAGCGCGCTGGTGCCGTCGCGGTCGGCCAGGAAGAGCAGGAGCACGGACACCACGACCACGCCGACGAGGGCGGCGATGGTGACCGCGCGCTGTGCGCGCGGCTTGCGCCCCAGAATGAGCGTCAGGGCCGCGGCCAACAGCGGGATCAGGACGGGAAGGGGCGTCAGGGGACCCACCCACGAGGACGGCACGGTCATCGTCGTCCTCCGCCGGTGGTGGTGTCGTCGTCGTCTCGGAAGTGGCCCTCGTGCAGGTCCTCGTAGGCCACGAGGTCCTCGCGGTTGGCGATCTGATCGAGCGGAATGGGGTTACCGTCCTTGTCGAAGGCGTCGCCGGCCTCACCGGGCTCGCCGGTGACCGGGTCGTCGGACTTGTCGCGGTCGGGCGCTTCGGCCGGGCTGCGCCGCTGCGACACCTTGGTGTCCTCGGGGTCGTTCTCGACCACGTCCGCGACGTTGATCGTGTACGACCGGTAGGCGAGAGCCAGGACGAACGCGGCGATGCCCATCGTGATGACGATCGCGGTCAGGATCAGGGCCTGGGCCAGCGCGTCGGCGTCGCCGTCGGCGACCTCCGAGATGCGGCCGACGACGGGCGGATTACCGCCGGGGCCGCCGGAGGCGAGGATGAGCAGGTTGATGCCGTTGCTCATCAACAGCAGGCCGAGCAGCATCCGCACGATGCTGCGTTCGATCATGAGGTAGACACCGGTGCCGATCAGGACGGCCACCAGTGCCAGGACGGCGAGGTTCGCGCTCATTGCTGGCTCGTTTCGATCTGGGCGTCGAGGCGCGCGCCGAGGCTGCGCAGCACGTCGAGCACGAGGCCGACGACGATGAGGTACACACCGGCGTCGAAGAACAGGGCCGTGACCATCTTGATGTCGCCGAGCAAGGGCAGCGTCGCCTCGAACGTGGCCGAGGACAGCGCAGGCGCGCCCAGCAGGATCGAGGCCAGCGCGGTGCCGCCGGCGAAGAGCAGTCCGATGCCCAGAATCTTCCCGGCGTCGAACGGCAGGGTCTCGCCGAGCTCGTACCGACCGCCCGCCAGATAGCGCAGAACCAGCGCCAGACCGGCCGTCAGGCCGCCGGCGAAACCGCCGCCCGGCGCGTTGTGTCCGGCGAAGAAGAAGTAGATGGACAGCACCATCACGGTGGGGAAGACCAGGCGGGTGGTGACCTCGAGCACGAGCACACGGTGCTTCGGATCGATGAGGTCGCTGCCGGAGAGCCAGGTGATCTCGGAGGCCGCCTGGCGGGAGTCCATCGACGCGGGCGCGTCGGAGACGCGGGGTGCGCTGCCGAAGCGGCGATTTCGGAAGACGAGGCTCGCGACGCCGGTGGCGGCCACCAGCAGCACCGAGATCTCGCCGAACGTGTCCCACGCGCGGATGTCGACCAGGATGACGTTGACCACGTTGTTGCCGTCGCCGAGGTCGTACGCCAGATCCGGGAAGTAGTCCGCGATCGGGCGAGTGGTTCGGCCGTTCATCGCGAAGGCGCCGACGGCGGTCACCGTCAGACCCACGGCGGCGGCGAGCAGGATGCGCAGACCCTTGTGGCCGAACGAGCGGCCCTCGTCGATCTCCGCAGGAAGTTTGCGCAGCACCAGGACGAAGACGACCAGCGTGAGGGTCTCGACGAGGAACTGGGTGAGCGCGAGGTCGGGCGCGCCGTGGATGGCGAACAGCAGGCCGGCGCCGTACCCGGTGACACCCACGAGCAGGACCGCGGCCAGACGGTTCCGCATCACCGCGGCGCCGACGGCTGCGGCGATCATGATCGCGCCGATCACGAACTGCAGGGGTGAGTCGGCCAGTCGGGTCTCGATGCCCGTGCGGGTGTAGACCAGCAGCGAGATCAGCGGGAACAGCGCGAGCGTGCCGAGGATCAGCGCCTGCGTCCCCGGCAGTGAGCCGCGCTGCGTGGATCCCGTGATGCGCAGCGACAGCGAGTCCATGAGCTGCAGCGTGCGGTCGTAGATGCGGTCGGCGTTGAGCGGCGAGGGCGGCACGGCACGGGCGATCGACTTGTGCACCTTGTACAGCGCGATGCCCACCACGATCACCACCGCCGTCATGTACAGCGGGATCGAGAACCCGTGCCACAGCGCGAGGTGGTAGACCTTCGCGCCGTACGACGGCAGCGTCTCGGCATAGGGGGACAGCAGCCGGTCCATCACCGGCGCGGCGAGGCCGGCGGCCAACCCCAGGGCGGCGAGCATTACCGGCGGGGTGAGGAAGAACGCGCCCGGAGTGTGCATGCCCGCCACCGCGGCGCTCGGCGCGCGCAGCTTCTTGCGGCCGAAGGCGCCCCAGACGAAGCGCAGGCTGTACGCCACCGTGAGGATCGATCCGAGCACCATCACACCGAGGACCACCGCCGACGCGCCGGGACTCATCGCGTCGGAGTCGATGGCCGCTTCGAAGGCGGACTCCTTGCCGACGAACCCGAGGAACGGGGGCAGGCCCGCCATCGAGGCCGCGGCGACGACACCCGTCACGCAGAGGACCGGCGCCCGACTGCCCAGATGGGCGAGCTTGCGGACGTCGCGGGTACCGGTGTTGTGGTCGATGATGCCGACCACCATGAACAGGGCTGCTTTGAAGAAGCCGTGGGCCATCACCATCGCCAGTCCGGCGAGCATGGCCGTGCGCGTGCCGATGCCCACGATGGCGGTGAGGAAACCCAGCTGGCTGACGGTGCCGAACGCGAGCACCAGCTTGAGGTCGTACGCCCGAAGCGCGCGGTAGCCGCCCACGATCATCGAGGCCAGGCCGAGCGAGACGATGGTGACGCGCCACGGACCGGCGTCGGCGAACCCCGGCGCGAGCCGGGCGACCAGGTAGATGCCGGCCTTGACCATGGCCGCGGCGTGCAGGTATCCGCTGACGGGCGTGGGCGCGGCCATGGCGCCGGGGAGCCAGAAGTGCAGCGGCACGATGGCCGATTTGCTCAGCGCGCCGACCAGGACGAGGACCAGGCCCACGCCGGCGAGCCACCCGCGCGGCGCCGCGGCGACGACGTCCGAGAGGTTGTAGCTGCCGACCATCTCGCCCAGCACGATGATGCCCACGAGCATCGCCAGGCCGCCGGCGGTGGTGACCAGCAGGGCCTGCGTGGCCGCGCGGCGCGAGGAGGCGCGCTCGGCGTAGTGGCCGACCAGCAGGAACGACAACACCGTCGTCAGTTCCCAGAAGATGTACAGCATGAGCATGTTGTCGCTGGTGACCAGCGCGAACATGACGCCCGCGAACGCGACCATCTCGGCGGCGAAGATGCCGAGGCGCGGCTCGTCGTCCTCGAAGTAGCGAGCGCAGTAGACGAGAATCAACGTGCCGATGCCGAGGATGAGCACGCTCATGACGGCGGCGAGAGAGTCGAACCGCATGTCGATGTCCATCGACAGCCCGGGCACCCACTCGATGTCGAGACGCTGCTCGGTGTCCCAGTTCCCGATCACCCAGCCGAGGGCTGCCGCCGGCACCAGAGCGAGGGCGAGGAAGGCGTTGCGCCCCCACCACCGGACCAGCAGGGGGGCCACGACCGCGGCGACGGCGTGGGCGACGAGAACAGCAAGCAAGTGGCACTCCGTCGGTAGCGTGGGGGCGGCGGGGTGTCGGACGAATCGATGGCGCCGTGAGAATCCGGCGTTCCGGGACGACCGTGCAATCCCATCTTACGTGCCCGGTGACGGTGCCGTTCCGGCAGGGATACCCACGGGGGGTAGGGGTATACGGGCGATCAGCCGCGTCGGGACAGCGTGACCAGCCGTAGGACCGCCACCGCCGACACTCCGAGGAGTAGGTAGGTGGAGGTGGGGTCGACGGTCAGAAGTGTGTCGAGGCTGTTGTAGCCGAGGAGGCTGACACTTCCGGTTCCGTCGTCAGACTGGGAGATGGATGCGCCGAGAGACTCGGCGAGCTCGAAGTCGATCACTTGCCGCGGCACCGGCGCCGCCGTCGACAGCAGCAGCGCGAAGCCCGGCAGGGCGAGGGCGAGGGGCCGGACCGTCGGGTGTGGTGCGTGCGAGCCGGGTGACCCCGCCGCGCCGACGAGCAGGACCGGCAGGGCGACCGCCACGACACCCAGGGCGACGGCCGGGGCGGGCTCGACGTCCAGCAGGCCGGCGGTGGCGGGAGCGGCGGCGAGCGCCACGGCGGCGATCCACGACATGATGCGCCCGACCGGCAGCAGCCACGCCACGAGCGCCCCCACCACGAGCCCGGCGAGACCGACGGCGAGCAGCGCGGTGACGGACGACGCCGTTCGGGCCAGCGTGTTCCACAGGGCGACAGCAGCGGTCGTGGCGAGGACGGTCGCGACGACGGTGCGGGCGTCGGCTGCGTCCCAGCGGGCGGCCACGCGGTCGATCACGACGAGGGCGACGACCAGCGCGGCGATCGCGTAGGCCAGGGAGTACTCGCCGGCGCCCACGACGTCGACGCCGACCCGGCACACGACGGCGACGAGAACGGCGTAGAGCACGAGCCGGAGAAGGTCGCGGTTCGGCGCGTCGGGCACGTCGGGCACCGTCTCGGTCCGTCGCAGGTCCGGCCCCGGCAGGGTGGCGGCGGCGACGGCCGCGGCGACGGCGGCGCCGACGAGCCACCAGGCGGGCTCACCGAACACGCTGCTGCTGTCGATCCGCAGCGCCACGAAGCCGTCGGTGGTGGCCCGCGTCGAGGCGACGGCCAGTGCCGTCCCGCCGAGCAGGCCCGTCGCGAGTGCGAACCAGCCGAGGCGTGACCGGTGCACCCCGTGGAGGGCGAGTCCGAGCAGCACCCCTGCGGCCACGGATTTCACCCCGTGCAGGGCGATGAGCACGGACAGGCTCGCGGACTCGGGGATGGCGACCTTGGTGAACGCGAGCAGCACGATCGCGACGACGGCGAGGATCCACGGCAAGCGCCGCGCGCGTCCGGCGACGGCGAGGAACAGTGCCGCGACGACCACGGCCAGGACCTGGCCGACGATCGTCGCCGTCGACTGGGCGGACTGCCAGCGGAGGAGGTCGTCGACGCCGGCGGCGAACGGCCACTGCGCGGTGCGGGGACCGGACCATGCCACGGCGACGAGCGCACCGGACGCGCACGCGGCGACAGCGGGAACGGCCCCGGCGGCGGGGAGGTCGGCGCGCAGTCGTCTCACTGCATCGAACCTATCGGGTCCCGCTCGGCGCACCGGGAATGCGCGTCGGGCGGAGGGGGTTCGTACCCAGCATGACGACACTCGCGCAGAAGGCCACCACGCTCCTCGACCTGCACGTTCCGGGCACCCCGGTCATCCTCCCGACGGTGTGGGACGCCTGGTCCGCGAATCTGGCGGTCACGGCCGGGTTCTCGGCGTTGACGGTGGGTTCGCACCCCGTCGCGGACTCGGTGGGCAAGTCCGACAACGAGGGCATGACGTTCGAGGATCTGCTCACCCGCGTCCGACAGATCACCGCCGCGGTCGACGTCCCGATCTCCGTCGACATCGAGTCCGGCTACGGCGAGGACCCGACGCGGCTGATCGAGGGCCTGATCGACGCGGGCGCCGTCGGCCTGAACATCGAGGACACCGTGCACGGCGAGGGCGGCCGACTCCGCGAGGCGCAGGAGCACGCCGACCTGGTGGGCGCACTGCGCGCCGCGTCCGACGCCACCGATGTGCACGTGGTGATCAACGCCCGCACCGACCTCTTCGTCAAGCAGGTCGGCGACGAGAACGACCGCGTCGACCGCGCCATCGCCCGGATGAAGCTGGCGGCCGCGGCCGGCGCCGACTCCCTGTACCCGGTCGGGTTCCACTCCGACGACGACCAGAAGCGCCTCACCGCCGAGCTGCCCCTGCCGGTCAACGCCATCGGACACCCGGTGAAGAACACCCCGTCGGCGCTCGCTGCCCTGGGTGTCGGCCGGGTCAGCTTCGGTCCGCTGTTCCAGGCGGTGCTCGCCGAGCGCGCGACCGAGGTGCTCGGCGCCTGGCGCTGATCGCGTTCCTAGCGAGAGATGCTGTACGCCTGCAGCGCCGCGACCTGAGCGGCGTCCAGTGACGGCCGGACGGCGTCGCACGCCCGTGCGACGTCGTCCGCAGTCACCACGGCGGCGTCGACGTCGCGGCGCATCGCGGTGAGCGCAGCTTCCCGCAGCAGAGCGGCGCAGTCCGCGGCGGAGTAACCGTCGAGATCCTCGGCGAGAGCGCCGAGGTCGACGTCCTCGGCCAGCGGGACCGAGCGGCCTGCCGTCGCCAGAATGGCCCGCCGCGCGTCGGCATCGGGCGGCGGCACGAAGACCGCCTTCTCCAGTCGGCCCGGTCGCAGGAGAGCGGGGTCGATGAGTTCGGGCCGGTTGGTCGCCCCCAGGACGACGACGTCGCGCAGCGGCTCCACGCCGTCGAGCTCGGTGAGCAGCGCGGCGACCACGCGGTCCCCGACTCCGGAATCGCTGCTCTGGCCACGGCGAGGCGCCAGCGCGTCCACCTCGTCGAGGAAGATCAGCGACGGCGCGGAATCCCGTGCGCGCCGGAACAACTCGCGCACCGCCTTCTCCGACGAGCCCACCCACTTGTCCATCAGCTCGGCGCCCTTGACGGTGTGGACGCTGAGCTGGCCGGAACTGGCGAGAGCGCGCACCACGAAGGTCTTGCCGCACCCGGGCGGACCGTAGAGCAGAACACCACGCGGCGGCTCCACGCCGAGGCGGGCGAACGAGTCCGGGTGACGCAGCGGCCACAGGACCGCCTCCGTCAGTGCCTGTTTGGTCTCGACCATGTCGCCGACGTCGTCGAGCGTGAGACTCCCGACGACCAATTCCTCGGTGCCCGAACGGGAGAGCGGCCTGATGACGGCCAGCGCGCCGACGAGATCCTCCTGCGTCAGCACCGGCGCTTCGTCGGAGCGATGCGCGCGAGCTGCGGCCTGCACCGCGGCCTCCCGGCAGAGAGCAGCGAGGTCGGCCACCACGAAACCCGGTGTCCGGAGCGCGATCTCCCCCGTCGCAATCTTCTCGGTCGGCACGTCGCGCAACAGCACGTCGAGCAGGCGGGCGCGGCCGGCCGAATCCGGCAGGGGCAGTGTGAGTTCCCGGTCGACCAGCTCGGGATCGCGCAACCGCGCATCGACGGCGTCCGGGCGAGACGTCGTGCACACCAGGGCTGTTCCCGGTGAGTCGACGGCAGCGCGCAACCGGTCGAGCAGCAGCGTCGAGACGGGCTCGGTCTCGGTGGGCAGCAGCGCGTCGACGTCGGTCACGAGCAGCACGGTGGGTTCCCCCGCGGACCGGGCCGTCTCGATCACGCGGGAGACCGCGGCCAGCCGATCGTCGGCGGCGGTGGATCCCACCGAGGGGCCGTCGATCTCGACGATCCGGCGCGTCGCGGCGACGGCGCGCACCATCGTCGCTTTCCCGACGCCGCCGGGACCGGTGACCAGCACGCCCAGCCGCGCGGAGGCGCCCAGGGTGCGCAGCAGGTCGGGCCGGTCCAGCGCCAGTTCGAGCCACTCGCTCAGGGTGGCGGCCTGCTCCCTCGCTCCCACCAGATCATCGACGGCGACGGGTGGTTCCGACGTCTGCGGTTCGGGTTCGACGGCTCGGCCGGGCCGTGCGTCCGACGAACCGGACGGGGACGCCGCACCCGCACCTCGGGTCACCGACGTGTTCGGTTGGATGCTGACCGGCCCTGCGGGATCGGTCGAGGTCACCGTGAGCAGCTCGGTGGTCCACGCGACGCCGACGGTGCGCGCGAGTGTCGTCGAGACGGACGCCGTGGACGTGCCGGGGCCCAGGTCGCGGGGCAGGAGGGAGACCGCGTCGCCCGCGGTGACCACCTTGCCGAGCAGGGCGCGTCGCAACGTCACGTCGTCGAGCGCGGCCACAGCTGTCCCGCCATGCACGGTGACCGTGGTCCCGCCCGCCACCCGGACGGGACGGACGACCACGGTGGCGTTCTCGGTCAGGCCGGTGTTGGAGAGCGTGACGTCGTCGAGCAACGCGATCCCGCTGGTCGAGGCGGTGCTCGCGGCGACTCCACCGATGGCGCCGGCCGTCGCGGCGACTCCACCGATGGCGCCGGCCGTCGCGGCGACCACCACGGCCGTCCGGCGGGATCCGACGAGTTCCACCGCATCCCATTCGCGCAGCCCCAGGGCCGTCAACGCCTCGGGGTGGAGACGGACGATGCCGCGACGCGCGTCGGCGGCCGAGGTGGTGAGCCGGACGGTCAGGGACAGCTCGGGGGTGCTCACCGGTCGTCCCGCGGAACCGGTGGGCGCAGCCGCAGCCGCGCCGAGCTCCGACCGGCGCGCGCCGGGCGGCGTCGACGCACGATGCCCGGCCGTTCCCGACGCGCGGCCCGACGCACCGCGCGGCGCTCGGCGGGCTTGGCCTCCCACGTCTCCGGACGCGCCGCGACCCACCGCTTCGAGCGGATCGCGAACGGGATGTGCGCCAGGTACATCGCGATCAGCACGATGAGCAACACGAACGGGAAGGTGATCAGGGCTGCGCCGGCGACGCCGACCGCGACGAGCAGGATGGCGGCCATGCGCGGCGGCACGGACACGCTCTTGAGGGCCAGGGTGGGAATACGACTGACGATGAGCAGCGCGGACAGCACCACCCAGGTGGCGACGACGTAGTACGAGGACCACCACCCTGTGCCCCACTGTTGTTGCACGGCAAGCGGAGTCAGCGCGATCAGCGCCCCGGCGGGCGCGGGGACTCCCACGAAGTACTCCCCGGCGAACGCGGGTCGGGAGTCATCGTCGATGAGGGTGTTGAACCGCGCGAGGCGCAGGACGATCGACACCGCGTAGATCAACGCGATGACCCACCCGCCGCTGCTGCCCTCGAGCAGCGTCACGTACAGCACCAGGGCCGGGGCGACGCCGAAGGAGATCGCGTCGGCGAGGGAGTCGAGTTCGGCCCCCATGCGCGACGTCGCGTCGAGCATCCGCGCGATGCGTCCGTCGAGCGAATCGAGCACGGCCGCGGCGCCGATCATGGCCAGCGACAATCCGAGTCGGCCGTCGAGGCCGAATTTCACCGCCGAGAGCCCGGCGCACAGTGCGAGAACGGTGACCGCGCTCGGCAACAGCCGAACGGGGCCGGTGCGCCCACCCTCTCCGTCGGAGACGGTGGACTCCGCGGCGGCGATCACGGCAGTTCGGCGAGCACGGTCTCGGCGCCGACCGCGCGCTGGCCCGGCAGCACCGCCAGGCGGGATCCCTCGGGGAAGTAGGTGTCCACGCGGGAGCCGAAGCGGATCAGCCCGTAGGTGTCGCCGATGGTCAGGGTGTCACCCGCCGACGCCTGGTTGACGATGCGGCGAGCCAACAGGCCGGCGATCTGCACGACCGCGAGATCGTGTCCCGCCGGGGTCCGCAGGTGCATCGAGGTGCGCTCGTTGACCACGCTGGCGTCGGCGAGGTCCGCCGAGAGGAACTGGCCCGCCTTGTGGACGACGTCGATCACCTCGCCCGACACGGGGACACGCTGGACGTGGACGTCCAGCACCGACAGGAAGATGCTGACGCGCGGCAGCGGCTCGGTCCCGAGGTCGAGTTCCGCCGGGGGCACGGCGACGTCGACCAACGCCACCTCGCCGTCGGCGGGAGCGACGACGACGCCCGCCCGGTTCGGGGGCACGCGCGGCGGGTGACGGAAGAAGCCGGCCATCGCGCCCGCGGTGAGGAGCGAGGCGGTGCGTACCGCGCGGCGACGACGGCCGAGTGCGGCCACGGCGAGCGGTGCGGCGACGAACGGGGCGCCCGCAGGATGCAGCGGCGGAATCGACGAGCGGATCAGATCCACGACGTGGCCGAGACCGGTCGGTTCGGGGGTGCCTGCTGGGACGGGGCGTCGGGCCACGATCTCCTCTTACGTCGAACGGATGTGCCGGAGTGGGAAACCGACCGGGCCGCGGAGACGGCTCGGGGCCCCTCACGAGGTTACGTGAGGGGCCCCGAACGGTCCGGAGACGGATCAGACGCGCGAGCCGCGTCCGGTGACCGCCTTGACGATGAACAGCAGGATGCAGGCGCCGATGAGGCACGTGACGAAGCTGAAGATGATGCCGCCGCCCTTAACGTCGACACCGACCGCCTGCAGCAGGAATCCACCGAGCAGGCCGCCGATGATGCCGACGACGATGTTCAGGATGATGCCCTGCTGGGCGTCGGTCTTCATAATCTTGCTGCCGATCCACCCGGCGAGGCCGCCGATGATGATCCAACCGATGATGCCCAGACCCAACATGATGAACCTCTTCCGACTCGGTGACCGACCCGAGGTCCGGGTCGAACGTCGGCAATCGGCTACCCGAGCCCCCGTCCGGTGAAACGCAGCGCCCGGCCCGGGGGCATCACGATCGAGCCTCGAAACGGTCTCGAGGTCACGTCTGCGGAGCGACCAGCAGGACGGAATCCGTTTCTCCGTTGTCCGTGGTCACGAGCAACGTGCCGTCGGGCTGCGCCGAGACGGTCCGGATCCGACCGAACTCGCTCAGTTCGGGCAGGGTGGTCTGCTCGGTGACGGTGGTGCCGTCGTCGGACAGACGGAGCAGCAGCACCTGCTGACCCTTCTGCACTCCCACGGCGAGTGCCCCGTCCCAGGCGCCCCAACCCGATCCGGTCAGGAACGTTCCGGACGCCGTCGCCACGGTGCTCGGCCCCGAACTCCACACCGCGCCCAGCGCGCCCGGCACCCGGTCCGGATCGGTCATGGGCACCGACTCGTCGTACCCGGATCCACTGCGGTCCGGCGACCACCCGTAGTTGCCGCCGGGGGTCAACAGATTGACCTCGTCGTCGCGTGAACTGCCCTGCTCCACCGAGTACACCCGGCCGGTGCCGGGCTGCTCCGCGAGTCCCTGGACGTTGCGGTGACCGAGCGTGAACATCGGCGACGCCGGATCCGGATTGTCGGCCGCCGGCGCACCCGTGGCGGCGTCGACACGCAACACCTTGCCGCCCAACGAGTTCCGGTCCTGCGGAACCGACGGCTGCGCCGCGTCGCCCGTGCCGATCAGCAGCGTGCCGTCGTCGGCCGGGAGGATGCGGCACCCGCCGTGCCGACCCGTCGACACCGGGAACCCGTCGATCACCGTGCGCTCGCGGGTCAGGCCCGACCAGTCGGGGGCGACGGTCCACGCCACCACTCCGACGGAGCGGCCCCCGCCCGACTCGATGCCCTGGCACGTGTACGCGGTGCGGTCCTGCTCGAACCCGGGGGACAGCGCCAGCGCCATCAACCCGGTCTCCGACGACGCGACGAGGTCCGACAGGTCCGCCGACATCGGCGTGGGCTCCGCCCCCGGGCGCACCGCCGTGAACGAGCCGGCGCGCTCGGTGAAGAGGATCGTCCCGTCGGGCGCCTTCGCCACGTCCCACGGATGGTCGAGCCCGTCGGCCACCACCTCCACCGACACCGGCGGCGGTGCCGTGTCCGCGATCGGCGGCGCGGTCGTGGTGGCGGGACTGCTGTCCGCCCCCGCCTCCGAAAAACTGCACGCGGCCGAACTACACGCGGCTGCGGCGAGTCCCGCCGCGAGGGCGACGGCGGTCAGGGCGGCCGGTCGGCGAGTCATGCCTCCACCGTACGGACGCGACGCCGGATTCGTCCCGATCGCAGCGGTTACGACTCCGCGGCTGCCTTGATCTTGGCCAGCGTGGCGTTCATCCCCCGCTCGAGCTCACCGTCGAAGTTGCGCTGGCCACCGAACGCGACCCGGATGAGCAGGTTGGACACCGCCGTCGTTCCGCCCGGTGCCTCACGACGCTCGGTGACGCGGGTGCCCGTCTCCGTCGGCTCCAACTCGTAGGACCAGATCGTGTGGTTCTCCGTCACCCGGAACGCCAGCCGGCGCTCCGGCTCGAACCGGACCACCTTCGCCGACGTCGGCCAGACCAGGGGACCGCGCTTGTTGAGGTTGATCGTGCGGGTGCCCAGCTTCGGCTCGCCGCCCAGCACCGCCATCTTCTTGCACTGCGGGCTCCACTCGCCCATGCGCTTCAGGTCGGAGACCACCGCCCACACCGCGGCCGGTGGGGCCTGGACGTCGATGGTGGCGGACAGAGAGGTGGACATGGCGAATCGGTCCCGTCGTCGGTGTCCGTGACCGGACGTCACGGCATCGACCGCACTGTAACCGGACGCGAAGCCCGCGGGTGCGAACGTCAGGGCGCCACGACGTCGACGACGTGGATCCGCACGTTGCTGGGCGACACCCGGACCCCCACCACCTCGGCCAGGGCGTCGACGACGCGGGTCTCGATGGCCACGACGAGCTCGTCCAGGTCCTGCAGGTAGGGGATGGCGATGTCGAGACTCGCCCCGATCAGTCGTCGGCCGTCGACGTCGAGTTCCACCGCGCGGACCCGACTGGGCAGGCCGCCCAGAGCGCGGAGGACGGCCAGCCGGACCACGTGATCGCCGATCCGCAGCGTGTCGCCCGCGGCCTCGGACGGGAAGGCGGCGTCGATCGGGGTGGTGCGCCGAGTGGTGCGCCGGAGGGTCTCGAGGATGGCCGCGCTGACGGTCACCCAGGACGGGGTCTCCTCGTCCCGCAGCTCGCGCGCCGCGCGGTCGAGGATCGGGTCCGCACCGGCGCCGTCGTCGAGTGTCACCGCCATGGGGCCATCCTTTCGCTCAGAGTTCGTCGAGCACGGGTGACCTGTCCGCGGACCGCGGACGGGGACATCGACAGCGTCTCCCCGATCTCGACGTGGGTCATTCCCTCCACTTCACGGAGCAACCAGCACGATCGCTGGACTTCCGGCAGATCCGACAGCGCGCGGCGGAGAGCGACGAGGAAGTCGGAGCCGGTGGCGACCGAGGCCGGATCGTCGGCCGCGACGGCGTCGCCCACCGCGTCCTCGAACAACCAGTCCTCCGCGGGACGCGGCACGCGACGCCGCGTCGCGTCGATGGCCTTGTGGTTGACGATGCCGAACAGCCAGGTCCGCAGCGCCGATTCCGACCGATAGTGCTCGAGGCTCTTCCAGGCTGCGACGAACGCGTCCTGCACGATCTCCTCGGCCAGCCCGTCGTCACGCACCATGTTGCGGGCGAAGCGATACATCGCCGGGCCGTGGGTACGCACGAGAGTCTCGAACGCCGCCCGATCGCCGAGCGCGGCGGCGTTCACGAGGCCGGCGGAATCGTCGGTGCTCGCGGCGGCAGCGGAGTTCGTCGCCTGCATGCCCCCTATTCGGTTCCGCGGCGTCGTGGGACCTATCCGAGGGTTGAACGACGCTTTCTGTGGCATACGTCACACGGGTGCACGCTTTCCCGATCGAGCCGCGACCCACTCCCGACACCAACGACCTGAAAGGATGATTCGGAGATGACTGCATCGACCGGCTCGACCACCTCGGCGGCGAACTCGACCCTGGACAAGTCCACGAACGCCTCGTCCAGCGAGGGAACGGGCGCACTGGTCGCGTCCGACGGCCGCACCACCATTGCCGACGTCGTGGTCTCGAAGATCGCGGGCATCGCCACCCGTGAGGTCAACGGTGTTCACGCTGTCGGCGGCGGCGCCACCCGCGCCATCGGCGCACTGCGCGAGCGCATCCCCGGCGCCCGCGTCAACCACTCGCAGGGCGTGTCGGTCGAGGTCGGCGAGCGCCAGGCCGCCGTCGACATCGACATCGTGGCCGACTACGGCGTCTCCATCGCGGACCTCGCCGCGGGCATCCGCCGCAACGTCATCGACGCCGTCGAGCGCATGACCGGCCTCGAGGTCACCGAGGTCAACATCACCGTTCACGACGTCTACCTGTTCGAAGAGGACAACGACGACGACGAGCCCGCTCCCGCGCGCGTCCGATGACCGGCGCAGCTCCGGCAGGTGACGACATCGCCGACCGCGTGGCTGCGGCCGTGATCGCGGTTCCCGGCGTGGCGTTTCTGCACGGCGGCGTGTTCGGCGAGATCGGGACCTACCTGCCGGGGCGTCGCGTCGCGGGCGTCGCCGTACGGGACGACGCGACCGAGGTGCACATCGCCGTCACCACCGACGCGGTCGTGCGCGACACCGCCGACGCGGTGCGCAGAGCGGTGCGCGCCGTCGTCGACAAGCCGGTGAACGTCCTCGTCGAGGACGTCGTGCCGGTCGACTCGCCGCAGGCCGGGTCGGACCCGTCGGAGTCGAGCGAACCCGGCGGGGGTACTCCCGCCCCGTGACCGACGATCGACGACCGACGCACGACGAGCGCGCCTACCGGGACGCTCGTCGTGCGGCGGTTCGGGAGCATCACCCCGACGCGGGCGGCGACGCCGACGTCCTGATGCGAGTGCTCGCCGACATCGACCGACGATTCGGCGTCGGGGGCGAGCGGACTCGGCCGGCTCGCCCGGTCGACGTCGTCGTGGTCACCTCGACTCCCCGCCGGGTCCTCCGGCTCGTCCGCCGGGCAGGCAAGGCGCTCCCGCGCCGACGGACGTACGTCGACATCACCAGCCCCCAGCGCCCCTGAAATACCGGCCACGAGAACACCCGCACGGCCAACCGAGAACCGCCCCGCCCAGCCCACCCGAAATCCTCCCGCCCAGCCCACCCGAAATCCTCCCGCCCAGCCCCCCACCCCTCCACGATCGGAGCACCATGACCTCCTCCACCATCGGTTTGTTGGCCGGCTTGCTGCTGGCCGTCGCGGCTGCCGCCGGCGGGTTCACCGGTTTCCTGGTCGCGCTCGTGCTCGGGGCCATCGGCTTCGCCGTCGGCGCCTACCGGGACGGCAACTTCGATCCCGAATCCCTGCTACGCGGCCGCGGCCGTGGCTGATCGGAACGACGCGCGGAGTACGGGGGCGGACGTCGCCGACGCCGACCGGGCGCCCCTCGCCGAGCCCGGCGAGCGCGGGTCGCTCACCGTTCTCGACCGCGCGATCGAGCGCATCGCCGACGCGTCCCTCACCCGAACGTCCGGCATCGTGTCGGGCGGCGGCGCCTTCGGGCGCCGCCCGTCCCAAGTGAAGGTGACCCAGGAGGGTCGCGTCGTCCGGGCAGCGGCCGACTGCACCGTGAGCTGGCCGCGACCGGCCGTCGCCGTGGCCGACGACCTGCGACGCGACATCGCGCGCGGCATGACCGACTCCGGTCTGCACGCCGAGTCCGTCGACGTGCGGGTGAGCGACTTCGCCGCGCCCGGCGACCGTGACCTCGTCGCCTCCGCCGGGTCCACCGCCGACCTGCTGCCCGCTCCGCGACCGCTGGCCGCGCCCGCAGCGACGCCCTGGGCGTTGCTGTGGACCCTCGCGCTGCTCGCGGGAGCCGCGGTGCTGATCCGCGACGCTCTCGTGATGTGGAACGCCGTGCCCGGCGAGCCCTGGACGGCGACCGCCCTCGACTACCTCGACGGACTCGGGCCGCAGTCCTGGATGGTGCCGGCCGGCATCGCCGCCGCGGTCCTCGGCGTCCTCATGATCCTGGCGTCGCTGAAGTGGCGCGGCCGCCGGTACCGCCCCAGCGGCATTGCCGACGACGTCTGGATCCACCGCCGCGACCGCGCGAAGCTGACGGCATCGTCCACGGAGCCGTCGACCGGTACGACGTCCGCCGATGCCGATTCCGGTACCCCGACGGTCGCGGGTACGTCGTCGGCCGAGACCAAGGAGGCGACGTCGTGAAACGGAGCACCGCGTTCTTCGATCGGCTCGGCGTGTTGATTCTCGGGGCGGCTCTGGTCGCGCTCGGGGTGGGTGCGGCCCTGTGGCAGCGGGGGTCGTTGCCGTTCACGCTGGACACCCTGGACGTCGGCGTGGTCGCCGACCGTCAGCAGGACGCGTGGTGGCCGTGGGCGTTGGGCGGCGCGGGTGTCGTCCTCGTGCTGATCCTGCTCTGGTCCTTGCTGCGCCGACTTCCCTCGTCCGCCGGGCGCGACCTGACGCTGAGCGCGGACCCGTCGGTGCCGGGTTCGGTCACCGTCGATCTGCGTGCCGTCGCCAAGCAGGCCGCGGACGTCGCACGGGAACTCCCCGGGATTCGGTCGGCGCGGCCCCGCCTGCGGTGGGAGCGAGTCGACGGGACGCGCGTCCCGGTCGTCTCGATCATCGTGCGGACCGACGCGGAGGCCTCGCCGGCCGCTGCCGCGACCGAACTCGCCACGGTGCGGCGGCACGTCGCCGCGGTGGTGGGCGACGGCGCCGTGGCCGTGCGGATCCTGCTCTCGACCTGATTCGGACCGGTCCCGTCAGATCAGAGTGATCGCCGCCGCGACCACGGCCACCGCGCTGGGACCGCCCTGGATCGCGGCGGGACGGAGGAGCGCGCGGTCGGTGGCGGCGAGCACCGAGGCCGCCCCGGCCATCGATCCGCACGCGAAAAGCACGAGCGCGGCGCCGACGTGCCCGTCCCCGAACGCGAGCACCAGCGCGCCCACGGCAGCGCCGACGGCGAGGAACAGGTTGTACCAGCCCTGATTGAAGGCCCAGCGGCGCACGATCCGGGCCTCGGCGTCGTCGCGGACGCCGAACACGCGCCGTCCGGCGCTCTCGAAGGTCACGGACTCGAGGACGAAGATGTAGGTGTGGATCGCGGCGGCGACCAGCGCGGCGATCGTGGCGAGGGCGGTCATCTGCGCAGTATGCGCCCCGACGGCCGCCGACACACCGAGTCCGACACGCCGAGCCGCACAATGGTCAAACAATGGTTTGCGGGAAATTTTGTGGAGACCGTACAAACGAAACGAACGGTATCCATGACATTCGTGTTTGTGGCAGGTCACGAATTGTTACGAGGGTCTGCGTAATGGCTCGGGGCGGCGTACGCTCTCGTCAACGACCGGGATTGTTGTATCGCTCACGTTCCCGTACTCGTTACACCCAGTTTGGACGGCGTCCACGCGGCGCCTCGTATCGGGGAGATGCGGATGTACGAGCTACTCGAGAACCGACGTCCTACGGTCAACCCTGGCCACACCGACCTGGTGCGCGCCGTCTTCTGCGACGAATTCGAGGCCGGCGTGGACCGCGCCGCGCTCGAGTCGATCGACCACGGCGACATCGACCGGTGGGTCACCGACCTGCGCTACACCGGGCTCCTGCTGCCCGACGAGGTGGCCGCCATCGAACGCCAGTGGCTCACCGATCCCGCGGGACTCGTGTCCGCGCTGGTCGGTGGACTCGACGAGGTGTCCGCTCGCCGGACGGCACACCAGGACGCGCGCGTCAGCTTCGCGCGTCGTCGCTCCGCCGCGGTCTGAGTCGACGCGGTCCGATTCGGCGCGGGCTCGGCTGTGGTCGGGCCCGACCCGACCTGCCGGGGTGCGGTCAGCGGTTCTTGGGTGGCCGGTTGGTGCGTTCGCGCCGCTCGATCTCCTTCTCCTTCACGCGAGTCGCCTCGCGCTGGACCTCCACCAGGTTCGCGCGCTCGCGGATCAACCACTCGGGTTCCTCCCCGACGAGTGCGTCGATCTGCTCCTGCGTCATCGCGTCCGACACCCCGTTGCGGGCCAGCGCGGTGTTGGTGACCCTGAGTTTGCGCGCGACCACGTCGCGCGGGAACGGGCCGGTCGCCCACAGTTCCCGCAGCCACTCCGGCGGATCGGCGCGGAGCGCGTCCAGGTCCGCCCGACTGATGCTGCCGGAGCGGAAATCCTCCGGCGCCGCCGGCAGGTAGATGCCGAGCTTGCCCGCTGCGGTCAGCGGCTTCATCGTCTGGGACGCGTCTCCGGTGCTCACGGCACCACCCTATCGGGGTGCCGGTCCCGAGCGACCCATGCCTGTCGTACCGGTGACCTACCCTGATCGGGTGAACGATGCGACCGTCCTGCGCTGGTTCCTCGCGGTCGCCGAGATCGGCGCCTTCGGTCGCGCGGCGCGTGCGCTCTCCATCTCCCGGCAGCGCCTCAGTGCGGCGATTCGAGACCTGGAAGCCGACGTCGGAGAGCGCGTGTTCGTCACCGACGACGCCGGAACCCGCCTCACCCCGACCGGCGAGTCCCTCCTCGCTCATGCCCGTGCCGTCGTCGCGGACGAGGATCGACGACGCGCCGAGCCGGCCCGCGAGAGTCGGCGCGCGCTGCGTATCGGTTTCGTTTCCGGCGTCACCGTGACGAAGTGGACCCGCATCTGGGCGGAGCGATTCCCGGACACGGACCTGACCACCGAGGTGATCGAGCAGCCCGACCAACTGGCCGCGCTGCGCGACGGGCGGGTCGACATGTGTTTCGTCCGCGAGCCCGCCGGGCGCGAGGGTCTCCACGTCGTCCCGCTGTACGCCGAGGTGGCGGTGGTCGTCGTGCCGAAGGACCATCCCGTCGCGGCCTACGACGAGATCGCGCTCGCCGACCTCGACGGCGAATCGCTGCAGGACGCGGGTGACGACGTCGCCGTGACGCTGGAGATGGTCGCGGCCGGGGTCGGTCCGGTGGTGATTCCGCATTCCCTGGCCCGCCTCCACAGCCGTCGCGATCTGGTGTTCCGGCCGGTCACGGACGCGCCGTCGACGCAGGTGTTCCTCGCCTGGCCCGTCGACGACGACCAGGACGACACCGATCTGCGCCAGGAATTCCTCGGCATCGTGCGCGGCCGGTCCGCGCACTCCTCGCGCGCCGCCGCCGAGCGGACGGCGACGTCGCCGACCCACAGCGCTCGCGGACCGCACCGCGCCGGCGGCGGACGCACGACTGCCCGGCCTACCCCTCGGCGAAAGCGAGCACGATGACCGCGCCGAAGCCCGTGTTGCTCACGGTGGACGACGATCCGTCGGTGTCGCGGGCCGTGGCGCGCGATCTGCGGCGAAAGTACGGCGAGGGCTATCGCATCGTGCGCGCCGAATCGGGGGAATCGGCCCTCGACGCCCTGCGCGAGATCGCGCTCCGCGGTGACCAGGTGGCGGTGCTCCTCGCCGACCATCGGATGCCCGGGATGAGCGGGCTCGAGTTCCTCGAACAGGCCATGGACGTCTTCCCGCATGCGCGCCGCGTGCTGCTGACGGCGTATGCGGACACCGACGCCGCGATCGAGGCCATCAACGTCGTCGACCTCGACCACTACCTCCTCAAGCCGTGGGACCCGCCCGAGGAGAAGCTGTACCCGGTGATCGACGCGCTGCTCGAGTCCTGGCGCGGCGCGGATCTGCGACCGGTCACCGAGACCAAGGTGATCGCCGGCCGGTGGGCGTCGCGGTCCAGCGAGATGCGAGAGTTCCTCGCGCGCAACCGACTTGCGTACCGGTGGTTCCTTGCGGACGAACCCGAGGGCGCTCGGCTGCTCGCCGCCGCGGGCCGCGACGACCGCACGCTGCCCGTGGTCGTCTGCGCCGACGGGTCGTTGCTCGTCGATCCCACCGACACCGAACTGGCCGAGTACTTCGGACTGGGGACGACTCCCACCGAGGACTTCTACGACCTGGTCGTGGTCGGCGGCGGACCGGCCGGCCTCGGCGCGGCGGTCTACGGAGCGTCCGAGGGGCTGCGGACGGTCCTGGTCGAGCGCACCGCCACCGGCGGGCAGGCCGGACAGAGTTCCCGCATCGAGAACTACCTGGGATTTCCCGACGGCGTGTCCGGGACGCAGCTGGCCGAACGGGCCCGTCGTCAAGCGGTGAAGTTCGGCGCCGAACTGGTGACGACGCGCGACGTCGTGGGCATCGAGGTGGACGGGCCGGCCCGCGTCGTCCGGTTCGCCGACGGCGCGTCGATCGCCGCGCACGCGATCATCCTGGCCACCGGGGTCGCGTACCGGCGTCATCCCGCGCCCGGCGTCGACGACTTCGCCGGTCGCGGTGTGTTCTACGGCTCGGCGACGACGGAGGCGGTGGCGTGCTCGGATCGAGACATCTACGTCGTCGGAGGCGCAAATTCGGCAGGTCAGGCGGCGATGTACCTGTCTCGCTGGGCACGGTCGGTGACCATCGTCGTGCGGGCGCAGTCGCTCGAGGCGTCGATGTCGCACTATCTGATCCGGCAGATCGAGCAGAACCCGACCATTCGGGTGCGGGCGTGTACGGAGGTGGTGGGCGCGGAGGGCGACGGTCACCTCGAGCGCATCACGCTCCGCTCGGTCGACGGCGAGCACGAGACCGTCGAGACCGGCCACCTCTTCCTGTTCATCGGGGCTCAGCCGCGCACCGACTGGCTGGGCGAGGACGTGGTGCGCGACCGGCACGGGTTCGTGGTCTCCGGTCAGGATCTGACGGTGGACGGTGCCCGGCCCCGCGGATGGACCGCCGATCGCCCGCCGCACCACCTCGAGACCAGCGTGCCGGGAGTGTTCGCGGCCGGTGACGTCCGCGCCGACTCCGCGAAGCGCGTCGCGTCCGCCGTCGGCGAGGGCGCGATGGCGGTCATGCTGGTACACCGGTACCTGGCTCAACCCTGACGGACACCGACGGAAGGCCTGCGATGAGCGACGTCGTCGACTGCGATCCGGACGAGCTGCAGAGCCTGTTCCTGTTCGAATCGCTCACCGCCGAGCAGCGGGAGCAACTGTGCCGGTGCGGTCACGTCGAGGTCGTCGATCCCGGCCCGGTCTACGCCGAGGGTGACGACGCCACCTGCTTCTACGTACTGCTCGACGGCGAGATCACGCTGTCCAAGCTCTCCGGCGGCGAGGCCATCGAGATCAACCGGACGTCCGAGCGCGGCGTCTACGCCGGTGCGTGGCAGGCCTACCTCGGCGATCGTGCGCCGCAGCGGTACATGGCGTCGATGGACGTCGTGCGGCGATCGCGCTTCTTCGTGCTGGACGCCGACGTGTTCGGCGCCCTGATGCGCGAGTGGTTCCCCATGGCGGTCCACCTGCTCGAGGGGCTGTTCTTCGGGCAGCAGAACACCAAGGCCGTCATCGACCAGCGTGAACGGCTGCTGGCGCTGGGGTCGCTGTCGGCCGGACTCACGCACGAGCTCAACAACCCCGCCGCCGCGGCGGTCCGGGCCACCGCGGCTCTGCGCGACCGGGTCTCCCACATGCGTCGCAAACTGGCGGTGATCGCGTCGGGCAGCTACGACACCGACGCCCTCACCGCCCTCATGCGGCTGCAGGACCAGGCGGCCGAGCTGGTGGGCAAGGCGCCCGACCTGACACCGATGGAGACCGCCGACCGCGAGGACGAGCTCGGTGAATGGTTCACCGACCACGGCATCGCCGACGGGTGGGATCTGGCCCCGACCTTCGTCGCCGCGGGGTTGGACGTCGCCTGGCTGGACCGGGTGGCCGCGGACGCGGGCGACGGACTGCTCGAGAGCACGGTGCGGTGGTTGAACTACACCGTCGAGACCGAATTGCTCATGTCGGAGATCGCGGAGTCGACGACACGCATCTCCACGCTGGTGGGCGCGGCCAAGCAGTACTCGCAGATCGACCGAGCGCCCTTCACCCGCGTCGATCTGCGGATGCTGCTGAAGAGCACGTTGGTCATTCTGGCCGGGCGACTCGGCGACGGAGTCACCGTCGTCAAGGACTTCGACCCGGACCTGCCGGAGGTCGCCGCCTACGCCGCGGAGTTGAACCAGGTCTGGACCAACCTGATCGACAACGCGGTGGCCGCGATGGGTGGGACGGGCACCCTCACCGTGCGCACGCGGCGGGACGGCGACAACGCCGTCGTCGAGATCCGGGATTCCGGGCCGGGGATTCCCGCGGAGGTGCGGAACCGCATCTTCGAACCGTTCTTCACCACCAAGCCGGTGGGCGAGGGAACCGGGCTGGGACTGGACATCTCACGGCGCATCGTGGTGAACAAACACGGCGGCGACCTCTGGGTGGAGTCGGTGCCCGGAGACACCGCGTTCGTCGTCCGGTTGCCGCTGAACGGGCCACGTGGTCTTCCGGGCGCGGGCCCGGTGGAGGAGACGGAAGGCGAGGGGACATGAGCGAGCGGGCGATCGATCCGACGGTTCCGCCGAGCGGGCCGGGGTGCGTGGAGTGCGAGGCCGGCGGCGGGTGGTGGGTGCACCTGCGACGGTGCGCTCGGTGCGGGCACGTGGGCTGTTGCGATTCCTCGCCCGCACAGCACGCGAGCGCCCACGTCGCGGCGACGGGACATCCGGTGGTGCAGTCCTACGAACCGGGCGAGACCTGGTTCTGGGACTACCGCCGCGAGGTGATGACCGCGGGACCGGAACTTGCTGCGCCGCATCATCATCCGCGCGAACAGACCGTGCCCGGGCCGGCCGAGCGGGTGCCGGCGGATTGGCGCGATCACGTGCACTGACCCCGTCGCCGGGTGCGTACCGAATCGTTACGTCGTGCGTCCCTCGCGGCCGGGACGGGGCCGGTATGGTTCGCCCTGCACGTCCGCCCGCGGGCGGATTCTCTCGCCGTTGTTCAGGAGTACTTCGTGACGCTGTTCGCTGCCTTCTCGTCCGCCCGTTCCTCCCGCGTCCGCCGCGCCGCCGCTGCCGTCGCCGCCACCTCGGCCGTCCTGTCCTTCGGTGCGGTGCTCGGCACCTCGACCGCCGTCGCGGCTCCCGTCACGTGCGTCTCGCCCCCGTCCGCCAACGACATTCGCGTCGACGGGACGGCGAGCTGCGGGGCCAAGGCCACCGCGCCGGGCGTCGCGCGGTCGGACGCGAGCGACAGCGGCACCGCGGTCTCCGTCGCCGACGGCGGCGCGGCGAACGCGACGGCCACCGGCTTCGGTACGGCGCTCAGTGCGGTCTCCGGCGCCGGCACGTCCTACGCGTTCGCGCTCGGCGGCGGCATCAGTCGGTCGGCGGCCTCGAACGGTGGGACGGCCATCGCCGTGGCGGGCTACGGCGGCGGCGCGAGCGCGTCGACCGAGACGGGTGTGAACTGCGCCGGCCTCAACTCCTTCGCGCTGGACCTCTCGACCGGGCGGGCCTGCGTCGCCGGATTCTGACGGCGCCTCGAGGGCTTGCACTCGGCAGGGTCGAGTGCCAGAATCGGGCCTGGCACTCGTGTAGTGTGAGTGCCAGGTCGAAGAGGTGAGATCGGGAATCGTCGACACCCCTGGTCGTCCGTCGCGGGCACCGACTCGGCCGGAATTGGAATTGGAGCGGCCCCAACCGCGGTCGCTTCGCGTGTCACCCCCAATCCGGAGGATCACTTCGCAATGGCCAAGATCATCGCGTTCGACGAAGAGGCACGTCGTGGCCTCGAGCGTGGGCTGAACAGCCTCGCCGACGCAGTCAAGGTGACGTTGGGCCCCAAGGGTCGCAACGTCGTGCTCGAGAAGAAGTGGGGCGCCCCCACGATCACCAACGACGGCGTTTCCATCGCCAAGGAGATCGAGCTCGAGGACCCGTACGAGAAGATCGGCGCCGAGCTGGTCAAGGAAGTCGCCAAGAAGACCGACGACGTCGCCGGTGACGGAACCACCACCGCGACCGTCCTCGCTCAGGCACTCGTCCGCGAAGGCCTGCGCAACGTCGCGGCCGGCGCGAACCCGCTCGGCCTCAAGCGTGGCATCGAGTCCGCCGTCGCCGCCGTCACCGAGTCCCTGCTGAAGTCCGCCAAGGAGATCGACACCAAGGAGCAGATCGCTGCTACCGCCGGTATCTCCGCGGGCGACGCGTCCATCGGCGAGCTCATCGCCGAGGCCATGGACAAGGTCGGCAAGGAAGGCGTCATCACGGTCGAGGAGTCCAACACCTTCGGCCTGCAGCTCGAGCTCACCGAGGGCATGCGCTTCGACAAGGGCTACATCTCGGGCTACTTCGTCACCGACGCCGAGCGTCAGGAAGCCGTCCTCGAGGATCCCTACATCCTCCTGGTCAGCTCCAAGGTCTCCACGGTCAAGGACCTGCTGCCGCTGCTGGAGAAGGTCATCCAGTCCGGCAAGCCGCTGCTGATCGTCGCCGAGGACGTCGAGGGCGAGGCCCTGTCCACCCTCGTGGTCAACAAGATCCGCGGCACCTTCAAGTCCGTCGCCGTCAAGGCCCCGGGCTTCGGTGACCGCCGCAAGGCTCAGCTCGCCGACATCGCCATCCTCACCGGTGGCGAGGTCATCAGCGAAGAGGTCGGCCTGTCCCTCGAGGGAGCCGGACTCGAGCTGCTCGGCCAGGCTCGCAAGGTCGTCGTCACCAAGGACGAGACCACCATCGTCGAGGGTGCCGGCGACGCCGACGCCATCGCCGGTCGCGTCGCGCAGATCCGCTCGGAGATCGAGAACTCCGACTCGGACTACGACCGCGAGAAGCTGCAGGAGCGTCTGGCCAAGCTGGCCGGCGGCGTCGCCGTCATCAAGGCCGGTGCTGCCACCGAGGTCGAGCTCAAGGAGCGCAAGCACCGCATCGAGGATGCCGTGCGCAACGCCAAGGCCGCCGTCGAGGAGGGCATCGTCGCCGGTGGTGGCGTGGCTCTGCTGCAGTCGTCGCCGGCTCTGGACGGACTCACCCTCTCGGGTGACGAGGCCACCGGTGCCAACATCGTGCGCGTCGCCCTCGAGGCACCGCTGAAGCAGATCGCGTTCAACGCCGGCCTCGAGCCCGGCGTCGTCGCGGAGAAGGTCCGCAACCTCCCCACCGGCCACGGCCTCAACGCCGCGACCAACGAGTACGAGGACCTGCTCGCTGCCGGCATCAACGACCCGGTCAAGGTCACCCGCTCGGCCCTGCAGAACGCAGCGTCGA
The DNA here is from genome assembly GCF_001620025.1 of Rhodococcus sp. PBTS 1. Taxonomy (NCBI): domain Bacteria; kingdom Bacillati; phylum Actinomycetota; class Actinomycetes; order Mycobacteriales; family Nocardiaceae; genus Rhodococcus; species Rhodococcus sp. PBTS 1. Next base: position 153,639 of record NZ_CP015219.1, read on the forward strand.
TCGCGGCTCTGTTCCTCACCACCGAGGCCGTCGTCGCCGACAAGCCGGAGAAGGCCGGAGCGCCCGCGGGCGATCCGACCGGCGGCATGGGCGGCATGGACTTCTGAGTCCTGCTCCACTCGTTCGACGCCCGGTCCACCTTCGCGGTGGGCCGGGCGTCGGCGTGTGTGTGGTGAGTTCTTCGCCCGGGCGCGGTACACCCGGGTGGGGATGGCGAGGGCGCGAGTTCTGCCGCACGATCGTGTGTGAATCTGCGGATCCGCGGGCCCGGGCCCGATCGTGTGGGAAAACTCGCGCCCGAGGTGGCATCAGCCACGCGCCAGCGACCGGCGCCGCCGCACGACGGCCATGACCTCGTCGGCGACCGCATCGGGGGTCGCCAACACGGTCGCGACCGAGTACCTCAGCACCAACCACCCGTCGAGCACGAGGGCGTTCTGACGTTTCCGGTCGCTGGTGAACACCGCGGCCGCAGTGTGGAATTCGCGTCCGTCCACTTCCACGATCACGCGGGCTCGTCGGCAGACGAGGTCTCCGTAGAACGGGCCGACGGCGGCGTTGATCTCCATTCGGAAGGACCGGGCCGAGAGGGTTCGCGCCAGTAGCCGCTCGGCTTCGGACAGCGTTCCCGGGCAGGCGCGTCGGAGTTCCTCACGCAGGACCCGCATTCCGGCCTTGCCGCGGGCCTCGTCGCACAGGGCGGCCAGTGTGCGCCACTGAATCTTCAGGCTGAGCGCCCGGTCGATGATCTTCTGAAAATCCCGTCGGCTACGAGTGGTCGCCAGATCGAGGATCGCGTGCTCCGGAGACACGAGGGGAGTGTCACCGAGCAGTCGAACGTCGGTCAGGAGGCGTCGGTGAATGCGGACCCACGGCGGTCCACCCGCCGTCCCGGACGGGGGAACGGTGGCGTGGACCAGGTCGGGTTCGTCGTCCACCAGGCCCCACCACCAGGCGGCGGTGTCGTGGCTGAGGACGGCGTCCGGCTTCCAGAGGACGACTGCTTCGCAGCGTCCGCGATAATCGGGAGGCTCGGTGGAGTACACCCCGGGGAGCAGGCGGTGCAACGTCCCCCTGGCCACCCGCCGGTGGACGGTGGATTGATGCAGCCCTCCGGCGACGAGTTGAGCTCTGGTGACGACCCCCATGACCGAAGTGTGCTGCGGCGCTCGGGGCGCGAGGCCGCTCGTGTCGGAGCCCGGGGATGGTGCGACCACTGTCCCCGGGGCGCAGCAGAGGGGGTTGCGTGCCGCGGACTACACGCGAGTTCTGCCACACGATCGGGGCGCGGTCCGCGAATCCGCGGAACCGGTGACAATTCTGCGGGAGAACTCGCGCGGTCAGCGGCCGGGAACGTAGTGCCGGGGGCTGTCCCGCCGGTCCGGCAGGGGGAGGTTGCGGTCCGGGGTCTCGGGCAGGGGGGCGTCGGCGGGGAGCCGCCCGGCGGCGCGGTCGACACCGGCTCGGGCGCGGGGGTGCAGGCGACGGCGGGCGGGGACGAGGCGAAAGACCAGCTCGACGGCACGGCAGACGCGGCGGAACCAGCGCTCGTCCGCCGCGGACCAACTGTAGCCCAACAATTCTCGGACCGAGGGGTCGTAGAGCCCGACGGTTAGACGCACGGCGGACCGCGCGACGGCCGGCCGCAGCAGGGCCCACACGCGGGCCGGCAGCCAGGGCAGGAACGGTGGGCGCGGGAGCTCGGAGAGGTCCAGCACCACGCGGGCCGCGGGCGTGTCCTCGAGCACCTCGCGGCACATGTGGTCCCAGTAGCGTTGGAAGTCCGCGCGGGTGGCGGGGACGGGGCGCATGCTCATGCCGTACAGGGCGTACCACTGCCGGTGTTCGGCGAAGAGCTGCTCGTGCTGCGCCTCGGTGAGTCCGCCCATGAAGCACTCCGCGGTGCGCAGCGTGCCGACGTAGAAGGTCGCGTGGGCCCAGTAGAAGGTGTCGGGGTCGAGGGCGTGGTAGCGGCGACCCTGTGCGTCGACACCCCCGATGTCGTTGTGGTACCGGCGTATTCGGGCTGCTGTGTCGGCCGCACGTGCACCGTCGAAGACCACGCCGCCGATGGGGTAGAGCGAGCGCATGACCCGCTCCCACCGCTCGAGTTCGAAGGTGGAGTGTTCGGTGACCGCGGCGCCGAGGCCGGGGTGCATGTTCTGCATCGACCCGGCCCAGGGCCCCTGCAGCATGCCGCGCCAATCGCCGAAGTACCGCCACGTGAGCGAGTCCGGCCCGAGCGGCTGACTACACATGTTGTCACCGTAGAGTCGGGGCGCACGGCCGTCAACGGTGAGGACGAGGGTGGACCTGGAGGCGAGACGCGCGCGCCGACGTGAGGCGCTGCGGGCCGCGGGCGTGGAGCTGCTCGGGGCGGCCGAGGGGCCGTCGGTGAGTGTGCGTGCCGTCTGTTCGCGCGCGGGCCTCACCGAGCGGTACTTCTACGAGAACTTCGCCGACCGCGATGCCTTCGTGCGGGAGGTCTACGCCCTGGTCGCCGACCGGGCGCAGCAAGCACTGGTCTTCGCGGTCGGTCGGGCGCGACGGCCGTCGGAGCGGGCTCGCCGCGCGGTGCACGCCTTCACCGACCTGGTGCTGGACCGCCCCGAGTACGGGCGCGTGCTGCTGTCCGCCCCGTTCGGCGACAGCGCGCTCGGCCGCATCGGCACGCGCACCGTGCCGCACTTCGTGGCTCTCGTGGAGGCGCAGCTGCCGAGGGAGACGGACGCCGCGACCAGAACGCTGACGGCCACCGCCGTGGTGGGCGCGCTGACCTCGCTCTTCACCGCGTTCCTGGACGGTGACCTGCCCGTCGACCGCGCCCGCTTCACCGAGCACTGCGTCGCCGTGGTTGCCGCCGCGGGCCGCGGGGAATGGTGACGAGCATGGTGGCTGCGGGCGTCCTCGACATCGCGTTCGACCGGTACGGCGATCCGTCGGGCCGGCCGGTGGTCCTGCTCCACGGCTTTCCCTACGACACCCGCTCGTACGACGACGTGGCCCGCCTCCTCGCCGAGTCCGGTCACGACGTCGTGGTCCCGTACCTGCGCGGCTTCGGCGCCACCCGGTTCCTGGACGACGCCACCCCGCGCTCCGGGGAGCAGGCGGCGCTGGCGCACGACCTGCGAGAGCTGATCGCCGCCCTGGGTTTGGACCGCCCGATCGTGGCGGGCTACGACTGGGGCGGCCGGGCCGCGTGCGCGGTGGCCGCGCTGTGGCCCGACGAGGTGTCGGGCCTGGTCAGCGCGTCCGGCTATCTGATCCAGGCGGGCGCACTCGCGACGCCGGCACCACCGCACCTGGAGAAGCGGTACTGGTATCAGTACTACCTCCATTCGGAGCGGGGTCGGGCGGGATTGACCGCCTACCGTGCCGAGATCGCCCAGACGTTGTGGACGGACTGGTCGCCGACGTGGCGGTTCGGCGACTCCGAATTCGCCGCCACGGCATCGTCGTTCGACAATCCGGACTTCGTGGACGTCGTCGTGCACAGCTATCGGCACCGGCACGGGATGGCCGAGGGGGACCCGGCGTACGTGGCGACGCAGGAGCGCCTGGCGGCGGGTCCGTCGATCGACGTTCCTACGGTGGTGCTCGATCCCACGGAGGACACCGTCGCCGCGCTTTACGGGACTCTCGATCACGCCCGGCACTTCACGCACCTCGTCGACGTGCGCGAACTGGACTGCGGCCACAACCCGCCGCAGGAACTGCCCGGCCGGTTCGCGGACGCGATTCGTGCTCTCGACGAGTCGCTGACCTAGGCTCGGGCGATGGCGGCGTCTCCGGCGATCGAGTTCGAGGTGGGCGGCCGCACGGTGCGGGTGTCCAATCCCGATCGTGTCTACTTCCCGGCCAGCGGGGCCACCAAGCGCGACCTCGTGGAGTACTACCTGTCGGTGGGCGACGGCATCGTCACCGCGCTGCGCGAGCGTCCCTGCATGCTGCACCGATTTCCCGACGGCCTCGCGGGCGAGAAGGTGCACCAGAAGCGGTTGCCCCGCGGTGCCCCGGACTGGATGGAGACGGTGCGGGTGACGTTCCCGCGGTACAACCGCACCGCGGACGAGCTCTGCGTGACCGAGTTGGCGCACGTGATCTGGGCGGTGCAGATGTCCACCGTCGAGTTCCATCCGTGGAACAGCCGTCGGGCGGACGTGGAGAGCCCCGACGAGTGGCGGATCGACCTCGATCCCATGCCCGAGTGCTCGTTCGACCGGGTGCGGCGGGTGGCGGGGGTGGTCCACGAGGTGCTGGACGAGCTCGGCGCCGTGGGCTGGCCGAAGACTTCCGGTGGTCACGGGCTGCACGTCTACGTGCGGATTCGGCCGGACTGGGGATTCGGCGACGTGCGTCGGGCCGCATTGGCATTCGCCCGCGAGGTGGAACGACGTGCTCCCGACGACGTGACGACGACGTGGTGGCGCAAGGACCGGGACCCGTCGAAGGTCTTCCTGGACTTCAATCAGAACGCCCGCGATCACACCATCGCGTGTGCGTACTCGGTGCGCGGCACCGAGCGGGCGACGGTGTCGACGCCGGTCCGGTGGGACGAGATTCCCGATGTCTCGCCCGACGACTTCACGATGCACACGGTGCCGGCGCGGTTCGCCGAGCTGGGCGACCTTCACGCGGGAATCGACGACGCGGTGTACGACCTCCGGCCCTTGGTCGAGTGGGCGGAGCGGGACGAGCGGGCGGGACTGCACACCCCCGAGGAGTGAGATCGGCACGTCGCGAACCGGGCGTACTCACGCGTCCTCGGCGCGATCGTCGTGACCCCTCACCAGCGCGTTCGGTCTGTTTTCGTCATCCGTTCGGACGGTTCTTCGACGCGAAACCGGGCGCATAACCTGTTTCTGTGGCAGAATGCGTACAAATCGTACAAATGCAGTCAAGCGGTTCGTTACGGCGTCGGGGGATGCGAACGGGTCCGGGTCACGACGCCGGGCCGGCACGTGTCGTGAGAAGCCACCGACTGCCGTCCCGAAGGAGTGCCGAAAGTGCTGTGTCGCCTCTGCGGGTCGCGTGACCTCGAGAGCGTCCTCGACCTGGGTGCCACCCCGCCGTGCGAATCGTTCCTCACGGCGGACCGCCTCGACGATCCCGAGCCCACCTACCCCCTCCACGTCCGCGTCTGCCGCGACTGTCTGCTGGTGCAGATCCCTGCCCTGGTCAGCCCGGACGACACCTTCACCGAGTACGCGTACTTCTCGTCCTTCTCGTCGAGTTGGGTCGAGCACGCTTGCCGTTTCGTCGACGAGGCGGCCGAGCGGATGGCCCTCGGGGTGCGCGACGACGCCTTCGTGGTGGAGGTGGCCAGCAACGACGGCTACTTGCTCCGGCACGTCGTCGAGCGTGGAATCCGGTGTCTGGGAATCGAACCCAGCGTCAACGTCGGTGCCGCGGCACGCGACGCGGGGGTCCCCACCGAGACGGCGTTCCTGAACCCGGAGACCGCCGCCCGAGTGCGGGCGGACCACGGGCCCGCGTCGTTGGTGGTGGCCAACAACGTCTACGCCCACATTCCCGACGTCCGCGGTTTCACCGAGGGGCTGCGCACGCTGGTGGCGGACGACGGGCTCGTCTCCATCGAGGTGCACCACGCACTGAAGCTCGTGGCCGAGGCGCAGTTCGACACCGTCTACCACGAGCACTTCCAGTACTGGACGGTGCTCACGGCCATGCGCGCCCTGGAGAAGGGCGACCTGACGGTGATCGACGTCGAGTCGCTGCCGACGCACGGTGGATCGATCCGCCTGTGGGCGACACCGTCCGCGAACGCCGGCCCGCCCAGTGAGCGCACCCTGGAGATCCTGGCGGAGGAGCGACGGGCCGGTCTGCACGCGGTGGAGGGTTACCGCGGCCTCGAGTCCGCCGCCCGCGATGCCCGCGCCGCCGTACTGGGGTTCCTGCTGGAGTGCCGTCGTCGGGGCGAGCGCGTGGTCGGCTACGGCGCACCGGGCAAGGGCAACACGCTCCTCAACTACTGCGGCGTCCGCCCCGACCTGCTCGAGTACACCGTCGACCGGAACCCGTACAAGCACGGCCGCTTCACCCCGGGCACCCGCATCCCGATCCACCATCCGGATCGGATCGCGGCCGACCGCCCCGACGTGGTGCTGGTGCTGCCGTGGAACCTCGAGCGCGAGCTCACCGACCAACTGCGATACGTCGGCGAGTGGGGCGGCCGGGTGGTCTTCCCGCTGCCGACCCTGCACACCGCCGATCTCTCCCGCGTCACCCTGCCCACCGACGAGCCCGTGGAGGCACTGTCATGAAGGTCGTTCTGTTCTGCGGCGGATACGGCATGCGGATGCGCAACGGGGACGGGGACACCATCCCCAAGCCCCTGCAGATGGTCGGTCCGCGACCCCTGCTCTGGCACATCATGAAGTACTACGCGCACTACGGGCACACGGAGTTCGTCCTGTGCCTGGGCTACGGCGCCGCGGCCATCAAGCAGTTCTTCCTCGACTACCACGAGGAGGAGTCCAACGACTTCGTGCTGCGCGACGGCAAGGTGGAGCTGCTGGCCACCGACATGAGCGACTGGTCGATCACGTTCGTCGACACGGGTGTCGAGTCGCCGATCGGCGAGCGTCTGCGCCGGGTGCGCGAGCACCTCGGGGACGACGAGTACTTCCTGGCCAACTACTCGGACGTGCTGACCGACGCCCCGCTCGACACGATGATCGAGAAGTACCACGCGTCGGGTGCGGTGGCGTCGATGTTGGTGGTGCCGCCGCAGTCGAGTTTCCACTGCGTGGACGTGTCGGAGGCCGGCGAGATCAAGGAGATCGTGCCGGTCAGCCGATTCCCGATCTGGGAGAACGGCGGATATTTCGTCCTCAGCCAGGCCGTGTTCGACCACATCCCACCGGGCGGCGATCTGGTGGGCGACGCGTGCATGGCGCTCGCCGGCCGGGGGGAGCTGTTCGGCTACCGCCACGACGGCTTCTGGAAGCCCGCCGACACGTTCAAGGAGCGCGCGGAACTCGACCTCGACTACGGACGCGGCATCCGCCCGTGGGCCGTGTGGGAGCGATCCGCACGGGCGTCCGCCGACGTCGCATGATCACGCTCTCACCGGGGCCGATTCGATCGGTGGCCGTGGTGGGCGCCCATCCCGACGACATCGCGATCGGCGCGGGCGGCACCCTGTTGACGCTCTGCGCGTCGTCGGTCACCGAGGTCCACGCCCTGGTGCTCACCGGCGGCGGAACCGACCGTGAGGACGAGGAACGGGCCGCGTTGGCGGACTTCTGTTCCGGCGCCACGGTGCACCTCACGGTGCTCGGCGTGCCGGACGGGCGGTCACCGCAGCACTGGAACACGGTGAAGGAGGGCCTCGAGGCGTTCCGACGCACGTGCGAGCCGGACCTGGTGCTCGCCCCCCAGCGTGCGGACGCGCACCAGGATCACCGCCTGCTCGCGGAACTGGTGCCCACCACGTTCCGGAATCATCTGGTGTTGGGCTACGAGATCGTCAAGTGGGAATCGGACCTGCCGAGCACTCCGGTCCTGATTCCGTTGCAGGACAGCGTGGCTCGGCGCAAGGTCGAGCTGCTGGCGGCGCACTACCGCTCGCAGCACGGCCACGACTGGTACGACGACGAGACCTTCCTCGCGGTGGCGCGGCTCCGGGGCGTGCAGTGCCGTAGCCGGTACGCGGAGGGATTCGTCGTGGAGAAGATGCTGCTGACCGTCGGCGGCGCAGGACATTTCGAGGTGGAGCGGTAATGCACGTACTCGTCACCGGACATCAGGGGTATCTCGGCACGGTCATGGTGCCGCTGCTCATCGAACGCGGTCACACCGTGGTCGGTCTCGACACGGGCTGGTTCGCCGACTGTGTCCTCGGCCCGGCGCCGGCGGAACCCGACGTGCTGCGGCTCGATCTGCGGGACGTGACCGTCGACCACCTTCGGGGATTCGACGCCGTCGTCCATCTCGCGGCGTTGTCCAACGACCCCCTCGGCACGCTGGCGCCGGACATCACGCACGACATCAATCACCATGCGTCCGTGCGGCTCGCGCGCGCGGCCAAGGACGCCGGGGTGGAGCGATTCCTGTACGCGTCGACCTGCTCGGTGTACGGCGCCGCCGGCGCGGACGCCGTCACCGAGGACGCCCCGCTGCGTCCGCTCACGCCGTACGCGGTGAGCAAGGTGCGCGTCGAGGACGACGTCGCTGCGCTGGCCGACGAGGGTTTCACGCCGGTGTTCCTGCGCAACGCCACGGCGTTCGGCTTCTCGCCTCGACTGCGGGCGGACATCGTGGTCAACGACCTCACGGCGTCGGCCGTGCTCACCGGCCGGGTGGTGGTGAAGTCCGACGGCACCCCGTGGCGTCCGCTGGTGCACGCGCGCGACATCGCGGCCGCGTTCGCCGCGGCTCTCGAGGCGCCTGCAGCGCGGGTGCGGGGTCGGGCGCTGAACATCGGGACCGAGGCCAACAACGTCACCGTCGCGCAGATCGCGGAGACGGTCGCCGAGGTGACGGGTGCGGAGGTGGTGATCACCGGCGAGTACGGAGCGGACCCGCGCTCGTACCGGGTGGACTTCTCCGCGGCGCGGCAGATCCTGCCGGAGTTCGTGGCCCACTGGGGCATTCGCGACGGCGCGGTGGAGTTGGCCGAGTCGTACCGGCGCCACGGTCTCACGGCGGACGCTCTGTCGAACCGCTTCACGCGTCTGGCGCGCATCACCGAACTCCAGCGCGTCGGCGAACTCGACGCGACCTTGCATCGCACCGCCGCGGCGACATTGCATCGCACCGCGATGGCGGCGCGCCATGGCTGACCCGAGGCCGCACCGGTCAGCGCGCGAGCAGATCCGCCCACGAGCCGGCCGCCGCATCGCGGGCGCTGAGCGACTCGGGTGCGGCGCGCCAATCGATCGCGAGCTCCGGATCGTCCCAGCGCACCCCGACGTCCTCGGTGGGATCGTGCGGCCGGTCGATGCGGTAGCAGACGTCCGCGGTGTCGCTCAGCGTGAGGAACCCGTGCAGAAAACCCGGTGGCACCAGCAGGTGCGCGAACTCGACGTCGTCGAGCACGACGGTGTGAGACCGGCCGCGGGCGGGGGAGTCGGGCCGCGCGTCGACCACGACGTCCTGCACGGCGCCGTGAGCGCACCGCACCAGCTTGGTCTCGCCGCGGCCGCCGCGACCGTGCAGTCCCCGGAGAACGCCGCCGGCGGAACGGGATTGGGAATCCTGGCGGAAGTCCGCCGCCCGGACGGACAGGCCGGTGTGTTCCGCGACGGCGGCGTCGAAGATCGCCGTGTCGAAGGTCCGCGTGAAGAAGCCGCGATCGTCGCGGTGGGGAGTGGGCAGGAAGACCAGGACGTCCGGCAGGGGCGTGGTGACGACGCGCATGTCTCCAGTCTGACCCGGGTCGACCGAACGGTCGCGTCGTGACCGCGTTCTGCCGAGTCTGCGGCGCGGCGGACCCCACGACGGTGCTCGATCTCGGGACGGTGCCGGCCGCCGATCACTTCCCGCCCGCGGAGACCGACCCCGAGACGGATCCGCGGCACGTCCTGCAGCTCGCTCTGTGCACCGCGTGCGGTCTGGCCCAGCTGCCCGGCGACGACACGACGGCGGACGAGCCCCGGGGGGTCGAGCCGGACGCGGTGCGTATTGCCGGCGAGCGAGCCGTCGAGGAGATCGCGGCGCGCGGCTGGCTCACCGAGACGACAGTCGTGCGGGAATACGGCAGCCCGCACGGTGGATCCTGGCTGCCGGGCCTGCGAGCCCGCGGCGTGCGCGACGCGCTCCCGGCCTCCGCGGACGACGCGAAGGCGACCCTGATCGTCGACGGTCTCGGCCTCATGCACGAGGCGGATCAGGCTGCGGCTCTCCGGGAACGGTCGGCTCGGCTCGCGCCCGGCGGGGTGTTGGTGCTGCAGATCCATTCGCTCGGCACCATCCTGCGACAGCGTCAGTGGACGTCGGTGCGGCACGGCCACTTCGCCTACTGGTCGCTCACCGCCCTGCAGCGGGCGCTCTACGCCGCGGGGCTCGTGCCGACCGGCTGCTGGGAGTCCGAGCTGTACGGCGGCACGCTGCTGGTCACGGCTCGACCGATCGACGCCGACGTGCGCGCCGTGGGCGCCGATCTCGCGTGCGCTCGCCGCGTGCTGGCCGACGAGCAGCTGCTCGGCGTGACCGATCCGGCCGCGCTGGCCGGGCTGGGCGACGCCCTGATCGACGAGGTGTCGGCGCTGCGTCGGGCGGTCGACGACGCCGCGTCCGCCGGGGTGTCGGTCGCCGCCTACGGCGCGGCGTCCCGCGCGGTGGCCCTGTTCGCGCTGGCGGGTGTCGACTCGTCCACGATTCGGGCGACGGTCGACGCCTCTCCCGCGAAGTGGGGTCGGCGCATGCCGGGGACGACCGTGCCGATCGTCGGTCCCGACTGGTTGGCGACGACCCGGCCGGACCGCGTCGTCGTCACCGTTCCGGATCTGCTCGCCGAGGTCTCCGCCGCGCATCCGGACGTGGCGTTCGTCGACCTCGCCCTCCTCACGGAAGGACGACGCGCATGACCGCACCGCTGTCGGTCTGTATCCCCGCCTACCAGGCGGGTCGAACGCTGGGCACCACTCTGCGTTCGGTTCTCGCCGAGGACGTCGACATGGAAGTGCTGGTGCTCGACAACGCCAGCACCGACGACACCGGTGAGATCGCCCGCTCGTTCGACGATCCGCGGGTGCGCGTGGAGCGCAACCGTCGGCTGTTGTCGATCGGGGACAACTGGAACGCCGTGGTCCGGCGATCGACCGGGCGACTGGTCAAGGTGGTCTGCGCGGACGACGTGCTGCGTCCCGGCGCGCTCGCCGGGCAGCAGGCCGTGCTGGACGACCCGGCGGTGTCGGTGGTGTCCTCGCGGTTCGAGGTGATCGACGAGGACGGCGCGGTCAAGGAGACCGGGCTGGGGCTGCCCGGCCTGCTCGGCCGCCGGCCCGGCAAGGACCTGGCCGGGGTGATCGTGCGGCGTGGGCCGGCGGAGTTCGGACCCACCGCGGCCACGATGTTCCGGCGGGACCTCTACGACCGCGTGGGCGGATTCCGCGGTGATCTGGTCTTCCCGATGGACGTCGATCTGTTCGCACGCATGGGCGCGTTCGGTGACTTCCACGGCGTCGACACGGTGGACGCCGCCTGGCGGGACTCGACGTTCAATCTGTGCAGCCGCACGTCGAGCTACAGCAAGCTCAGCGAGTCGATGCGCATGCATCATCGTCTGGCGCGGGAGATGCCGGACTACGTGCGGCCGAGCGACGTGGTGGCCGGGGATCGACGGATCCTCGGTGCCGTGCTCACGCGGGTGCAGGTGCGCGCGGGAGCGGTGATCCGCGGACTGCGGCGGCGCTGACGGTGCGACTGCTTCGCGACGTCCTGCTCGTCGGCTTCGGCACGTACGGGCAGTTCCTCGTCACTCTGATCACCCTGCCGCTGACGGCCCGACTGCTCGGCGCCGAAGGGGTCGGGCTGGTCGCGGTGGGTATGTCGGCCTACTTCCTGGGGTCGGTCCTGGTCGATCTCGGTGCCACGCAGTACTTCTCGGCTCGGGTGCACGATGCGGACCTCCCGCGTGTGCGCGGTGCCTACGCCGTGGTCCGCACCGCGATCTTCGGGGCGTTGGTGGTCGCGCTCGCCGTCGGGTGGTCCGCCGGCCTGCACGGCGCTCCGCGCATGCTGCTGGTGGGGGCGGTGGCGGGCGGCATCTGGTCGTTGTCGGAGGACTGGCTGCTGATCGGCCACGGACGTTTCGGTGCCTCGACGGCCTATCAGGCCGCCGGTCGGGTCACCTATCTGGTGATCCTGCTGCTCGCCCTGCCGCGGTTCCCGACGCCGGAGGTCGCGCTCGCCTGTCTCGGTGCGTCGTCGTCGGTCACCGTCGCGGCGACCTGGATCGACGCCGAGCGCCGCATCGGGCGACTGCAACCGACTGTCGCCGTCGGGTCGGTCCTGCGCACGGCCGCACCGGTTCTCGCGTCCCGGCTGCTGCTCACCGGGTACGGGCAGGGCGGGGCCGCCGCCTACTCGGCGGTGCTGAACGCGGCGTCGCTGGGCGTGTTCTCGGCCGCGGACCGCCTGGTGCGCGCCGGGCAGTCGGTGCTCGACCCCATCGGATTCGCCCTGCTGCCCCGCATGGTGCGGCGCAGCGGCGACGCCGACTTCGACCGCCGCGTCCACCGCGGCGCGGTGGGCTGCGTCGCGGTGGCCGTCGTCGCGGCCGCGGCGATCACCGTGGCGGCGCCCCTGGCCGTGCGCGTCGTCTACGGTTCCGGGTTCGAGCAGGCCGTGGACCTCCTGCGCATCATGGCGTGGATCCTGCCGGCCACGACGCTGACCTCGTACGTGACCACGGCCGTGCTGCCCGCGCGGCGGCGGACGTCGACGGTGCTCACGGGCGCCGTCGTCGGCGTCGCCACGGCGGGCACTGCCCTGGCGATCACCGCCGTCACCGGATCCGTCCTGACGATGGTTCTGGGGGTGCTGGTGTCCGAGTGGGCGGTCGCCACCTGGTTCGTCGTCACGGCACTGCGGTCGCCCCGGCCCCCCTCCACCCCGGCGGTCGCCCCGACCCACCCGAATTCACCCGGCGCCCCGCCCGTCCCGACGACCCGCGAGGTGTCCCGATGACTCTCCCCCGTTCCACGGAACTGCAGGACCGACTGCACCGCCTCGTACCCGGCGGCGCCCACACCTACGCCCGCGGCTCGGACCAGTACCCGGAAGGACTGGCTCCGGTGCTGACCCGCGGCGCGGGTGCCCGCGTGTGGGACGTGGACGAGCGGTGCTACGTCGAGTACGGCATGGGTCTGCGCTCGGTGACCCTCGGCCACGGGCACCCCGGGGTGGTGGCCGCGGTGACCGAGGCCGTCGCGGCGGGGACCAACTTCTCCCGCCCCACGGCCCTGGAAGTGGCTGCGGCGGAGGACTTCCTACGAACGGTTCCCACGGCCGAGATGGTGAAGTTCGCGAAGAACGGCTCGGACACCACCACCGCGGCGGTGCGCTTGGCCCGCGCGGCGACCGGCCGCACCGACATCGCCGTGTGCCGGCAGCCGTTCTTCTCGGTGGACGACTGGTTCATCGGTACCACCGAGATGAACGCCGGCATCCCGGCGAGCGTGGTGCACCGATTTCCGTACAACGACGCGGACACGCTCGATCGGCTGCTCACCGAGCACGACGTCGCGTGCGTGGTGATGGAAGCGGCCGGCGCGTTGGCCGAACCGGAGCCGGGGTACCTGGAATCTGTTCGTGCCCTGTGCGATCGGCACGGTGCGGTGCTGGTGTTCGACGAGATGATCACCGGATTCCGGTGGTCGGCGGCGGGTGCGCAGTCCGTGTACGGCGTGACCCCGGATCTCTCCTGCTGGGGCAAGGCGATGGGCAACGGTGTCCCGATCTCGGCACTCGCCGGTCGACGCGACCTCATGCAGCTCGGCGGGCTGGACACCGATGCCGATCGCGTGTTCCTCCTGTCCACCACGCACGGGCCGGAAACGTTGGGGCTGGCCGCCTTCCGCGCCGTCGTCCGGACCTACGAGACGGAGGATCCGGTGGCGGCGATGGAGCGGGCGGGCGCGCGACTCGCCGGGGCCGTGACGGACGCGTGCACCGAGGCGGGCATCGGCGACCACGTCCGCGTCCAGGGCCGACCGAGCTGCCTCGTCTTCACCACCGCCGACGCCGACGGTGCTCCCTCCCAGGCCTTCCGAACGTTGTTCCTGCAGGAGCTGATTCTCCGTGGCGTGCTCGGGCAGTCGTTCGTGGTGTCCGCGGCGCACACGGACGAGGACGTCGACCACACCGTGGACGCCGTCCGCGGCGCCGCCGAGGTGTATCGCCGCGCGCTCGAGGCCGGGACGGTCGACGGCCTGCTGCGCGGCCGTCCGGTGGCGCCCGCGATTCGGCGCACCGCGGCACCGCGCCGCCTGCTCGACCGCTAGATCCCGGCCACCGCGGCGCGGCCGGCCCGCACCGCACCGTCGAGGTAACCCGGCCACCGGTCCGCCAGATCGGTTCCGGCCCAACGGATCCGCTCGGACTCGAGGTCGGCGGCCCGGAACCGCCCGCCCGACGGGGGCAGGGCGGTGGGAGCGCCGCGCAGCCACGGCTCGGCGGACCAGGTGATGTCCGCCGTCTCGCGGGGCCGGGCTGCGGCGTCCCCGTAGAGGCGGACGAGTTCGCGGAGCACGATGTCCCGCCGGTCGGGTCGGGCGAAGAGCTCCGCTGCTGCGCGGCCGCCGCTGAACGCGACCAGAACCCCGACGTCGGACCGGTCCGGGTGGCCGTCCACCACCATCTGCAGTGGGCCGGACGTCAGCAGAGCGGTCCCGGTGAGTCCCGCGCCGCGCCACCAGGGCCGGTCGTAGACGGCCACCGTCTTGGCGTACTCGCCCATCCGGCTGTGGGTGAGGCGTAGTCGAATCACCTCCGGGAGTGGAGGATCGAACTCGACGGCCGGAACTTCGGGTAGCGGAAGCGCGAGCACCACGTGCGACGCGCGCACCGTCCGGCCGTCGGCGTGGACGGTGACACCGTCGTCGTCGTGCTCGATCCGACGAACGGGGGCGCCCGTGACGACGTCACCGCGGATACCCGCGGCCACCGCGTCGATCAGGGCGGTGGTCCCGTCGACGAAGAAGCGTTCCTGCGCACCGTCCCGCACCGACGCGATGGACCGCAGCCCGTCCGCGGCGGCGAGGTAGTCCAGGACCGCCTGTGCGGGGACCTGATCCGGGTCCGCCCCGAAGATCAGGCGGAAGAACGTCAGGGCGACGCCCTGCGCGACGGGGGTGCGGAACCACCGTTCGGTGAGGGGCAGCGCGGTCTCGAGCGGGCTGGGCCGGTCCCGCCGCACCGCGAGGGCGAGGCGGGCCACCCCGACGCCCACCGCCGCGAGGTCGCGCGGCGGCAGCAGCGGCAGCTCGAGCGCGTGCCGCCGCACCCGGTCCGCGGTGGCGAAGATCTGCCGGGACCGGCGGTTCGGCAGCGGCTCGGCGGCTGTCGCGATGCCGAGCTCCGCGGCGAGGGTGAGCACCGCGTCCTGCGACCCGCCCACCCAGTGGGCGCCGAGATCGACGTGCGCGCCACCGATCGTCCGGCCGAGAACTTTGCCACCCGTACGGTCCGCTGCCTCCAACACCGTCACGGCGATTCCGCGCCTGCTCAGCTCTCGGGCCGCCGTCAGTCCCGACAGTCCGGCCCCCACCACCACGACGTGCGTCCCCATGGGCGGACCCTACCGCAGCGACGCCGTGCGCCGATGTCGGGAAACTCCGAACGTGCGTGCATGTCATTGTGGTGCAGCACTTTTCGTTCGTAGCGTCGGTGCTGCCGGGCGCACGATCGCGCCGGCGTCAGGCATACGACGACAGGAGGAACCATGCAGGCACGACGACGATCGACCCTCGGCGGTGGTCTCACCGTCGCCGCGATCGCGTTCGGTGTGTGGAGTACGGTCGCCGCGGGCACCGCGTCCGCCGAAACGGTGACACCGCCAGCGATCGCGCAGGCACCATCGGCCGAGTACACCGTCCCCGAGTACACCGCGGCCGGGTGCATTCTGAGCAACGACGACGGGGGCTGCGTCGGATCGGGCGTGTATTCGCAGATCACCAGCGGTGGATCGAAGGGCGCCGCTGCGGGCGCGGTGGGTGGGTGCGTCACCGGGGCCGCGGCGGGTGGAGTGGGCTGTGGCCCGGGTGCCCTCACCGGTGCGACGGGTGGACTTGTGGCCGGAGCAGTAGGCGGCGTGTTGGGAGGGTTGTTCTGATGGAAACGGTACTGACCGTGGTGATTCCGTTCGTGGTGGGGGCGCTGGGTGTCCGTCTGAACCAGCGTCACCGGGCGGGCGACTTCTGAGCGCCGTGCCGACGGACTGCGAGCCGGTCACGTGGACGGTCCGCGTCGGTCTCGACGTCGCGGCGGACCGATTGGCCGCCCTCACCGGCGGTCACCGTCTCATCGTCCGGGACGGTGAGATCCAGCTCCGTCTCGGCAGCGTCGTGCTGTATCGGCTGCTGGGCGTCCGTCTCGTGGCGTCCCGCTTCCCGGTCGAGGTGCGGGCGACCGCGTCGGGCGACGGGGTGCGGGTCACGGTGCGCAGCCGCGACCCATGGACCCCGGTCCGCACGGACCGTGAGCGGCGGGCCTACGCGGATCGGGTGGCGGCCGTCCGATCCGCGATGATCCGGTGACGCGGGAGCCGGGGCCCCGGTTCGACGAGACCGTCGTGCTGGCCGTCCGGGACCTGACGCTGCGGGTGGGCACGCGCACGCTCGTTCGCGGCCTCGACCTGACTGCCCGGCCCGGTGACGTCGTCGCCGTGACGGGTCCGAACGGGACGGGGAAGTCGACCGTGCTGCGCACCCTGGCGGGACTGCGGCGGTCCGAACCGGGGGCCGTCGCGTACGGGCCTGCCGTCACCGAGGCGGCGGGCGGTGATCGCAATGGAATCGGTTACGCCGCGGCGAGCCTCTCGGCACCCGGCGCCCTCACGACCGTCGAGTTCCTGCGGTTGCTGGCTCGACTGCGTGGGGTACGGGAGACGGCGCCGGACGCGTTCGGCCTCGGCGCGTGTGCCGCGACGCCGATTGCCTCCTTGTCGACTGGAGAGCGGAAGAAGGTCGGCGTGGCGGCCGCAGTGCTGCACCGGCCGGCCCTCGTGATCCTCGACGAACCGTTCGAGGCCCTCGACGAGGACTCCATGGACGTCGTCACCCGGCAGATCGAGGGCGTCCGACGGCGCGGCGGCGCGGTGGTGCTCTGCACGCACCGCGCCGAGCGCACCACCGACGTCGCGACGAAAATCCTTCGGCTCGGTGAGTCGGGGTCGAGCCCCGACGCGGACACGACATGACGGTGACCGCCGCCGCGGCGATCGTCGCCGCGCACCACCCCGGGGCACGTCGCCCGATCGCCCGCAGTGTGGCGTGGTTCGCGGCCGAATTCGTGGCCGCGGCGCTGACGACGGCGGTGCTTGTCACGGTCAGGATCCCGTCGTCGGACGCCGTCCGTCTCACGCTGCTGACGGTCGCGGCGTGGCCGTGGTGGTCCGCCCTCGCCGGATCGACGTTCCCGCCGGCGCCGAATTTCGTTCTGCCGCAGTATCTTCGTGGCGTGCCGATCTCCGGCCGGGCGTTCGTCGCAGGTGCGGTGACGGCGCGGCTGTGGGCGGCTGTGCGCGGCGGCCCGGCGGTGGTGCTCGGTGCGGGCGCCGGGGCCTCGGTCTCGCTCGGGTCGGCGGTCCCCGTGATCGTCGCGGGCGCGGCGGTGTCGATCCGGGCCGTGACGGCCGTCGCGGCATTGCTGCCCGGCCGCGCGCCGCGCCTCGTCCTGGCGGTCGGCGCGGGGGTCGTCACCGCGGCGGGTGCCAGGGGCCCCGTGATGGCGATTCCGGTTTCCGTGGTGGCAGCGACGATCGTGACGGCCGTCGCGATCCGCCGTACCGACGCCGTGTTGAGCAGTGTTGACGACGGAGGGACCGAGGTGCCCGGCGAGGTGCGGTGGGGCAGATTCCCCGTGATGCGGGCCGTCGTGATCGAGCTGGTCCGGTCGCGGCGGTGGGGCGAGGTGTTCCCGCCCGCTGTGGCCACGGCGGGCGTCGGGGCGGCCGCGCTGACCGGAACCGAACTGGTGTCGGTCCTGGCCGTTCCCGCGGTGCTCGCGACCACGGGCCTCGCCCACTGTGTCTGGACGTGCCCCGAAACGGTCGGCGCCATCGTGACCGTGCCCGACGGTCTGCGGCGCTACCTGTCCGCGCGCGCCGCGGTGGCGTCGGTGCTCGCGGCGCCGTGCGCGATCGCTGCGGCCGTGGCGATCGGACGCACCGACGGGGTGGCGAGCGGCGTCGTCGTGATCGCGGTCTTCGTCGGGTGTGCCCTGCGGGCCGGGTGGCGCGCGCCGACCACGCGGGGCCCGGCGGCGCGCCCGATCTTCGTGGACCTGCTCGTCACGGCGGTGGCGTCGTCCGTGCTGCTCGGACTGGCGTCGTCGACACCCGCGACGACGGGGTGGGCGATCACCGCGACCACCTGCGTGTCGGTGGCCGCGGCCGCGGTGATTCTTGCTCGTCGCCTGCGCGACGGGGGTGCGGCGTGGCACGCGGCGGTCGCGTGAGCCGCACCCCCGGCCGTCGTCAGAGCGTGCGCGTCAACCGATCCGCGAGGAGTTTGGCGAACGACGCCGGGTCCTCGAGCTCGCCGCCCTCGGCGAGAAGGGCCGTGCCGTACAGCAACCGGGCGGTCTCGGTGAGCTGCTCGGTGTCCTTCTTCTCCGCGTGCGCCTTCTCCAGCGCGGTGATGAGGGCGTGATCCGGGTTGATCTCGAGGATGCGCTTGGTCTTCGGTACGGCCTGACCCGATGCGCGGTACATCTTCTCGAGGGTGGGGCTGAGGGAGAAGTCGTCACCGACGATGCAGGCCGGCGACGTGGTCAGGCGCGTCGAGAGGCGGACCTCCTTGACGTCGTCGGACAGGGCCTCGGCCATCCAGGAGGTGAGGTCCGCGAACTGCTCCTTCTTCGCGTCCTGCTCCTCGGACTTCTCGTCGTCACCGAGATCGACGGCACCCTTCGCGATGGAGCGGAAGGCCTTGCCGTCGAACTCCGGCACCGAGCCGGTCCACATCTCGTCCACCGGGTCGGTGAGGATCAGCACCTCGAGGCCCTTGGCGGCGAACGCCTCCATGTGCGGGGAGTTCTCCACCTGCTGACGGGTCTCGCCCGTCATGTAGTAGATGGTGTCCTGGCCGTCCTTCATGCGAGAGACGTAGTCCGCCAACGTGGTCGGCTTCTCGTCGCTGTGCGTCGAGGCGAACGACGACAGGCCCAGGATGGTCTGCACGTTGTCCGGATCGGAGAGCAGACCCTCCTTGAGCGCGCGGCCGAACTCCGACCACAGCGTCGCGTACTTCTCGGGCTCGTTCGCCTGCAGGTCCGAGATCGTCGACAGGACCTTCTTGGTGAGGCGACGACGGATCGCGCGAATCTGCCTGTCCTGCTGCAGGATCTCGCGGGAGACGTTCAGCGACAGGTCGGCCGCGTCGACCACACCCTTGACGAAGCGCAGGTACTCGGGGACGAGCTCCTCGCAATCGTCCATGATGAAGACGCGCTTGACGTAGAGCTGGATACCGATCTTCGACTCGCGCATGAACAGATCGAACGGCGCCCGCGTCGGAACGAACAGCAGCGCCTGGTACTCGAACGTGCCCTCCGCCTTCATCGGGATGACCTCGAGCGGCTCGTCCCAGGCGTGGCTGACGTGGCGGTAGAACTCGGTGTACTCCTCGTCGGAGACGTCGTCCTTCGAGCGCGTCCACAGCGCCTTCATGGAGTTGATCGTCTCGTCCTCGAGGGTGGTGGTCTTCTCGTCACCCTCGCCGGTGGTCTTCTCCACCTGCATGCGGATCGGCCAGGCGATGAAGTCGGAGTACCGCTTCACCAGCTCGCGGATCTTCCACTCGGACGTGTAGTCGTGGAGGTGGTCCTCCTCGTCCGCGGGCTTGAGAGCGAGCGTCACCGACGTGCCCTGCGGGGCACCCTCGACCTCCTCGATGGTGTACGTGCCGGCGCCCGACGACTCCCACTTGGTGGCCGTCGTCTCGCCCGCCTTGCGCGTGACGAGGGTGACGGTGTCGGCGACCATGAACGTCGAGTAGAAGCCGATGCCGAACTGGCCGATCAGCTCCTCGGACGCGGCGGCGTCCTTGGCTTCCTTCAGCTTGGCGCGGACCTCCGCGGTACCGGACTTGGCGAGCGTGCCGATGAGGTCGACCACCTCGTCGCGGCTCATGCCGATGCCGTTGTCCCGCACGGTGAGCGTGCGGGCGTCCTTGTCGATCTCCAGATCGATGTGCAGATCCGAGGTGTCGACGCCGAGGTCCTTGTCGCGGAACGCCTCGATGCGCAGCTTGTCCAACGCGTCGGACGAGTTGGACACCAGCTCACGGAGGAACGAATCCTTGTTGGAGTAGACCGAGTGGATCATCAGGTCCAACAGCTGCCGGGTCTCGGCCTGGAACTGCAGTTCTTCGACGTGCGCGGTCACGGATCTTCTCCTGATCGAATGCCGGGTGGACGGGGTCTGACCGGCACATTCTAGTGCGCCCGGCCGGACGCCTTCCGCCGTGCCTCGGCCAACCGGTGGCCACTGGCGATGATCCCGATGTGGCTGAAGGCCTGCGGGAAGTTGCCCAGGAAGGACCCGTCGGTGGGATCGATCTCCTCGCTCAGGAGACCGAGATGATTGGCCCGCGCGCACAGCGAGTCGTACAGCTCCTCCGCCTCGTCGAGGCGGCCCTGTCCGGTGAGGTTGTCGACGAGCCAGAAGGAGCACAGCAGGAACGCGCCCTCCTTGCCCGGCAGGCCGTCGGACGATTCCTCGTGCAGGTAGCGATAGAGCAGACCGTCCCCCGCGTCGAGCCGGCGGCGGACCGCGTCGACGGTCGCCACCATGCGGGGATCGTCGAAGTCGACGATCCGGCGCAACGGCAGCGCCAGGAGCGACCCGTCGAGCCCGCCGCGTCCCTCCCCGTCCGTCGCGAGCTGTTCGGTGAACGTCTCCCCGTCCGGGTCGAACGCCCGCTCGAGCAGGGTCTCACGGATCTCCGATGCCGCCTGCCGCCAGCGGTCGAGATCGGCGTCCCGGCCGGCGATCTCGGCGATGCGGATCGCCCGGTCGACCGCGACGTGGCACAGGGCGACCGAGTACGTGAAGGGGCGTCCGGAGTCGCGGATCTCCCAGATGCCGTGATCCGGGACCGTCCAGTTCTCGATGGCCTGCTCGGTGAGCGAGGTGAGGATGCCCCACAGGTGATCGTCGATGGGCCCGCCTGCGCGCGCCCACTGGAAGGCGACGTCGAGAAGCTCGCCGTAGACGTCGTGCTGGGTCTGCCCGGCCGCGCCGTTGCCCCACCGCACCGGCGCGCTGCCGCGCCAGCCCCGCAGTCGTTCGTCGGAGGTCTCCTCGGGCGGCTGACCGCCGTCGAGGGCGTACATGATGGACGGTCCGCCGTCCCGGTCCGCACACGCCAGCGTCCAGGACAGGAACGCGTCCGCCTCGCTGGTGAGTCCGATGCGGCGGAGCGCGTAGGTGGAGAACGCGGCGTCGCGCACCCAGGTGTAGCGGTAGTCCCAGTTGCGCACGCCGCCCACGTGTTCCGGCAACGACGACGTGGCGGCGGCCATGATGCCGC
The DNA here is from genome assembly GCF_001620025.1 of Rhodococcus sp. PBTS 1. Classification (NCBI taxonomy): domain Bacteria; kingdom Bacillati; phylum Actinomycetota; class Actinomycetes; order Mycobacteriales; family Nocardiaceae; genus Rhodococcus; species Rhodococcus sp. PBTS 1. The sequence continues at coordinate 174,863 of NZ_CP015219.1, forward strand.
CGGTGGTCGAGTGGTCCAACAGCTTGAGCGTCAGCGCGGACCGGCGCACCAGCTCCCGTTGCGGCCCTTCGTACGTGACGTGCCGCATCCACCGTCGCCACGCGGCGGCGGTCTGGTCGACGAGGGAGGACGGGTCCAGCACCGTCCGCAGTCGGGTGTCGCCGGACCAGTGCAGGGACACCACGACGATCTCGCCCGCGTGCCGTCGCACGGTGGTGCCGAGACCACCGTCGTCGTCCGTCTCGAGGTCCACGGAGCACAGCACGCGCAGCGGAAGATCCGGATGCGACTCGGTGTTCACGGCCCACCCGCCGGCGTCGGGCCGGTAGCGAGTCGATGCGGTGGGCTGCAACCGAATTCGCAGGTCGACGACGCCCGAGGTCACGCGTGCGACGCGCAGCAGTTCGCCGCGGGAGGCCGAGGCCAGCTCGGTGAGGTCGGCCCCCGACCGCAACGTCATCGCGTCGGTGACCTCCACGGTGCCCTCCGGCCCGACCAGGGTGGTGACGAGCACGCCGGTGTCCTCGAGGTACCGCTGCCCGCCCTCGACCAGTCCCACCGGGTCCACGTCGAAGGATCCACCGCGCTCGGCGTCGAGGAGGCGCGCGAAGAGCGGCGGACCGTCGAAGCGCGGCAGGCACATCCACGGAACGGTGCCGTCGCGGGCCACCAGGGCGCAGCTCTGCCCGTCGCCGATCAGGCCGTGGTCCTCGATGGGCAGGTGGCCCTGCTCGGGGGCGAACGGTGCGGTGGGCGGGGAGCCGAACGGGGCGGTGGGCGGGGAGCCGAACACGGTCACGGTGTGGCCTTTCCGGTGGGTGTCTCGGGTGGGTCGGTCGGCTCGTGTGGGTCGAACTGCTCAGGTGGGTCGAACAGCACGACGAGCAGTGCGTCGAGGTCCGCGAGTTGCTCGCGGACGGGCATGTCGCGGTGGAGCACGTGGACGTCCAGCCCGGTCGAGGTGAGATCGACCGACAGCGAACCCGGTGTGAGAGAACCGAGGTCGGCGAGCAGGACGCGGCCGAGCGGGGACGCGACGCGGACGGGGACGTGATCGTCGACGGGATCGATGTCGAGACGGCGGCCCAGTACTCGGCGGCCCACGTCGAGTCCGCCGGTGACGGAATGGACCAGAAACCAGCGCAGCACGCCGACGCCGGCGCGCAGCCGTGCGGGCCAGGGGTGGCGGTCCCGCCGCGTCGGGCGGGTGAGCGCGAGGGACACCGCGGTGGCCACCACGACGACGGGAACGCCGTAGTACCAGAGTCCGTCGCCCTGCGTCATCAGCCACCAGACGAGCGCGAGCACGCTGCCGCGCAGGAGGAGTGCTCGGATCGCGGTCACGCGATCACCACCAGCAGGACGGCCAGCGCGGCGACGGTGACGACGGCCGCGCCGGAGATCGCCCACCGCGACAGTCCCCGTTCGGCGTCGTCGACCACCGTGCTGCGCCGGAGCGGACCGACCGCGTCGACGAGGCGGGCGCCGACGGCGGCAGAGCGGCCCGCCCCCACGGTGACCAGCGCTCGGGCGGCGCGGCCGGCGATGCGTTCCTCGGGGACGGCGAGGTCCCCGGCGGGAATCAGGCTGCCATCGGGGTGAGCGAGCCTCGGCGGCAGGAACTCTCGTTCCGCGAGGATGCCGACGACGGCCGCGATCACCAGTCCGATCAGGATGGGCCACGTGGCGTCCCACAGGGTCACGAGGTCGAGGCCGGGCACGGTGACCACGTCGGACCACCTGTCGGCGAGGGCCCAGGTGGCCACCGTGCCGGCCACGGTGAGCAGACACCAGGAGACGAGTGAGACGTCGACTCGGCGGGCGGGTCCGGTCCGGCCGCGCAGCAGGACCCAACCCGCACGGGCGAGCAGCAGGGTGGACACGGTGCCGACCCAGGGCAGCAGATCGACCAGTTCCACGCCGCCGAGCGAGGCCGGGGCGACGGCCTCCTTGGCGGCGTACTTGGCCACCGAGCCGGATCCGAACGGGGCGCCCGCGACGGCCAGTGCCAGCACGGCCAGGACCGCCAGGACGAGCGGTCGGGCGCGACCGGCGCCGTGCCGCTGCCAGACCGAGACCCCGAGGAACAGGCCACCTTTCGCGACGCCGTGATGCACCGCGTAGACGACGGCGGCCAGGGCGCAGACGTCGGCCAGCTCGGGCTGGGTGAGGGCGATGCCCACCAGTACCGCGAGGAACCCCATCTGCGAGATGGTGCTGTAGGCGAGCGGGACCTTGGGGTCGGCGTGCAGCACCCCGAGGGGGAGCGCGGCGAACGCGCCGACCAGTGCGAGGACCACCAGCGTCGTGCCCCACCCGGGAAGCGCGACTTCGCCCAGCGGCAGGAACGTCAGCCAGCCGAACAGTCCGGCTTTCACCATCGCCCCGCTCAGCACGGCGCTCGCCGGTGGCGGCGCCGCGGGGTGCGCCAGCGGGAGCCAGACGTGGAGGGGGACGGTGCCTGCCTTGATCCCGAAGCCGATCAGCAGCAAGGCGAGGATCGCCGGCCGGTGCTCGGACGCGGCGACGGCGGCCGGGGCGTCGACCACCTCGCGGCCCCCGGCGTTCACCACGAGCACCAGTCCGCACAGCACGGCGAGCTCCGAGAGCATCGTCAGCGCCAGGTAGACGCGGCCGGCTCGGCGCGCGGACTCGCTGCGGGTGTGGACGACGCAGCCGAACGCCGCGACCGACATCAGCGCGAAGGACAGATAGAAGGTCACGGTGTCGGCGGCGACGAAGACGCCCGCGTTGCCGACGAACGCGACCAGCAGGAAGCCGGTGAGCAGATGCCGTCGATCGGGTCCCCCGGCCGCGACCGCCGCCAGGGCGCCGGCGTAGAGCACCACGGCCAGCAGCAGCAGCGGCCGACCGAGCGGCGTCACGGTCAGCGAGGTGCCGAGCAGCAGCCACGGCACGTCCACCGACCCGGCGGACGGACCGAGCAGAGCGAGCAGCCCGGCGGGAGCGACGGCGATCGGCGCGACGGTGACCAGCGGCCGGCGCCGCCGGACGGGTGCGACCAGCAGCGCGAGCACCACCAGGGCCGGGAGGGAGACGGCGGCGATCCAGAGGACGGCAGCGAGAGTCGACACGGGGGTCACAGGCACGGAGGTCACAGGCCGTAGATCCCTTCCGTGATGATGCGCGCGAGGTTCAGCGGCGAGTAGATCCACCCCGCGACCAGGCCCACCACGACGGTGGCCACCGCGGTGACGGCCGCGGGAACCAGCAGGGTCGGCGGTGCTTCGATGCCCGTCACGCGCTCGTGCTCGCCGGTCTTCCACCACAGGCGGTAGACGATCGGGAAGAAGTAGGCGGCGTTGAGCAGACTGGACGTGACCAGGACGCCCAACACCCAGGGTTGCCCGGCCTCGACCGACCCGACGGCCAGGTACCACTTGGACAGGAACCCGGCCATCGGCGGAATCCCGATCATGCCCACCGCCGCGACGGTGAAGGCGGCGCTGGTGACCGGCATGCGACGGCCGACGCCGTCGAGCTCGGAGATGCGGGTGATGCCGAGGACCACCGCGAACAGGCCCGCGCAGAAGAACATGGTGATCTTCATCAGGCCCTGATTGACGATGTGCGCGATGCCGCCGGTGGTCGCCGTCGCCGAGACGATCGCGACGCCGAGCGTCACGTACGCGACCTGACTCACCGTCGAGTAGGCCAGCCGGGCCTTGATGCCGTCCTGCCGCAGCGCCATCACCGAGCCGTAGACGATCGTCGCCGACGCGAGCACCGCCAGCGGCGTCAGGACACCCAGCCGCTCGGCCACCTCGACTCCGTAGGTGTAGTCGACGAGCAGCACGATGCCGAACACACCGGCCTTCACCACCGCGACGGCGTGGAGGAGAGCGCTGACCGGCGCCGGCGCCACCATCGCCCGCGGCAGCCACCCGTGGACCGGAATCAGGGCGGCCTTGACGGCCAGTCCGGCCACGATCAGCGCGAAGATCGCCGTGGCCGCGACGGGCTCCCGGGCGGCGAACTCCGTCATGGCGTCGCTGCCCCGGTCGGCGAAGTCGATCGAGCCCACGCGTTCGGTCAGCCACACCACCCCGATCAGCAGGGGAACCCCGCCGATCAGGGTGTGGATCAGGTACGTGCGGGCACCGGCGATCGCGGCGGCCGACCGCTCGTGCACCACCAGGGGGTAGGTCACCAGGGTCAACAGCTCGTAGAAGATCACGAAGGTGACGGGATTGCCCGCCAACGCAATTCCCGTGGTGGCCACCACGCACAGGCTGAAGAACCCGAAGAACCGGCTCCGTCCGGGAGTGTCGCGGAAGTACCCGACGGCGTAGATCGTCGTCACCAACCACAGCACCGAGGACAGCGCCAGGAAGTAGAGAGCGAACGGCTCCACGCGGAGCACCAGGTCGACCCCGGGGACGAATTCGCTACGCCACTCGAAGCGCTCGCCGTCCACGGCGGCCGGGATCAAGGCGGCCACCAACGCCACCTTTGCCGCCGCCCCACCCAGGTTGAGCGTGGTGCGCCACCGCGTGGCGTCGTCGGGCAGCAGGAAGATGACCACCGCGGGAATCAACGACGTCGCCAGGACGGCGAACGGAATCAGCCCGGCGGACATCAGAAGACGCCCACCGTCGTCGTCGCGAGCCATCCGGCGGACGCGACACCGGCGATCCCCGCCGCGACGGCGGTGCCGAGCGTGGCGACGGTCATGCGGACGGGGACGGGCGTGTCGGTGTCGGTGTCCGTGCCGGCGCCGGTCTCGCGCTCGGCGAAGAACACCGCGAGGACCCGCACGGTGTAGGCCGCGGTGAGGAGTCCGCCGCCGAGCAGCGCGATCAGCCACCACCACTGACCGGACTCCAGCACGGCCGTCAGCAACTGCCACTTGCCCGAGAACGCCAGTGCGGGAGGAAGTCCGGCGAGCGCGACACCCGCGACGCCGAACGCGAGCACCGCACCGGGGTTCGTGACGACGGCGCCGCGCAGCGCGGTGATCTCGTCGGTCCCGCGGGCGTGCAGCAGGCATCCGGCCGCCATGAACATCGCCGACTTCGCCACCGCGTGCGCCGCCACCATGGCGACGGTGCCCTGGACGGCGAGCTCGGCGACGGCACGCGCCGCGTCGTCGGCCTCCGGCTGAAGGGCCGGAACCAGCAGGGGCAGAAGCAGAACGAAGTATCCGACCTGCGCCACGGTGGAGTAGGCGACGACGCGTTTGAGACGGGCCTGGCGCAACGCGGCGAGCGAGCCCCACAGCACGGCCACACTGCCCACCGCACCGACCAGGCCGGCGAGGGCCGTGGTGGCCGCGTCGGCCGGCAACGACGTCCACAGTCGGTACAGCACGAAGATCGAGGCCTTGATCACGACGGCGGACATGAGCGGACTCACCGCCGCGGGCGCGCCGGCATGGGCGGGCGGCAACCACGCGTGCAGCGGCACCAGCGCGGACTTCAGAGCCAGGCCGACGGTGGCGAGGATCAGGACGGTGGCGACGAGGGTGCCGTCGTCGGTCGGATCGCGCAGCGCGTCCTGCACCAGACGGAGGGAGAGGGTGCCGGTGCGCGCGTACAGGAGGGCGACGGCCAGCAGGAACCAGAGCGACCCGGCGACGGCCACCAGCAGGTACCGAAAGGCCGGGGCCGCAGCGCTTCTGCCGCCGAGGGCCACGCATCCGACGGCGGCGACGGTGACCAGTTCGAGAGCGACGTAGGTGTTGAACAGGTCCGCCGCGACGTAGACCGCGTTGAGCCCCGCCCACAGCGCCTGGGACAGCGCCCAGAAGAACGGTGTGCCGCGGGCGGCGGACGACCCCGAGGCGAAGACGGTCACCACCAGCACGACGACGGCGGTGACGAGGACGAACGCCGCCGAGAGACCGTCCGCGCGCAGGGCGATGCCGACGGGCTCGGCCCACCCACCGAGCTCGACGACGACGGGGCCGTCGGTGGAGACCTGCAGGGTCAGCGCCACCGCTGCGATCACGCCGGCGAGCGCGGTCACCCCGGCGGCGACCGCGCCGAGGCGGGGGACCACGGCGACGAGCGTCGCGACGAGGGCGGGGACCACGACGAGGGCGGGGAGCAGGGACGTCACGGCGCGCTCCCGTCGTCGTCGCTGCCACCGTCGTCGAACCGACGGACGAGCACCAGCCCGAGGCCCGTGACGGACACGGCGATGACGATGCCGGTGAGGACCAGCGCGTGCAGCACGGGATCCGGCGGATCGGTGCGTGCCGCGAGGGCGATCAGCACCAGGAAGACCCCGGCGCCCGCGATGTTGAGGGCCACCAGTCGGGTGACGGTGTCCCGCACGAACAGCAGGCGCACCGAGCCCAGCGCGAACACCAGGAGGCCGAGCGCGACGAACCACTCCGGGCGCGTCATGCTCGCGTGCTTCCGGCCAGCGCGAGGACAGCCAGGCAGACGCCGATGGACACCGCGAGCACCGCCTCGAGAGCGACCACCGCCGTCCCTCCCCAGGGATTCTCGAGGGTGAGCCAGCCGGTGGTGAGGGCGGTTGCCAGGGCCACCACGAGGAACACGGCGGACCCGACGGCCAGCAGCAGGCGTGTGGTCCGCGCCGAGGGAAGGCGGACCGTCCCGGTGAGCACCGTCAGCAGCACGATACCGGTGACGACGGCGCCGGACTGGAACGCGCCGCCCGGTCGGTCGCTGCCGGCGACCAGCAGCCAGGCCGCGAGGACGACGAGCACCGGAGTGAGAACGGCCACCGCCACGGTGAGGACGGGGCGTCGATCGACGGGCACGGCCAGCGCGGGCGCCGCGTCGCGCAGGGTGGACACGGCGGCCAGGGCGGCGACGGCGAGAACGACGATCTCGAGCATGGTGTCGTAGGTACGGAAGTCCAGCAGCACCGCGGTGACCGGGTGTGCGACGACGCTCTCCGGCAGGGCCCCGGTGGCCGCGTCGCCCGTGAGTGCCGGCGCAGCCGACCGCATCGCACCCGTGGCGACGGCGGTGAGGGCAACGCCGATGCCCACCGCCAGAGCGCCTTCCGCGACGTCGACGGCGCGGTGGGATCGGGGCACCGGCGTCGCCCTGCGGGTGCGTCCCGCGACGACCGTCGCCATCAGCGCGCCCGTCACACCGGCGGCGAGCGCGGCTTCCGCCAGGGCGACGTCGGGAGCTCCCAGGCGAGCCCAGAGCGCGGTGAGCAGAACGCCGAACCCCAGGAACACGGTGACGGACGCGGCGCGGTCCCGGTGCCAGAGCGCGACGACGGCTGTGACCAGCACGCCCGCCGCCAGAAGCGCGTCGAGGACGACGGTCGGGCTCATCGGTCCTCCGTCCGATCGGAGGCCAGCAGTGCCGCCGTCGTCGCGGACGCGCCGAGGGCGAGGATCCACACCGCCACCATGAGGAGCGCCGACGCGACCGATCCGCTGACCAGCGCGAGTCCGAGCACCACCAGGCCCAGGCCGAGGTTGTCCGCCTTGGTCAACGCGTGCAGTCGACTTCGCCTGTCCGGCAAACGAATCAGACCGACGGTCCCCACCGTGAAGAACGCGACCCCGACGGTGACGAACATCGCCGCGACGACGTCGAGAACCACACTCACGCTCACGGTCGGCCCCGTTCGTGCACCACCAGGGACACCACGATCACCGGCGCCAGCGCCACGGCCACGGCGGCGACCACCCGCAGCGCCGGCTCGTCGACGGTGTGGGCGAGCACCAGCAGCACCGCTGTTCCGGTGGTGGACAGCAGGATCAGACCGGCGATGCGATCACGGACGTCGGGGCCGCGGGACACCCGAAGCACACCGACCAGAAGGTTCGCCGCGAGCACGACGGCCGCGACGGTCAGGAACGTCTCCAGGGCGTCTCCTCGGTCGGGCAGCGGACGGAATGCACACCGTATTCGATGCGGGTCCGAAAAGGGACGGACACGACATCGGGTCGACGGCGTGCGTCCGTCTCGGCGCCACGACCGGGCGTGGTTGCCCACAGGTCGCCCGTCCGGACGGGATCCCGTCGATACGGCCGAGTTGTGTGCACCCGCGCCCACTCCATCGGGCCCGGCGCGAGCTCAGCGCACCTCGACGGTGGTCCGCACGGCCGTCGAGGAGGGGGCTGCGGGCGTGGAGCCGAATCCGAAGCGCACCGGCGGTTCGACCCGGGTGAGACCGCCCAGGTCGTCCCCGCGCCAGGACGCGGACGCCGACACGATGCGGTGCTGGCCGCGCGCGCCGTAGAACTCGCGCCGCCCACCACCGGCGGTGCCCCGGGTGCGGACGCCGGACAGCAGGACGCGCGCGATCGGGTCGCTCAGGGTGCAGAACCACGGGGCGGTGACGACGGCGTCGGGCATCACGGCGAGCAACCGACCCAGCAGGGTGACCGATCCGACCGTGAACCCGAGTCGGAGGTCACCGGCCTCGACGCTCACCCGGTCGTCCACCCGCCGGTGGACGACGTCGACGATCTCGTGCCGATCGAACGTGTAGGTGGCGGTGACGAAGTCGCGGACCTCGGGGGACGGGGCGAGCAGCAGGCGCTCGCCGTCGGCGAACTCGACCATGACGTCGGTGAACTCGCCGAGCGGCGACGCCGTCCAGTGCCCCACCACGAGGCGGGTGCCGCTCTGGGTTCCGAAGCCCGAGATGTCCCCGTCGAAGACGTACCTGCTCACCGCAGTGAGCGTAACCACCCCACGGCAGGTTCGGTTTTCGACGGAACCGGGCATCCCCCGCGCATGGCTGACTCCGGTGCGACCACCCCGACCGTCTTCGTTCTCTTCGGCGCGACGGGTGACCTCGCCAAACGCATGGTGCTGCCCGCCTTCTACGAGCTCGCGCAGGAAGGTCTGCTACCGGACGACTGGGCCCTGATCGGCAACGGGCGCGGCCGGAAGACCGACGACGAGTTCCGCGCCCACGTGCGCGACGCCCTCGAAAAGTTCGGCCCCGGAGAGGGTGTCGAGACGATCGACGAGACGGTGTGGTCGGACTTCGCGGAGCGCGTGCGCTTCGCCGGCGGCGGCTTCTCCGTCGACGACGCGGGCGATCTGCCGTCGGTGGTCTCCGACGTGACGGACGAGCTCGGCGGAGACGTCCAGCTGGTTCATTACATCGCGTTGCCGCCGTCGACCTTCCTCGACTACACAGCGGCACTGGGGGAGCACGGACTGGCCGAGGGTGCTCGGGTGGTCTACGAGAAGCCGTTCGGCACGTCGCAGGAGAACTTCGAGAAATTGGATGCGGCGGTGCACGAGGTTCTCGACGAGAAGCAGGTGTATCGCATCGACCATTTCCTGGGCAAGGAGAACACCCAGAATCTGCACATTCTGCGATTCGCCAACGGCATGGTCGAGGGCATCTGGAATCGCGAGCACGTCGAGCAGGTCCAGATCGACGTGCCGGAAACCCTCGACATCGACGACCGCGCCGAGTTCTACGACGCCACCGGCGCCGTGCTGGACATGCTGGTGACCCACCTGTTCCAGGTGGCGGCCGAGGTGGCGATGGAGCCGCCGCCGAGCCTCGGCGCCGACGATCTGCAGACCGCGCGGGAATCGGTGATCGCCGCCTTCCGTCCGCTGGACCCGGAGGAGGTGGTGCTCGGTCAGTACCGCGGCTACACCGAGGTCGAGGGCATCGCGGACGACTCCACCACCGACACCTACGTCGCGGCGCGGCTGTGGGTGGACACCGACCGGTGGCGGGACGTGCCGTTCCTGCTCCGCACGGGAAAGATGTTGGGCACCAGCACACAACGCGTGTCGCTGGTGTTCCGCCGCCCCGACGGTCCGGTGAAGCACCTCCCCGAGGACGGCGCAGTGCTGTCGTTCGACCTCTCCGGTGACGGCCGCGTGGACATCGCGATGACCGTGAAGGAGCCGGGCCCCGGCGAGGATCTGGGCATCGGCCGCATGTCGCTCGACCTGTCCACGGTGTCCGACGCCGAACCGCTCTCGCCCTACTCGCGCCTCATCCTCGACGTGCTGGACGGCGACCGGTCGCTGTTCACCCGCCCCGACGGACTCGCCAAGGTGTGGGAGGTCGCCGCGCCTCTGCTGAACGCGCGCCCGGACGTCTCCCCGTACGAGCCGGGGTCGATGGGCCCGGACGAGGCGACGGCCCTCGCGACCCCGTGCGGATGGCTGGTCGACGAGACGAGTTGATCGACCGACCCGTTCGGCGCCGCGGAAACGGTGATTTCGACCGCCAGAAGGCGTGCACCGAGAATGGTGACTTTTCGGACGAAAGGGCGTTCGCGATGCGGCCGATCGTGATTGATTCGAAGGCGTTCACAGGTTGCCCGCATCCGGCGCGGTGATCGCCTCCGAGAAAGGAACGAACGGCAGATGGAATTCCTCGACACTCTTCTCGAGACCCTGTCCGGCGGATTCGACGCGATCTTCGAGAGCTTCTTCGACAGCATCGGCGACCTGTTCTCCGGCCTGCTCGACGGCGCCGACACCGGAAGCGGGAGCAGCAGCAGCGGCGGCGACCCGACCTGACCCGACGGGCGATCACGCCCCACGCGAGCCCCGCCTGACAGAGGCGGGGCTCGCGTCGTTCACACGGCCGTCACCGCGTCGTTCCCGGCGGCTCGTACCGTGCCGGGCGTGACCGATCCGTCGACGCTGCTCGCCCGCCCCGACGCCCCGTCCGCCCCGTCTGCCCCGTCCGCCTGGTCCGTTCGCGACGACGACGACGACGATCCCGTTCTGGTCGCGCCGGACGGCCGCGCCGTCGACACGTGGCGCGAGGGATATCCGTACGACCACCGCCTGCCCCGCCTCGAGTACGAGGGCACCAAGCGTCTGCTGCAGATCGAGCTGCTGAAGCTGCAGAACTGGATCAAGGACACCGGCGGCCGACACGTCATCGTCTTCGAGGGTCGCGACGCCGCCGGCAAGGGCGGCACCATCAAACGTTTCACCGAGCATCTCAATCCGCGTGGGTCGCGAGTGGTCGCGCTCGAGAAGCCCTCGGCCCGCGAATCGACCCAGTGGTACTTCCAGCGGTACGTCACGCATCTGCCCGCCGCCGGGGAACTCGTCCTGTTCGACCGCTCCTGGTACAACCGCGCCGGCGTCGAGCGCGTCATGGGCTTCTGCACGGACGAGGAGTACCGGCGCTTCCTCGTGCAGGTCCCGCTGTTCGAGCGCATGCTCGTCGACGACGGCATCCATCTGACCAAGTTCTGGTTCTCGGTGTCGCAGTCCGAGCAGCGCACGCGGTTCGCCATCCGACAGGTGGACCCGGTACGGCAGTGGAAGCTCTCCCCGATGGACCTCGCGTCGCTGGACAAGTGGGAGGCGTACACGCGGGCGAAGGAGGACATGTTCCGCCTGACCCACACCGACCACGCCCCGTGGATCACGGTGAAGAGCAACGACAAGAAGCGCGCCCGACTCGAATCGATGCGCTTCGTGCTCGACCGGTTCGACTACGCCAACAAGGACCACGAGGTGGTGGGTCGGCCGGACCCGTCGATCGTGGGCCCGGCCGATCCCGACGCGGATTGATCGCCCGACGCCCGACCGATCAGGTCAGCATTCGCCACAGGAAGGTGAAGGCGAGGGCCGAGGTGAAGGCGAGCTGCGCGTTGTCGGCGGCGCCGCCGTGGCCGCCCTCGATGTTCTCGTAGTACGAGACGTCGTGGCCGTACTCCTCGAGACGTGCGGCCATCTTGCGGGCGTGGCCGGGGTGGACCCGGTCGTCCCGCGTGGACGTGGTGACGAGCACCGGCGGATACGTCGGGCCGGACTCGCCGGGGCGCCGCACGTTCTGGTAAGGCGAGTACTCGGAGATGACTGCCCAGTCGTCGGGGTCGTCCGGATCGCCGTACTCCGCCATCCACGACGCGCCCGCGAGCAGCAGGTGATAGCGCTTCATGTCGAGCAGCGGAACCTGACACACGATGGCGCCGAACAACTCCGGGTACTTCGTCAGGGCGATGCCCATGAGCAGTCCGCCGTTGCTGCCGCCGCGTGCACCGAGGCGGTCCGCGGTGGTGATGCCGCGGTCGACGAGATCCCGGGCGACGGCCGCGAAGTCCTCGTGCACCTTGTGCCGACCGGCCACCCGGACGTCGGTGTGCCACGCCGGTCCGTACTCGCCGCCCCCGCGCAGGTTGGCGACGACGTACGTGCCACCGCGTTCGAGCCAGGCGGCGCCGACGATGCCGCTGTACGACGGCGTGAGCGACACCTCGAAGCCGCCGTACGCGTAGAGCAGCGTCGGCCCGGGTGCCGGCTCGGTCTCGCTCGGATCGTCGGTCCCGGCGTCCGGGCGCGCCCGGTGGACGACGAAGTACGGCACGCGGGTGCCGTCCTCGGACGTCGCGAAGAACTGGTCGACGGTGAGCCCGTCGGCGTCGAAGAAGGCGGGGGATCGCCGTAGCACCTCGCGCTGTCCCTGCACGGTCCCCCACACCAGAGTCGACGGCGTCACGTAGTTGCCCACGTCGAGGAAGAACTCGTCCCCACCGTCGTCGGGATCGGTGCCGACGATGCTCACCGACGCGTTCTCGGGCAGGCCGGTGAGGCGCTCGGTCTCGAGTCCGTCGTCGTTCAGCGTGACGACGACGACCGCGGACCGCACGTCCTCGAGCACGACGAGGAGCAGGTGGTTCTCGGTCCAGGCCACCTGGTGCAGCGAGGTGTGGGCGTCGGGTCGGAACACGGTGCGCACCCGACGGTCGCCGGCGATCCAGTCGTCGATGCGCGCGACGAGCAGCGTGCCGGCCGGGTGCAGGACGCCGTCGAGCGTCCATGCGGTGGTGATGCGGATGGTCAACCATTCGCGGTGGAGCGACACCGACGCGTCGGTGGGGGCGTCGATACGGATCGGTCGATCGTCGGGGCCGAGGACGGAGACCTCGCTGTCGAAGAACCCGGTCGCCCTCGAGACGACGGTGCGGGTGTGACCCTCGGTGGGGTCGAACCACACCGACACGGCGACGTCGGTGGGGTCGCCCTCGACCACCACGGGCGCGTCGTGCAGTGGCGTGCCGCGCCGCCACCGTTGCGCCCGGCGGGGATAGCCGGACGTGGTGAGGCTGCCGGGCCCGGTGTCCGTGCCGACGTAGACGGTGTCGGCGTCGATCCACCCGATGTCCGTCTTGGCCTCGGGAACGGTGAAACCGCCCTCGGAGGCGGGGACGAAAGCCCTTTTTTCCAGGTCGAATTCACGGATCACCGTGGCGTCCGCGCCGCCGCGGGAGAGCGCGATCAGGGCGCGGTCGAAGTCGGGCCGACGAACCTGCGCGCCGGACCACACCCAGTTCTCGTCCTCGTCGGCGGCCAGGGCGTCGAGATCGAGCACGACGTCCCACTCCGGATCGTCCGTGCGGTATCGCTCGAGGGTGGTCCGCCGCCAGAGCCCGCGGGGGTGGGCGGCGTCCTTCCAGAAGTTGTAGAGATGCTGCCCCCGGCGCCGGACGTACGGGATGCGCGCATCCGTGTCGAGAATGTCGCGCAGGCGCTGTTCGAGGCGGGCGAATTCCGCGTCGTCGGCGAACTCGGCGAGGGTCCGGCGGTTGCGAGAGGTCACGTGTTCGAGCGCATCGGCGCCGGTCACGTCCTCGAGCCAGAGGTAGGGGTCCGTCACCGGCCCCATTGTGCCCGGCTGTGGGCGGCCACACCCGACTGCGAGAACCGTCCGTTGATCGAACAATGGCAACAAAAACGGGGAAATGGTAGGTTTGAGCCACAGAACAGCCACGCCCGCCCTGTCACGGCCGGGCCGACCGGAGGTCAACCCCATGTCCGTGTCTCACGAGACGGCTCACGAGACGGCTCACGAAACGACGCGCGAGACAACGCGCGAGACGGCGCGTCCCCGGCCGTTCGGAACGACCGCTCGGGCCTCGTCCGTCGTACGCCAGTCATTCGAACCCCTGTCCGTCGAACCCTCGAGCGCGGGCACTCTGGTCTGCGTCGCCGCCGATCGCGCCGGGTCTCAGGCCGTTCAGGACGCCGTCCGCACCGTTCTGCCGGCCGCCACCGTGCGGGCGGTCACGGGTGCGAGCACCGTCGACGTGCTGGGCTTCGATCGGATCGTCGTGGTCGACGATCCCGGTGCGGACCGGCACTGGCGCGCCGCGGACATCGCTCGACTCGTCACGACTGCCGACGGTGTGGGCGTGGGCATGGTCGTCGGCACGCGGCGCGGCCGACGTGGCCTGCGCCTGCTCGCGGACCGGGTGGCGGCGTCGATCCTGCGGTCACCGGTGTCCGATCCCGGGTCCGGCCTGCGCATCTACTCCGGCGACGCGGTCCGGTCCACCGGCGCCACCACCGTGCCGGTCGGCGACCTGCGTGGCCGGCTCCGCTTGGCGCGGGAGATCCATGCCCGTCACTGGATGGTGCACGGCCTGGCCGTCACCACGGCGTCGACCTCGCGGCCGGCGGCGGCGGAACTCGTCCGCGCCGCGGTGGGAGTCGACCGGGAGCGCCACGGGTAGCGAGCGGGAGCGCTGTTCGGCGTCGTGACATGCTGACCCACCATGCGCCTGTGGGAACAGCACACCTGCCTGCCGCTCGACCCGGAGGCGGACATCACGCCCCTCACCCGGTACGGCACCGGCGCCTACCTGTCGGTCAACGTCGGTTACTCGCCGCAGGACCGGGCGGCGAGCACCGCGATGATCTCGGCGTGGACGGACCGTGCATCCCGCGATCCACGCTTTCGTCTGGTTCACACGGTGGACGACGTGGACCGCGCGTGGTCCGACGGTGTGCTCGGGCTGGCATTCGACCTCGAGGACTCGGCGCCGCTGGACGGTGATCTCGACAACGTCGCGTACTTCGTGGGCCTGGGCGTGCGGTCCCTGCTCCCGACCTACAACCACGAGAACGCCGCGGGCTGTGGGTGTCTCGACGCCGTCGACACCGGTCTCACCGCCCACGGACGCGACCTCGTGCGTGCGATGAACGCGGCCGGCATGGCCGCCGACGGCTCGCACTGCTCGCGTCGTAGCGGACTGGACATCGCCGCGATCACCGAGCGCCCCATGATCTACAGCCACTCGAATTTCGCTGCGCTGTGGGAACACCCGCGCAACATCACCGACGACCAGGCGCGCGCGTGCGCCGACACCGGCGGCGTCGTCGGCATCAACGGCGTCGGAATCTTCCTCGGTGTCAACGGGATCGACGACGGCGCCGCGCGGGTCGAGGCGATGGCGGACCACGTCGAGTACGGCGTGGAGCTCCTCGGCATCGACCACGTGGGCGTCGGGTCGGACTTCTCGTTCGACCACGAGGACTTCGTCGCCGAGGTGGCAGCGCACCCGGACGCCTTCGGGCCCGAGTACACCGCCTACGGTCCGCTGCAGTGGGTTCCGCCGGAGGACACCCGCACCCTGCCGAACGTTCTCCGCTCGCGAGGGTGGGACGACGCCGCGGTCGACGCCGTCGTCGCCGGTAATTTCCGGCGCGTCGCGGGCGAGATCTGGGTCTGACTCCTCAGGACACCGGCGTCAACCGGAAGATCGGGAATCGCCGACCCTCCGCCGTCGTCAGGTAGTCGAGGAAGCCGCTGGACGCCGCGGTGAACCGGTCCCACCGCTGCGTCCACGCCGACGGGTCGGACCCGTCGGCGTCGATCTCGGTGACGTCCACCTCCACCGTCCGCACCTCGTCCGTCCCGGGCGTCGCGCCGGGCACCTCCATCTCGATCCGCGGATGCGCGCGGAGGTTGTGCACCCACGCGGGATCCTTGGGCGAGCCCGCGGCCGACCCGACCACCAACCACGAGTCGTCCTCCCGCAGCGCGAACAGCGGGTTCAGCCGGACCTCGCCGCTGCGTGCGCCGATGGAGTGCAACACCACCAGGTTGTCCCCGAAGCCGGCGGTGGACACCCGGCCGCCGTTCTCCCGGAACTCGCCGATGATCTGTTCGTTGAAGTCGGTCATGCCGTCATCATCGCGCCCCGCGGCCGGTCGCGGGGCGTGATCACGGGGACTCCGGGGTACCCGAGCAGTACCGCAAGTCGAGACGAGGAGTTCCCACGATCATGAGTGCAGTTCCCACCGTGTCCCTGAACGACGGCCGCAGCATCCCCCAGCTGGGCTTCGGCGTGTTCCAGATCGAGCCCGAGAACACCGCCGACGCCGTGCGGACCGCCATCGAGGTCGGCTACCGGCACCTCGACACCGCCCAGATGTACGGCAACGAGGCCGAAACGGGGCAGGGTGTGCGCGATTCCGGCGTCGACCGCGACCAGGTGTGGATCACCAGCAAGCTGAACAACGGCTTCCACCGCCCCGACGACGCCCGCCGCTCCTTCGACGAGACCCTCGAGAAGCTCGGTACCGACTACGTCGACCTGTTCCTCATCCACTGGCCGCTGCCCACCCGCTACGACGGCGACTACGTCTCCACCTGGAAGGTGCTCGAAGAGTTCCAGCGTGACGGCCGGGCCCGCAGCATCGGCGTCTCCAACTTCCAGGTGCCCCACCTCGAGAAGCTTGCCGCGGAGACCGACACCGTGCCGGCCGTCAACCAGATCGAGGTGCACCCGTACTTCGGCAACGAGCAGGTGCGGGCCTACGGCTCGGAGCACGGCATCGCCACCGAGGCGTGGTCGCCCATCGCCCAGGGCAAGGTGCTGGACGATCCCGAACTCGAGCGCATCGCGAAGGACGTGGGCAAGTCCACCGCCCAGGTCACGCTGCGGTGGCACATCCAGCGCGGGGACATCGTCTTCCCCAAGTCCGTCACCCGCGAGCGCGTCGAGGCCAATTTCGACATCTTCGACTTCGAGCTCGACGACCGGCAGATCCAGGAGATCTCCGCGCTCGACAAGGGCGAGGACGGCCGCACGGGTCCCAACCCCGACACCTTCGACATGATCCCGGACTGAGCCGAGCGAGGAAACACTACGAACGAAAACCCCGCTGGTTGGACCGCGCCTCGTGTGTCGGAGGCAACGGGACTAAGGTGAGGCACCGTGACCTCACACTATGACGTCGTCGTCCTCGGAGCCGGTCCCGGTGGATACGTCGCTGCCATCCGCGCGGCGCAGCTGGGCCTGAAAACCGCCATCGTCGAGCAGAAGTACTGGGGCGGGGTGTGCCTCAACGTGGGATGCATCCCGTCCAAGGCTCTGCTCCGCAACGCCGAACTGGCGCACCTGTTCACCAAGGAGGCCAAGCAGTTCGGCATCTCCGGTGACGTGTCGTTCGACTTCGGCGCTGCCTACGATCGCAGCCGCAAGGTCGCGGAGGGCCGCGTCAAGGGCATCCACTTCCTGATGAAGAAGAACAAGATCGACCAGTTCGACGGGAAGGGCTCGTTCACCGACGCCAACACCATCTCCGTCGAGCTGAGCAAGGGCGGGACCGAGACGGTCACGTTCGACAACGCGATCATCTCCACCGGCAGCACCACCAAGCTGCTGCCGGGCACCTCCCTGAGCGAGAACGTCGTCACCTACGAAGAGCAGATCATGACCAAGGATCTGCCGGGGTCGATCCTCATCGTGGGTGCCGGCGCGATCGGCATGGAGTTCGGCTACGTCCTGAAGAACTACGGCGTGGACGTCACCATCGTCGAGTTCCTCGACCGTGCGCTCCCCAACGAGGACGAGGACGTCTCGAAGGAGATCGCCAAGCAGTACAAGAAGCTCGGCGTGAAGATCATGACCGGCGCCGCGGTGCAGAGCATCGACGACGACGGCAGCAAGGTCACCGTCGCAATCAAGAACAACAAGTCCGGCGAGACCGAGACGGTCACCGTGGACAAGGTCATGCAGTCCGTGGGCTTCGCTCCCCGCGTCGAGGGCTACGGCCTGGACAAGACCGGCGTCGAGCTCACCGACCGCGGCGCGATCGCCATCGACTCGGTCATGCGCACCAATGTCCCGCACATCTACGCGATCGGTGACGTCACCGCCAAGCTGCAGTTGGCGCACGTCGCCGAGGCGCAGGGCGTCGTCGCCGCCGAGACCATCGGTGGGGCCGAGACGCTGCCGATCGACGACTACCGCTTCATGCCGCGCGCGACGTTCTGCCAGCCGCAGGTGGCCAGCTTCGGTCTCACCGAGGCCCAGGCCAAGGACGCGGGCCACGACATCAAGGTCGCCACGTTCCCCATGACGGCCAACGGCAAGGCGCACGGCCTCGGCGATCCGACGGGCTTCGTCAAGCTCATCGCGGACACGCAGCACGGCGAGCTGCTCGGCGGCCACCTCATCGGCCCCGACGTCTCCGAGCTGCTGCCCGAGCTCACGCTCGCGCAGAAGTGGGATCTGACCGCCACCGAGCTGGCCCGCAACGTCCACACGCACCCGACGCTCAGCGAAGCCCTGCAGGAGGCCATCCACGGTCTCGCCGGGCACATGATCAACTTCTGATCGTCCGACGTGAACACCCCGGCCGCTCGCGAGCGGCCGGGGTGTTGCCGTTCCCGCTACGTGTAGTCGCGGGGAATACGCAGGGTGCGAATCGTGGTGGCGAGCCCGTCGTACTGCGTCACCAACAGGACGAACTCGATGCGCTGACGGTCGGTCAGGTACGCCCCGAGCCGCGTCCACGTGGCGTCGGCGAGGTCCTGCTCGACGAGGAGTTCGTCGACGGCGGTCACGACGGTCCGAGCCCGCTCGTCGAGGTCCCCGTGCGTCCCGGCGTCGGTGTGCTCCAGTGCCGCGATCTCCGCGGCGGTGAGGCCGGCCCGCCGCCCGAGCCGGCGGTGGTGGTCCTGCTCGTACCCGCACTCGCGGACGGCGGCCACGCGGAGGATCACCGTTTCCGCGTCCCGCCGGGCGAGCGTGCCGAAGGGCATCAGCCGGGCGCTGTAGACCAGCCACGCACGGAACAATCCGCGGGTCTGCCCGAGCGTGGAGAACAGATGCATGTCCGGTGCCCCCACCACACGGCTCGCGAGGCGCGCGATCGCGAAGTTGATCGGGCGGAGCGTGGACAGCGTGCCAGCGGGGATGCGACCGGTCATGCGGCCGACGCTACGGGACCGGCCCGTCACCGGTCCCGCAGAACGTACGGTGACACCGAACTGCGATGGGCGTCGATGTCGAGCGCCTTCCCCAGCGGCGGGAACGCGCGCTGGGGGCAGTGCGCGCGTTCGCACACCCGACACCCCGCGCCGATCGGGGTCGCGCCGCGCGCGGTGTCGAGGTCGAGGCCGTCGGCGTAGACGAGTCGCGACGCGTGCCGCAGCTCGCACCCGAGGCCGATGGCGAACGTCTTGCCGGGCTCGCCGTACCGCGCCGCGCGTCGTTCCACGGTGCGGGCGATCCACAGGTAGCGACGCCCGTCGGGCATCTCGGCGATCTGCGTCATGATGCGGCCGGGGTAGGCGAAGGTCTCGTAGACGTTCCACAGCGGGCACGTGCCGCCGCTCGACGAGAAGTGAAACCCGGTGGCGGACTGGCGTTTCGACATGTTGCCGGCGCGGTCGACGCGGACGAAGGAGAACGGCACGCCGCGTAGCGACGGACGCTGCAACGTCGAGAGTCGGTGACAGACGGTCTCGTAACTCACGGCGTAGTAGGCCGACAGCCGCTCGATGTCGTAGCGGAAGTCCTCGGCCACCTCGTGGAACCTGGTGTAGGGCAATACCGTCGCCGCGGCGAAGTAGTTCGCCAGCCCCAGGCTCGCGAGCGCGCGGGACTCCTCGCCGGAGAAGTTGCCCTCGTCGACCAGACGGCGGATCAGATCGCCGTTCTCCAGGTAGGCGAGCTCGGCGGCGAAGCGAAAGACCTTCTGCCCACCGGACAGTCGCGGCGAGATCTCGAGCAGCCGGGTGCGGGGATCGAACCGATGCAGCACGCCCTCGCCGAGGTCGATGCGCTCGACGATGTGCACGTCGTAGAGGTTGCGGAGCCGCTTGGCGATCTCCGCGGCGATGTCGGCTCGGTGGAAACGCAGCCGGTTGGCCAGATCCTCGGCGGCGGTGTCGAGTTCGTCGAGATAGTTCTGGCGCCGGTAGAAGTAGTCCCGGACCTCCTCGTGCGGTTTGGAGATCGCCCCGCTGCCACTGCCGTCGGCGAACCGGTCCTCGGTGGCCGCCGCCAGCTGTGCGGAGGTGTTGCGGTACCGGCTGTGCATGTCCACCATCGCCCGCGCAAGGCCGGGATGCGCGGAGACGAACGCCGCCAGCTCGTCGACGTCGGTGGGCACGGCGACGTCCTGGTCGAGCGTGACCTCGCGGAGTTCGGCGATCAACCGCGTGTCGTCCTGGGTGGAGAAGAACGTGGTGTCGACGCCGAACGCCGTCGTGATGCGGGTGAGGACGGCGGCGGTGAGGGGCCGGACGTCGTGCTCGATCTGGTTGAGGTAGCTCGCGGAGATGTCGAGGCGCGCGGCGAGGGCGGCCTGGGACAGTCCGCGCTCGACGCGCAGCTGGCGCAACCGCGCGCCGACGTACGTCCGGGCCATGGACCGAGCCTAGAAGCCCCGCCGACGGGGGCAAACAGTACGAACGTACGGTGACGTCGGTCACAGTGCGCGCCGGCGCCGAGTGCGGCGCCGGCGACGGCATGGGGCCCGCGCGCCGCCGACGGACTTTCGTTCATTTCGTTCCCGACGTGCGACGATGCGGTTACCGGCGGGTAGGTCGGCGGCGTCTTGGCGACGCCGATCTTCGCAACATTCGCAGTATGCTCGTACTGCTTAGCCGAACTTTACAGTCTCAGCAGGTAGACACCATTTTTCGCCTGTGCCATCGTGGTCTCGTACATCCGATCCGCCTGACAACCCTGCGAAGACCCTGCGGGGTCGGCGCACGTGGCCGTCGGCGGACGAAACCGAAGAGACGGAGCTGTCGATGTCGACCACCGGTACCCCCAGGACCACCGAAGAGATCCAGAAGGATTGGGACACCAACCCTCGCTGGAAGGGTGTCGAGCGCAACTACACCGCCCAGCAGGTCACCGACCTCCAGGGCACGGTCGTCGAGGAAGCGACCCTCGCGCGTCGCGGCTCGGAGATCCTCTGGGACCTCGTGAACAACGAGGACTACATCAACTCCCTCGGTGCCCTCACCGGCAACATGGCCGTGCAGCAGGTGCGCGCCGGCCTCAAGGCCATCTACCTCTCCGGCTGGCAGGTCGCCGGTGACGCCAACCTCTCCGGCCACACCTACCCGGACCAGAGCCTCTACCCGGCCAACTCCGTGCCGTCCGTCGTGCGCCGCATCAACAACGCGCTGCTCCGCGCCGACGAGATCGCCAAGATCGAGGGCGACACCTCGGTGAGCAACTGGCTCGCCCCCATCGTCGCCGACGCCGAGGCCGGCTTCGGTGGCGCGCTCAACGCCTACGAGCTGCAGAAGGCCATGATCGCCGCCGGCGCCGCCGGTGTGCACTGGGAGGACCAGCTCGCCTCGGAGAAGAAGTGCGGCCACCTCGGTGGCAAGGTGCTCATCCCGACGCAGCAGCACATCCGCACCCTGACCTCGGCTCGCCTCGCGGCCGACGTCGCGGACGTCCCGTCGGTCATCATCGCCCGCACCGACGCCGAGGCCGCCACGCTCATCACCTCCGACGTCGACGAGCGCGACCGCGAGTTCCTCGACGGCACCCGCACCGCCGAGGGCTTCTTCGGCGTCAAGAACGGCATCGAGCCCTGCATCGCTCGCGCCAAGGCCTACGCCCCCTACGCCGACCTCATCTGGATGGAGACCGGCGTGCCGGACCTCGAGGTCGCCAAGAAGTTCGCCGAGTCGGTGCGCGCCGAGTTCCCGGACCAGCTCCTCGCCTACAACTGCTCGCCCTCCTTCAACTGGAAGGCGCACCTGGACGACGCCACCATCGCGAAGTTCCAGCGCGAGCTCGGCGCGATGGGCTTCAAGTTCCAGTTCATCACCCTCGCCGGCTTCCACTCGCTCAACTACGGCATGTTCGACCTGGCCCACGGCTACGCCCGCGAGGGCATGACCGCCTTCGTCGACCTGCAGGAGCGCGAGTTCAAGGCCGCCGCCGAGCGTGGCTTCACCGCCATCAAGCACCAGCGCGAGGTCGGTGCGGGCTACTTCGACCGCATCGCCACCACGGTCGACCCCAACACCTCGACCGCCGCCCTCAAGGGCAGCACCGAAGAGGGCCAGTTCCACTGAGCTGAGCCGCCTCTCCGAGGTTTCTTCGCACCAGTCAGGCGGTCCGCAGCTTCCGTTGCGGGCCGCCTGACTCGTACCCATGGGCTTCGCCCGTACCCCAGCAGAGTTACCCCCCACCTCGCCTGCCGCCGTCGTCGCGTTCGCGTTCACGGCCGACGGCGAACGAAGGAGTTCGTAGTGTCCAGCGAGAAGATCGAGCGCGTCGGCATCGTCGGCGCCGGGCAGATGGGTGCCGGCATCGCCGAGGTGTGCGCGCGCGCCCGCGTCGACGTCCTGGTGTTCGAGAAGACCGCCGACCTCGTCGACGCCGGTCGTGCCCGCATCCGCAAGTCCCTCGACCGCGGCGTCTCCAGCGGCAAGATCACCGAGCGCGAACGTGACCAGGCCGCCGACTGCCTGCGGTTCACCACCGATCTCGCCGACTTCGCCGACCGGCAGATCGTCGTCGAGGCCGTGCTCGAGAACGAGCGCATCAAGACCGAGATCTTCGCCGAACTCGACCGGGTCGTCACCGACGCCGACGCCGTGCTGGCCTCCAACACGTCGTCGCTCCCCATCACCCGGATCGCCACCGCCACCACCCGTCCCGAGCGCGTGGTGGGGCTGCACTTCTTCAACCCCGTACCGGTGTTGCCGCTGGTCGAGCTGATCCCGTCGCTCGTCACGTCCGACGCGGTGGTCGCCCGCGCGGAACGCTTCGCGGCCGACGTACTCGGCAAGCAGGTGGTCCGCGCGACGGACCGATCCGGCTTCGTCGTCAACGCGCTGCTGGTGCCGTACCTCCTCGCCGCCGTCCGGATGGTGGAGTCGGGCTTCGCCACTCGCGAGGACATCGACAAGGCGACCGTGCTCGGCCTGGCCCACCCGATGGGACCGCTGACCCTGTCCGACCTCATCGGTCTCGACACGGTGAAGTCCATCGCCGACTCGATGTACGAGGAGTACAAGGAACCGCTGTACGCCGCTCCGCCGTTGCTGCTGCGCATGGTGGAGGGCGGTCTGTTGGGCAAGAAGACCGGTCAGGGCTTCTACACGTACGAGAACGGACGCATAGTGTCCTGACCGGCGACGATCGACACCCTCGCGGACACCTCACGACGGCCCGACCCCCCGTTCCCACCGACTCGGTGGGAAGTCCCGGGGGGCCGGGCCGTCGTCTGTATCCCGTCACGGAACCCCGCGCAAACCGACCTCGATCCTGTTTCGGGCCGCTACGTTTTCGGAGGTTCGCGGAAGGGTCGCGGACCGGGGGGAACAGCACACACCGGGGGGTCACCATCGCCGGCACCGAAACCAGGTCACGGTCCGAGTCGCGGGCAGGCACGTGGGCGCGATCGCGCGTCGTCACCAGCATGCGCACGTTCGGACGGTTCGCCGACCTGACCGCCGCCGCGTTCGGCTATCTCGCCCGCGATCTCGTGGCGCTGCGATTCGCCTGGCGGGAGGCGCTCGATCAGGCCTGGTTCATGGTCACCGTGACCGTGCTGCCCGCCGTCCTGGTGTCCATCCCGTTCGGCGTCATCGTCTCCGTCCAGGTCGGCAGCCTCACCTCGCAGATCGGCGCCACCTCCATCTCGGGTGCTGCGGGCGGACTGGGCGTCATCCGTCAGGGCGCGCCGATCGTCACCGCGCTGCTGCTCGGCGGGGCCGCCGGCTCCGCCATCGCGGCGGACCTCGGTGCCCGCACCGTGCGCGAGGAGATCGACGCGATGCGCGTCATGGGCATCGACCCCGTCCGCCGCCTCGCCGCGCCGCGACTGGCCGCGATGATCGTCGTCGCGCCCCTGCTCTGCTCGCTGGTGATCTTCATCGGCCTGGTGTCCGGCTACGTGGTCAACGTCGGATTCCAGGGCGGGACGCCCGGCAGCTACCTCGCGTCGTTCGCCTCCTTCGCCTCCACCACCGACCTGGTGGTCTCGATGGTCAAGGCGGAGATCTTCGGCATCATCGTCGTCCTCGTCGCCTGCCAGCGCGGGTTCGAGGCCACGGCCGGACCGCGCGGCGTCGCCAACGCGGTGAACGCGTCCGTCGTCGTCGGGGTGATCGCGGCCTTCGTCGTCAACGTCCTGGCCACCCAGTTGGTGACCATGTTCTTCCCGCAACGGCTCGGGTGACGCGATGACCGTCGCACGCTACTCACCGCTCGGCACCTCGGGCCTGCGCCGCTCGGGCGCCCGCGTGGTCCGCATGCCCCTCTCGGCCGCCGAGCACCTGGGCCATCAACTCACCTTCGTGTGGCAGGTGCTCGCCGCCGTCCCGCACACCCTGCGCGCGTACCGCCGGCAGACGATGCTGGTGCTCACCGACATCAGCTGGGGCAGCGGCAACCTGGTCGTCGGCGGCGGCACGGTGTCGGTGCTGGTGATCCTCGGTATCGCCGTGGGGTCGTCCATCGGCATCGAGGGATACAACGCGCTGAACCTCGTGGGCATGGGTCCGCTCACCGGATTCATCTCCGCCTACGCCACCACCCGCGAGCTGGCCCCGATGATCGCGGCCATCGGCTTCGCCTCGCAGGCCGGGTGCCGCATGACCGCCGAGATCGGCGCGATGCGAATCTCCGAGGAGATCGACGCGCTCGAGGTGGTCGGCATCCGCTCGATCCCGTTCGTCGTGACCACCCGCGTGATCGCCGGCGTCCTCACCATCGTGCCGCTCTACCTGCTGACGCTGGTGCTCGCGTACGTCTCGTGCGCGCTGATCGTGAACCTGTTCGGCAACCAGTCGTCCGGCACGTACGACCACTACTTCTCGACGTTCCTCAGCCTGCCGGACCTCGGCTGGTCCCTGCTGAAGGCCACCGTGTTCGTCGCGGCCGTCATCCTCATCCACGGCTATCAGGGCTACTACGCCACCGGCGGTCCGGAGGGTGTCGGCCGTGCGTCGGGGCGGGCCATCCGTGCCTCGCTCATCGTCATCGTGGTGCTCGACATGATCATGACCGTGGTCATCTGGGGTGCCGACGTCGGCATCAGGATCTCGGGGTAGCGGCATGGCAGTCTTCGACGACCTGTCCAAGCGGTCCGCCGGACCAGGGGCGCTGCGCCTGCGCGGCCTCGCCGTCGCGGTGGTGCTGGTGCTGCTGGGCGTGGTTCTGACGAACTACGCACGCGGCGAGTTCGAGTCGCGGTTCGACGTGACCTTCGACAGCACGAGCATCGGCGACGGCCTCGCGGTCGGATCCGACGTCAAGTACCGCGGCCTGCCCGTCGGGCGGGTCGACGAGATCGAGGCCGTCGGCTTCGGCCGGCAGCGCGTGCACGCCCACCTCGAGCCCGACGTCGCCGCGGTGCTGACCGACGACCTCACGGCACGGTTCTCCTCGGCCACGGTGTTCGGCGCGACGGTCATCGAACTGTTCTCCGAGGGGGAGGGACGGCCGCTGACGGCGAACGCCACCGTCGAGCTCGGCGAGGACAGCGAGACCGCCACCGTCACCGGCGTGTTCCGCCGCCTCGCCACCCTGACCGACGTGCTCGATGCCGACAACACCAACCGGGTGGCCGACCTCGCGTCGCGGGTGTCGACCAACTTCGGCGACGGCCTGAAGCCCTTCTTCGACACCGCGCAGATGATGGCCGAGACGCAGCGGTCCCCGCTGTCGTGGAAGCTCGTCCGCGGCGCCGAGCTCGGCGACGGTCTCCGCGAATCCATCGGCCCGTTGGTCGACGTGATCGCGCAGGTCGTGGACTCGAGCGAGTACTTCGAGAATCCCGTGAACCGGGACCGGGCCATCAAGGCGATGAACGGTCTCGGCGGCGGGCTGAGCATTCCTCTGGGAGATCTGTTGCGGGAGAACCAACCGTATCTGGCGCCGCTGCTCGACACGTTGCTGGACGTCCTCATCCCGGTGGCCCTGTCCGCCGGCACCCTCGCCCCCGCCTACCAGCGGGTGCCGAACGTCCTGCAGGGCGTCGAGGACGCGTTCCCGACGGTCGACGGACGCACCCAGCTTCAACTACAGGTGATCGTGAACTCGATGCCGACGATGGCGGGACCGGTCGAGGCGTTCCTGGGCCGGGCGGGGGCGACGCCGTGAGCCGGTCCTCCGCCGTGGGCTTTCCCGTCGCGACGGTGGTCAAGCTCGCCGTGTTCGCGCTGGTGGCGATCCTCTGCCTCGTGCTGATCGGGAACGCGCTCGGGGGCAGTACCGGCCCCGACCGTGCGCGATTCGATGCTCGGTTCGACGACGTCTCAGGCCTGTACACCGGCGACGACGTGCGGCTGTCCGGCGTGCTGGTCGGTTCGGTCACCGGGATCGACCTCGACGGGGACCGCGCCAGGGTGAGCTTCGAGGTGGACGGCAACCGTCCCGTCACCAGCACCACCAAGGCCGCGGTGCGTTACCAGAACCTGCTCGGTCAGCGGTACCTCGAGCTGATCCAGGACGACACCGCGGGGACGCCGCTCGCGTCCGGCGCGTCGTTCGCGCCCGAGAACACCGTGCCCTCGTTCGACATCACCACGCTGTTCGACGGCTTCCAGCCGATCTTCGAGACCATCGACACCGAGCAGGTCAATCGCTTCACGCAGAACGTGCTGGACCTGGTGCAGGGCGACGGGGCCGGACTAGGGCCGGTCCTGCGGGATCTCGACGGCCTGACCACGTACGCGAAGGAGCGCGAGCAGATCATCGTGCTCCTGGTCCGCAACCTCGGGGCGATCTCCGGCGTGGTCGGTCAGCGGTCCGAGCAGCTCGGCCGGCTCTTCGCGGAGCTCGATCGCGTCGTGTCGACCTTCGCCGACAAGGCGGACACGCTGATCGCCAATCTCGACGACATCAACGCGGGGCAGGGTCCGTTCCTGAACATCGCCGAGCAGCTCCGAGACACCTACGACTCCGAGTACGGGCCCGTCGACTCGGTGTTCCGTCGGCGGGTGCCGGGGGCGAAGCAGATCGTCGACCTGCTCGCGTTGGTGCCGAGTCTCCTGCGCGGGGTCGACCGGTCGCTGCAGTCCGGTGGCGCCGAGGGGCAGCCGACGAGTGGCCCGGGCGAGGTCTACGCCTGCTCGTCGGGCCAGGCCGACATCCCGGGCATCGGCTCGGTCGTGCTCGGCACTCAGCGATTGGTGGTGTGTCGATGAGTTCGCTCCGAGCGGGCAGTCAGACGGTGTGGGGCCTGGTCGGTGTGGTGGTCGTGGTGCTCGCCGTGGTCGCGACGACGATCGTCTACGTCCTGCCGCTGGGTCACCGGACCTATACGGCCGCGTTCGAGAACACCGGGGGAGCCCACGCCGGCGACGACGTCCGCATCGCCGGAATCTCCGTGGGCACGATCACCGGGATGCGGCTGGCCGACGACCACGTCGAGGTGTCCTTCGAGGTCCGCGAGGACGTCGAGCTCGGCGACGCGACGTCGATGGGCGTCCGGCTCCTCACGCCGGTGGGCGGTCACTACTTCGCGCTCCGCCCCGGCGGAACGGGCGAGTTGCCGGACGGGCGCATCCCGATCGAGCACACCACGGTGCCGTTCTCCCTCTCCGACACCGTGGAGGCGGCCACGCCCATCCTGCGCGATCTGAACGGAAAGACGTTGCGCGAGAACATCGTCGAGCTCGACGCGGCCGTGCAGGCGCAGCCCGAGTCGATCCGCCGGATCACCGACAACCTCACGTCCCTGACGGCCGCCCTGGCGGACAGCCAGGACGATCTGACCCGCGGCCTGAACGTCACCGACGAGTACCTCGGTGCCCTCGCCACGGACCGGGAGGTGCTGCTGTCCTTGCTGAACAAGCTCGCCACCATCACCTCGAAGCTCGGCGCCAAGCGGGCCGACGTGGTCGCCGCGTCGGAGAAGCTGCGACGCCTGTTCACCCTGTTGCACCGGCCGATCGTCGCGCTCGACCAGGGGCTGGGCCCGACCATCGAGGAACTCGAGGCGCTCGCCGCGACCCTGCGCGAGCAGACCGTGACGCTCGACGACGCCATCACCGCCGGGCGCGAGTTCACCGATTCCATGTCCGAGATCTTCGCGACCGACGCCGGCGCCGTCGTCGATCGCGGTGACGACGTCATCACGGGCACCACGCTGTGCGTGCCCGTGCCCGGAAGGGGGTGCTGACGTGGCCGGAACACGCAAGGTCGTGATCGTCGGTCTGGCCGCCGTCCTGGTCGTCGGAGCCGGCACCGCGGCGTCGTCCGCCGCCAGGCTCGTCACGACCACCCGCACCGAGATGTGCGCGGACATGACCGACTCGGTGGGCCTGTACGAGGGCAACAACGTGACGATGCTCGGCATCCCGGTGGGGGAGGTCCGCCGCATCGAGCCACGCGGCGACCACGTCCGCGTCACCATGGCGGTGGACGAGACCCTCGCCCTGCCGGCGGACGTCGGCGCCGTCACGCTTTCCGACTCGATCGTCACCGACCGTCGCCTCGAGCTGACCACGCCCTACCGGGACGGCGCGCGATTCGACCGCGAGACGTGCATTCCGCTCGACCGCACGCGGACGCCGATCGGCATCAGCGACACCCTCACGGCGGTGAACGATCTGGGGGCCGAGCTGCTGGGGACGACCTCCACCACCGATCCGGTCGCGCCGCGGCCGCCGGAGGAGCAGTTGCTCGGCGACACGCTCCGGGCCCTGGACACCGCGCTCGAGGGCAGCGGGGACGAGTTGGGCACGGCGCTGTCGCAGATCTCGGCGCTGGTGGGCAATCCGGCGAACAAGGACACCCAGGTCCGCCGGATGATGGACAACATCGACCTGCTGACCACCACCCTGATCGAGAGGTGGCCCGACATCGCGCTGCTCGTCGCGAACCTGAAGCAGGGACTCGGTGCGGCGGGGGAGTTCTCGGAGAACTTCGCCACGGGCATCGACCGCACGGTCGAGTTCCTGCCGATCCTCGAGCGCGTGCTCCCGAAGGTCGCGCCGACGCTCTACCGGGTGCTCGACGTCGTGATCCCGATTGTCGCGATCGTGGTCAACCGAGCCGGCGACATCGCCAGCATCCTCTCCCGCGTCCCGCGGGCCGCCGAGCAGACGGCCTCGCTCACCGACCCCGCCACCGGCGCGGCCCGGTTGACGTTCGTTCCGCCCGAGGTCGCGTCCGCCGACGGGACTGTCGCCGTCGACCTCGTCCCGATGATCCTGGGAACGGCAGGCACCCGATGACACGACACTCGAGATTGCTCCTGCGCGCGGTCGCCGCGGGTATCGCCGCCGTGACGGCCTTCTCCGTCGCCGGCTGCGGCGCGTCCATCGCGGACCTGCCGCTGCCGGGCAGCTACGTGCCCGGTCCGACGTACCGGGTGGACATCGAGTTCTCCTCGGTGCTGAACCTGCCGGACCGCGCCAAGGTGGTGCTCGACGGTGTCGACGTGGGACTGCTGAACTCGGTGACGTTGGTCGGCAACACGGCCGTCGCCGCCGTCGACATCGACCGGACCGTCGACCTGCCCGCGGCCACCCGGGCGGAGCTGCGCCAGGGAACCATCCTCGGCGAGATCTACGTCTCGCTCCAGCGACCCGCGCCGGATGCCCCGCAGGGCGGCACCCTGCAGGACGGGGACACCATCCCGCTGGAGCGGACGGACCCGGCGGACAACGTCGAGGACGTCCTGCGCGGGCTGTCCGAGGTGGTGGCCGGCGGCAACATCGTCGACTTCCAGCGGTCGATCGACCGGTTCAACCGCGCGATCCCCCCGCCCGAGACGGTGGATCTCATCAACGAGAAGGCGCGTCAGGCGCTCACCGACCTGTCGAACGGCGACGCGGAACTCGACCGCATCCTCGGCGCTGCGGAGACGGTGTTCGACTCCTTCCAGGCCCGGACCGACACGCTCGACACGATGCTGACCACCGGGCCCGAACGCGTTGCCGGACTCGCGGACTCGCTGCTCGTCGTCGTCGACTCCCTCATCGACCTCGGCTACATGTCCCGGAGCATCGGGGGCGTGATCAACCCGGTGTACGGCGACCTCCGCTCCGTCATCTCGACGATCCAGCCGATGGTGCGCACTCTCGCCACGGCCGACCTGACCGCGCCGATGCTGGCGTCGCGCATGGACGCCCTCCTGCGGGAGCGGTTGGTGCCGTTCTTCTCCGGAACGCCGAACGTGCGGATCACGTCGGTGTCCGGTCCGCCCGCACCCGGCGCGGCGCCGGTGGACCGGGCGAACGAGATGATCGCGGTCCTCCGCGGGATCGGATTCGTGCGATGAAGTCATTGTTGTCCGTGGGCGCGTTGACGGCGGTCGCCGTGCTGGGCGTCGCCTATCTCGCGCTCGGAGTGCTGGACATGGATCCGCGGCGGGACCACCTGAGCATCACCGTGCCGCTCACCACCTCCGGTGGCCTGATCGACACCTCGCAGGTCACCCTGCGCGGTGCCGCGATCGGACGGGTCGAACGCATCGACGCCGGCCGCGACGGTCTCGAGGCCGTGGTGCGGGTCGACGCCGCCGAGCCGATCCCGCAGGACACGGAGGTGCGCGTGTCGAACCTCTCCGCGGCCGGCGAGCAGTTCCTCGACTTCCGTCCGCGTACCGCCGACGGGCCGTACCTCGCCGACGGTGACACGGTCGACACCGGCAACGTGGTCGTCTCGCCGAGCGTCAGCGACACCCTGGCCGTGGCCGAGGCGCTGACTCGGGAGATCGACTCGGAGGCGATCGGCGGCATCGTCGACACGCTCGACACCGCGACGCGCGGACGGGAGCCGGAGATCGACAACATCGTCGAGGTCCTGCGCCTGCTCTCGCTCACCCTGCGCGACAAGCAGGACGTGGCCCGCAGCCTGTACTACAACCTGCAGGTTCTCGGCGAGAACGCCTACGCCGACTCGTTGGGTCCGCGCCTCGCCGACATCGTGCCGGAGCTCGAGCTCTCGGGCAGCGGACTCGAGCACCTCATCGGCTCCTATCAGGACTACTCCTACGTGGGCGAGACCGTGTGGGACGGCGAACTCGCCCGACTGGTGCCGAAGATCTCCGAGTACCTCGGCCCGCTCCTTCCCGACATCGGGTACATCGCCACCGTTCTCGGCCCGGCCACCCGGACCATTCGCCCCGTGCGCGTGGACGCGGGTTCCCTCGTGACCATGCTCGAGCAGGTGTTCCCGCGCGGTGGTCCCGCCCGCGTCGCGGTCACCCTGCCGCCGAACTGACCCACCGCAGACGTGATCCGGCCGCCCCGTTTCCGGATCGAAAGGACAACCATGACCACTCGAGTCGACACCGACCTTTCCGAGTCCGACTTCGTCGACCGCGACGGCGCCGGGGAATCCACGGCCGAGTCGGCCACCGAGTCCGGCATTCCTGCCGAGTCGACCGGCGGTCCGACGGGCCGCACCCGCGGGGGTCGTCTGACCGTGGTGCTCGCCGTCGTCGCCGTGCTCGCGGTGATCGCCGCTGCGCTCGCCGCCTGGCAGTGGCGGTCGGCCGCGGGAGCGCTGGACGCCGAGCGGGCGGCCGACGCCGACCGTGCCGCCGCCGTGGACGTGGCCCGCGGGTACACCGAACGGTCCCTGACCTACGACCACACGAACGTCGACGGCTTCTTCGCCGGTGTCGAGGAGGGCACGACAGACGCGCTGCGAGAACGCTTCGACGGCGTGCGCGAGGTCCTGACGCAGATCATGACCGACTCGCAGGTGGTGGCCTCGGGAACCGTGAACGCCGCCACGGTGACCGCGCAGGACGGCAACGTGTACACCGTGAAGGTCTTCGCCACGCAGACCACGCAGAACCTGCAGCAGCCGGAGCCGGGCGCCGTCCCGACCCTGCTCACGGTGACCGTGGAGAAGAACGGCGATCAGTGGTTGGTGTCGGACTACGGGGCGGACACCGGAGCGGCGTAGCCGCGACCGTGTCACCGGAGCGGCGTAGCTACCTCTTGCGGCCGGTGACGAACTGCGCCGCGCCGTGGATGCGCTGCTCCACCGCCTCGAAGCCCGCTCGGTGCAGCACGTCGGTGAAATCGTCGGCACCGAACACCGTGAGCCCGCTCGGACGGACCGCCGTCGCCATGGCGTCGGCCACCACGGCGGGACCGCGGCGCACGGTGGTCATGACGGCGAGGCGGCCACCGGGCCGCAGGACACGCACGAGTTCGGCGAACACCCGCATCGGTTCGGGGACGAGGTAGAGCGCGGCGTAGCAGCAGACGGCGTCGACGGAGCCGTCCTCGAAGGGCAGCTCGCGGGCGTCGCCGAGGACGTAGGCGACGTGGTCGGCGAGATCGGTGCTGCCGGTGCTGTCGGTGCGCACTGTGCGGGCCGTGTCCCGGGCGGCGCGGGCCAGCATCGGTTCGGAGGCGTCGAGGCCGACCACCAGGGCGTCGCGGCGGCCGGCGTCGGCGAGGGACTCGGCGAGGAACCGGGTGAAATTGCCCGGTCCGCAGGCGACGTCCAGCACGACGCGCGTGCCGTCGTCGACGAGTCCCAGATCGCGGACGGCGAACGTGCGCTCGACGTCGACGGTGGGTCCGCTCACGCCCATCCAGAGACGGAAGAGCGGGCGCCAGGCCCGTTCGTAGATCGTGGCGAGGGGACCGAATCGCATGAGGCGCTGGGCGGCTCGTAATTCGGTGGGGCCGTTCTCGGGTCGGCGGACGTCGAGGACGCCGTCGGCGCGAAGGGTGCTCGGGGTGTCGGGACGGAGTAGCGATCGGGTGCGGTCCACAGCGCGCGCGTCGGCCATGAGAACACGGTAGGTGGGGTACTACAGTTCGGCCATGGCATCCATCACCCTCCCCACCGTCGCCGGAGTCGCGTTGGCGGCGACGGGCGCAGCGCACTTCGTGGCTCCCGACGCCTTCCGTCCGATCACCGAGCCGGTGTTCCCGGACGACACGCGGACGTGGACCTACCGAAACGGGGCGTCGGAACTGGCGATCGGGACGGCGATCGCGATCCCCGCGACGCGGAAGATCGGTCTGGTGGGCCTGGCCGTCTACGTCGGCTTCCTGGGATTCCGCGCCGCCACCGCCTGACCGGACAGAACCGCGCGGTACCCCAGCGACCGACCGGACCACACCGCGTCGACACGCGGGAGTTTTCGGACGACACGGACATTCCGAGGTGACCCTGGCCCGGTGTTGTTTACGAGTCAACGATGCACGGGTAGGCATGTGGACATGTCCACAGCTACCGCTTACCAGGCCACCGCACCCGATGCTCCGCTCGAGAAGACCACCATCGAGCGACGCGAGCTCGGCCCGCACGACGTCCTCATCGACGTCAAGTTCGCAGGCATCTGCCACTCCGACATCCACACCGCGCGCAACGAGTGGGGCGGCACCACGTACCCCGTCGTGCCCGGCCACGAGATCGCCGGCATCGTGGCCGAGGTCGGCTCCGAAGTCACCACCCGCAAGGTGGGCGACCGCGTCGGTGTCGGGTGTTTCGTCGATTCCTGCGGCAAGTGCGAGGCGTGCCAGGACGGGGACGAGCAGTACTGCACCAAGGGCGTGGTGCAGACCTACAACTCGGAGACCTACGAGGGCGAGTTCACCCACGGCGGCTACTCGACGCAGATCGTCGTGACGGAGCGCTTCGTCCTCGGCATCCCCGAGGGCGTCGACCTCGACGTGGCCGCGCCGCTGCTGTGCGCCGGCATCACCCTGTACTCCCCGCTCAAGCACTGGGGTGCGGGCCCGGACAAGAAGGTCGCCATCATCGGCATGGGCGGCCTGGGCCACATCGGCGTCAAGATCGCCCACGCCCTCGGCGCCCACGTCACCGTGCTCAGCCAGACGCTGAGCAAGGAGGAGGACGGCAAGCGCCTTGGTGCCGACGAGTACTACGCCACCAAGGACACCACCGCGCTGAAGGATCTGCGCGGGAAGTTCGATCTGATCCTGAACACCGTCTCGGCCAACCTGCCGATGGGCGACTACCTGGGACTGCTCGCCCGTAACGGCACTTTGGTCGAGCTGGGCGTGCCGGAGAAGCCGCTCGAGGTGCCGGCGTTCAACCTGCTGGCCAACCGACGCTCGTTCGCCGGCTCGATGGTCGGCGGCATCGCCGAGACCCAGGAGATGCTCGACTTCTGCGCCGAGCACCACATCGGCGCCGAGATCGAGGTCATCCCCGGCGAGAAGATCAACGAGGCCTACGACCGCGTCGTGAAGTCGGACGTGCGCTACCGCTTCGTCATCGACACCGCGACTCTCTGATCGCCCGTAGCAACCGCGACTCTCTGATCGAACCGTTCGAAGGCAGCGCCGTCAGCTCTCCCGGAGCAGGCGGCGCTGCTCTTCGACGTCGAAGTCCGCTGCGGGCCAGTCGAGGTCGAAGCCGTGCAGGGCTTCGACGAGCAGTTCGGTGACGGCCACCCGGCTGTACCACTTGCGGTCGCAGGGCACCACGTGCCACGGCGCGTACTCGGTGGAGGTTCGCTCGAACACCGCGTCGTAGGCGGCCATGTAGTCGTTCCAGTAGCCCCGCTCGGCGACGTCCGACGGGTCGAACTTCCAGTACTTGTCCGGCCGCCGCAGGCGTCGCGCGAGCCGTTCCCGCTGCTCGTCCTTCGACAACGCCAGTGCGACCTTGATCAGGGTGGTGCCGGACTCGACCACGCGCTTCTCGAACGCGTTGATCTCGTCGTAACGGGTCTCCCACACCTCGCGGGGCACCATGTCGTGCACCCGCACGATGAGCACGTCCTCGTAGTGCGAGCGGTCGAACACGCCGATCTGTCCCGCGCGAGGCAGCGCCTTCTCGACTCGCCACAGGAACGGGTGGGCACGCTCCTCCTCCGTGGGCGCGGCGAAGGACGTGTGGTCCACACCCTGCGGTTCCACTTGCCCCAGAACGTGTTTGACGATGCCGCCCTTGCCGGAGGTGTCCATCCCCTGCAGCACGAGCAGCACGGAGCGGTGATCGCCGGAGCGTCCGTTCGCGTACAGCTTCTCCTGCAGTTCGCGCAGATCGGTGGCGCGCGAGCCCAGCCACGCCTTGCCGTCCGATTTCGAGCCGGTGAACCCCGGCTTGGCGTAGGTGTCGACGTCGGCGAAGGACACCGACGGGTCGACGCGCAGGATCTCGGTGGCCGATCCCGACCACCCGGTGCTCGCACTCATGGCGAGCACTGTAGGGCGCGCGACCCGCCCGGTGCAGTTCTTCGCGCGGTTGCGCTAGTGCAGCTCTTCGCGCAGTTGCGCGAGCGTACGAGCGAGCAACCGCGACACGTGCATCTGCGAGATGCCCATCTTGTCCGCGATCTGCGTTTGCGTCATGTTGCCGAAGAACCGCAGCAGCAACACGTTTCGCTCGCGCTCGGGCAGCTTCTCGAGCAGGGGACGGAGCGCCTCGTGGTTCTCGACGTTCTCCATCTCCTTGTCGTAGTCACCCAGGGTGTCCGCGAGGGAGAGTCCTTCGGAGTCGCTGCCGCTCGACGCGCTGTCCACGGACAGGGTCTGGTACGCGTTGCCGGCCGTGAGACCCATGGCGACCTCGTCCCGGTCCAGATCCAGGTACTCGGCCAGTTCGGACACGGTCGGGGACCGGCCCTGCGTCTGCGACAGATCCGCCACCGCCCGCGAGAGCTGCAGATGCAGTTCCTTCATACGGCGGGGCACGCGGACGGCCCACCCGGCGTCGCGGAAGTGACGACGGACCTCGCCCATGATCGTCGGCACCGCGAAGGACACGAAGTCCGAGCCGCGCTCGACGTCGAACCGGTCGACCGCGTTGACCAGGCCGACGCGCGCGACCTGCACCAGATCGTCGTGCGCCTCGCCGCGGCCGTCGAAGCGGCGGGCGATGTGCTCGGCGAGCGGGAGGCACCGGGTGACCAGCTGATCGCGGAGGACGCGACGCTGCGGGTCGCACTCGGGCAGAGCGCCGATGGCCGAGAACTTCTCCGCGACGTCGGCGTACTCGTCGGCCGACCGGCGGGACTTGCTCTTGCGTTCGCTGGTCGTCACTCGTCCAGGCCGTGCTTGCGCTTGGAGAACTCGATGGTCGTGGACACCACGCCCTCGTGTTCGGTCTGGGAGGTGGACACCGTGTCGGTCAGCGCGTTGAGCACGTGCCAACCGAAACCGCTGGCGTCGAGATCGGCGCCGGGTTCGGTGGTGGTGGTGACGGCGACCTCGAGCACGTCGGGACCGGGCGTGAACGCGCAGACCAGACGGGCACCCGGCGTGGCGCGGACGATGAGGCGGCTGCACGACTCGTCGATGGCCAGGCGGATGTCCGCGATGCTGTCGAGGTCGAAGTCCTCCTGTGCCGCGAGGGCCGCAGCGACCGCACGCGTGACGGAGAGCTGGCTCGGGTCGGCGAGCACTCCCAGCTCGATGGTCGACGCCGACCCGGCGGAGTCGGGGTCGGTGGTGATGGCCCGTGTCATGAGGTTTCCCGCTTTCCGGTCCCCCGCGCGGACGGTGCGCGGCGGACGCTCTGCTGCGAATGTATCGGTGGCCGACCGGTGCTTCCTCGGCGGGTACCCACGGTGGACGACAGGCCCACCGCGACGGAGTACCGGGAGGGGCTACCCGCGGCCCCGAATCGGGAAACCGGTTGGCATCGAGTTCCAACCGGCGTAGGTTCGTCAGCAGGTTGAGTCAGCAGCCGACGTACGAAGCACCGTCGATGGTTGCCGTAGATCCCTTTTCTCGAGTCCCCCGCCTTTCTCTCGCGGCCGGACATCTCCCGCCGGGACTGCTCTTCGCGCAGTCCACTCCGGGCGGCACCCGCAGATCCGTGCTCAGCAGCTCGATCGGCACTTGGAGTCACTCATGACCGTTTCGACGATCGCATCCGATCCCCGTACCACCGTTCTTCCCCTGTCCGACGGAACCCTCACCGTCAGCCGCACCGACACCACGACGACGTACCGGGTCGGCGGCAGCATCGACCTTGCCAACGCGGCCGACCTGCGTGACGCCCTGCGCGACGCGCCCGCCGACGACGTGGTGCTCGACCTCACCGCCGTCGACTTCTTCGGCACCGCCGCGCTCACGGTCGTCGCCGCGCTCGACATGGCGTGCGAGGACCGGGGCAGCCGTCTGACGCTGCGGGTCGGCGACGCCGTCGCCCGCGTCATGGGGGCCGCTCGGTGGGAGCCGTCCGCTCACGTGGTCGACGTGCGCGGATAACGCGCCGGCAGGACCGACCCGTGGCCCCGATCGGATTACTCCGGTCGGGGCCACGGGTAGTCTCGGCCCATCATGAACCCCGATTCGTCGGACCCGGTCGTGGCGCTCCGCGAGGTGGCCTTCTGGCTCGAGCGCGCCCGGGCGGAGACGCGCCGAGTGAAGGCCTACCGCAACGCGGCCGATGTGCTCGCGGCCCTGACCCCCGAGCGTCGGGCGGAGATCGCGCGCCGGGGTGACTGGACGTCGCTCCGTGGTATCGGACCGAAGACGGCCGCCGTGGCCGCGGCCGCCGCGGCGGGGGATGTGCCCGACTATCTCGCGGAGTTGCGGGCCGACGCCGAACCGATCGGCCCGCATGCCGGCGGCGAGTTCTCCGCCGCGGCGATCGAGCTCGCCGCAGCGGTCCGCGGTGACTTGCACACGCACTCGAACTGGTCGGACGGGGGCAGCCCGCCGGCGGAGATGGCGGCGACCGCGCGTCGCCTCGGCCGCGAGTACTGGGCGCTCACGGACCACTCGCCGCGCCTGACCGTCGCGAACGGCCTGTCCGCGGACCGCCTGCGAGACCAACTCGAGCTGCTCGCGGATCTGGCGCTCGAGGTCGAGGCGGACGACGACACGCCGTTCCGCATTCTCACCGGGATCGAGGTGGACATCCTCGACGACGGCGGGCTGGATCAGGAGCGGGACCTGCTCGTCGACTTGGACGTGGTGGTGGCCAGCGTGCACTCGCACCTGCGCGCCGACAGCGCCACCATGACCGCGCGCATGATAGCCGCGGTCACCGACCCGGACGTCGACGTGCTGGGCCACTGCACGGGCCGGTTGGTCGAGGGCGGACGCGGTACCCGGCCGGAATCGACGTTCGACGCCCGAGCGGTGTTCGAGGCCTGTCGCGACGCCGGCACCGCCGTCGAGATCAACAGTCGGCCGGAACGGCAGGATCCACCGGAGCGGCTGATGGAACTCGCGCTCGAGATCGGCTGCCTGTTCGCGATCGACACCGACGCGCACGCGCCCGGCCAACTGGACTGGCTGGGACTCGGCTGCGCCCGGGCGGCGGCCGTCGGCATCCCGCCGGAGCGCATCGTCACCACCTGGCCGGTGGACCGGTTGCTTGCCTGGACCGCGGACCGACCGTGACCGACGCGCTGGTGGCGGCCGTCGCCGCCGTGGCCGACACCGCCGCCAACGGGGTGATGATCGTCGAGTCCGGCGTGCTCCGCTACGCCAATCTCTCGGCGCGGGACTCGCTGGCGCCGGGAGCGGACGCGATCTCCCCGGTGCTGGCCGGCATCGTCGACGCGGCCCGCCGCAGCGGCTTCTGGTCCGGCGCCGTGACCGACCCCGCGGAGGTTCCGGGCGAGCTGGTCGCGTCGGCCTGGATGGTCGACGCCGGCCGGGGATCCGACATCGCGATGGTGGTCGTCAGCCGCACCTCCGTCTCGCCCGACCCGCCGGGAGAGGTCGACCTGCAGGACGTCTCCGGCGACGTGCGTCGACGCGTGCAGGAACAGCGGGTGGTGTCCGCCCTCCATCGCATCTCCGTCACCGGCAGCACGGACCACCTGGCCAATGCGATCCTCGAGACGGTGCCGCCGTTGTTCGACGCCGAGCACGTCCTCATCCTGCGGCCGAGCCCGGACGGCGAGAAGATGGCGGTCCTGGGCGCGACCGGCCGCACCACCGAGGATCTCGACGGGGTGCAGGTCCGCGCGAGCGGGATCGCCGGATACGCGATGCGCGAGGGTGGTCCGGTCGTGTGCGTCGACACGGCCCGCGAGACGCGATTCGACACCTCCGAGATGCAGCAGTTCGGCCTGCGCAGTGCGGCCGCCGTTCCGGTTCCGGGGTCGCCCGAGAACTGGGGCGTCCTCGCCGTCTACCGCGAATCGACCGGTGTGGTGACGCCGGACGCGCTGACGGTGCTGATCATCCTGGCCGACGTGCTGGGGGCCGCCGTGCACCGCACCGACCTCGAGAACCGACTGCGGCACCGCAGTCTGATCGACCCGGTGACCTCGCTGGACAACCGCACGTCGGGATACCGCCGTCTCGACGACGCTCTCGCCGTCGGACGGGCCGACGGTCGTCTGACGGCGGTGGTGCTGATCGACCTCGACGGGTTCCGCAGCGTGAACGAGACCTTCGGCTTCGCGGCGGGTGACGCCCTGCTGGCCGCCGTGGCGCCCGTCCTCAGCGGCGCCGCACGACCGGGTGACGCGGTGGCCCGACTCGGGGCGGACCAGTTCGCGGTCGTCTGTCCCGGCCTCACCAGCACGTTCGACGCGACCGCGCTGGCCGCGTCGATGCTCGCCGTGTTCGCCGAGCCCATCTCTGTGGACGGCCGCGACACCGTTGTCACCGCGTGCGCCGGCGTCGCTGTCGGGCACGGCCACCGAACCGCCGCCGACCTGGTCCGTGAGGCGGACATCGCCGTGAGTGCCGCGAAGCGTCGCGGACCGGGCCACGTCGAGGTCTTCGACTCCGCGGCCGGTGGCGCGTTGCAACGACGCTGGGCCGTCGCGACCGACCTGCGGGCCGCGATCGACGCGGACGAGATGACCGTCGTCTACCAGCCGGTGTTCGACATCGAGATCGGCGTCCTGGTCGGCGTCGAGGCGTTGGCGCGGAGGACGTCGCCGACACTCGGTCCGTTGGGTCCCGACGAGTTCGTGCCGGCGGCCGAGCAGGCCGGGCTGATCGCGGCGCTCGGGGAGCGGGTGTTGCGGCGCGCATGCCGAGATGCCGCCGCGTGGCAGCGCCTGCTCGGCGCGGGCGCGGAGCGCAGACCGCCCTCGGTCGACCTGCGGGTGAACGTCAGCCCCCTGCAGCTGCGGATGCCGGGGTTTCTCGCCACCGTGGACGACGCGCTGGCCGACTCCGGACTCGATCCGTCCACGTTCGGCATCGAGATCACCGAGTCGGTGTGGCTCGAGGACAGCGACACCGTGCGGGCGGCGCTGCGCGGCCTGCACGAGCGTGGGATACGAATCCTGTTGGACGACTTCGGTGTCGGGCAATCGTCGCTGGGCTCGGTGACGCGCTTCCCGCTTCTCGACGGCGTGAAGATCGACCGATCGTTCGTCGCGGGACTGCCGGTGGCGCGATCCGAGGCCGTCATCGGGGCGGTGGTGTCCGTGGCCGAGGCGTTCGGCCTGGACGTGATCGGGGAGGGCGTCGAGACGCCGGAGCAACTGGCGACCCTGCTGCGCTGCGGGTGCCGACGCGCCCAGGGCTATCTGCTGGGTCGCCCGACCGACGCCGACTCGGTCGCCGAGCTGGTGCGCGCGGGCGGGATGCTCGCCGCCTCGAACCCGTCCCCCTAAGCTCGGGGCATGGCACGGAAGTACGCGACCGCCGAGCGCGTCGACCTCGAGACCCTGCACCGCTTCGTCGCCGACCGGCATCGGGCGACGCTGGTGACCCATCGTCGGTCCGGTGGCCTGCAGATCTCGCCGGTGACGTGCGGTCTGGACGACGCCGGGCGCATCGTGATCTCCACCTACCCGCAGCGGGCCAAGACGGTGAACATCCGCCACTCGTCGTCGGTGACGCTGTGCGTCCACTCCGACGACTGGGACGGACCCTACGTGCAGATCGACGGCACCGCCGAGGTGCTCGACCTGCCGGATTCGGTGGAGCCGCTGGTCGATTACTACCGCTCGATCGCCGGCGAGCATCCGGACTGGGACGAGTACCGCGAGGCCATGCGTACTCAGGGCAAGTCGATTCTGCGCATCTCCATCGACACCTGGGGGCCGGTGGCGACCGGAGGTTTTCCGGCCCCCACCGACGAGTCCTGAGTCAGGCCCCGCTCGGACGCCCCTCCGCCTCGGCCACCGCGGTGACCAGGGCCTTGCCGAACGCCGGCAGGTCGTCGGGGTTCCGGCTGGAGATCAGGTTGCCGTCCACCACGACCTCCTCGTCGACGACGGTGCCGCCGGCGTTGCGAATGTCGGTCCGCACGCTCGGGTAGGACGTCAGGGTGCGTCCGCGCACGACGTCGGCCTCGACCAACGTCCACGGCCCGTGGCAGATGACGCCGACCGGACGTCCACTGCCGACGAAGTCCCGGACGAACGCCACGGCGTCGGCGTCGGTACGCAGGGCGTCGGGATTGGTGGTGCCGCCGGGCAGCACCAACGCGTCGTAGTCGTCGATCGACGCGTCCGCGACCACGGCGTCGACCGCGAAGGTGTCCGCGGGGTTCACGTCGGACTCGTAGGCCTGGATCTCGCCGTGGGTCAGAGAGATCAGCACGGTGGTGGCGCCGGCCTCCTCGAGGGCGGTCCGGGGATCGGTGAGCTCGGCCTGCTCCACACCGTCGGTGGCCAGGAAGGCCACGGTGCGGCCGGTGAGCGAGGGGGATGCGGTCGATTCGGTCATGTCAGCAGAGCTACCCGGGCGCGGGGGACCGGAAACGGCGCCTCGGCCCGGCCACGACCGTGCCGCCGCGGGTGACTCCCGCCACCTCGGCCGGTGCGGAGATTGAGGCCCCGCCCCGTCGGGTACCGGGATGGCGAACGCCGAACGCGACACGAATGAGGACTTCCCGTGAACGAGGACCCCCGGTGACGACCGTGCCCCCGCCGGTAGAATCGTCGGCCCGAGCGGCGGAGACGGCCGAGGCCACCTGCCTCTTCGAATCCGCCGGCGCGGGCGCCGTCGTGCTGCTCGCCCTGTGCGTGGGCATGGCGCTGTTCGTCGCCGCTGCGCTGAGCTCCGTGGCGCTCGGCGCACTCGTCGGAGTGCTCATGATCGGCACGGCCGGGGTCATCGCCGTGACC
Source organism: Rhodococcus sp. PBTS 1 (assembly GCF_001620025.1). NCBI lineage: Bacteria > Bacillati > Actinomycetota > Actinomycetes > Mycobacteriales > Nocardiaceae > Rhodococcus > Rhodococcus sp. PBTS 1. The sequence continues at coordinate 216,739 of NZ_CP015219.1, forward strand.
GTGCCGATCGACAGGACCGGCTAGACCGGACCGAACCGCCGCAGTGACCGGACGAGCGAGAGGAGCGACCCCGTGACCCAGCCGACCGAGAACAGCACCGAACTGCCGATCGAGGATGCTCTCGAGCAGCAGCGAGACCTGACCCCCGACGCCGCCGACCTGCCCGGGTCGCTGTCCCGGCTCGAGGTGTCGGACGCGGACTTCGTCGAGCAGAATCTCGACGTCCCGCTGGACGACGACGACTACGACCGGGGCTGACCCGCGCTGTCGTCGACGGCGCGGTCCACGAGCGGGTGGTCGACCGAGTTGAACCGTGCCGGCGACCCGCCCGCGGCGGCGACGCCATGGATGCCGCCCCACACCATCATCGTGAGGTAGTCGATCAGATCGGTCGCCGACATCGACCGGTTCGAGATCCACCAGTGCGTGGCCAGCTGGACGCCGCCGACGATGCCGTAGGCCCACGGCAAGGACCCGCCGGAGTCCATGTCCATGCGGCGCAGCCGTTCCCCGAGCACGGTCGAAAGCAACTCGGCGATCATCCGCTCGGACTCGGCCACGACGTCGCGGTTCGGGCCCGAGCTGGTGCTCATCGCGTAGAGGTAGACCTCGGGATCGTCGGCGACGGTCTCGACGTACGCGGTGACCACGCGACGGGTCAGGTTGTACTCGTCGACGTCGACGGCGATCGCCTCGTAGATGCGGGGCGCGAGGGTGGTCTCCACGTACCGCTCGAGCGTGGCGTTGGTCAGATCGTTCTTGTCGGTGAAGTACCGGTAGAGGACGGTCTTCGAGATGCCGATCTCGGACGCGATCTCGTCCATGCCGATGGACCGCCCGCGGGCGCGGATGGCGGCCAGGGTGCCGTCGACCAGCTCTTCCCGGCGCGCGATCTTGTGCTCGCGCCACCGGCGCTTGCGGCCGTCCGGCTTTCCGTCCCCGTCGTCGGCCTCGGCTGCCGATCTGCTCGCCACGCGTGGTTGCTCCGTCCCGATCCGACGCACTCATCCGATCCGGTCGGGATCGGCGCACGTGTTCGACGCTCACGGCCCTGGTCGGGCGCGCCCGTCCAGTTTAGTGCCCGCGGTGACGGGCAGAATGGGCCGGTGCAACTGATGAGCTTCGACGAGGACGTCAAGCGGCGGGATCTCCGCAGAATGAAGGGCGTCGCGACGGGCTTCCTCGTGTTCGCCACCGTCGTCTACCTCTACTGCCGCTGGCAGGAAAGTCGCGGCGCGGGCGACTGGGTGGGCTACGTGCGCGCCGCCTCCGAGGCGGGCATGGTGGGTGCTCTGGCGGACTGGTTCGCGGTGACCGCCCTGTTCCGGCATCCGCTCGCGTTGCCCATTCCGCACACCGCGATCATCAAGCGCAAGAAGGACCAGCTGGGCGCGAGCCTCGGCTCGTTCGTGGGAACCAACTTCCTCGCCGTCGACGTCGTGACGCAGAAGGTGCAGGCCGCGCGGGTTCCCTTGCGGCTCGGGACCTGGCTGGCCGAGAAGAAGAACGCCGAGCGCGTCGCCGAGGAGACGGCCACCGTGCTGCGCGGCGTCCTCGACGTGCTCGACGACGAGGACATCCAGCAGGTCATCGACAACACCATCGTCAAGCGACTCGGCGATCCGCAGTGGGGCCCGCCGATCGGGCGAGTGCTCGCGTCGTTGCTCGAGGAGAACCGGCAGAAGCCGCTCGTCGACCTGCTGGCCGAGCGTGCCCACGAGTGGGCGCAGAACAGCCTGCCGACCATCGATCGGATCGTCAGTCGCGATTCCCCGTCGTGGTCGCCGAAGTTCGTCGACGTGCTGCTCGGCGAGCGCATCCACCGCGAACTCGTCGACTTCACGTGGAAGGTGCGCTCGAACCCGCAGCACGAGTTGCGTCTGGCGGCCGACAAGTTCCTCGTCGACTTCGCGAACGATCTGCAGCACGATCCGGAGACCATCGCCAAGGCCGAGTCGATCAAGTCGGAGATCATGGGCCGCGACGAGGTCACCGGGCTGGCCGCGGCGTCGTGGAAGGTGGCCAAACGGCTCATCGTGGACTCGGTCGACGATCCGAACAGCACGCTGCGCGCGACCATCGCCCAGAACGTGCAGAAGTTCGGGCTGCGGCTGCGGGACGACACCGCCGTGCGGGAGAAGGCCGACGGGTGGTTGCTCGCCGGTGTGCGCTACATCGTCGAGAACTACACCGACGAGATCACCACCGTCATCACCGACACGGTCGCGCGCTGGGACGCCGACGAGGCGTCGCGGAAGATCGAACTGCAGGTCGGGCGGGATCTGCAGTTCATCCGTATCAACGGCACGGTCGTGGGGTCGCTCGCCGGACTGGCCATCTACACGGCGTCGGACCTGCTCTTCGGGCACTGACGCGCCGGTGTGATCGGCGTTACGTACGCACTGCTAGCAAAGTGCTTGCTCTTGCTAGCACCCCTCGTTATCGTGGTCTTCGCACGGCACGGCCGATCACGGGAGGTGCAGCGATGGCGAACTCGGACACCGACGGCGGTGGCGACGCGCAGTCGTCTCCCGGCGATCTCGCGGCGCGAGTCGTCAGCACCGCGACGTCGGACATCGGGAGCTTCATCCGGTCGCAGCGGGAGTCGGCGCAGGTGTCCCTGCGTCAGCTCGCCCAGACGGCCGGTGTCAGCAATCCGTATCTGAGTCAGATCGAACGTGGGCTGCGCAAGCCGTCCGCGGAGGTTCTGGCCTCGATCGCGAAGGGTCTTCGGGTGTCCTCGGAGGTCCTCTACGTGCGCGCCGGTCTGCTCGAGGAGCGGCCGCACAGTCCCGTCGTCGACGCTGTTCACGGCGACGAATCCATCACCGAACGGCAGAAACAGGTGCTGCTGGAGATCTACTACTCGTTCCGGCGTGAGAACGACGCCGGACCCGAGGACGAGACTCCCGGCCGCACCCCGATGACCCCAACGACCACAGGAGAGTGACATGACCGATCCCAAGTTCGACAACGTCAAGACCCCGCTGTACGCCGCCGTGGGTGCCGGCGACGCCGTGGTGCAGGCCGTGGCCGACGTGGTGGCCCAGGTCCGCAACCGCGCCGAGAGCACGCAGGCCGACGTGGGCGACCGCGTCGACACCGCCCGCGCCCGCCTCGCGGACCTGCAGGAGGACGTGACCGAGAGCGTCGAGACGCTCCGGAACCGGCTCGAGGCACTCCCGCAGGAACTGCCGGAGGAGATCGCCGAGCTGCGCGAGCGCTTCACCCCGGAGGAGCTGCGCAAGGTCGCCGAGGCGTACCTCAAGGTGGCGTCCGACCTCTACACCGCTCTCGCGGAGCGCGGCGAGGAGACCGTCGAGCGCATCCGCAAGAACCCGCAGATCGAGGAGGGCCTCGAGCGCGCCAACAAGGCCGCCAACGACGCCGTCGACCTCACCGAGGACACCCTCGGCACCGTCGCCTCGCAGACCCGCGCCGTCGGTGAGCGCGCCGCCGCACTGGCGGGCCGCGCCTCGACGCGAGTCCAGGAGGGCGCCGACGAGGCCGCCGAGGCGATCAAGGACGGCGCCGACGAGGTGAGCGAGAACCTCGACGAGGCCGGCGACAAGGCCAAGGCGACCGGCCAGAAGGCCTCCGACAAGGTCTCCGGTGCCGCCGGCACGGTCGAGGGCAAGACGCGTAACGACGCGAACTCGCCCATCAAGAAGACCCCGGCCAAGAAGACCACCCCGGCCGCGAAGTCGACCACCCCGGCGAAGAAGACCCCCGCCAAGAAGGCCGCCCCGGCCAAGAAGAGCACCAGCTGATCGGCACCGCCGACGCGTCCCGGCCCCCGCGCACCGCTCGTGCGCGGGGGCCGCGGTCGCTCTAGAATCGGACGTATGCCCCTCGCCACCAGCGCGACCAGCGCCATCGAGTACGTCCTGCAGCTCATCGCGCTGTTCGGTGTCGCGTTCGCGTTGTTCCACGCCGTCCGTCAGCGCGGGGACGCGTTCACCGCCGCGGACAAGCTGAGCAAGCAGGGATGGATCGCGATCCTCGTCATCGCCCTGCTCGTGCTCCTGGTGGTGCCCGTCATCAACTTCATCGGCATCATCGCCGTCGTCGCCATGGGTGTGTATCTGGTGGACGTCCGCCCGAAGGTCGACGACATCCAGCGCGGACCGCGCTGGTAGGTCAGGCCCGGCCGGTCGCGGTCAGCCACAGCAACGCCACGTTCAGGGCCACGATCGCCCCGGTGGCCAGCGTCGCCAGGGTCACGGTGGTGCGCGAGTTCACCCGGTCGCCCATGACGCCGCGGTCCGACGTCAGGCGGACCAGCGGGATGAGGGCGAACGGGATGCACATGCTCAGCACCACCTGACTGAGCACGAGAGCCAGCGTGGGATCGACACCCGCACCCAGCACGATCAGCGCGGGAATCAACGTCAGGACGCGCCGGAGCTGCAGCGGGATCCGCTTGCGCAGCAGGCCCTTCATGATCTCCGCTCCCGCCGCGCAGCCGACGGCGGTCGAGGCGAGGCCCGACGCCAGCAGTCCCACGGCGAAGACCGCGGCCACCGACGGCCCGAGCGTGCTCTGAATCGCGGCATGCGCGCCGTCGATGGTGTCGGTGCCGTCGCGGCCGAGCAGCGAGGACGCCGCGAGCAGCAGCATGCCGATGTTCACCGTGCCCGCGACGATCAACGCGAACGTCACGTCCCACTTGGTCACCCGCAGCAGCCGATCCAGCTTCACGGGATCCGTCTCCACCCCGTGCCGATCTCGCGCCAACGCCGAGTGCAGGTAGATGGCGTGCGGCATCACCGTAGCGCCCAGCATGCTTGCGGCCAGCAGGACCGACCCGCTGCCGTCGAAACCGGGAATCAGGCCGCCCGCGACTCCGGCGGCGTCGACATCGCTGAAGAACAGACCGGTGAGGAAGCCGACGGTGATCACCGCGAGCATGCCGATGACGACGAACTCGAACGTGCGCTGGCCGCGTCGGGACTGGACGGCCAGCACGATCATCGACACCACGCCCGTGATCAGGCCACCGATCGGAAGCGGGATGCCGAAGAGCAGCCGCAGGGCGATGGCTCCGCCGATCACCTCGGCGATGTCGGTGGCGACGGCCACCGCCTCGGCCTGCACCCAGAACGCGCGTCGTGGCCACGGGCGCATCCGGTCGCCGAGAACCTCGGGCAGGGACCGCCCGGAGACCAGGCCGAGCTTGGCCGACAGGTACTGCACGAGCACCGCCATCGCGTTCGCGGCCACCAGCACCCACACCAGCAGATACCCGTACCGCGCGCCGGCCGTCAGGTTGGCCGCGACGTTGCCCGGATCGACGTAGGCGATGGCGGCGACGAACGCCGGGCCCAGCAGCATCACCGAGCGGGTGCGGCCGGGAACCGCCGCACGAAACGCGAGTCGATCGGACATGGCGGTCAGTGTAGGGGACACCGGACGCAAGAGTTCGGCTACCCGAACATTGCCGGCTCAGCCTGGTCTCAGGTGCGCGGAGGACACTGCCCACCATGCCCGCCTTCCGGCGCACCCGGTGGCCGCACACCGTCCGGCGGAGGTGGTGGCCCGACACCGCACGGTGGTCCCTGGTCCACCGACTGCGCGTGCAGATCGGCCTCACGACCATCGTCCTGCTGGCCGGCTTCTCGCTCTGCACTCACGTCGCCGCCCAGCATCTCCTCTCCTCGCGCGTGCAGACCGAACTCACCTCGCGCATCACCGGCATCGTCACCGCCTCCGCCACGGAACAACGCCTCGCGACGGCCACCACCCTGTTCCGGCCGATGGACGGCAGCGCCCCGGTCGACGCGATCTACCGTGACGGCGCGCTCCTCACCTCCTACCCGGTGGGCGGCCACGGCCCGTTCCTGGCCTCCGACGGCGGACCGTCGTCCCTCGCCCGCGAGCTCGCGTCACGCGCGACCGACACCGTCGCGTTCGTCGACGTCGGGGACTGGACCATCGGCTACGTGACCGCTCCCGGCACCGGGAGCGACGGCGACGCCGGGGGACCGGCGAGCGTCGTCATGGTCGCCAACTCCCTCGACACGCTGCACGCCCAGCTGCGCCGACTCGACGTCGCGCTGGTCATCTTCACGGCGGCGGTGTGGCTGGTCGCCTACGTGCTCACCGCCGTCGTGCTGACGACGGGGCTCCGGCCGGTCCGGCGGCTGCGGCTCGCGTTCGAGCGGGTGGTGACCACGGCGGACCTCGCGCCGGTGGCCGTCGTCGGCGACCGGGAACTGGCGGCGCTCGCGGTGCGGTTCAACGCGATGATGGACGCCGTCGACTCCTCGAACCGCGCGCAGAAGGACCTCGTCATCGCGGCCGGGGAAGACCTGCGTCAGCCGCTCGCCGATCTGCGCGAGCGCCTCGATCGCGCGGAACGCGACCCGGACGACACCACGATCTACCGCGACGCCGTCGCCCGGATCGACGATCTGACCGCCACCGTCAACGGGCTGGTCGACGGTGCGCGACGGGCGGCGGGGAGCGATGTCACCGAGAAGCCGAGAAAGACGTGACCTAGGGTTACGGCCATGTCCACGGAGAAGAAATCCGTCGTCCGGGCCGTTCCCGTGCTGGCGGGCGCCCTCGTGATCGGTGGCGTCCTGCTCCGCCGCCGACGCTCGTCGCCGCCACCGTCCGCGCGGCTCGCGGACACCGACGTGCTGCTGCGGGCGCCCGACGTCGCACCGCGCACGGTCGACGTCGTCACGGACGACGGTGCCCGGCTCCGCGTTCTCGAGTACGGCGATCCCGATGCCACCCCGATCGTCCTCAGCCACGGGTGGACGTGCTCGGCCGACTTCTGGGCGCCGCAGATCAACGACCTCGCCGACAAGTACCGCGTCGTCGTCTACGACCAGCGCGGCCACGGCCGCAGCGAGGTCGGGACGCGTCCACTGGACCCCGACGTCCTCGGCGACGACCTCGCCGCCGTACTCGCCGCCACCGTGCGCCCGGGTGCACCCGCCGTGATCGCCGGACACAGCATGGGCGGCATGTCGGTGATGTCCTGGGCATCCCGATACCCCACCCAGGTACGCGAGCGGGCCAAGGGAATCCTGCTGGCCGACACGGCGAGCGACTCGCTGGTCCGCGAGACGACCGTCATCCCGTTGCCGCCCGGTGTACCGCAGGTGCCGGCCCGTCTCGCGGCGTCGGTGCTGGGATCGGCCCTGCCGTTGCCGGCGACCCGGCTGTCGACGCGAGCGCTGCGCTACGCCACGATGGGCGCCCGATCCACCCCGGCGCAGGTGGCGTTCTGCGAACGCGTCGTCCGGGACTGCGCCCCGCGGACCCGCGGGATGTGGGGAGCCGTCCTCAGCACCGTCGACATCGTGGACGCGGTGACCAACATCGACGTGCCCACCGTCGTGGTGGTGGGAACCGAGGACCGCCTGACGCCGCCGATCCAGTCCCGTCGTCTCGCGGAGAAGCTCGACCGCGCGAACGTGCTCGACGAGCTCATCGAACTGCCCGGCGTCGGCCACATGGCGTCGGTCGAGGCGATCGCGGAATTCGACGCCGCCCTGGTCCGGTTGGCCGACCGCTAGCTGAACACCACCGTCTTGCGGCCGTGCACCAGGACGCGGTCCTCGAGGTGCCAGCGCAGTCCGCGCGCGAGGACCAGTTTCTCGATGTCGCGGCCCTGACGGACCATGTCCGACACCGCGTCGGCATGGTCGACGCGGATGACGTCCTGCTCGACGATCGGACCCGCGTCGAGTTCCGCCGTCACGTAGTGGCAGGTGGCGCCGATGAGCTTGACTCCGCGCGCGAACGCCTGGTGGTAGGGCCGCGCGCCGACGAACGACGGCAGGAAGCTGTGGTGGATGTTCAGGGCTCGACCCGCCCAGTGGTCGCACAGGTCCTCGGGCAGCACCTGCATGAACCGCGCGAGCACCACGGCGTCGGGATCGTAGGAGTCGACCAACTCCCGCAGCTGGGCGAACGACGGCCCACGCTCGGCCGGGTCGGACGGGAACGGCACGTGATGGAACGGGGTCCCGTGCGCCCGGGTGACCGCCTCGAGGTCGGGGTGGTTGCCGATCACGGCGTCGATGGTGGCCGGCAGCTCGCCGCCGGCCGCGCGGCCGAGCAGATCGTGGAGGCAATGTCCCTCCTTGCTCACCAGCAGGACCACACGCTTGCGGATCGACGAGTCGTGCACGGCCCATTCGGTGTCCGGCCCGATCTCCGCCGCCACGGTGGCGAAGCGCTCCCGGAGCTCGTCGACCCCGATGTCGATCGACGCGGCGTCCACGGCCTGACGGGTGAAGAACCAGCCACTGTCGGCGTCGGCGTGATACGCCGCCTCGACGATGGATCCGCCCAGGTCGGCGAGGAACGTCGCGATGCGCGCGACGATGCCCGTGCGGTCGGGACAGCCGAGGGTGACGACGTAGCGGGAGGCGTGCGACATGCCCGACAGTCTTTCACCGAGCGCGGAGCTGGTTCGCACCGGTCGCATGCGAGCATGGCCACCATGGAGCTCACCCGCGACGCCGTTGCCCGACTGGTCGATCACACCCTCCTCAAGCCCGAGGCCACCGACGCCGACGTGCGGGAGCTGGTCACCGAGGCCACCGAGCTCGGCGTGCTGGCGGTGTGCGTGTCGCCGTCGATGCTGCCGCTGCGGAACACCGGTGACTTGGTGGTCGCCGTCGTCGCGGGCTTTCCGTCCGGTAAGCACCACTCGTTGATCAAGGGCTCCGAGGCCCGCCTGGCGGTGCAGCAGGGTGCCGCCGAGGTCGACATGGTCATCGACGTCGGCGCCGCCGTCGCGGGGGACTTCAACGCCGTGCTGGCCGACGTGATCACCGTGCGCGAGGCCATGGGCGACACCGCCGTCCTCAAGGTCATCATCGAGTCCGCCGCGTTGCTCGCGTCGCCGCAGGGCGAGACCGCCGTGGTCGAGTGTTGCCGGGCCGCCGAGCGCGGCGGTGCGAACTTCGTCAAGACGTCCACCGGCTTCCATCCCGCCGGCGGGGCGTCGGTCCGGGCGGTCGAGCTCATGGCCGAGACCGTCGGGGGACGCCTGGGCGTCAAGGCGTCCGGTGGCATCCGCGACGCCGACACCGCGCACGCCATGATCGAGGCCGGCGCGACCCGCCTCGGGCTCTCGGGCACCCGCGCGGTGCTGGACGGATTCCCCGTCAGCAGCTGAGAGCCTGCTCGCCGCTGTCCGCCTGCGCCGGAGGGATCTGGTACTGCCCGCCGGAGAGGGTCAGCTCGATCCCGGTGTCGGTGACGGTCAGGGTGTCCGGCGTCATGCCCAGCGGGAACGTGGTCAGGCTGTCGGTGAGGATGCCGACGACGCTGTCCGCCAGATCCGTCGGGATGCCGATGCCGAGGATCGACGCGTCCGTGGTGCGGACGTCGATGGTGTCGCCGGACACGGTGGGTGCGACGGTCAACGCCGCCAGGCCGCCGACGATGTCGAAGCGGAGCGTCCCGGCGCCGGGGTCCGCGGTGACGCCCGAGACCACGGAGCCGATGCCCTGCTGCTGCAGCGTCGCGAGGATGCCGTCCGTCGACCAGACGACGTCCGCGGTCGAGGACCCGATGGTGCCGCCGGACGTCTCCGACGTCTCGAGGTCGACGTCGTTCACGGTCGCGCGCACCTGCATGTCCTGTGCCGGTCCGAAGCGGGAGTCGTCGCTCGAGATGTCGACGGAGGAGAAGGACTTCGTGACCAGGGACAGCAACACGGGTTGCCAGCCGAGGTCGACGTCGACCTTGGACCCCAGGTCGTTCTGGAACTGTGTGGCCAGGCACTGGCTCACGCGGTTACGGGCGTACACCTCACCGCCGATCAGCGCGGCGACCAAGGCGATCACCACCACGGCGGCGACGAGAGGGAGCCGGGAGCGTCGCCGGGGAGCGGAAGTCGTCATGCGGACCATTGTGCGGGACGTTGGTGTGGCAACTCTGAGGACGGGATGGGTGACACGACCACACGTGAGGCGCCCCGCGCTGTGACAGGCGACACATCGCGGGTAGTCTGTGACCATGTCCGGAGACGACGTGGTGGAGCGGCTCGACTGCCTCGTGACGGAGCAGGACGGGTTCTTCACCCGCGCCCAGGCGCTCGACGCCGGGTACCGCTCGGTCGACATCGCCACCCGCGTGAGCGAGGGGTCCTGGACGGTGGTCGAGGCGGACCTGCTGCGCGTGGCGGACTGGCCGCGGCACGCGTTCGAGGAGTTCTCCAAGTGGTGCGCGTGGCTCGGCGCGTCGGCCGTCATCTCGCACCAGAGCGCCTCCGAACTGCACGGGATGGGCAGCCTGCATCCGCAGTTCGTCCACGTCCGGGTTGCGGGCACGGCCGGTCCGCACGATCAACGGCTCGCACTGCACCGCGGTCGGCTCGTCGGTGACGACATCGAGTTCACCGGCACCTTCAGGATGACCACCCCCACCCGCACGGTGCTCGACCTCGCCGCCGGCGGCATCTCCCAGTTCACCCTCGACGAGGTGGTGGCCGACGGGTTGATGCTCGGCCGGCTCGACCCCACCGTCCTGCGCACCCGCGCGGACGAGGCCGGGGACCGCGTGCGGGATCGGGTGGAGGCGTCCCTGCGCTGAGGCGTCGACGGGGGACCTACGCCGGTGCCACCGCCGACCAGGGCAGTTCGAGCACGTTGTCCCGCAGCCGCCGGCGGAACGGCCGCAGCGGCACGCCCTGCTGAGCCAGCAGATCGGCCGCGTGGCGCCAGCGCACCCGCGGACCGTAGACGGCGAGAGGGGCCGCGACGTCCCACGCGCGATCGGCCCGCAGGAGGACGTCGTGGATGCGCTCGCCGGGCACGTTGCGGTGGATCAACGCCTTGGGCAGCCGCTCCGCGATGTCGGAGGGGCGGGGCAGATCGAACGGGTCCCACGCCAGTGTGAGTGACCGCGGACCGTCCGCGCCGACGGTGACCCACGCGGCGCGTCGGCCGAGTTCGTCGCAGGTGCCGTCGATCAGGAGCCCGCCCTCCGCGAGCGACGACGTCACCCGCGCCCACGCACCCGACACCGCGTCCTCCGGGTACTGCCGCAGCACGTTGAAGGCGCGGACCAGGTGTGGACGCAATCCCGCGAGCTCGAACCCTCCGTGCTGAAAGCGCACACCGTCACGGTCCGGCACCACCCGGCCGGGATCGATTTCCAGGCCGACGACGGCGACGTCCGGACGGACGGTGCGGAGCCGCTGCGCGAGTTCCACCGTGGTGACCGGGCTGGCGCCGTAGCCGAGGTCGACCACCAAGGGGTGCGCAGGCGCGCGGAGCACAGCTCGCACGGTCGGGTGGTGGACCAGGCGACGGTCGCTCCGTCTCAGCCGGTTGATGTTGGTGGTGCCACGGGTGACGACACCCTGCGGACCGGACCCGGCGCCGGGCACGGGTCAGGCGTTCTTCTTCAGCCAGTCGTGCGTGACCTCGGCTTCACCGCTCCACAGGTCGCGCAGGTTGACCAGCATGAGCTGCTCGAGCTTGCCGCCGACGAACGGGATGTAGACCTTCGCCTCGCTGGTGGTGCGCAGAGTCGATCCGGTCTCCGTGGCGAACAGCTCGGTGACGCCGGTGAGCGACCCCGGCCCGGCGGGAATCGACGCGTCGTACTTGCCCGACGTGGTCTCGCCGTACGCATCGTGATGGATGTTGCGCGTGATGACCATGTCCTTCTTCATCACCGTCTGCGCGATGTCCGGCAGCGTGTGGCGCGGAATGATGTGGCGCATCGTCACGTCGATGCCGGCATCCGACACCGTGAACGACGTCATCTCGTTCTCGGAGTACTTGCGCAACTCCTCGACGATCGCGTCCCAGTAGCTCTGCGACGTCAGCGCCCCGTACACCTGCTCGGTGGTGAACGGGAGACGTGCGGAGTAGTTCATGCGTCGTGCCATGAGCGGCAAGGCTACCGGTGGCCTCGAGGCGCGGTAAATCTGCGCTGGTCATCCGGCTTTCCGGTGGTGCATGGGGTCCGTCACGAAGCCGGGCCGAGGCAGCCCGACCGATCAGGTGTGCTCGGGAGCCCAGGTGTCGGTGAATTCCTGCTCGGCGTCGATGAGGGCGAGGATGTGCTCGATCACCGCGGACTCGATCTTCCCGCCGATGAGGGGGACCTTGACCTCCGCCGCGCCCGTCGCGGTCATCGTGCATCCGGATCCCGTCGACCGCAGAGTCAGCGTGCCCGTGATGGTGGCCGGGGCGCCCTCGACCTTCGCCTCGAAGCGCCCGGCCGAGCCCTGCGCGTCCAGCGACCCCCAGGACTCGACGCGGCGAATCACCAAGTCGCCGGACCGAATGCTGGTGAGCGCGCTGGGGAGGAACTCCTCGGCGATGGCCTGCGTCATCGCCGCCCGCACCGTGCGCGTGTCCGGGGTGTCGCCTTGCACGACCACCTCGTCGAGCGTCGCCTTGGGCCCACCGATCGCATCCAGCCGGGCCTGCCAGTACCCCTCGGTGGTCAGCGCGGCGTGCACCTGCGCTGCGGAGAGCGTGGACGGGACGGTGTGGTCGAACTTGCGTGGCATTCGGTGAGATTAGCGCGTCGAACGGCCGTGCGGATCAGACCTTCTGCGACCGCAGCTCGTGGCCCTTGGAGGTCAGGCATTTGCCGGTCTCGAGGTTCCAGTCCCACCCGTGCAGATTGCACGTGAGCGTCTTCCCCTCGATCACGCCGAACTTGCCCAGATCCGCCTTGAGGTGCGGGCAGCGACGCTGGATCTCCCAGCCGTCCTTCACGATGGTGGCCGAGTCGTCGTGGGCCTCGGCGAACCACCCGTCGGCGTAGGCGATGCGCTCGTCGGTGAGGCACTTGAAGAACGTGTAGAGGAACTCGTTGTAGCCGCCGACGCGCTTGGCCTTGAAGCGGGTGGACAGGAAGATCGAGTTGACCCAGTCCGGCTCGTCGTCGCGCACGACCGTGCGCACCAGTTCGGCGGGAATCTCGAAGGAGTAGCGGAACTTCTCGTTCTGGATCGGCTCGCGCACGATCCGCTTGGGGAAGTCGAGCACGACGGTCTCGCCGCCCAGAGCCAGCTCCACCGGGTAGCCGATGCCGTCGCAGATCTGGTCGGTCTGGGCCATGATCGGCTCGAACAGCTCGCGCAACGGGCCGAGCAGCGGCTCGCCCTCGGCGGGCGCCCACGCGGCCTTCTCGGCGGCGATCACGTCGGCCTGACGCTGCGCGTACGCCTCGATGTAGTCGGCCTTGCCGGTGGTGAAGATGGCCTCCACCTCATCGGTGGGCAGCGGGTGGACCAGCTCGTTCAGCTCGGACCCCGTGAAGTCCGCGGTGGTGCCGGGCATCATCAGCAGACCCTTGTCGTGGCCGTGCTTGCGCATCTGATCGAGGAAGACCATCTGGTCCGGGAAGATGTTGGCCGGGTCGTCGTAGACGTCGTTGAGGCCGCGCAGCTCGTCGTCGAGGAAGCAGGGCGGGCCGGCGGACGGGATGACCCAGGTGGCGCCGACCTGCTCGATGTACTGCCGACACCGGTCCATCTGCCGCTGCCGCTTCTGTGTGCCGAAGGCGTCCTTGGCGCGCTGCGGCATGTCGTAGACCATCGGGTACCAGATGGCCCCGGAGTACTGCAGCATGTGCACGTCGACGTGTCCGAAGGCCTCGGTGATCATGTCCAGGTCCACCGGACGGGCGTCGTTCATGTTGAACGCGACGGTCTCGCCGTCGCTCACGATCAGGCCGGAGTCGCCGATGGGCCCGTCGGCGGGCGCCCGCAGCGCCACGATCATGACGTCCAGCTCGCCCTTCGGCCCCGACACCGTCTGCTTCACCGAATCGGTCGTCTCGACGAAGGTGTGGAAACCGAGCTTCTCGAGCTCGGTCTTCAGATCCGGCACCGGGTAGTCCGGCAGCAGCACCACGGCGTCCTTGTTCACGTGCGCGGCCAGGTGCTTCGGGTCGAAGTGGTCCTTGTGCAGGTGCGAGACGTAGAGGTAGTCGCAGTTGCCGAGGGTGTCCCAGTCGAGCTGCGAGTTGTCCGGGAACGGGAACCACGAGGTGAAGTAGGCGGGGTTCACCCACGGATCGCACAGAATGGTTCCGGCCGTTGTCGTGATGTGGAACCCGGCGTGTCCGACGCTGGTGACCTGCACGTGATCCTCCCGAAAAGCTGACGCTGAATCTCCACCATGGTAGGTGCGACGATGCGATGCTCCGGACCGGCCGGGTACCGTCACACCGGTGACCAGCAGTACCGCCCCCCTCGCGACGGGCCCGAGCACCGGCGATCCCGTGTGCTTCCGCGACCTCACCACCATCCGGGTGGGTGGCCCGATCCGCACTCTCGTCACGGCGACGACGTCCGCCGAGCTCGTGCGTGCGGTCCGCGAGGCCGACGCCGCGGGCACCCCGATGCTGCTGCTCGGCGGCGGATCGAACCTGTTGGTCGGCGACGAGGGTTTCGACGGCACGGTGGTCCGGATCGCGACCACGGGCCTCGAGGTCCACGACACCCGCATCCGGGTCGACGCCGGCGTGGAGTGGGACCTGGTGGTTCGAACGGCACTCGACCACGGCCTCGCCGGTCCCGAAGCGCTGTCCGGCATCCCCGGCACGGCCGGCGGTACCCCGGTGCAGGACGTCGGCGCGTACGGAACGTCGACGTCGGAATGGCTCGAGACGGTGACGATCCTCGACCGGCAGACCGGCGAGGTCGAGGTCTGGGACAACGCCCGCTGCGGTTTCGGATCGCACCGATCGTCGGCCTTCAAGTACACCGATCGCTACGTCGTGGTGGATGTCACGTTCCGGTTCCAGCGCAGCGAGATGTCGGCACCGGTGCGGTACGCGGCCCTGGCGGAGCGCCTCGGCGTGCGCATCGGCGACAGTGTGTCCGCCCGCGAGGTCCGCGACGCCGTCGTCGCCCTGCGGACCGACCGCGGCATGGTGTGGGACGTCGCCGTCCAGGACTCCTGGAGCGTCGGATCGTTCTTCCTCAACCCCATCGTCGAGTCCGTTCCCACCGACGCGCTCGGATCGCCCCAGTTCACGGACCCCAAGGGCATCAAGCTCAGTGCCGCGTGGCTGATCGAGCACGCCGGCTTCCACCGGGGCTACGGCGCGCACTTCGGGCGCGGGACGGCGACGCTGTCCACCCGCCACGTCCTCGCGATCACCAATCGGGGCGACGCCACGGCGGCCGACGTCGTGGCTCTCGCCTCGCACGTACGTGCCGGAGTGCGGGAGAAGTACGGGATCACGCTCACGCCGGAATGCCGGTTGGTGAACTGCTCGCTGGACTGACCGTGTCGTACCCGGCGGTATTCTGGTCCGAGTGAACAGGATTCGTTTCGCGGTCGCTCTCGTGATCACGGCGCTGCTCGCCGTCGTCGCGCTGGTGGCCGGCTGCACCGTGGGGGGCTCGTCGGGCGGCGGCCAGGCGGCCGCCCCGACCACCGAGGCCGCGCCCGTCGCGCAGGTGACGTACACCCCCGGACCCGATGCGACGGACGTCGCGCCGACGGCGCCGATCTCGGTGTCGGTGACCGGCGGGACCCTGCAGGGCGTCGCCCTCACCACCGCCGACGGGCGCGCGGTGACCGGCTCGCTCGATCCGTCGTCCACCACGTTCACCGTCGGCGAGCCCCTCGGGTACGGCGCGACGTACACCTGGTCCGGCTCCGCCGTCGGCACCGACGGCAAGACGGTGCCCGTCGAGGGCACGGTGACCACGGTGCAACCGTCGTCGGTCACGTCCGTGTCGACCAACATCGGCGACGGCCAGACCGTCGGCGTCGCGGCGCCGATCATTCTCACGTTCGACGACGTCGTCGCCGACAAGGCGGCCGTCGAGAAGGCGATCACGGTGACCACGACGCCGCCGACCGTCGGATCGTGGGCCTGGCTGCCGGACGAGCAGGGCTCCCGGCTGCACTGGCGCCCGCAGAACTACTGGACCCCCGGCACCGCCGTCCACGTCGACGCCAAGCTGTACGGCGTGAACTACGGCGACGGCGCCTACGGCGAGTCCGACGTCACGCTCGACTTCTCCATCGGCCGCAACCAGGTGGTGATCGCCGACGCGACCAGCCACCGCATGCAGGTGGTTCGCGACGGCGAGACCGTCATGGACATCCCGGTGAGCTACGGCCAGGGCAACGAGGACCGCAACGTCACTCGCAGCGGCATCCACGTGGTCACCGAGAAGTACGAGGACTTCCTGATGTCCAACCCGCCCTACTACGAGAACGTGCGGGAACGCTGGGCCACGCGCATCTCCAACAACGGCGAGTTCATCCACGCGAACCCGCTGACCACCGGCGTGCAGGGTTCGTCGAACGTCACCAACGGCTGCATCAACCTCTCGACGGAGGACGCGCAGACGTACTTCCAGATGGCGATGTACGGCGACCCCGTGGAGGTCAGCGGGACGCGGATCGATCTGTCGGCCGCCGACGGCGACATCTACGACTGGGCGGTGGACTGGGCCACCTGGCAGTCGTGGAGCGCGTTGGCCTGATCGGTCTCAGGACTCCCGACGGGCGAAGCGGCCGCCCGACGCCTGATCGCGCGGCCGCACGACGATCGTGTCGAGATCGACGTGCGACGGCCGGGACGCGACGAAGCCGATGATCTCGGCGATGTCGGCGGCCACGAGCGGGTCGATGCCCTGGTAGACCTCGGCGGCGCGATCGGCGTCGCCGTCGAAACGCACCAGCGAGAACTCCGTCTCGACGGCGCCAGGGGCGATCTCGGTCAGCCGCACCGGCTGCCCCAGCAATTCACCGCGCAGGGTCCGGTGCAACACGCCCTGGGCGTGCTTGGCGGAGGTGTAGCCGGCGCCGTTGTCGTAGGTCTCGAACGCGGCGATCGACGTGATCGAGACGATCAGGCCGTTGCCGGAGTCGATCAGCTTGGGCAGCAGGGCTCGCGTCATGCGCAGCGTGCCCAACACGTTGGTCTCCCACATCCAGCGCCAGTCGTCGAGGTCCGCGTCGGCCACCGGGGCGAGGCCCTTGGCGCCGCCCGCGTTGTTGATCAGGACGTCGACGCGGGGGAGGACGGAGACGAACGCGGCCACGGAGTCGTCGTCGGTGACGTCCAGCGCGAGGGCCGTGCCACCGATCTCCTCCGCCAAGGTCTCGAGCCGATCGACGCGCCGGGCGCCGACGACGACGTGGTACCCGTCGGCCGCGAGCTTTCGTGCCGTGGCCTCGCCGATGCCGGAGCTGGCTCCGGTGACGACGGCGGTGGGGATGGTGGACGGGTCGGGTGCAGTCATGAATCCAGCGTAGGACCGCTCAGCCGGCCAGCCGGTCGGGGCCCGGGAGCGCGCTGTATCCCGACGCGTCACCCGCCGCGACGCGTGAGTACTCGCCGTGGACCGACACCGGAACGTCGCCGGCGAGGGTGATGCGCTCGAGGCGGCGGTACTGGTCGTCGTAGTCCGCCACGGCGTAGTGCTGGGTGGAGCGGTTGTCCCAGATGGCGAGGTCGCCGGGCTGCCATGACCAGCGCACGGTGTTCTCGAGCCGAGTGACGCGGTCCTGGATCAGGTCGAACACGGCCCGGAATTCCTTCGAGGAGAGACCGTCGAAGGACTTGGCGAAGTGGCCGAGCACGAGGGACCGTTTGCCGGTCTCGGGGTGCACGCGCACCACCGGATGGCAGACCTCGAAGTACTCGCTGCGGAACTCCTGCCGGTACCGCGCGGCCTCGGGGGAAATCGCTTTCTCCGCGGCGGTGGCGGCGTAGTCGAAGACGTTGGTGTGGACGGCCCACAGGGAGTCGGCCAGGGCCTGCAGCGCGGGCGGCATCTGCTCGTAGGCCGCGGTGGTCGACGCCCACGTGGTGGTGCCGCCGTAGGGCGGAAGGGCGACCGGCCGCAGGATCGACGCCTTGGGAATGCGATCGACGAAGGTGACGTCGGTGTGCCAGCTGTTCGCCTTGTCGTACGTGGAGTCGATGGCGAGCGTGCGGACGCCTCGCGAGCGCACCGTCGGGTGCGGGGTGGTGGGGACGCCGAGACGCTCGGCGAACGCGTACTGCACCTGCTCGTCGACGTGATGTTGATCACGGAAGAAGACGACCTCGTGCTCGAGCAGGGCGTCGTACACGGCGGCGACGACGTCGTCGGGCAGGTCTCCGGCCACGGTCACACCGTCGATACGTGCACCGATGTTCGCGCCGAGCTTCACGATCTCCATGGCGTGATGATCGGTGCCGACCAGGGGGGTGTCGACGGTTGGAATCACCTCGAGCGGAACCGGTGGTGCTGCAGGTCGCCGGTTTCGGTGCTAGTTTCGGCCCCATGGCAGCCCCTCGGACCTCCGCTCCCCGGGTCACGTATGTGACCGCGGCGCTGGGCTCCCGTCTGCCCCTTGCTCGTGAACTGTGTTGTCGCGGCGGCTTCTCGGCCTGACCGCGCGCTCCTCGCGTACGGATCGGCCATCGGTGGCCGGTCGTGGACCGGCCTGTCAGCCCGTCCACCTCCAGTACCGACGAGGGACCCATGTCTGTTCCGACCGTGCACGCCCGTTCCGCGGCGTCGCTTCGCTCCCGTTCCCGCACTGCCGCAGCGCACCCTTTGCGGCGCAGTCCCGCCCGTGTCATCGCGCCCGAGATGCGGGTGTCCGACGCACCGGCGTCCGTCGTCCTCCGATCCGTCGTCCGCCGCGGACCCGTCTCTCGTGACGTCGTCGTCGGCGACACGGGAATCTCCACCGCGACCGTCAACCGCCACGTCACCGCGCTGATCGGCGCCGGTTTGCTGCGCGAGCGGGCCGATCTGTCCACGGCCGGCGCCGTGGGTCGCCCGCGCATTCCGGTCGAGATCGATCACGAGGGCCAGTGCACGCTCGGCGTCCACATCGGCGCCACCACCACTCGCATCGTCGCCGTCGACCTGCGCGGTGTGGTGCTGGGCGGCGTCGAGGTGGCGACGCCCGCCGGCGCGGCCCCGGGCGCGTTGCGATCGCTCGCGGAGAGTGCGGCGGCGTTCGTCGGACGCTGGCATCGGCGGCGCATCCTGCTGGTGGGCGTGGCCATCGGCGGCCGGGTGAACACCCGGACCGGAACGGTGGACCACCCGCGGCTCGGCTGGACGCAGGCCCCCGTGGGCGCCGCCTTCGGCGAGCGGCTCGGCAGCGTCGTCTCCGTCGCACCCCACGTCGAGGCCATGGCGGCGTCGGAGTTGCTGCTCGGTGGGCCGGCCGGACCGGCCCGCGAGAGCGGCACGTCTCTGTACTTCTACGCACGCGAGACCAGCGGCCTCGCCATCAGCATCGACGGGCGGGTTCACACACCGTCGGGCGGTCCCGGCTCGATCGCGCACCTGCCGACAGGCTCGTCGGCGGTGTGCGACTGCGGCCGGACGGGGTGCCTCGACGCCACGGTCAGCGACCGGGCGATCGTCGCCGCGGCCCACCGCGCGGGTGTCCTCCCTCCGTCCGAGCGGTCCATCGCTGCGGTGTACCTGGCCGCGCGCACCGGCGTGGCGGCGGCGCAGCGGCTGCTCGACGAGCGCGCGGACGCGCTTGGCCGGGCTCTCGCCCTGGTGCACGACGTCCTCAATCCCGACAGCGTGCAGGTGGGCGGGCAGGCGTTCACGGCCTACCCGCCCGCGATGGAGCGCGTGGAGGCGTCGTTCGCCCGGCACAGCGCCCTGGCCACGACGGGATCGACTACGGGATCGATCCGGGTGACCGGCTTCGGCAAGCGCGTGCAGGACTACGCCGCCGCGGCGGTGTCCCTGGGTCCGATCTACGCCGATCCGGTGGGGACGATGCGCAAGATCGGCGCGGGCGCCTGATTCAGGTCCCGGCGGGCGGGAAGGCGCGCAGGTACTTCTCCCGCTTGCCGGGCTGGATGCTGGCGCGCGTGACGTCGCCGTCGTAGTGCGCCACCACCCGGCGGTCCATCAGCGCCCGCCACAGCGGCGGGAAGTACGCCACCAGGATCAGCGGCGCGTAACCGGCCGGTAGCTGTGGCGATTCCGGCATGCTGCGCAGCACCTGGTAGCGACGGGTGGGATTGGCGTGGTGATCGCTGTGCCGCTGCAGGTGGTACAGGAAGATGTCCGAGACGGCGTAGTCGCTGTTCCAGCTGTGCTCCGGGGTGCACCGCTCGTAGCGGCCGTTCTCCTTGGTCCGGCGCAGCAGACCGTAGTGCTCGAGGTAGTTGACCGATTCGAGCAGCGAGATGCCGTACACCGCCTGCAGCACCAGGAACGGCAGCAAGTCCAGGCCGAAGATCGCGCACAGGGCGGCCCACAGCACCGCGCTCATGAGCCACGCGGTGAGGTTCTGGTTCGACCACGAGAACGTGCGCTTGCCCTCCCGAGCCAGGCGTTCCTTCTCCAGGGTCCAGCCGGAGCGGAAGCCGCCGACGATCGAGCGCGGGTAGAACCGCCACAGCGTCTCGCCGAGGCGGGACGACGCCGGGTCCTCGGGCGTGGCCACCCGAACGTGGTGGCCGCGGTTGTGCTCGACGTAGAAGTGCCCGTAGAAGGTCTGCGACAGCACGATGCGCGAGAGCCAACGCTCGTAGTCGACGCGCTTGTGCCCCAGCTCGTGGGCGGTGTTGATGCCGATGCCGCCGACCAGGCCGACCGTCAGGGCCAGGCCGATCTTCGACACCAGCGGCAGCCCGTCCTCGAGGCCGAGCCAGGTCAGGCTGTCCGCGGTGAGCAGGTAGCTGGAGAGGATCACCCCGAAGAACTGCATGGGGATGTAGGCGTAGACGCAGCCGCGGTACCAGAAGTCGGCCTCGAGGGCCTCCACCAGATCCTCGGGCGGGTTCTCGTCGAACGGCACGACGAGGCGATCCGCGATGGGCACGATCACGTACAGGAAGATCGGCCCGGACCACCACGCGATCTGCGAGACGTCGGGCGCCCACCACTGCAGGCCGTAGACCAGGCCGACGGCGATGGCCGGCAGCATCGGCGCGATGAGCGCCCACGGCCAGTAGTACCGGTTCAGATCGCGCCACTCACCGGTCTTCGGTGAGATGGAACGCTGGTGCACCTCGGTCACGACGACAGACCCCCTGCGAGAATTCGTGTGCAGCCAGCGACGTTACGACGCTGCACCGACCGGTCGACCCGCCCGGCCGGGCTTCCTGAGATCCCACAACGTCGGTCCCCTTAGGTTGGTGGCATGGCCATACGAGAAGCGTTCGGGCGCGACGGCACGTCGCTGGTGTATCGGGTGACCGGCGATGCGGCGGCTCGGCCGCTCGTGCTGGTCCACGGCTGGGCGCAGAACTCCGCGTGCTGGGGCGACGAGCTGCTCGCGGACCTCGCCGAGCGCCACCGGGTGATCGCCGTGGACCTGCGCGGACACGGCTACTCGGGCGCCCCCGAGTCGGGCTACGACGACAGCGCGCTCTGGGCCGGCGACCTGCACGCGATCCTCGAACAGGAAGGCGTTCGCTCCGGCGCGGTCCTGCTGGGGTGGTCCTACGGCGGGCTCGTGCTGTGCGACTACCTCTCGGTCCACGGCACCGCCGCCGTCGCGGGCGTGATTCTCGTCGGTGCCATCACCTCGATCGGCCGCGACAAGCCGGGCGGCACCGTCGGCCGCGCCATGCGGGCCGCCATCCCCGGCGCGACCAGCGAGGACGCGCGCGTGGCGATTCGCGCGCTCGGCAGCTTCGGTACCGCACTGACCGGTCCCGACGCGAGCGGCGTCGCCACTCAGGCGCTGTTCGGCACGTCCCTGACGACGCGGCCGCGGGTCCGGTCCGCCGTCTTCGCCCGCGACGTCGATCACGACGCCACCCTGCGCGCCCTCGACGTGCCGACGCTGGTCCTGCACGGCACGGCGGACACCGTCGTCGACGTCGCCTCGGGTCGCCACGCCGCCGAGCTCGTTCCCGGTGCGACGACGTCGTGGTGGGACGGCGTCGACCACGGCCCGTTCGTGGCGGATCCGGCGCGGTTCCTGGCCGAGACGACGGCGTTCACCGAGGCGCTCGGCCGCCTCTGACCGCGCCGGTGCGGTCCGCCCGGAACCGGGCCGGGCGTCCCACCGGAACGGCCCGTGGCGCCCCGCCGGAACCGGACAGGGCACACTGGAACGGTGGTCCGCCGACGCAGTCCCGACCGGGTAGCCGTGCTGTCGCTGCACACGTCTCCCCTGGCGCAGCCGGGTACCGGAGACGCGGGCGGCATGAACGTCTACGTCCTGGCCACGGCGAAGGCCATGGCCGCGCGGGGCGTGGAGGTGGAGATCTTCACCCGGGCCACGTCGTCCCGCGACGAGCCGGTGGTCGAGGCGGCCGACGGTGTCCTGGTCCGCAACATCGCGGCGGGGCCCTTCGAGGGACTCGACAAGAACGACCTGCCGACGCAACTGTGCGCGTTCGCGGCCGGTGTCCTGCGCGAGGAGGCGCGGCACGAGCCCGGGTACTACGACATCGTCCACTCCCACTACTGGCTGTCCGGTCAGGTGGGCTGGCTCGCCCGCGATCGGTGGCGAATTCCGTTGGTGCACACCGCTCATACGCTCGCCGCGGTGAAGAACCGGTCGGTGGCGGCGGGCGATCGTCCCGAACCCGCGGCGCGGGAGATCGGCGAACGGCAGGTGGTCGCCGAGGCGGACCGCCTGACCGCCAACACCGCCGACGAGAAGGAGGCGCTCGTCGCCGCCTACGGAGCGGACGAGGACACCGTGGACATCGTCGCTCCCGGAGCCGATCTCACGCTGTTCTCGCCCGGGGACCGGGGCGCCGCCCGCGCGAGTCTCGGTCTGGCGCAGGACGAGATCGTCGTGACGTTCGTGGGACGCATCCAACCGCTCAAGGCACCCGACGTCCTCGTCGCGGCCGCCGCCGTGCTCGTCGATCGCGACCCTGGACGGCCGCTGCGCGTGCTCGTCGTCGGGGGCCCGTCGGGAACCGGTCTCGAGCGGCCGGATTCGCTCATCGACCTCACTCGCTCCCTCGGTATCGCGCATCGGGTGACGTTCCTGCCGCCGCAGCCGCCGGAGCGACTCGCCGACGTCTACCGCGCGTCCGATCTGGTTGCGGTGCCCAGTTATTCGGAATCCTTCGGGCTCGTGGCGATCGAGGCGCAGGCCTGTGGCGTTCCCGTCGTCGCCGCCGACGTCGGTGGCCTCGGCGTGGCCGTGCGGTCCGGTGAGACCGGGGTACTGGTCGACGGGCACGACGTCACGCAGTGGGCCGACGCCCTCGACTCGGTGTTGCGCGACGACGATCTGCGCGGGCACCTGGCGTCGAATGCTTCACGGCACGCACGGAACTTCTCGTGGGACCACACCGCGGACGGGCTGCTCGAGACGTACGAGCGCGCGGCGTGGCGGTTCGGCCGCACCGGCGGCGTGGACCGGCCGACCGGAGAGTTCTCCCCCCGCCGCCCGCGCGGGCTGTGGAGGATGCGGCGAACGGGATCGGTGGGAGCGCGATGACGACACAGGACGGAACGAACGACCGGGCAGGGACGATCGAGCGGACGGCGGCGCTGATCGCCGACGTGCTCGCGGACCGCGAGTTGGATCACCACCGGGCGTCGGCCACCGAGTTCGTCGTGGAACTGCCCGGCGAGCGCAAGCTCAAGACCACCACGCTGCTCACCGTCGGGAACCACGGAGTGCGCGTCGAGGCGTTCGTCTGCCGCAAGCCCGACGAGAACTTCGAGGGTGTCTACCGATACCTGTTGCGGCGCAACCGACGTCTGTACGGCGTGCACTACACGATCGACAAGATCGGCGACATCTACCTGGTCGGTCGGATGTCCACTCACGCGGTGACGGGCGAGGAGATCGATCGCGTCCTGGGTCAGGTTCTCGAGGCCGCCGACGGCGACTTCAACGTCCTGCTCGAGCTCGGATTCGCCGCGTCGATCCGCCGCGAGTGGGAGTGGCGCGTCTCCCGCGGCGAGTCGCTGCACAACCTGGAGGCGTTCCGTCACCTGGTGGAGCCGCAGGAGTCGACCGGGGGCTGGCCGAGTCCGCGGTGACCGGGCCGGTCGTATCCCGACGGACCGGTCCTCGAATCGGACATCCCTCGACTACGCTGCGGTTGTGACACCTGTCACCCGACGAGGGCAATCCACGTTGGTGTGACCGGGCGTGCACACTAAGATTCACCCCGTAGTCGCCCCCGCGCCGTATCGAGGAGATCCATGAGTTTCCGCAGCCCGTATCCCGACGTCGAGATCCCCGAGAAGAGCGTCCACGAGTTCCTCTTCGGCGACCTGACCGAGGACGACCTGTCGCGTCCCGCCCTGATCGACGGACCGTCGGGTGCCGTCACCGACTACCGCACCCTCGTCGCCCACATCGACCTCGTCGCCGGCGCACTCGCCGCCCGCGGCGTGCAGGTCGGGGACGTCGTCGCGCTGCATTCGCCCAACGTGCCGGCCTTCGCCTCGGTCTTCCACGGCATCCTGCGCGCCGGTGCCGTCGCCACCACGGTCAACGCGCTGTACACGGCCGACGACATCGCCAAGCAGCTCACCGACTCCGAGGCCACGATGCTGTTCACGGTCTCTCCGCTGCTGCCGCAGGCGAAGGCCGCCGCCGAGCAGGTCGGCCTCGCCGCGGACCGGATCGTCGTGCTCGACGGCGCAGAAGGGCACGAGTCGCTGAAAGACCTGCTGACGGAGGGCAACTCGGCTCCCGAGGTGAGCTTCGACCCCGCCACCCACCTGGCCGTGCTGCCGTACTCCTCGGGCACCACCGGGCGGCCGAAGGGTGTGATGCTGACCCATCGCAACCTCGTCGCCAACGTCTCGCAGGTCCAGCCGCGCATGGGCGCCGGCCGGGACGACGTCCTGCTCGCCGTGCTGCCGTTCTTCCACATCTACGGCATGACGGTGCTGCTGAACCTCGGCCTGAAGGTCCGCGCGACGCTGGTCACCATGCCGAAGTTCGACCTCGAGATGTTCCTGCGCCTGACCACAGAGAAGAAAATCACCTTCCTCTTCATCGCACCGCCGGTGGCCGTCGCGCTGGCCAAGCACCCGCTGGTGGAGCAGTACGACATCTCCAGCGTCCGTTGCGTCTTCTCCGGCGCCGCAGCGCTCGACGAGAACCTGGGCAACGCCGTCGCGCAGCGGCTGCACACCAAGGTCCGCCAGGGCTACGGCATGAGCGAGCTGAGCCCGGTCTCGCACGCCATCCCGTTCGACGGCGACGACGTTCCGCTCAGCAGTTGCGGTGCGGCCGTGGCCAACTCGGAGAACAAGATCGTCGATCCCGCCACCGGCGAGGAGGTCGCTTACCCGGCGGCCGGGTCCTCCGAGGTCAGCGCGCCCGGCGAGCTGTGGATCAAGGGACCCAACGTCATGGTCGGCTACCTGCGCAACGAGCAGGCCACCGCGGACACCCTCGACTCCGACGGCTACCTGCACACCGGCGACATCGCCGTCGTGGACGGCAACGGCAACGTCAGCATCGTCGACCGCCTCAAGGAGCTCATCAAGTACAAGGGCTACCAGGTCCCGCCGGCCGAGCTCGAGTCGCTGCTCCTCACCCACCCCGACATCGCCGACGCCGCCGTCATCGGAGTGCTCGACGACGAGGGCGAGGAGGTGCCGAAGGCGTTCGTCGTGCTGCAGCAGGGCGCGTCGCTCACCGAGGACGACGTCATCTCCTTCGTCGCGGAGAAGGTCGCGCCGCACAAGAAGGTTCGCCGCGTGCAGTTCATCGACACGGTGCCCAAGTCGGCCTCCGGCAAGATCCTGCGCAAGGACCTGCGGGCCGCCGAGACCGTCTAGGAACCGCTTCTCCTCCCGCCACCCCCGTCCGCCGCGTGCGGGCGGGGGTGGTGCGCGTTTCGCCACAGTATTGCGGCCGCTTCTGCGAGATCGTCGATCTCGGCTCGATTCCGTGGGAAAACGCGCGTCGCGGTGGGTTGTCGGGTGCTGCGGCATGACGGTCCCACCCGACTCACCCCCGAGATCGCCGGTGGCACGGTAGTAATGAGCCATGGACACGACCACGATCGACACACCCCAGGGCCAGGTGCGCGGACGCACCGAGAACGGTGTCACCGCATTCCTCGGGGTGCCCTACGCGGCGGCGCCGTTCGGACCGAACAGGTTTCGAGCACCCACGGCGCCGCCGTCGTGGGACGGGGTTCGGGACGCCGTCGATCACGGCGCCACGGTTCCCAAGGTCGGGTACCGGCCGCCGACCAGCGAGATCCTCAGCGAGCCGGAGGTCGCCGGCGACGACTGTCTGAACGTCGCCGTGTACACCCCGGACCCGGGTGGGTCCGCGCCCGTGTACGTCTGGATCCACGGCGGGGCGTTCGTCAACGGCAGCAACGCCGTTCCGGCCTACGACGGATCGGCGTTCGCCCGCGACGGCGTGGTCGCGGTGGTGATCAACTACCGCCTCGGTGTCGACGGGTTCGCGCGGATCGACGGCGCTCCGGCCAACCGCGGTCTGCTAGATCAGGTGGCGGCCCTCGAGTGGGTGCGCGATCACATCGCGGCCTACGGCGGCGACCCGGCACAGGTGACCGTGGCGGGGGAGTCGGCGGGGGCGATGAGCGTCGCGACGCTGCTCGCGATGCCCCGCGCCGAGCGACTCTTCCGCCGCGCGATCCTGCAGAGCGGCGGCGGACACAACGTGATCGCGGAGGAGACCGCGAGCAGGGTGGCCGCGGCGCTCGCGTCGTCGCTGTCGGTGGAGCCCTCGGTCGACGGCTTCGGATCCGTCTCGGTGGATGCACTGCTGGACGCGCAGCGGTCGCTGTCGGACCGGGTGGCGGCGGAGGCGGCGTCGGGGGCGTGGGGCGAGCTGGCGCTGAAGATGATGGCCTTCCAGCCCTACGTCGACGGCGACGTGGTCCCGGCGGAGCCGTACTCGCGCATCGCGGACGGCGCGGGTGCGGAGGTGGAGATCCTGATCGGTACCACCAGCGAGGAGCACGCCTTCTTCCTGGTGCCCGCGGGCATCGTCCCGCACATCACCGAGGACTATCTCGCGGCGATCCTCGCGGGGTACCGACTGGACCCCGCGGCTCTGGACGTCTACCGCGCGCAGCTGCCCGACGCGTCGCCGGGCGAGCTGATGATCGCGATCATGACGGACTGGTTCTTCCGGATGCCGGCCGTGCGGATCGCGGAGGCCCACCCCGCGCACGTCTACGAGTTCACCTGGCGTTCGCCGCTCTTCGACGGGAACCTCGGGGCCTGCCACGCGCTGGAGTTGCCGTTCGTGTTCGACGTGCTGGACAAGCCGGAGACCGCCCGCATCACCGGCCCCACTCCGCCGCAGGCGCTGGCGGACGAGATGCACCGCGCCTGGGTCGACTTCGTCCGAACCGGCAACCCCGGCTGGGGGCGGTACGGCACGGCGCGGACGGTGAAGATGTTCCCCGGCACCACGGTCGACGATCCGCGCGCGGCGACGCGGGAGGTGTGGGACGGCGTCCGGTGACAGTGTTCGTGCGAAGTCCATGCGTTCGTCGAACGAGCGCCCGTGCGTACGACGTGGCCGGTCGGCGCTCGTGAGAAACTGACGCCATGAGCATCGGAACTCTGATCCTTCTGCGCCACGGCGAGAGCGAATGGAACGCGTCCAACCAGTTCACCGGGTGGCAGGACGTGCGCCTGACCGAAAAGGGCGAGGCCGAGGGGCGGCGCGCCGGCGAACTGCTCAAGGACGCCGGGGTGCTGCCGGACGTGCTGTACACCTCGCTGCTGCGCCGCGCGATCAGCACCGCGAACCTCGCGTTGGACGCGGCCGATCGGCACTGGATCCCCGTGGTGCGCGACTGGCGTCTCAACGAGCGTCACTACGGCGCGCTGCAGGGTCTGAACAAGGCGGAGACGAAGGAGAAGTTCGGCGACGAGCAGTTCATGCTGTGGCGCCGCAGCTACGACACCCCGCCCCCGCCGATCGAGGCCGGCAGCGAGTACAGCCAGGACGCCGATCCCCGCTACGCGGACCTCGAGACGGTCCCGCTCACGGAGTGCCTGAAGGACGTCGTCGAGCGGTTCGTTCCGTACTACGAGGAGACGATCGTCCCCGAGCTGCGTGCGGGTCGCACGGTCATGGTGGCCGCGCACGGCAACTCGTTGCGCGCATTGGTGAAGTACCTCGACGGCATCTCCGACGCCGACATCGCCGCGCTCAACATCCCCACCGGCATCCCGCTGCAGTACGACCTCACCGAGTCCGGCGACAAGCTCGTCCCGACGACGCCCGGTGGCGTCTACCTCGATCCGGAGGCCGCTGCGGCGGGCGCGGCCGCCGTGGCGAACCAGGGCGGAAAGTAGCCCCCACGTGAACGCTGCGCGAACGGGCGTCGGACGCCGTGTGACGTCGGGAAAACCCGGCCCACCGTGCGACGACGCCCGTTCCGACCGCCGTACGATTCGCCCGTGAACACCCCGACCGTCGTCATCCTCGTCGCCGTCGCGGCGTTCGGTGGCTACCTGGTCGGTGGCGTGCTGGTGCCCTATCTGACGTCCGTGCGGGCGCAGCGGCTCAAGCGCGAGAACGGGCTGACGATGTCCCAGGTCCTCGACCTCATCGTGCTCGCCGCGCAGAGCGGGATCGCCGTGGTCGACCAGTTCCACGACGTCGTGCTCTTCAACCCGCGCGCGGAGGAACTGGGCCTGGTGCGGGCTCGCTCGCTCGACGAGCGGGCGTGGAAGGCCGCGACCCGCGTCCTCGAGACGGGGGAGGACGTCGAGGTCGACCTCACGGTCCTCGATCAGCGAGGCCGGCCCGGCATCGCGGTCCGCGGCACCGCGCAGCTGCTCAGTCGGGAAGACAGACGCTTCGTGGTCCTGTTCGCCGACGACGATTCCGAGCAGGTGCGGATGGAGGCGACCCGTCGGGACTTCGTCGCCAACGTCAGTCACGAGCTCAAGACCCCGGTGGGGGCCATCGGCCTGCTGGCGGAGGCCCTGCTGGAATCGGCCGACGATCCGGCGTCGGTGCATCACTTCGGCGAGCGCATGCTCGACGAGTCCACCCGGCTCGGCAACATGGTCAGCGAGCTGATCTCCCTCTCCCGGCTGCAGGGCGCCGAGAAGTTGCCCGATCTCGACGTGGTCGACGTCGACACCGTCGTGCGCAACGCCCTCGCCCGCTCGGAGCTGAAGGCCCAGGCCGCGGGCATCACGGTCACCACCGATCACCCCAGCGGACTCGAGGTGCTGGGCGATCAGACACTCCTGGTGACGGCCCTGTCGAACCTGGTGGAGAACGCCATCGCCTACTCCCCGCAGGGAGCGCCCGTCACGGTCACCCGCTCCCAGCGCGACGTCGACGGCCAGCGCATGGTGGCGCTGTCGGTGACGGACCGCGGCATCGGCATCGCCAAGGAACATCAGGAGCGGGTGTTCGAACGCTTCTTCCGCGTGGACAAGGCCCGGTCACGTGCGACGGGCGGGACCGGCCTCGGACTCGCGATCGCCAAACACGTCATGGCCAATCACAACGGCCGCATCGAGCTGTGGAGCAAGCCCGGCACCGGGTCCACCTTCACCCTGCTGATCCCCGCTCACATCGAAGACGACGGAGAACCGTCATGACCGCAAAGGACATCCCGTGACGAGTGTGCTGATCGTCGAGGACGAGGAATCGTTGGCCGACCCGTTGGCCTTCCTGCTGCGCAAGGAAGGGTTCGAGGCGACGGTGGTGGGCGACGGCCCGTCCGCACTGGCCGAGTTCGACCGGTCCGGGGCGGACATCGTCCTGCTCGACCTCATGCTGCCCGGCATGAGCGGCACGGACGTCTGCAAGCACCTGCGGAGCCGCTCGGGCGTGCCGGTCATCATGGTCACCGCCCGCGACAGCGAGATCGACAAGGTCGTCGGCCTCGAGCTGGGAGCGGACGACTACGTCACCAAGCCGTACTCCTCGCGCGAGCTGATCGCGCGGATCCGGGCCGTGCTGCGCCGCGGCGCCGACACCGAGGAGATCGACGACACCTCCGTCCTGTCCGCCGGCCCGGTGCGGATGGACGTCGAGCGGCACGTGGTGCAGGTGAACGGTGCGACGATCACCCTTCCGCTCAAGGAGTTCGACCTGCTCGAGTACCTGCTGCGCAACTCCGGTCGTGTGCTGACGCGCGGTCAGTTGATCGACCGGGTGTGGGGCGCGGACTACGTCGGCGACACCAAGACGCTCGACGTGCACGTCAAGCGGCTGCGCTCGAAGATCGAGGCGGACCCGGCCAAGCCGGTGCACCTGGTCACCGTGCGCGGACTGGGCTACAAGCTCGAGGAGTAGCCCGGCAGGTGCGGCCTCAGGTCCGGGAGGCCTCGCGCGTGGCGGGATGGACGGCGATCAGGCCCAGCCCCTCCCGCCGACGGCACAGCGCCGCGAGCTCGGTGTAGACGTCGATGCCGAGGAGCTCGGTGAGTTCCGGAGCGTAGGACTGCCACACGGGCTTGCTGCCCACATGCGCGTCGGGGGACCCGGTGCAGTACCAGGACAGGTCGGCGCCGCCCTCGCCCCAGCCGCGCCGGTCGTACTCGCCCACCACGGTCTGCAGGATCTCGACGCCGTCGGGGCGGGTGACCCAGTCCTGGGTGCGTCGGACGGGCAACTGCCAGCAGACGTCGGGCTTGACGGTCAGCGGTTCGACGCCGGTGCGCAGCGCCATGCGGTGCAGGGCGCAGCCGATCCCGCCGGCGAAGCCCGGCCGGTTGAGGAAGATGCACGCGTCCTTGTACTTCCGGGTGCGCACCGCCTGCTCGCCCTCGAGGTCGTCGATCTCGGTGTAGCCCTTCTTGCCGTGGCCCTTGTCGAAGAACTGCCAGTCCTCCTCCGTCAGCATCGCCACGGACCGATCGAGCTTGGCCCGATCGTCGTCGTCGGAGAGGAACGCGCCGTGCGAGCAGCAGCCGTCGTCCGGCCGGCCCGGCACCGTGCCCTGGCAGGCGGGGGTGCCGAAGACGCAGGTCCACCGCGACAGCAACCACGTCATGTCGACGCGAACGAGGTGGGCGGGGTCGGTGGGATCGGTGAACTCCACCCACTCGCGCGGGAAGTCGGGCGGCACCTCGGGCGCCGGATCCAGCTTGGCCGTCGCCACCGGTTCCAGCACGTCGGCCGGACGCTCGGTGACATCCTTCGGAGCACGTGTCACAGGCCACGACGCTAGACCCAGTACGGTGTTCGATGTGCGGCTAGGGGTGCTCGACGTCGGAAGCAACACCGTTCATCTCCTCGTGGTCGACGCCCATCGTGGTGGTCACCCGACACCGATGAGCTCCACCAAGGCTGCGCTGCGCCTCGCGGAGAACACGGACGACGCGGGCGACATCACCGCCCAGGGCGCCGACCGACTCATGCGGACCGTGGCCGATTTCGCCGGAATCGCCCGATCGTCCGGCTGCGGTGAACTCATGGCCTTCGCGACGTCCGCGGTGCGCGACGCGCGCAACTCCGACGCCGTCCTCGGCCGCGTGCGCGACGAGACCGGTGTCGACCTGCAGGTTCTCTCCGGCGAGGACGAGTCGCGTCTGACGTTCCTCGCCGTGCGCCGCTGGTTCGGCTGGAGCGCCGGCCGGATCCTCGACCTCGACATCGGCGGCGGATCGCTCGAACTCAGCACGGGTATCGACGAGAACCCCGACGTCGCGATGTCCCTCCAACTCGGCGCCGGGCGCCTCACCCGCGACTGGCTGGACGAGGACCCGCCGGGCAAACGTCGCGTCGCCGTCCTGCGGGACTGGCTCGACGCCGAACTGGTGGAACCGGCGAAGGCCGTCCTCGCCCCCGGGCTGCCGGACCGTGCCGTGGGAACGTCGAAGACCTTCCGTTCGTTGGCCAGACTGACCGGTGCGGCACCGTCGGCGGCCGGCCCGCGGGTCAAGCGCACGCTGACCGCGGACGGCCTCCGTCAGGTGATCTCCTTCATCTCGAGAATGACGGCGGCGGATCGCGCCGAGCTCGAGGGAGTCAGCGCCGACCGGTCACGGCAGATGGTGGCGGGCGCGTTGGTGGCCGAGGCGGCCATGCGCGCGCTGTCACTCGACACCCTCGAGATCTGCCCGTGGGCGCTGCGTGAGGGGCTGATCCTGCGCAAGCTGGACACCGAGTCGTTCGGTGACGTCGTGCCGACGACGGCGACGTGACCGGGCGAGTGGCCCCACCGGAACCGAACGACCGAGACCGACCGACGAGAACGACCAGGTGAGTGAGACAGGGCGCGAGATGACCGACGACAACACAGGCGGCACCACCGGCCCGGTGTCGGTGGCGGAACTGCTCGCCCGCAACGGCGCGACCGTGGGCACGGGCGGCCGCCGCCGCCGCGGCATGGCCGGTGGCATCTCGGTCGCCGAGCTGACCGGTGAGATTCCCGTCATCCGGGACGAGGCGCCGGCCGACGAGGACCGGGCCGACGAGGACCGGGCCGACGAGAACAGGGTCGACGAGGACCGCACCGAGGAGACCCCGGCCGTCGCCGAGGAGCACCCGGTCGAGACGGAGACCGAGCCGGTGGCGGAGTCCCAGCCGGAGCCCGAGCCGGTGGTGGAGCCCGAACCGGAGCCGGTGGCCGAGACGGAGACCCGTCGTCGTCCCACCCCGGCCTTCGTCCCGCAGGAGGAGCCCGCCCTCTTCTCGGGCGCCCCCAGCGTGGCGGGGGACCGGCTGCGCGACTCCGTCGCGCGCCCGGACCGGAGTGCGGAGCCTGAACCGGAGCTCGAGCCGGAGCCCGAACCCCAGCCCGAGCTGGATCTCGGCCTCGAGCAGGACGCCGAGCCGGAGACCACCGCGCTCACCCGCGTCGACGGCGACGTCGAGGCAGCTGCCGACGCCGGCCCCGCAGATGCCGAGACCCCGCCCGACGAGGCGGCGGACACCCCCGCTCCCGCCCGGTCGCGCGGACCGGTCCGGCAGTGGTTGTCGCTGGTGGGGCAGGGCGCCGTCGCGATCGTGCTCGGCGCGCTGCTGTTCAAGGGCTTCGAGCGGCTGTGGGAGATGCTCCCGTGGGTCGCGCTGGTGCTGGCGTTCTTCGTGATCGTCGGTCTGGTGGCCGTGGTGCGTGTGCTGCGCCGCACCGACGACATCGTCTCGATCCTGCTCGCGGTGGTGGTGGGTGTGTTCGTCACGCTGGGCCCGCTGGCCTTCATGCTGTCCACATGACGGTGCCACCGAGTCGGCCGACGACTCCGGTCGGGCTGTCGACGGCGTCGGTCTATCCGCAGAACACCGAGTCCGCGTTCCGGTTCGCCGCCGAGCTCGGGTACGACGGCGTCGAGCTGATGGTGTGGGCCGAGCCGATCAGTCAGGACCCCGCGGCGATTCGTCGTCTCTCCCGCACCTACGGCGTTCCGGTGCTGGCCGTGCACGCGCCGTGCCTGCTCATCACCCAGCGAGTGTGGGGGTCGGACCCGGTGGCGAAGCTGGCCAAGACGGTTCACGCCGCCGAGGCGCTGGGTGCGCGCACCGTGGTGGTGCACCCGCCGTTCCGGTGGCAGCGCGCGTACGTCGAGGGCTTCGCCGAGCAGACGGCGGAGCTCGAGGAGGCGTCCGACGGTGTCGTGGTGGCCGTGGAGAACATGTTCCCGATGCGGCTCGATCGACTGTTCGGCGCGGTGACCGGCTCGGCGCGGCGCCTGGAGCGGCGTGGCGGTCGGCCGGGACTGGGCGTATCCGCCTTCGCCCCGTCGTACGACCCGACGGACGTCGGCTTCGCGCACTACACACTGGACTTCTCGCACACCGCGACGTCGGGACTCGACGCCGTCGACCTCGCCGACCGCATGGGTCGCGGGCTCGCACACTTCCATCTCGCGGACGGCCGCGGCGCGTCCGTCGACGAACACCTGGTGCCCGGTGACGGCACCCAGCCCGTCGCGCAGGTCCTGCGCCGTGTCGCCGAGCAAGGCTTCGACGGGCAGGCGGTGGTGGAGATCAACACCCAGAACGCCCGCACGGCGGCCGAGCGCTCCACCGCCCTCGAACGGTCGCTCGCCTTCGCCCGCACCCACCTCGGCCGGCCCTCACGGTCC
Source organism: Rhodococcus sp. PBTS 1 (assembly GCF_001620025.1). Classification (NCBI taxonomy): domain Bacteria; kingdom Bacillati; phylum Actinomycetota; class Actinomycetes; order Mycobacteriales; family Nocardiaceae; genus Rhodococcus; species Rhodococcus sp. PBTS 1. The sequence continues at coordinate 250,631 of NZ_CP015219.1, forward strand.
GCCCCGGCAGAACCGAGTACGTCGTGACCGATGCCCCGTTCCGAGACCTGACGACGCTGGAGCGGGTCGAGACCGACGTCTTCGCGGGCACGATCGACCCGACGTGGACCATCGGGCCCAAGGTGCACGGCGGCGCGATGATGGCGGTGTGTGCCGCGGCCGCGTCGCAGCGGCTCGCGGGTGACGACGACCCGGCCGTGCTCTCTCCGCTCGCGGTGAGCGCGAGCTACCTCGCGGCGCCCGATCCCGGTCCGGTGACCGTCACCACGACGATCCACAAGCGCGGTCGCCGCGTCGCCCACGTCGACGCCGTCCTGAGCCAGGGCGACCGACCCGCCGTGCGGTGCGTCGTCACCCTGGGCACGCCGGACACCGCCGCGCCGGTTCACCAGGAGCACGACGGGCCGCTCGCGTCCGCCCTGGCCATGGACCCGACCCCGCCGGACGCCGCCGCCCGCGTCGCGCCCGGACACCCGATGGCCGACGTCGTCCACGTCGCGCGGGGCTGCGACATGCGGCTCGATCCGACCGCGGCCCATTTCCTCACGGGCGCACAGGGATCCGCCGAGATCCGCATGTGGGTGCGCCCGCGACCGGACGACGAGGACGACCCCGCCACCGCCGCGCTCTTCGCCGTCATGACGGGCGACATCTGCCCGCCGGTCACGATGAACCGCGGGCTGTTCGGGTGGGCGCCGACGGTGCAGTTGACGACGTACCTGCGCCGCACCCCGACGCCGGGATGGCTGCGCGTGACGTCCTCGTCGGCCGTCGTCGGGGGACAGTGGTTCGAGGAGGACCACACCGTCGTCGACGAGACCGGCGCGCTGGTGGTGCAGAGCCGTCAGCTGGCGATGGTGCCGCTTCCGCAGGCCTGACCGCCCCCGTGAGAACCTGTCATCCATGACGAGAATCGCGGTGATCGGTGGCGGCCGAATCGGAGAGGCGTTGATCGCCGGGCTGATCGAGGGCGGACTGCCGACGGGCTCGGTGGTGTTGGCGGAGAAGCATCCGGCGCGCGCCGAGGCCGTGGCGACGCAGTTCGGCATCCGTGCGACCAGCGTGGTCGACGCCGTGGAGGGCGCCGACGTCATCGTCGTCGCGGTCAAGCCGGACGACGTGGACTCCGTCGTCACCCAGATGTCGAAGGCCGAGCTCAACGGCGAGCGCGAGCAGATCGTGGTCTCGATGGCCGCGGGAGTGCCGGCGTCGCGGTACGAGCCCAAGCTGCCCGCGGGCATCCCGATCGTGCGGGTCATGCCCAACACCCCCATGCTCGTCGGCGAGGCGATGAGCGTGCTGGCCCCGGGTCGGCACGCGCGGTCCGAGCACATCGAGGCCGTCCGCAAGCTGCTGGGCACCGTCGGCCGCACCGCCGTGGTCGCCGAGGACAAGATCGACGCGGTGACGGCGGTGTCCGGTTCCGGGCCCGCCTACTTCTTCCTCATGGCCGAGGCCATGGTGGACGCGGCCGTCGGGCTGGGTCTGACACGCGAGACGGCGACGACGCTGGTGACGCAGACCATGGTGGGCTCGGCCGCGATGCTCGACCGGTCCGACGAGTCGGCCACCGAGCTCCGCGCCGGGGTCACTTCGCCGGGGGGAACGACGGCCGCCGCCCTCGCCGAACTGGAACGACGCGGGTTCCGCGCCGCCGTGTTGGACGCCGTGGAGGCGGCCAAGGCACGCAGCGTGGCGCTGGGGATCCCGCCCGACGGGACTCCGCTCCTCGGCTGATCGGGTCGGCCCCGTCGGTAATTCGGACGAAATCCACCCCCACCCGTCGCAGAAGTCACAGGTGTCCCGCTAAGCTCGGTCGCAGCACGTGCGTGTCTGTTCCGCCGGAGGGGAAGCCGGCGGCGCGGACGTGCCGGAGGTATGTGAATTTCATGGAATCAGTGGACAAGCCGTCCGGGTCGGGTTCGAAGAACTCGTCGCACGACGGAGGACCGGCCGTGGCCGGCACGCAATTCCTCACGGTGGCCGAAGTGGCGTCGTTGATGAGGGTGTCCAAGATGACCGTGTACCGCTTGGTGCACGGTGGCGAGCTGCCGGCCGTTCGGGTGGGCCGCTCGTTCCGAGTGCACGCGAAGGCGGTGCACGACTACTTGGAGACCTCCTACTTCGACGCCGGCTAGGCGCGCGGCCCGCCGGGTCCGCTCACCCGATTCGGGTGAGCACTGCCTGCCGGTTTATGATGGGGCTGCACACGCGCGTGCGGACAGCCCCTGCGCCGTTGTGCGCACCCTCGTCGGGTGCGCCGCCCCGCCGTGCGCAGCAGCACACGCTGCCGACCGATACGACCAGAAGAACGCGAGGACACCCGCATGGGTTCAGTGATCAAGAAGCGCCGCAAGCGCATGTCGAAGAAGAAGCACCGCAAGCTGCTGCGCCGCACTCGCGTTCAGCGCAGGAAACTCGGCAAGTGATCTTCCCGCGGCGGTAGCCGCCGCGCCGACTCTGCCCGTGCACCTCGAGGTGCACGGGCAGAGTCGTTCGTCGGGTCCTCCGGGGCGCGGTCTGTGGCCGAGTCCACAGCGCGGATCGGCGACCCGTGACACGATGGTCCCGACGGGTAGGACGAGAGTCACGAGCGAGTCGGGGTGAGATCGGTGAGCGATGACAGCCGCGCCTCGGCCGCGCCGCGCGTCGTTCTGGTGACCGGCGCCAGCCGCTTCCTCGGCGGCTACCTCACGGCGCGGCTGGCGCAAAATCCGTCGGTCGAGCGCGTGATCGCCGTCGACGCCGTCGCTCCGACCAAGGACATGATCCGCCGGATGGGCCGCGCCGAGTTCGTGCGCGCCGACATCAGGAACCCCCTCATCGGCAAGGTCATCCGCAGCAGCGAGGTCGACACCGTGGTGCATGCCTCGCTCATCTCCCGGCCGCCCGGCGGCGGTGGGCGCACCGTCATGAAGGACCTCAACGTCCTCGGCGCGATGCAGCTGTTCGCCGTCTGCCAGAAGTCGCCGTCGGTGCGGCGGGTGGTGCTCCGCTCGTCGACCGCCGTGTACGGGTGCAGCGCCAAGGACCCCGCCCAGTTCACCGAGGAGATGGGGTCGAAATCGCGGCTGCGCGGCGGATTTGCGCGCGACGCGGTGGAGACCGAGGGGTACGCCCGTGGGCTCGGCCGTCGTCGTCCCGACGTGGACGTGACCATTCTGCGCAACGCGCCCATGATCGGTCCGCGGCTCAACGGCGCGGTCTCGCGGTACCTGACCTCGCCGCTCACGCCCTCGGTACTGGGGCGCGATGCACGGATGCAGCTGCTCCACGAGGAGGACGCACTCGCGGCGCTGGAGCGGGCCACCGTCGCCGGACCGGCGGGCACGTTCAACGTGGCGGCCGACGGCATCGTCATGCTCTCGCAGGCCATCCGGCGTGCCGGGCGCATCGAGGTGCCGGTCCCTCCGGCGCTGTTCCGCACGACGGGCAAGGCGGTGATGGGGTCGCTCATGCGCGGCTTCTCCGAGGAACAACTCGACTACTTCAACTTCGGCTGCGGGGTGGACACGACGCGCATGAAGACCGTGCTGGGATTCACCCCGAGGTGGACGACGATGCAGGCGTTCGACGACTTCGTCCGCGGGGTGGCCCTCACGCCCGTCGTGCGACGGGAATGGATCGACGCCGCCGAGGCACGACTGCTCGCGCTGCTCGGTGCCGATGCCGCCCGGGCCGCTCGGCCCGCTCCGATGCGATCCGTGGCGGCGGGGCGGTGAGCGGGGTGGCGAAGGTGATCCCGCTCCGTGGGTCGGCAGCACGGTCGGGGCGTCCGGCACGGTCGGGGCGAACGGCGTCCGGCAGCACGCCCGAGGACGTCCGCGGCCGCCATCCGTCGGCCTACACCGACGCGCCCGTCGTCGGTCCGCGCCTCGACACACCCCCGGTGCCGGTGCTCGCCGAGCGGGTCCCGGACGACGCGGCCGAGCGCACGTCGTCGGCTCTCGACGCGCTGCGCCGCGCGGTCGCCGAGCGGGTGTCGGGCGGCGCCGATTTCCTGCGTACCCGGCTGTCCGGGGACTACGAGGTGGACGAGTTCGGCTACGACCCGCACTTCGCCGACAACGTGTGGCTGCCCGCGCTGCGACCGTTGTTCGACAAGTGGTTCCGCGTCGAGGTCCGCGGGATCGAGAACGTCCCCGCGACGGGCGGCGCCCTGGTGGTCTCCAACCACGCGGGCGTCATCCCCATCGACGGTCTGATGGCGTCCGTCGCCATGCGCGACCACCACCCGCAGAAGCGTGCGCTTCGCATGCTCGCCGCCGATCTGGCCTTCGAGACGCCGCTGGTGGGCACGGTCGCGCGCCGTGCCGGACACACCCTGGCCTGCCAGCCCGACGCCGAGCGGTTGCTGCGCGGCGGCGAGGTGGTCGCGGTGTTCCCGGAGGGCTTCAAGGGGATCGGCAAGCCGTTCAGCGAGCGGTACAAGCTGCAGCGGTTCGGACGCGGCGGGTTCGTCTCGGCCGCGCTGCGGACCCAGACCCCGATCATCCCGTGCTCGATCGTCGGCTCGGAGGAGATCTATCCGAAGATCGGCGATCTGACCACGCTGGCGCGCGTGCTGGGTCTGCCGTACTTCCCGGTGACCCCGCTGTTCCCGCACTTCGGTCCGCTGGGCCTGATCCCGCTGCCGTCGAAGTGGTACATCGAGTTCGGCGAACCCATTCGCACGGACCAGTTCTCGCCCGCCGCGGCGGACGATCCGATGGAGCTCTTCGAGGTCACCGACCACGTCCGCGAGACCATCCAGCAGACGCTCTACCGCCTGCTGACCCGTCGGCGCGGGGTGTTCCTGGGATGAGGCCGACGTCGGTCTCCGATCCCGTTCCGCCGCAGGACCTCTCCGGTCTGGTCGGCCACCGGATGATCTACACGTACGCCAACGGCTGGCAGTACGAGATGTACGTCAAGAACGCGACCACCATCGATTACCGGATCCACTCCGGTCACGTCGGAGGTCGCTGGGTGAAGGACCAGGACGTCGACCTGGTCGCCCTGGCACCCGGCGTCTTCAAGATCTCCTGGACCGAGCCCACCGGCACGAACGTCGTCGTCACCGTGGTGCCCGAGCAGCGAGTGCTGCACGGCACGATCTTCTTCCCGCACTGGATCGAGCTCGACGGGGACAAGACCGTCCTGTACCAGAACGACCACCTCGACGAGATGCGTCGTTACCGCGACGCCGGCCCCACCTACCCGATCTACGTGGTGCCGGAGTTCGCGCACGTCACGGTGTTCGAGCACGTCGGCGAGAACGACGAGACCGTGATCGACACCGCCCCGGGCGACCTGCCCGCCGGCTTCGCCGACCGGACGAACTAGCGCGCCCGCACCATCCGGTCCACGATCTCGGCCGAGAGGGTCACCAACGGCAGACCGCCGCCCGGATGGGACGAGCCGCCCACGAGGAACAGCCCGTCCACGGGAGATCGGTTGGCGGGGCGTAGGAATGCCGCCAGCGCACCGTTCGACGACGTGCCGTAGATCGACCCGCCGGGCGTCATGGTGCGGCGCTCCAGATCGGCGGGTGAGAGGATCTGCCGCCACAGTACGCGGTCGCGGACGTCGACGCCGCGGGCGGCCATGATCGACAGGATGCGGTCGGCGTAGGTCTCCGCGAGACCGGGTGCGTCCCAATCCACCAGCGCGCGCGAGCCGCGGCCGTGACGAGCCGCGTTCACCAGGACGAACCACGCCTCGGAGTCCTCGTTCGGACGCAGCGCCGGATCGTTCGGCGCGCTGACGTAGACGGTGGGGTCCGCGGCGGGATGCGCTGCGCGCGAACGGGTTCCGAAGACAGCGTCGAACTCGTCGTCGTAGTGCTCGGGAAACAGGATGCGGTGGTGCGGGGTGTCCGGATCGCGGCCACGCAGGGCGAGCAGCACCACGAAGCCGGACAGGCTGGGCGTGGTGGCCCCGATCCGCCGTCGGGTGAGAGCGGTGCGTCGGGACGGAGGCAGCAGGTCGCGGTACACCTGCTCGGCGTCCGCGTTCGCGATCACCACGTCGGCGTCGACGGTGCCGGCGGTGGTGTGGACCCCGCGGACCCGCCCTCCCTCGGTGGCGATGCCGGTGACCGTTACCGACGTCCGAATGTCCGTGCCGCACAGTCGGGCTCGGTCCGCCAACGCCTCCGCGATCCGGTGCAGCCCACCCGGCACGTGCCAGGACCCCCACCGCTGTTCGACGTGGGGCACGGTGGCCAGCGCGGCGGGCGCACGCCGCGGATCCGAGCCGGTGTACGTGGCGTAGCGGTCCAGCATCATGCGCAGTCGCGGGTCCGTCAGGTACCGCGCGCCGAGGCCACGCAGACTCGACCACGGCGCGATGGTGCGCACGTCCCCGACCCGGCGTCCGAGGGTGATCAGCTCGCGCGGGCCGATGGACGACTCGAGGAATGCGGCGTGGGTGGCGTCCCAAATCCGTTCGGCCCGTGCGGAGAACGCACTCCACTGCTCTCCCGCGCCCGCCCCCAGGGCGGCGTCGAGAGCGTCGGGGATCCGCTCCGCGTGGCCGGGCATGGTCAGCACCGTGCCGTCGGGGAACCGGTAGCGGCACGCGACGGGCAGTCGCTCGAGCGGCAGGTCGGCGGGGCCGCCGGTGTCGTCGAACACGGCCCGCAGGACGTGCGGCATGGTGACCAGCGACGGCCCGGTGTCGAAGACGAAGCCGTCCCGGCGGACGATTCCGAGCTTGCCGCCGAGGTCGGCCGACTGCTCGAGCACGGTGACGTCGTACCCGCCGTGGGACAGGCGGGCGGCGGCGGCGAGCCCGCCCACCCCGGCGCCGACGACGACGGCGCGCGTCACGGCAGCACGCGCGTCACGATTGCTTGCGACCCAGCACCGCCGCGACGCCGCCGCCGACGGCACCCAGCGCGAGCGCGGTCGGCACGCCGATCTTGGCGGCCTTGCGTCCGGTGCGGAAGTCCCGAACCTCCCAGCCGCGGTTCTTCGCCAGCTCGCGCAGGTCGGCGTCGGGATTGACGGCGACGGCCGTGCCGACCAGCGAGAGCATCGGGACGTCGTTGTACGAATCGGAGTACGCGGTGCACCGCCGCAGATCGAGGCCCTCCCGGACGGCGAGCGTGCGGACGGCGTGCGCCTTGCCGCGGCCGTGCAGGATGTCTCCGACCAGACGGCCGGTGAACACGCCGTTCTCGCTCTCGGCGACGGTGCCGAGGGCACCGGTGAACCCGAGCCTGGACGCGATGATCGACGCGAGTTCCACCGGAGTCGCCGTCACGAGCCACACCTGCTGACCCGCGTCGAGATGCATCTGGGCGAGCGCCCGCGTACCGGCCCAGATGCGGTCGGCGATGATCTCGTCGTAGATCTCCTCGCCGAGCCGCACGATCTCCGCGGTCGAGCGGCCCTCGACGAAGGACAGCGCCTTGGCACGGCCGGTGTCGACGTCGCCGAGGTTCTCCTTGCCGCTGACGCGGAACTTCACCTGCTGCCAGGCGAACTGGGTGATGTCCTTGGTGGTGATGTACTTGCGCGCCGCGAGGCCGCGGGCGAAGTGGATGATCGACGCGCCCTGCACCATCGTGTTGTCGACGTCGAAGAACGCCGCCGCGGTCAGGTCGCGGGGGACGGGGCTCGGACGGTCGTCGTCGCCGTCGGCGGCATCCCGGGCCGCGGCGGCGTCCTTCGCCTCGGCCTGCAGTGCGATGGCGGCGTCCGCGCTCGCCTCTCCGGCGAGGGTGGCGCGGATCTGCGCGGCCGTCGGACCGAAGGGATTGCGGATGCGGCGGGCCATCCGATCGCGCGCGCCGGCCGGGTCGACCCGGCGACGATCGCGGGAGTCGTCGAGAATCTCGGGCTCGTCCTGATCGGCCATGCGCACCTCCCCCTGGTCTCGTCCGTCGCGGCAGCGACTCGTCGACGCCGTCGCGGTAGCGACTCGTCGACGCCGTCGCGGCCGCGCGACTCGTCGACACCGTCGCGGCAGCGACTCACGCCGTCGCCGCCGCACGACGCGACCAGCCTAGTCGCGGCGTACCCCGTCACGAGAGAATGGGCCCATGACGGTCGGTCGACACACGGTGACATTGCTGACACGCGCGGGCTGCGGCGCGTGCGACGGGGCGATGGCGGTTCTGCGTCCGCTCTGTGCGGAACTGGACGTCGCGTTGGACTCCGTCGACGTCGACGAGGCAGCGGATCGGGACCCTGACCTGCGGGCGGAGTACGGAGACCGGCTTCCGGTGGTGCTGCTCGACGGCCGCGAGCACAGCTACTGGGACGTCGACGTGGCCCGGTTGCGCCGCGATCTGGGGGCCGACGCCGCGGGCTGACCCGTCCCGAACGGCGCCATCCGGTCGCGGAAGCGTGTCGGAGGGGGCGGCACCCTAGCACACGCGTCGGCGACTTTGTTCATACGTTCACAAGCGGTTACCGTGGACATCGAGTCAAGGGGTCGGTGACCTCCCGGCGCGAGCGGTGACCACGGGGATCGCTCGTGCCCACCGGCCTGCGCGAACACCGTGCGAGGAGTCATCGACGTGACCGCTGACCGCCGGAACCCCGGCGACGAGACCGCGCGGACCACCGCGAGCGGTGTCCGCCGTCAGCAGCACGACACGTCCGCTGCTCCCGCGGCTCCGTCGATCCCCAAGGCTGAATCGCCCCCAGCGACTCCGTCGATCCCCAAGGCTGAATCGCCCCCAGCGACTCCGTCGATCCCCAAGGCTACGGTCACCCGTCTGGCCGACTATCTCCGGGTCCTCGCTGCGGTCGCCGAGCGCCGGGTCCTGGTGGTGTCGAGCGAGGATCTCGCCGTCGCGTCGGGCGTCGGATCCGCGACGCTGCGCAAGGACCTCTCCTTCCTCGGACCCATGGGTGTCCGGGGTGTCGGCTACGACGTCGCGCGCCTGCGAGCCCGCATCGAACTGGCGCTGGGTCTCGACCGCGGGCACCGGGTGGTGCTGGTCGGGCTCGGAAATCTCGGGTCCGCCCTGATCGGATACGAGGGCTTCGCTCGCCGCGGCTTCACCCTGGTCGGGCTCTTCGACGTCGCCCCCGACGTGGTGGGCACCACCGTGTCGGTCGGAACCGCGACGGACGGGTACCGCGATCTGACGGTGCGGCACGCCCGCGACCTCGTGTCCGCGGCCGCCGAGCTCGGTGCGACCGTCGGCGTCGTCGCCACCCCCGATGCGGCCGCCCAGTCCGCCGTCGACGCGCTCGTCGACGCCGGCATCGACTGCATTCTCTCGTTCGCGTCGATCGATCCGGTCACGCCGCCGCATGTCGATCTGCGGCGGGTCGACCTCGCCGTCGAGTTGCAGATCCTCTCGTTCGCCAACGCCCACAAGGCCCAGCGCCCTCGACCGGTCCGATCGACCTGCCGGGACGCCGCGACCGTCACAGCCACTCCAGTCGATCCCGGCCGTGTTCCGGTCGGGGCGCACAGCAGAACGGATCGGTGATTCCTCCGTGAGTGTTCTTCTCCTCGGGATCTCGCATCGCAGCGCTCCCGTGTCGGTGCTCGAACGTGTCGCCGTCGGCGACACCGACCGCCCGAAGCTCACCGATCGGATCATGGCGTCTTCGCACGTCTCCGAGGTCATGATCGTCTCGACCTGCAACCGCGTGGAGGTCTACGCGGTGGTCGACGCCTTCCACGGCGCCCTGACCGATCTCGGCGCCCTCCTGTCGGAGCACTCCGGCATGGACCTCGCGGAGCTCACCAAGCACGCCTACGTGCGGTACAGCGAGGCCGCGGCCGAGCACCTCTTCGCCGTCGCCGGTGGTCTGGACTCGATGGTGGTCGGCGAGCAGCAGATTCTCGGTCAGATCCGGGCCGCCTACGCGGCGTCGGACGCACAGCAGGCGTCGGGCCGCACCCTGCACGAACTGGCCCAGCAGGCACTGCGCGTGGGCAAGAAGGTCCACTCGGAGACCGGCATCGACAAGGCCGGCGCCTCGGTGGTCTCCGTCGCGCTCGAGCGGGCCGCCGACGTCCTCGGATCGCTCGCCGGTCGCCGCGCCGTGGTGCTCGGCGCGGGCGCGATGGGCGGTCTGTCCGTCGCGCACCTGGTCCGCGGCGGCATCGGGGCCGTGACCGTGGTCAACCGCACCGCCTCGCGCGGAGCACGGCTCGCGGAGACGGCCGCCGAGGCGGGTGTCGAGGCCGCCGCCGTCACGCTGGACGACCTGGCCGACGCCGTCGCCGACGCCGACGTCCTCGTCACCTGTACCGGCGCGGTGGGTGCCGTGGTCACCATCGCCGACGTACACCGCGCTCTCGCGCGCCGCGACACCGCCGACCGGCCCCTGGTCGTCTGCGATCTCGGTCTGCCGCGGGACGTCGAGCCCGCCGTCGCCGGCCTGCCCGGGGTGACGGTGCTCGACATGGCCACGCTCCAGCACGATCCGGCCGCGGGCGCCGCGGCGTCCGACGAGCGGGCCGCCCGCGACATCGTCGCCCGCGAGCTCGCCGCCTACCTGTCGGGTCAGCGTCTCGCCGAGGTCACCCCCACCGTGACCGCCCTGCGCCAGCGCGCGGCCGAGGTGGTCGAGGCGGAGCTGATGCGTCTCGATTCCCGCCTCCCCGGCCTGGCCGACCCCCAGCGCGACGAGGTGGCGCGCACCGTGCGACGCGTCGTCGACAAACTGCTCCACGCACCCACGGTGCGGGTCAAGCAGCTCGCCACCACGCCCGGCGGGGACTCCTACGCCGAGGCGCTGCGCGAGCTGTTCGAACTCTCGCCGTCCACCGTCCAGGCCGTGGCGTCGCCGATGGAGGTCGCTGCCGTCGACACCGAGAACCCCGGTGCCGCACTGGCCGACGACTTCACCGTCTCTCGCGAGGTGACGGAATGACCGCCGCCCTGGACAAGCGCGTGATCCGCGTCGGCACGCGCGGCAGTCTGCTGGCGACCACCCAGGCCGAGACCGTGCGCGCGGCCATCACCGCGGCCGGAGTCGAGACCGAGCTGGTGATCGTGGCCACCGCGGGCGACAAGTCGGCCGCGCCGGTCCAGCAGATCGGTGTCGGCGTCTTCACCGCCGCGCTGCGAGAAGCGCTGGCGGACAACACGATCGACGTCGCCGTCCACTCGTACAAGGATCTGCCGACGGCGCAGGACCCGCGCTTCACCGTGGCCGCGATCCCGCAGCGCGAGGACCCGCGCGACGCCCTCGTCGCTCGGGACGGCCTCGTGCTGGGCGCACTGCCGCCGGGCGCCACCGTCGGTACGTCCGCGCCGCGTCGGATCGCGCAATTGCGTGCTCTCGGACTGGGTCTCGACGTCCGACCGCTGCGGGGCAATCTCGACACCCGCATCGGCAAGGTCACCTCCGGCGATCTCGACGCCGTCGTCGTCGCCCGCGCCGGACTCGCGCGCATCGATCGGCTGGACGTGGTCACCGAAGCACTCGAGCCCGCGCAGTTCCTGCCCGCCCCCGCCCAGGGGGCCCTGGCGGTCGAATGTCGCAGCGACGACACCGATCTCGCCGCCGTGCTGGCCGAGCTCGACGACGTCGCCGCGCGCGCCACCGTGACCGCGGAGCGGGCGCTGCTCGCCGAACTGGAGGCCGGCTGCACCGCGCCGGTGGGTGCGATCGCCGAGGTGGTCGACTCGCTCGACGACGACGGCCGGGTGATCGAGGAACTGTCCGTCCGCGGTTGCGCGGCAGCCGTCGACGGGTCGGACGTGGTGCGCGCGTCGGCCGTCGGGTCCGTGGCGGACGCCGAGAGCCTGGGCCGGTCCGTGGCCCGAGAGTTGTTGGATCTCGGGGCCCGTGACCTCGTCGAGGTCACCGAGCCCGCGTCGTCGCCGACGGCGTCGAGCACCACCACCGGGAGTGGCGATGCCTGAGCCTCGCGCCCTGCGTCTCGCGGCCGGTCACGGACCGCGCCGCCGCGCCGGACGTGGGTCCTCCGGGACCCGCGACTCCCACGACACGATCGCCACCGCGCGGTTGATCCCGAAACGGGGTCCCGCCACCGAAATCCGGATCAGCTACCGCAACAACGCACTGGAGAACCAACGATGAGCCGAGTCCGCAAGAACACCCCGGGTCGGATCCTGTTCGTGGGATCCGGCCCCGGCGACCCGGCGCTGCTGACCGTGCGGGCCCGCGAGGCGCTCGCCGTCGCCGAGCTGGCGTTCACCGATCCCGACGTCGATCAGGGCGTCGTCGCCTCGGTGGGGTCGGCCGTGCGCCGTCCGGCCGACGAGAACGGGGACACCGGGGTGGACGTCCGCCCGGCTCTCGGCGAGCCGGCCGAGGTCGCGAAAACCCTGGTGGCCGAAGCGAAGAACGGCCACGACGTGGTGCGCCTGGTCTCCGGTGATCCGCTGACCACCGACTCGGTGATCGCGGAGGTCACCGCCGTGGCCCGGACGTCGGTGCAGTTCGAGGTCGTGCCCGGCCTGCCCGCCGGCTCCGCCGTCCCGAGCTACGCCGGGATGGCCCTGGGCTCCGAGCACACCGAGGCCGACGTGCGCGGCGACGTCAACTGGGCTTCGCTGGCCGCCGCGCCGGGCCCGCTGGTGCTGCACGCCACCGCCGGTCACCTGGCCGAGACCGCCAGCGCGCTGGTCGAACACGGCCTCGCGCCGCAGACCCCGGTGGCGATCACCGTGCGCGGCACCACGCGTCAGCAGCGCACCGTCGAGGCGACGCTGGCCACCCTGAACGACGCCGGGTCGGACCTGGTCGGATCGCTGGTGGTGACCGTCGGGAAGGTGGTCTCGCAGCGGAACAAGATGTCCTGGTGGGAGTCTCGCGCACTGTACGGCTGGACGGTGCTGGTCCCGCGGACCAAGGATCAGGCCGCGGAGATGAGCGACCGTCTGGTCACCCACGGCGCCATCCCGATCGAGGTGCCCACCATCGCCGTCGAGCCGCCGCGCAGTCCGGCGCAGATGGAGCGGTCGGTCAAGGGCCTGGTCGACGGTCGTTACCAGTGGGTGGTGTTCACCTCCACCAACGCGGTGCGTGCGGTGTGGGAGAAGTTCGCCGAGTTCGGTCTCGACGCCCGTGCGTTCTCGGGTGTGAAGATCGCCTGCGTCGGCGAGGCCACGGCGGACAAGGTGCGCTCGTTCGGCATCAACCCCGAGCTGGTGCCCTCCGGTGAGCAGAGCTCGCTGGGGCTGCTCGAGGACTTCCCGCCGTACGACGAGGTGTTCGATCCGGTCAACCGAGTGCTGTTGCCGCGTGCGGACATCGCCACGGAGACGCTGGCGGAGGGTCTGCGCGAGCGCGGATGGGAGATCGACGACGTCACCGCCTACCGCACCGTTCGTGCGGCACCGCCCGCCGCGGAGACGCGCGAGATGATCAAGACCGGCGGGTTCGACGCGGTGTGCTTCACCTCGAGCTCCACCGTGCGGAATCTCGTCGGCATCGCCGGCAAGCCGCACGCCCGCACGCTGGTCGCCTGCATCGGACCGAAGACCGCCGAGACGGCCGTCGAGTTCGGTCTGCGCGTCGACGTCCAGCCGGAGACGGCGCAGATCGGTCCGCTGGTCGAGGCGCTGGCCGAGCACGCGGCGCGGCTGCGTGCCGAGGGTGCGCTGCCTCCCCCGCGCAAGAAGTCGCGGCGGCGCTGACCCGATGTTTCCGGTGGATCGTCCCCGTCGCCTCCGCCGCACCCCCGCGGTGCGGCGGCTCGTGGCCGAGACCTCGCTCGAGCCACGGCATCTGGTGCTGCCGATGTTCGTCGCCGACGGCATCGACGCGCCGCGCGAGATCTCGTCGATGCCCGGTGTCCACCAGCACACGCTGGACTCGCTGGCCGCGGCCGGCGAGCGGGCGGTGCGAGCGGGCGTCGGCGGCCTGATGCTCTTCGGCGTGCCGAAGCCCGAGGACAAGGACGGCGAGGGCACGCAGGCCTCCGACCCCGACGGCATCCTCAACCGCGGACTGCGGCGTCTGCGAGACGAATTCGGGGACGACACGGTCGTCATGGCGGACACCTGCCTCGACGAGTTCACCGACCACGGCCACTGCGGCGTTCTCGCCGCCGACGGCAGCGTCGACAACGACGCGACGTTGGTGCGGTACGTCGACATGGCGGTGGCGCAGGCCGAATCGGGCGCTCACATGCTGGGGCCGAGCGGAATGATGGACGGGCAGATCGGCGCGATCCGGCAGGGTCTGGACACCGCCGGGTTCGCCGACGTGAGCCAGCTGGCCTACACCGCGAAGTACGCGTCCGCGTTCTACGGACCGTTCCGCGAGGCCGTCGGGTCCACGCTCCGCGGGGATCGACGCACCTACCAGCAGGACGCCGCCAACCGCCGGGAGTCGCTCCGCGAGTTGGACCTCGACATCGCCGAGGGCGCCGACATGGTCATGGTCAAGCCCGCCATGAGCTACCTCGACGTGCTGCGCGAGGTCGCGGACGCGTCGCCGGTTCCCGTGGCGGCGTACCAGATCTCCGGTGAGTACGCGATGATCACCGCCGCCGCCGAGCGGGGCTGGATCGACCGCGAGGCCGCCATCGACGAGTCGATCCTGGGCATCCGCCGCGCGGGGGCCGACGTCGTCCTCACCTACTGGGCCACCGAGGTGGCGGAACGGCTGGCGCGATGACCGACGACCCCCGCTTCGGTCCGCCGAGCTGGCACCCGGAGAGCATGCCGCATCGGCATCCGGAGGGCGTGCCGCACCCGCATCAGGAGGGCGGCCCGCCCCGGCATCCGGAGGGCGACCCGCCCGGTGCGATGCCGCCCGTTCCCGGCGGGCCCGGTCGTCCGGCCGCCGAGGAGGCCGCGCCCGTCGACATCGAGACCGCGCGGCACCTGTGGATCGCGGTGATCGGGCTCGGTGTCGCGTCGATGCTCGTCGGGTTGTGGTCCCTCTGGTCCGACCGCGCCGCGTTCCTCGACGCGCTCATGACCGACCTCACCGCACAGGACCCGTCCCTCGCCCTGCCGCCGGAGACCGCGGACACCGTCCTCACCGTGGCCATGGGCTTCGCGCTGCTGTTCGCCGCCGCGATCACCGCGCTGGTCTGGCTGACGGTGCGGAAGATGCGGGCCGGCAAGCTGTGGGCGCGGGCGGTGCTGACCGGTATCGGCGTGGTGGTCGTGGTGACGACGCTGCCGTCCCTGTTCGGTCTCGGCGGGGTGTCCGGAACGGTCGCCGTCGTGACCACGATTCTCGGCATCCTGCAGGCCGTGGCGGCCGCGGGAGCGGTCTATCTCATGCACCGTCGCGAGTCGACGGAATTCTTCGTCCGCCGCCGCGGGTAGGCGACACGCCTGCGACGGGTGTGACACGAGTTACACCAGTGGCGTTACGCTGATTTCGGGTCGGGCCCGGTATCGGCGGAGGTAGCAATGGCGCAACTCGAGTACGGACGGGAACCCGGAGAACGGCGTCGGTGGGCCGCGGAGATCTTCGCGTTGCTCCTGCTGTCGTCCGCCGTGGTGGTGGTGATCCTCGTGGTGGCAAGCGGATTCTCGGCCGCCTGATTCCGGCCGGATCGTCCCCTGACCTGGGTCGACGCCGGTTTTGCCCCGGGCTCTGCCCGGTGTACCGTGACAGGTGTCACACGAGCGCGAGCCGGGGGAGGAACCACGTTGACCGCGAACACCGGGAGCACCGAGCGGACGAATCCCGACCGCGCGAACCTGCTGCACACCGACCGCATGCACACCGTGCCCTGTCGGAGCGGGCGCCGGGAACTGTGGCTGCTGCTGGTCATCGTGGTGACGGGCGTGCTCATGGCCGCCGTCGTGTTCCTGCCTGCCGTTCTGGGGTGAGCCGCCGTTCGGCAGGATGGTGGGCGTGACCGATCCCGCCGACGCCACCGCCGCCCCGACCGGCCGCCCCACTCTCGTGACCGTCGCGCTCGTCGCGTGGATCGTGGGAGCCGTCGCGGTGCTGCTGCTCGGCCTCCTGTCCCTCACCTTCCCGGTCACGACGCTGCGTGAGCAGATCGTCGACGGCGGCGGCGCCGCGTCCGACGCCGACGGCCTGGTGACGGTCCTGCGTACCGTCGGGGTGTTGTTCGTGGTGATCGGAGCCGCGGTCGGTTTCCTCGCCGGGCCCACATGCCGTCGCGGCGACGTGCGATTCCGCCGCGCTCTGATGGTCCTGTCCGCGCTCGCGGCGCTGTTCCTGCTCGGGTCGGTGCTCATCGGCTTCGCCGTCGTCCCGCTGCTGGCCACCGTCGGCGCGCTGACGTTCCTCGTCGCGTCCCTGCTCGTCTACCGGCCGGGCGCTGCCGCGTGGTTCGCGCCCTCCGCGGACGAGGGGACCGCGCCGTGACCGCGCCCGAGAACGCCCTGTTCGTGGAGTGGGGAGCCCGGTGGCGTGCGCTGGCCTGGGGACCGGTCTTCTGCCTCGTCGCCCTGATCGTCGAGCTGACCACGGGCCCCGTGGTGCACTGGGTCGCTCTCGCGGTCATCGCCGTCGTGCTCATGGGGTTCACGGCGATCCAGATCGTCGCCGCCCGTCGGCACGTGACCGTCGTCCTCACCCCCGACGAGCTGACGCAGGGCACCGAGAACGTCGCCGTCGCGGACATCGCGGAGGTGTTCCCCGAGCCCGACTACATCGCGAACGGCAACACCCTCGAGAAGTGGCAGAGCGCGCGGGTGCTGGGCGAGCTCAGCGGGGTGCCGCGGGGGCGGACGGCCGTGGGGTTGCGGCTGCGGGGGCAGGGCCTGGTCCAGGCGTGGGCGAAGGACGACGAGGCGCTGCGGGAGCACCTGGCCAGCGTGGTGCGGCCGTGACGCGCCGTGGAGGCAGTGCGGCCGTGCGTGCCGTGGGCGTCGTGGTCGCGTTCATCGCCGCCGTCCTGCTGTGGCAGCGCGGGGTGACCTCCACTCCCACCACGGAGACGGTCCGCCTGCCCGCCGACGCGGGTGGATCGACGACGTTCGAGTGGACCCTCACGCAGCTGTCCGGCCCGTGGGTGGCCGGCGCGGTCGTCGCCGCGGCGGTGGGCGTGCATCTGCTGCTGCGGCTGCGACGCCGCGCGTCCTCGTCACCCCGCCCCTGATACCCCCAGGGGGTACTGTGGGGGTATGAGCAGCTTCGATCAGGACGATCTCCTCAAGCGACTGCGCCGCATCGAGGGCCAGGTGGCCGGCATCTCGCGGATGGTGGCGGACGACCGCTACTGCATCGACGTCCTCACCCAGGTCTCGGCGGTGACCAAGGCTCTGCAGTCGGTGTCGCTCAAGCTTCTCGACGCCCACCTCGCGGGCTGCGTCGTGGACGCGGCCCGCGAGGGTGGGCCCGAGGCGGAGGCGAAGGTCAAGGAAGCGAGCGACGCGATCGCGCGTCTGGTCAGAAGCTGACGCCATTGCGCGTCTGGTGCGCTCCTGACGATCAGGTCCTGACGGACTCCTTCACCTCACCCGGCTCGTCGTCGGCGAGCATGGCGGCGCCGAGCAGGTTCTCCGGGATGCCGAAGCCGTCGATCAGCGTCTGCGCGTGCGGGCGCAGGGTGCGGCACCGCTCGTTGATGCCGCGGGTGATGGCCTTCGAGCGTTCGGTGGAGATGTACCGGTGCTCGATGAACCAGGCCTTGTCCGCGTCGAGCACGGACAGGGCGTAGAGGTCGCACACCTGGCCCAGGAGTTCCTTGGTGTCGTCGTCCTCGCAGTTGTCGATGCCGGCGACGAAGGCCTCGAGGATCACGCGGTCGATGTGCGCGGTGGCCGCGTGCAGGATGTGGTCCTGCACCATGTTGAACGCGTCGAACTGGCTCATCTTCTTGGACAGTCCGTTGAGCCGTCGGGCCGCGGTGGAGATGAGGTACTCCTCGCGGTCCTCGAACATCGAGATCTGGGTGCCGCGGTTGAACAGCGAGCCCTCCTCCTCGTTGTCCTGTCGGCTGTCGACGAGGGTCTGGATGATCGGCGCGGCCGCGGTGCGCTTCTTGACCACGTCGCCGACCGTCTCGGCGGCGAAGCGCATCCAGTCGGCGGCACCGAAGGACCGCACCTCGTGGGCGTACGCGGTGAGCAGTTCCTTGGCGACGAGCTGGGTCAACACCACGTTGTCGCCCTCGAACGTGGTGAATACGTCGGAATCGGCCTTGAGCGCGATGAGGCGGTTCTCGGCGAGGTAGCCGGCGCCGCCGCAGGCCTCGCGCGATTCCTGGATCGCGCGGGTGGCGTGCCAGGTGTTGGCGGCCTTGAGGCCGGCGGCGCGGCCTTCCAGTTCGCGCTGCTCGTCGGCATCGGGATCCTCGGCGCTCTGGATGTCGTGCATCTTCGACACCAGCTCGTTCTGGGCGAACTGCAGGGCGTAGGACTTCGCGATCAGCGGCAGCAGGCGCCGCTGGTGCACGAGATAGTCCATGATCGTGACTTCCTCGTCGGTGCCCGGCGCGCTGAACTGCTTGCGCTGCAACGCGTACTGCGTGGCGATGGTGAGGGCGACCCGAGCGGCGGCACCCGCCGAACCGCCGACCGTGATGCGTCCTCGGATGAGGGTGCCGAGCATCGTGAAGAACCGCCGGTTGGGGTTCTCGATCTCGGAGGAGTAGGTGCCGTCCTCGGCCACATCGGCGATCCTGTTCAGCATCGCCGTCCGCGGGATGCGGACCTGGTCGAACATGATGCGCCCGTTGTCGACTCCGGGCAGACCGCCCTTGTAGCCGATGTCGAAGGTGGTGACGCCGGGCAGGTCCTCGCCGAAGTTCTCGTCGCGGATCTGCACCACGAAGCAGTGCACGCCCTTGCTCTCCGGCTCCTCCCCGGGGCCGGCGGTGATCAGCTGCGCGAACACGGCGGCGTACTTCGCGGCCTCGGCCGCGCCGCCGATGTAGTCCTTGCGACAGGACTTGTCGGGGGTGTGGATCACGAATTCCTGCGTGTCCCGGTCGTACGTCGCGGTGGTGCCGATGGACTGGACGTCGCTGCCGTGGCCCGTCTCGGTCATCGCGAAGCAGCCGAACGTCTCGAGGTCGATCAACGGCTTGATGAACTCGTCGTGGTGACGCTGCGTCCCGAGGTTCTCGATGGCACCGCCGAACAGGCCCCACTGCACGCCCGCCTTGACCATCAGCGACAGGTCGGACATCGCGAGCATCTCGATCATGGTCACCGCGGCGCCGATGTCACCGGTGCCGCCGACCGACTTCGCGAATCCGGACTCCGCCGCACCCGCCGCGGCGAGGATGCGCAGCTGCTCGGTCGCCTTGGTGCGGGCGATCGCGGTGTTGGGCGTGTAGTGCGGCGCGAACTCGTGTCGGGAGAGCTGCTCACGCGTCTGCTCGCGCACGTCGCGCCAGCGGCCGTCGAGGGTCCTACGCAGGTGCGTTGCCAGTGTGTCGGCGGATTCGGTGGTGGTCATACTCGACGGTAACCAAAACCGGGGCGCCCGGCGAGTGACTCGGCCCACTAGCCTTCGACCGGTGCTGATTCGTGACACCGTGCGGGCCGATCTGCCCGAGATCCTGCTGGTCCACAACGCCGCCATCGCCGAGACGACGGCCATCTGGGACGAGGACGCCGTCGACCTCACCGAGCGCGAGGCGTGGCTCGCCGGACGTCGCGACGCGGGCATGGCGGTGCTCACCGCGGAGATCGACGGCCGCGTCGCCGGGTACGCCTCCTACGGGCAGTACCGCCCGAAATCGGGCTATCGGCTCACCGTGGAGAACTCGGTCTACGTCGCCGACGGCTTCCTGCGCCGGGGGGTGGCGACCGCGCTGATGGGCGAGTTGATCGCCCGCGCCCGCGCCGGCGGACTGCATGCGATGGTCGCGGGGATCGAGTCGACCAACACCACCTCGATCGCCCTGCACGAGAAGTTCGACTTCGAGGTCGTAGGGGTGATGCCGCAGGTGGGGGTCAAGTTCGGCCGGTGGCTCGATCTGACCTGGATGCAACTACTACTCGAGTGAGTAGACCGCTCGTTCGGCCGGGGGAGCACTCCGTTCCTTGTGAAACACTGGAGGACGTGAGCATTTCGAGCGGACCCGACAGCGACCAGTCCACCGCCCGATCCGCCGCACTCTTCACGCGCGCGTCCGCCGTGATCCCGGGTGGCGTCAACTCGCCCGTCCGAGCCTTCCACTCGGTCGGCGGGACCCCCCGGTTCATGGCCGAGGCCAGCGGATACACCCTCCGCGACGCCGACGGCACCGAGTACGTCGACCTCATCTCCTCCTGGGGTCCGATGATCCTCGGACACGCGCACCCCGCCGTCGTCGAGGCGGTGCAGAAGGCGGCGTCGACGGGCCTGTCGTTCGGCGCGCCGACCCTCGGCGAGATCGAGCTGGCCGAGGAGATCGTGCGGCGCGTCGACCCCGTGGACGAGGTTCGTCTGGTGAATTCGGGCACAGAGGCGACCATGAGCGCGGTCCGGTTGGCGCGGGGATTCACCGGCCGCACCAGGATCGTGAAGTTCGCCGGGTGCTACCACGGCCACGTCGACGCGTTGCTCGCCGACGCCGGATCGGGCGTCGCGACGCTCGGCCTGCCGACCACGCCGGGCGTGACCGGGGCGCAGGCCGCCGACACGATCGTCGTCCCCTACAACGACCTCGACGCCGTCGAGCGCGTCTTCGCCGAGTACCCCGGCGAGATCGCCTGCGTCATCACCGAGGCCGCCGCGGGCAACATGGGCGCCATCGCCCCGCAGCCGGGTTTCAACGAGGGGTTGAAGCGTGTGACGTCCGCCGACGGCGCGCTGTTGATCGTCGACGAGGTGATGACCGGCTTCCGCGTCAGCGCGTCGGGATGGTTCGGCGTCGACGGCGTCGCCGGTGACCTGTACACGTTCGGCAAGGTGATGAGCGGCGGGCTGCCCGCCGCCGCGTTCGGCGGGCGAGCCGACGTCATGAGTCACCTCGCGCCGGCCGGCCCGGTCTACCAGGCGGGCACGCTGTCGGGGAACCCCGTGGCCGTCGCCGCGGGCCTGACGACGCTGCGGCACGCCGACGCCGGTGTCTACGCCGCCCTCGACGCCAACGCCACGCGCCTCGGCACGATTCTCGGGGACGCGCTCACCGCGGAGGGTGTGCCGCACCGCGTGCAGTACGCCGCCAACATGGTCAGCGTCTTCTTCACCGAGGACGAGGTGACCGACTACGCGGGTGCCAAGGCCGCGCAGACCTGGCGGTTCCCGGCCTTCTTCCATGCGCTGCTCGCGCGCGGGGTGTACCCGCCGCCGAGCGCGTTCGAGGCGTGGTTCGTCTCGGCCGCCCTCGACGACCGCGCGTTCGACATCATCGCCGACGCCGCCCCGCACGCCGCGCGAGCGGCGGCCCACGCTACGGAGCCGACATCGTGACCGATTCGACCACCCCTGCCTCGTCGAGCAACGCGGTCTCGGACACCGCCGGAAGGCACCCGCACGCCGACACGCGGACCATCGTCCACGTGCTGCGACACGGCGAGGTCCACAACCCCGGCGGGATCCTCTACGGCCGTCTGCCGAACTTCCGGCTGTCGGAGAACGGGCAGGCCCAGGCCCGCAAGGTCGCGGACGCCCTCGCCGGTCACGACGTCACCCACGTCGTCGCATCGCCCCTGCAACGCGCGCAGGAGACCGCCGCGCCCCTCGCGTCGGCGTTCGGACTGGCCATCGAGACCGACGAGAACCTGATCGAGGCCGGCAACGAGTTCGAAGGACTCAAAGTGGCGGTGGGCGACGGCGCCCTGCGCCGCCCGCGGCACTGGTGGAAGCTGCGGGACCCGTTCACCCCGTCGTGGGGCGAGCCGTACCTGCAGATCGCGCACCGGATGCTGGCCGCGGTGAACGCGGCCCGCGTCGCCGCCGTCGGGCACGAGGCTGTGTGCGTGAGCCACCAGCTGCCGGTGTGGGCGCTGCGTCGCTTCCTCCAGGGCGACCGCCTGTGGCACGACCCGCGCCACCGTCAGTGCGGACTGGCCTCGCTGACGTCGCTGATCTACGAGGGCGACACCCTGGTCGACATCGTCTACTCGGAGCCGGCGGGCGGGTCCGATCCTCGGCAGACCGGCGCATGAGACCGCTCCGCGCACTCGCGCCGGTGCTCGCGGCCGCGGTGATCGCGGTGGGTGCCACCGGCTGCGCCACCGGCTCCGACGCCGTGGCGCAGGGCGGCACCTTCGAGTTCGTCTCGCCGGGCGGGCAGACCTCGATCTTCTACGACCCGCCGGCCGACCGGGGCACCGTCGGGGACCTGAAGGGTCCGGACCTCATGGAGGAGGGGAAGACCACCGCCCTCTCCGACTTCCCCGACCAGGTCGTCGTGATCAACATCTGGGGTCAGTGGTGCGGGCCGTGCCGCGGGGAGGCAGGCGACCTCGAGCAGGTCTACGAGGCCACTCGCGAGCAGGGCGTGCAGTTCCTCGGCATCAACGTCCGTGACCTGCAGAAGGACAAGGCGCAGGACTTCGTCGTCGACAACGGCGTCGGGTACCCGTCGATCTACGACCCCAGCTTTCGCAGCCTCCTCGCGCTCGGCGCGAACTACCCCACCACCGTCGTTCCCACCACGATCGTTCTCGACCGGGAGCACCGCGTTGCCGCGATCTTCCTGACGGAACTGCTCGCGAGCGACCTGCAGCCCGTCGTGGAGCGCATCGCCGCGGAACCGGCCGACGGTAGCGAGTGACACGCATGGGTGACCGACATGGGTGAGGCGTTCCAGTCCGCCGCGGCCTCGGGGCCGCTGCTGCTCGCGCTGGGGGCGTGCGTGCTCGCCGGGCTGGTCTCGTTCGCCTCGCCCTGCGTCGTCCCGCTGGTGCCGGGCTACCTGTCCTATCTCGCCGGCATCGTCGGTGCGGACGCCCCCGCGGTGACCGCCTCGGAAGCGCGGTCGACGACGACGGCGGTCCGCAGCCGCGCACGGGTGGCCGGGGCGGCGGGTCTGTTCGTCCTGGGATTCACCGTGGTGTTCGTCCTGGCCACGGCGTCGGTGTTCGGGCTGATCTCGGCGCTCGCGGTCAATCGCGAACTGCTGCAACGCATCGGCGGTGTCGTCACCATCGCCATGGGCCTGGTGTTCCTCGGCCTGATCCCCGCTCTGCAGCGGGACACGCGACTCGAGCCGCGCCGCATCGGCAGCATCGCCGGCGCACCGCTGCTCGGCGGGGTGTTCGCCTTGGGATGGACGCCCTGCCTGGGGCCGACGCTCGCCGGTGTCATCTCCCTGACCGCCGGGACCGAGGGATCCACGGCCGCGCGCGGCGTCGTGCTCATCGTGGCGTACTGCCTGGGTCTGGGATTGCCGTTCGTGATCCTCGCCTTCGGCTCCGTCAGCGCCCTGCGCGGGGTGGGGTGGCTGCGCCGCCATGCCCGCACGGTCCAGATCGTCGGCGGTGTGACGCTGGTGGCGGTCGGCGTGGCCCTGGTGACGGGCGCGTGGGACGTGTTCGTCAGCTGGATTCGCGACGGCGTCGTGACCGGCACGACCCTGCCCATCTGATCGCACCCTGCACGTTGCACACGATGAAGACAGTCGAGAAGTGAGATGAGTACAGACATCGAGTCCCGGCCGGCGGCCGAGCCGCGCCCGCCGCGGCAGTCCGTCGGCGGCCGGGCTCTGGCCGCGGTCCGCAACGCCTGGCGCGGGTTGACGTCCATGCGCACCGCGCTGGTGCTCCTGTTCCTCCTCGCGCTGGCCGCGATCCCCGGCGCACTGTTGCCGCAGCGCAGTCTCAACGCCGGCAAGGTCGACGAGTACATCGCCGACCGACCGACCCTCGGCCCGCTGATGGACCGGGTCGAACTGTTCGACGTGTTCGGCAGCTTCTGGTTCACGGCCGTCTACGTTCTGCTGTTCGTCTCCCTCGTCGGCTGCATCCTGCCGCGCTGCGTCGAGCACGCACGGGCGCTGCGCACCCCACCCGTCGCCACGCCGCGCAACCTCGCGCGTCTCCCGCACCATCGCAGGGCGGAGGTCGACGGCGCGCCCGCGGAGGTGCTCGATTCCGTCGCCGAGCGGATGCGCGGGTGGCGTACGGCGCGGCGCGAAGAATCGACGGGGGCGCTCACCCTGTCGACGGAGAAGGGGTACCTGCGCGAGGCGGGCAACCTGGTCTTCCACCTGTCGTTGGTGGGCCTGCTGGTGGCGATCGCCGCGGGCAAGCTGTTCAGCTACGAGGGCAACGTCGTCGTCATCGCCAACGACGGGCCGGGCATCTGCACCACCTCGCCCGCACAGTTCGACTCGTTCCGCGCCGGTAACCTGATCGACGGCACCGGACTCACCCCACTGTGCGTGCGGGTGAAGGACTTCCGTGCCGACTATCTCCCCAACGGGCAGGCCGAGCAGTTCACCTCGAACATCGAGTACCAGTCCGGCGCGGACCTGGTCACCGACACCTGGCGGGACGACGTCCTGCAGGTCAACCACCCGCTGCGCGTCGCCGGTGACCGCGTCTACCTGCAGGGCCACGGCTACGCCCCGACATTCACCGTGACGTTCCCGAACGGCGAGACGCGCACCGAGACCGTCCAGTGGGAGCCGACCGACGGCACCACGTTCCTGTCCTCCGGCGTCCACCGATTCGATCCACCCGGCGGGCTCTACCCCGACAGCACCGAACGACGGAAGAACCAGATCGCCATCGAGGGCCTGTTCGCCCCGACGGCGTCGTTCCACGGCACGCTGCTCTCGTCCAGCTTCCCCGCGCCGAACGACCCGGCCGTGGCCGTCGACATCTACAAGGGCGACACCGGACTCGACACCGGCAACCCGCAGTCGTTGTTCTCGCTCAGCCAGGTGCTGGTCGAGCAGGGGCGGCTGGTCAAGCAGGACCGGGTGAACCTCACGCCGGGCGAGTCGACCACCCTGGCCGACGGCACGCAGGTGCGCTTCGACGGTGCCGAGGAGTTCGTCAATCTTCAGGTCAGCCACGACCCGGCGCAGACCTGGGTGCTGGTGACGGCGCTGACCATGATGGCCGGTCTGGTGGTGTCCCTGGTGATCAAGCGTCGTCGGATCTGGGTGCGCGTCTACCCGGCGGACGATCCACGACGTACCGTAGTAGAGCTGGGCGGATTGGCACGCACCGATCAGGCCGGGTGGGGCGACGAGTTCGACCGCCTCGCCGACCGTCTGCTGAGCGCCGACTCGGCGCCCCCGCACACCGCGACGAAGGAGTAGTCATGCCGATCGACGACACGCTGGCTCAGTTCAGCGACTGGTCGTTCCGGTCCGCGTTCGGAGTGTTCGTCCTGGCCTCGGTGTTCCTGGTGGCGCAGTTCGCCACCCGCACCGTCGCCGCCGACGACCGCAAGCGCGAGCTGGTCGCGGCGGGTGATTCCGGAAGGCCGGCCGCGAACGTACCCGGCCGCATCGCGGCGAACGTACCCGGCCGCATCGAGCCGACCCCGTCGCGCCCGAAGTCCGAAAAGTACGGCGGCATGGGCCACGCCCTCGTCGTGCTGGGGTTGCTCCTGACGGTCGCGTCCATCGTCCTGCGCGGACTGGCGACCGACCGGTTCCCGCTGGGCAACATGTACGAGTTCGTCACCATGGCGTGCGCCGCCGCCGTCGTCACCGGGTTGGTCGCGCTGCGCGGACAACGTCACACTCAGGTGTTCGTCGTCGTCCCCGTGATGATCCTGATGTTCCTCGCCGCGACGGTGCTCTACGCGGACGCGGCGCCCGTGGTGCCGGCGCTGCGCTCGTACTGGCTGCCGATCCACGTCACCATCGTCTCCGTGGGCAGCGGCATCTTCCTCGTCGCCGGTG
The DNA here is from genome assembly GCF_001620025.1 of Rhodococcus sp. PBTS 1. Lineage (NCBI taxonomy): Bacteria > Bacillati > Actinomycetota > Actinomycetes > Mycobacteriales > Nocardiaceae > Rhodococcus > Rhodococcus sp. PBTS 1. The sequence goes on from NZ_CP015219.1 coordinate 276,251, forward strand.
TGGCGTCCCTGCTGTTTCTGCTGAAGATGCGTGTCGCCGGGACCGGATCCGACGACACCGCCGCGTCCGGCGGCGCACTGGCGCGGTTCGCCCGTCGTCTCCCCGCGGCGCAGACGCTCGACCGTCTCGCCTACAAGACCACCATCATCGGGTTCCCGTTGTTCGGCGCCGGCGTGATCCTCGGCGCGATCTGGGCCGAGGCGGCCTGGGGACGCTTCTGGGGCTGGGACCCCAAGGAGACGGTGTCCTTCATCGCGTGGGTGGTCTACGCCGCGTACCTGCATGCTCGGGCGACGTCCGGGTGGCGCAACACCCGTGCCGCGTGGATCAACGTGGCCGGTTTCGTGGCGATGCTGTTCAATCTGTTCATCATCAACATGGTGGTGTCGGGCCTGCACTCCTACGCCGGCCTGAACTGACGAACCGACCCGGACTCCCGCGGGGGTGGAGCGGACCGGGGCGGGCGGGGAGGAACCGAGTGACCGACGGACCCACGGGACTGTCCCACGAACTGACGACGTCGCGGTTGCTGCGACCCGTCGCACCGCCACCGACCGCCGGCTGGCGCCGGACGGTGTACGACGCCACGGGCGGACGCGTCAACGTCGGCAACAGCGCGCGCGAGCAACGCCGGCTGGCTCTGGAGCGGCAGGTGAACAGCACGCTGCGCGGGTGTCACCGGGTGGCGGTGCTGTCCCTCAAGGGGGGCGTCGGCAAGACGACGGTGGCGGCGGCGCTGGGATCCACTTTCGCGTCGGTACGGGGTGATCGGGTGATCGCGGTCGACGCGAATCCCGACAGCGGAACGTTGTCCACGCGGGTTCCCGTCGAGACCGACCGGACCGTGCGGGACCTGCTGCAGTACACCCACTCCATCGAGACCTACAGCGGGGTCCGCGCGTTCACGTCGCAGAATTCCCACCGCCTCGAGGTGCTGGCGTCGTCGACCGACCCGACACTGTCGGAAGCCTTCGACGCGCGGGACTACGAGAGCGTGCTGAGCGTCCTGGAGCGCTTCTACAACATCGTGGTGACGGACTGCGGGACCGGACTCCTGCACAGCGCGATGCGCGGCGTTCTGCACCACGCGGACTCGATCGTGCTGGTGGCGTCGGGGTCGGTGGACGGTGCGCGGTCCGCGTCGGCGACGCTCGACTGGTTGGACGCGCACGGCTACGGGCCACTGGTGGAACAGGCCGTCACGGTGGTGGACATGGCACGGCCGGGGAGCAAGACGGTGGACGTGTCGAGCATCGTCGACCACTTCGGCCAGCGGTGCCGCGCCGTGCGAGTGCTGCCCTTCGACACACACCTCGCGGAGGGATCGGTCGTCGATCTCGACGTTCTGGCTCCGGCGACGCGCGTCGCGCTACTCGAGACGGCCGCCGCGGTGGCCGCGGGCTTTCCCGCGATCACGCACTGAGCGACGGCGTCGGACGGCGCTCGACGGCGCCGACCGGTGGGGTCAGTCGGTGTCGGGGCGGTCGGTGCCGGCCTCCGGGCGATCGATGGAACGCCGACGCTCTCGGGCGGCGTCACGCCCCATGCGCCAGAGGAATTCCGGATCGTCGTCCGGTCCGGTCACGCGTCCTCTGGGTGCGGCCGTCTCGGGGCCGAACGATTTCCACAGGAGCACGGCCACGACCACGAGCCCGATCAAAGCCACCACGTAGATCATCACGCACCTCCACGACCGAGGGTAGTCGCGTGACGGCCGGGTGGCATCCGCGTGAACCTCTCGAGATCCTGAGAATTCCCAGCCCGAGCATTCACCCAGCGGAGGAGGTGAGAGTCAGGCGTGCGCCTCGGTGGTGAGCGAGGTCAGCAGGTTCATGACCTCGGACTCGCGGAAGCGGCGGTGCCCACCCGGGGTGCGCAGCGAGCCGAGGCGGCCGGCGTGCGCCCACCGGGTGACCGTCTTGGGGTCGACATGGAAGAGCGCCGCCACCTGGCCGGGGGTCAGCAGGTTCTCCTGGGTGGGGAAGTAGGCCGGTGCGCTCATCGTGGTCGCTCCTTCGTGCGTCGCGGGCCGCGGGCGTGAAGTGCCCGTGGTGTCGACGCCATGGTGGCACCGGAACCCCCGGGTACTCGACTGTTCTCGTGTTGGTAAAGGGGAGGTAATGGACAAATCGGATCACTCGGGCACGGTGCGCGACCGGTAATCTGGGGTCCATGACCGCGCCCGAACAGCCCGAATCGTCACCCCCCGCCGCGGGATCGCCGAAGGGCCGCCTGGCCCGTGACCTGGCCCTGTACACCGTCGCCCGGCTCGGACTCGTCGCGGTGGTGACGGCCGTGATCCTCGGCGTGGCCGCCCTGGTCGGTGTCGACTTCCCGCTCATCGTGGCGCTCGTGTTCGCGCTCGTCGTCGCGTTCCCGCTCTCGTTGGTCCTTTTCAAGAACCTCCGCCGCAAGGTGAACCTCGACATCGCCGCCGTCGACGACGACCGCCGCCGCGCCCGCGCCGATCTCCACGCCCGGCTCCGGGGCGAGCAGGGCTGATCGCCACCGCTCGCCTCGGCGTCCTGCGCCTGTCAGAACGGCGGTGGTGTGGCCTCGGCTTCGGGTGGGGCGATGCCGTTCAGGGCGTTGCGGAGTCGGTTGCGGTTGCGTTCCTGGCGTCGGCGGGCGTGTTTCTGTTCGGTGCGTGGGGCGGGTCGGGTGGGTTCGGGTTCACCCGGTGTCGAGGTGCGCGGTGTCGGTGGCGTCTTCTTCCCGGCACCGGGTGGGTCGCCGAAGACGATCATGTCCAGGCCGGGGTGGGTGTCGTGGCCGGTGTAGGCGGGGCCGAGGACGGTGCGTCCTTCGGGGATGGTGACCGTGCGGATGATGCGGCCGGGGTTGTCGGGGTCGGGGTACTGGTCGTCGACGAAGTCCCCGAACGTTTTCAGCAGGTGGTGGAACCGGCATTTCGCGCCGAGGCCGGTCGCGCTGGTTTGTCCGCCCCGCTCGGGATGGGCGTGGTCGTATTCGGTGATGTGGTCGAGGTCGCCGTCCCACGCTGGTCGGGTGCAGCCGGGCCAGGTGCAGTACTGGTCTCGGGCGCGGATGATAGGTGTCCAGCGCCGCTGAGGGTCGGTAGGGGTCGGCCGGTTGGGTGGCCGGGAGGGGGTGTCGGTGCCGTCGCCGAGCGGGCGGATGATCGCGGCGGGATCGGCGGCGAGGTCGCGGATGTGGGCTCCGGAGACGATGCCGAGCCCGGCGATGTAGCCGACACCGTCCACCAGCTCGGGCTCCGCCGCAGCCGCTTCGGCAGCCTCGACCGCAACGGCGTCGACAGAAGCGTCCTCGGCCGGGACCTCGTCGGTCGAGACCGACTCCGCCGCAACGGCTTCGGCCGCACTCTCCTCGGCTGCAGCGACGTCGACCGCGACCTCATCGAGTGCGACCTCGGCGACGGCCTGGTCTGCCGCAGCCACGGTCGTGTCGGCGCCCTGAGTCCGTGCGTGCGCGGCCGGGTCTGCTGCAGCCTCGGCGGTGTCGTTCGCATCGGCGGGGACGGAGCCGGTGAGGGTGGTGGTGTCGGTGACCACGTGGATGACGATGCGTGCTGCGTTCGCCGCGACCTCGTCCGCATCGACCACGGTGAACGTGCACTCGGGGCGGGCGCAGTCGCAGCCGAACGGGGCGTGCTCGACGAGTGCGAACAGCGCGTCCGATGCCCGCGCTGTTTTGGTGCGGCTGTCGTGTCGGCACACCTGCGCGGCGAGGCATTCGACGACGCGGGCGACGATGGCGGCGCGTTCGGCGGACATCGTCGCCCCCACGGTCGCCATGCCGTCGAGTCCGGCTTCGGTGAAGAAGCACCGCCCCTTCATGGCTTCGTCCCGCCGTTCGCGGACGGCGTCGGGGTCGCGGCGGTACACCATCTGATCGCACAGATCCCGCACCCGCGCTGTCGACCACGACCCCAGCTTCCGGAAGGACGGATGCTGGGCCGCACCCCGAAACTGTCGGCGCTGCAACGTCGGCGGCTGCTGGCTGACTACGAGACGGGGGAGTACAGCACCGCGCAACTGATGGAGATCTCCGGACTGAGCCGATCCGCGATGTACGCCACCCTCACCCGTGCCAGAGAGGAACGAGCGTGAGCGGCGTCGTTCGCGGTGGCAAATCTCAGCGAACCCCAGGGAGCTAACACCGGCGGTCGGCGTTGCAGGCAACCCAGGCAGACTCGGAGAGTCCCCGACAACGATCGGGTGTGTCAGATCCCGTCGTGTCAGTTGCGAGTTGTGTCTGTAACGGTCGGTGGATCAACGCTGCCGCCAGCGATCTGGCGCACCTGTAGATTGACTCGGACGTTGACCACGATCAGGAAGGCGCGCAGTGGCACGCTCTGCCGAAGTCGTGTTTCGTTCGCTCAGCGACCGTGAGTTCGAGTGCGAGGTTCGCAGCCCGGAGGGGCTGACAATGCGTTGTAACGGTGCGCTCGGCGACCTGGAACCTCGCGTCCTTGGTGACGACGCGCTGGGCACGAACCCTGCGTTGGTCCACAACGCATGGGCGTTTGCCAAACACGATCATCTCGATCGCACGCTTTCGGACGGCGCCGAACGGCACAGTCACCGGGAGCAGGCAAAGGCGCACCGCCAGGTCGCGGCCGGCATCGCCGAGCTCATCGACAAACTCAGCACCACGACCGTGCATTCGTGGTGTTCGGCGTGTTTCACTCGCAGCGACCACCGACGTCTGACGCAAGGATTCGGCGCGATCCCTGCGTATGTATGCGACGCGTGCGGTTCGCCGACCTTGGGCTGTGCAGGTCCGGGATGCACAAACATGGCGACACGAGGTTTCGGAGCGGTGCTGGTGCCGCGGTACTGCGCTGAACACCGTCACGAGATCCCTGGGTTCGAGAAGGCGTCAACGAACTTCGGTGCTCTGGAGAACTATCACGAATTCTTGGAGTTCGAGCGACGCAACCTCGCCTTGGGTTCACGGGTGGCAACAGTGTCGGTGCTGACGGCGGGAGCGCTCGCGACAGGGGCATTTTTCGCTGCGCCGGCCATCGGTGGAGCGATCGGCAGTCTGGGTATTGCAGGCAGTGGCGGCTACGCCGGTGCCGCTGCGAGCAGTTACGGCTTAGCGCTGCTCGGTGGCGGCTCGGTCGCTGCTGGTGGGCTAGGGATGGCGGGCGGGACCGCCGTCGTCACCGCTGTCGGCGGAGCCCTCGGTGGCGCGCTGGGCGGGTCCGTCACTACGGCGTACATCGGCGCGGACAAGTCGTTCAGAATCGAGCTCGTCAAGTCGGGGGCCGGCGTGCCGGTTATCGTCGCGAATGGCCTGCTCACCGAAGGAACGGATACGCGCACCGCTTGGAAAAAGTTGGTTGAACTCCGCTACCCTGATTCGCCGATCTACCGAGTTCATTGGGGTAGCAACGATCTTGGCGATTTAGCAGCGATGGTGAAGGCGGCGGGGGGACAGCCGGTAGCCGCGCTCGGCATCAAAGGACTTGCAGCCAAGGCCACCAAAGCCGGTGCGAACAAGCTCGGACCGCTCGCACCTGCCCTCGTCGTCGCGGCCCTTGCCAAGAATCCCTGGCACACCGCGCGTGTCAGAGCAGATCGAACGGGTGTGGCTCTGGCAGGTCTGCTGGCGAGAACAGATGCGAGGCGCTACGTGCTCGTCGGGCACAGCCTCGGTGCCCGCGTTGCCGCCACTGCAGCGGAAACCCTTGCCACAGCGAAAGGAAACCCAAAAATCGACACGGTGCATCTGCTTGGCGCCGCAATCGGGTCGAAGGGCGACTGGCGTCTTCTCAGCAACGCCGTCACCGGAGCCGTGCACAATTACCACTCCTCGAACGACAGCGTCCTCAAATTCGCCTACAAGACCGCCCAAGCCGGACAGACAGCGGTCGGGTACGCGGGCTTCCGCACCGACTTCGCACGCATCCACGATCACGACGTCTCGACGAGCGTCACGGGGCACTCCAAGTACCTCGACAACGTGCAACTGGTCGAGTAGTTGTGTCGTTCTTCGTTAGCTCACCGGGCTCGTATAGCTACCGATCCCACTTGGGTGCCGAGCCGGTACCACGGCGACGTGCTGCTGGCTCAGATCGAACTCCATGTCGAGTTGTTCGGTCGCGACGACTGGGCCCGCCCTCCCGGATGTCAGTCCTAATATCTTCGACCCCTGGAGAGACTTCTGGGCCGCACCCGTCGGTGCGGCCCAGAAGTCTCATCCCAAGGCTGTGCAGCCAGGGGGCAAGTTCGAACGAGCAACCGTTCGAACGTCATCCGAGAACGAGGATGCTCCGTCGCCGAACCTCCGCCAGTGTCGTAACCATCGCAGCAGGACGCAACGACTGCCGCCGTTTGTGACTACTGGCCGCGGAAGAGGACGGCCGCCGCCGCTTCCGGGTGCAGGCCATTGCGGCACTCGCTACCGGGACCGGTCTCACTTACGACGAACCAGCGCACCGAAAGCCAGGGAGCCGAGGACCATGCCGGTGACGGCGCTGAGTCCCGACCATCGAAAGTTCTCCGACATGGTGAAGATGCCCGTGAAGCCGACGACGAACACGATCAGTACTGCGACAGTGCCTGCTGCGGCCACCCTGACCGCACGCGAGACGGTGTCGCGCAGTGCGACGGCGATCGTGGCGGCGACAATCGCTGCCGAGTACAACACCGCCGCAGTTGAGAACGTCGACCACCCGGCCGCCGAGGCCGACACCGGAATGACTACTGCCGCAACCACGATGAGCGCGAGCGCACCGAGGCCAGGGCCGCCGAAATAATCTTTTGCGCGCCTGTCGGCCCTCGTGAGGGACTCGTTCATCAGATGTACTCCCAGATGATTCCGCCTGCGCAGCTGACCGCACCCAGGACTCCGAGCCTACGAACCAAGAACTTCGCGGCGCGGTCCCAACTGGTCAACTCGGCCTCGATACTTGCCCAGAACCCCGTTGCCGTCAACGACACCCCCAGACACGCAGCGACGACACGCTTGATTTCGTCCACGATGCCGGCACGGAGCATCGGATTGTTCTCCAGCGCCGCAGCAGATCGCTCGTAGGTAGTTCCATCGGCGAAGTAACCGACCACGCTACCGTCTGTCCGGTACTCCAAAGCCACTGTCCCCGCCGGGATCTGTTCGTTGCCGACCGCCGCGAGACGGTCGTTGAACAACACGAGCTTCTCGGCATCGATTTGTTCGACCCGATCCTGGTCCACGGGCTGATCCTCCACTGCACCCGGCGTGGCGGCCGAGCCCTCACTCGGTTGCGCCGTGGCAGGCACTGCGAACATCGTCAGCGTGATCGCGGCAGCCAGACCAGACGACACAACAACACTCTTCACGCGCATGGCTCACTCCAGTACTCATGTCCCTCGGCTCGCCGAGGCGACGTTTCGGTTGGGTCTGGACAGGTCCGAAGACCAAGTCGTCAAGTAAGCAGCACGCCCGACTCGGGGCCGTGCTCATCGACCCACACGGCGGGGGTCGGAGGAAGACCGTCCCGACTTGTACCAGGAATCGAGGCCTTCAGATACACCGAAGCGTATGGCCGGAGAATCTACCAAACAGTCTGGGATGCGGCATGATGTTGCTTGGCGATCCGTTTACTTCACAGTCAGCACGACTAGTAGGGCTGAGTGACCGGAATCGAGGTCGATGAGGGACGCCGTCAGGTCGAAGGGCTCGTATCCGCCATCGAGGGTGAGAAAGCGGAGTGTGAGGTCAACGGTGCGTCCGGGGCCGGTGACTCGAAGCGCGCTCGCGGTGTCCAATGCGGTCGGCATGTCGTCCGGATGCAGGATCGGAACCTCAGCAGTGTTGTCCGCCATCCATGCAATGCGAGGAGCGGGCGGGCCATGCCAGTACAACAGATTGAGCGTCTCAGGATCCGAGATCGCGCGGTATTGACGCGGTGGCGTTAGTGCTTCCGCAATGCGATCGCCGAGCGCCGGGACTTGACCACGAGGTGGCTCCGACGCAACCCCGATGTCGATTGATAAGCCACGAACAAGATGCACCCCAGCATCGCCCACGGCGTGAGACCTTGCTGTCTCGTGTACCGAGTGAGCGACGACATGCACCCGTCGGTCACCTCCGGGGCGGTGCTCGTCAACGGTGTATCGGTCGACGCTGTTGCCGCCGGTTTTCCGAGCCAGACCCGCAAGAACTGTGGTGTTGTGCTCGCCCATTGCGAGCATACGAAGGCTGTCGGCTATCGGTCGACGCGCTGGCACCCCCAACTCAGCCCAGCTCGACTCCATTCCGACTGGGTCGCCGCGGTACGCAAAGCCTTCCGCGAGATTCCACAGAAAAGCCCACGACGGCGAGGGTACCGATTCGGGCTCCCCACCCTGATGAGTGCAGACCCAAACCCCATGAACCCGACCGTCAGTGGGTTCGATCACGGGCACAGCCGTGACCGCCCGTGACGCCGTGGTCTCCTCTCGAACCGTTGTTTTGGAACGGCAGCAACCCAGGACGGCCCCGAGAATCTGATCGTGGTTCCTAGTCACCACCGAGCGCCACGCCACACCGGATCGCACACGGCCGCCGACCATCACCACCGACAAGGCCCGAGGTTCGATCGCATCGACAAGCAACCAGCCGTTCTTTGCTTCCACCACGCCACCGTCTCACGCCCGCTTCGTCGGTGCCGAACAGAGCCACCGACGGCGGAGGAGAGCTTCGTGAGAAGGGACTGCCCCCGATTTGGTTGACGCGGGGGTCGAACTTCTTCAGGCTGCGAAAGCGGCCTGATTGATTGTCTCAAATTCGATCGGAGTGAGCCGCCCGAGTGCTCTCTGGCGGCGTGTGCGGTGGTAGCTCTTCTCGATCCAGACGACGATGGCCAGACGGAGCTCCTCTCGGGTGTTCCAGCGTCTGCGGTCGAGGACGTTCTTCTGCAGCAACGCGAAGAACGACTCCATCGCCGCGTTGTCCCCGCACGCCCCTACCCTGCCCATGGAACCCTGTAACCCATTGTGCGACAACGCATGGACGAACTTTCGGGACCGGAACTGACTCCCCCTGTCCGAGTGCACCACGGTGGCCGTGGGTTGCCGCCGGTTCACCGCATCCTCGAGCGCGGCGACCGCCAAGGAAGCTTTCATGCGGGAATCGATCGAGTAGCCGACGATCCGATTGGAGAACAGATCCTTGACCGCGCAGAGGTAGATCTTGCCTTCGGCAGTGCGGTGCTCGGTGATGTCGGTGAGCCAGACTGTGTTCGGTGCACCGGCGGCGAACACCCGGTTCACCAGGTCGTCGTGGACAGGTGGGCCGGCCTTTCTGGTCAGTCCTCTCTTTCTGGAGAACACCGAGAAGATGCGCTCCTGGGTGCACAACCGGGCCACACGGTTCTCCCCAGCGGTGATCCCGCGGTCGGGAAGTTCGTCGGCGATGAAGCGGTACCCGAACGCCGGGTCGTCGGCATGGATGTCACGGGCAGCGTCGATCAGGTGCGCATCGTCCCAATCGCGTTGCGAGACGGGGTCTTTGCGCCATTTGTAGAACGCTTGGGTGGAGAATCCGAGCACCCGGCAGGTCACCGTGACAGGAATTTTGTCGGCGGCAAGGTCGAGGACCAGCGGGTACATCATTTTGGGTTGATGTCCTTCGAGAGGTAGGCCACCGCTCTGCGCATCACCTCCGCTTCCTGCTCGAGCAAGCGGATCCGTTTGCGGGCCTCTTTCAGCTCGTCGGTGGCCGACGCGCTGTCGTCCGGGCGGACGCCGTCCGCGATGTCGGCGAGCTTGAGCCAGCGATGCAGGCAGGTCTCGGAGATTCCGAAGTCCTGCGCGACCTGACGGATCGACGCCTCGCCCTTACGGGCGACCGCGACGACATCGGCCCGGAACTCCGGAGTGAATGCTTTCGGCACGAGGATCATCCTTCCACCGTGCGGAACGATCCGCACAGATCAGATGTCAACCGAACCGGGGGCAGTCCCGAACACCCGCGGCAGCCGGTCGCGCAGGGCCACAGCGTTGTCGAGGAGTCGTTCGGCGACGTACTGCGACACCGACAGAGCGGTGGCGATGCGGGCGGCGCACTGGGCGTACGCATCGACCGCCCGCTCGTCCCGGTCTTCTTCGGCGAGCACCAGGTCGGTGTGCAGGGCAGCGGCATGGCGGTAGCGTCGCCATTCCAGGTACGCCGCTCCGGCGCTGAGGTCGGCCAGAGCGTCGAGGTGCCCAACGACGGGGAGCTCGAACGAGGCGGGCAGACCCACCGCGGCGTGATCGCGTACGGGCCACGGCACACCCCCCCTTGCGCCGCGCCGGCTACGCCGACCCCCCGATCGCTCATGTGTTCGATTGTAGCGAGACTCACCGACACGATCCATGACACGCACGCACGAACTACTCCGCGTCCGCCGCCCGCGCCCGCAGCGCCCGGGCGAGATGGTCGCGCTGCTCGATCACCTGCCGTCGCAACGCGGCGGGGGACCCGGGGTTCTCGGCCAGCCAGCGGTCGGCGTCGTCGGTGGTGTCGGCCTGCGGGAACAGTCCCACCACCAGTCGTCGCGCGATCTCGATGGTGCGGTCGCGCCAGACGTCGCCCAGCATCGCGTAGTACCGCGCGTCGTAGTCCTCGATGCGCGCGCGCTCACCGGCGGTGAAGCCGCGGACCAGGGCGCCGACCTTCTCGTTGCTCGGCGACTGAACCGTCAGCGCCGTCCACACTCGCGCGGCGCTGCCCGGGAGCGCGGCCACGGCGGCGGTGTGCGCCACCTCGCCCGCTCCGGTGCGGTCGGTGCTCAGCACCTCGTCGAGCTCCGCCTCCGTGGCGTCTCCTCGCGCGGCGAGGGCGAACCACAGAGCCCACCGCTGCTCGGCGTCGAGTGCGAGGCCGTCGATCCGCGTCCGACCGGTCAGCAGCTCCCGCACCCGGGCGGCCCGGTCGACGTGGACCACCGCCGCCGACCACGCCCGCAACCACTCGAGCTGGTGATCCGATCCCACTTCCGCGGCGAGCATCTGCTCGTACGCCGTGTCCGCCCACTCCGTCCGCGCCCGGTCGCGATCCGCGACGTACCGTTCCACGGCCACGGCGGTGTCCGCCAGCACGGACCCCAGGATGCCCTCGTGCGGCTCGCTCGGCGCGAATCGGCGCGCCAGCCGGACGAAGCGCGACGCCGGGTACTCCGCGTCGCGGGTGGCGTTCCAGACCGCGGACCAGATGAGGCTTCGGCGCAGGTCGTCGGGAACCCGATCGAGCGAAGTCTCGACGACGGCCAGCGACGCGTCGTCGAGCCGCACCTTGGCGTAGGTGTGGTCGCCGTCGTTGAGCAGGACGACGGTGCCGTCGACGGCACGGGTGAGGTCGACGGGCGTCTCGGCGCCGGCCAGGTGCACCTCCTGCGGTGCGCGATCGACCAACTCGCCGTCTGCGTCCGGGGCCAGCACGGCCACGTCGAGGCGCTGCGGACGCGGGTCCGTCTGCACGATCACGCCGCGGGCGCGGTCCACCGTCAGCGTGCTCGGGCCGGTGGTCTGCAGCCAGGCGTCCGCCCACGGCCCGAGATCGCGCAGCGAGCTGTCCTGCAGCGCGGCCAGCAGGTCGGCCAGCGTGGTGTTGCCGTAGGCGTGGCGACGGAAGTACAGCCGGGCCCCGCCCAGGAAATCGTCCTCCCCGACGAACGCGGCGAGCTGCTTGAGGACGCTCGCGCCCTTGGCGTAGGTGATGCCGTCGAAGTTCAGCTTCGCCGCGTCGAGGTCGACGATGTCGGCGACGATCGGGTGCGTCGTCGGCAATTGGTCCTGCGAGTACGCCCAGGCCTTGCGACGCTGCGCGAACGCGACCCACGCATCGGTGAACTCGGTGGCGGCGACGGAGGCGTACGAGCCCATGTAGTCGGCGAACGATTCCTTGAGCCACAGATCGTCCCACCACTGCATGGTCACCAGATCGCCGAACCACATGTGCGCCATCTCGTGCAGGATCGTGTTGGCGCGGCGGGCGTACTGCGATCGGGTGGCGGGGCTGCGGAAGACGTAGGACTCGGTGAAGGTGACGCACCCCGGGTTCTCCATCGCGCCGAGGTTGTACTCGGGGACGAACACCTGGTCGTACTTGCCGAAGGGGTACTCGTAGTCGAAGACGTCGTGGAAGAAGTCCAGGCCCGCTCGCGTCACGTCCAGGATCGCGTCGGCGTCGAGGAAGGGCGCCAACGACTTCCGGCAGTGCACTCCGAGGTCGATGATCAGATCGTGCTGGACGGACCGGCCCTCCACGCGGTGGTACGGCCCGGCGACGACGGCGGTGATGTACGTCGAGATCGGCTGCGTCGGTGCGAAGATCCGGGTGTCGCCGTCCGTCCGGTCGAGGCGCTCGTTCGAGAGGACCAGCCACTCGGCCGGTGCGGTGACGCGGAACGTGAACGGCGCCTTGAGGTTCGGCTGCTCGAAGCAGGGGAACACCCGACGCGCGTCGGCCGGCTCGTACTGGGTGTACAGGTAGGTCTCGCCGTCCGCGGGATCGACGAACCGGTGCAGACCCTCGCCCGTGCGGCTGTAGTACCCGCGTGCGTGGACGCGCACGGTGCTCGCGGCGGTGAGCCCGCGCAGGGCGATGCGGGCACCGTCGTACTCGACCGCGACCTCGCGGCCGTCGATCTCCACGCGGTCGACGGCCGCGCCGAGGAAGTCGAGCCACGTCTCGGGTGACGACGCCGCGAGTTCGATCGTGGCGACGACGCCGAACTCCGGCTCGGTGCGCGCGCCGGCGAGATCCAGTGCGACGTCGTAGGACCGGACGGTGACGGCCCGGGCGCGGTGGGCGGTCTCGGAGCGGGTGAGGTTCGCGGTGCTCATCCTTTCATGAAACACCCCGCCGGCACCGCAGGATCACCGGCGCCGGTCCGGCACCACCCCGCCGAGCACCCAGTTGACGATCGAGATCAGCAACGCTCCCCAGAACGCGGAGCCGAACCCGGCGACGGTGAGTCCGTACCCCGTGAGCTCGGTGACGGCCGCGGTCAGCATGAGCATCAGCGCGTTGATCACCAGCAGGAACAACCCCAGGCTCAGCACGATCAGGGGCAGCGAGAGCAACTGGACCACCGGCTTGACGACGGCGTTGACGAGGGTGAACACCGCGGCGATGCCGAGCAGGACCACCAGGTCCCAACCCGCGCCGTGCCCGGAACTGGTCACCTCGATCCCGTCGATCCAGGCGGCGGCGAGCCACACGGCGAACGCGGTGACGACGAGGCGGAGCAACAACACCATGTCCACCATGGTGGCATCACGGCCGCGGGTCGGGCGGCGGCGTCGGCGTGTCGGGTGCGGCGGGTCAGCCGAGAATCAGGCCGACCGCCGTCGCGACGGACCACACCAGCATGGCCAGGCCGGTGTCCCGCAGAGCGGGGATCAACGCCAACCCGTGGGCGCGCGCCCGCACCGGGGCGTTGGCCTTCCACGCGAGCGGGAACGCCACGAGTCCGAGCAGCGACCACGGGGTCTGCAGGACGAGCGCGACGCTCACCACGAACGGCACCGCGAGCAGCGCGGCGTGCAGTCCCCGGCTGCGCGGATCGCCGAGACGGACGGCGAGGGTGATCTTCCCGGATTCGGTGTCCGAAGGGATGTCGCGAATGTTGTTGGCCACCAGCACGGCACTGGAGAAGGAGCCGACGGCGATCGCGCACGCGAGGCCGGTGAGATCGACGCGGTCGGTCAGGACGAACTGTGTGCCGCACACCGCGACGAGCCCGAAGAACACGAACACCGCGATCTCGCCGAATCCGCTGTAGCCGTAGGGCTTCGTGCCCCCGGTGTAGAACCAGGCGCCCGCGATGCAGACGGCGCCGACGACCACGAGCCACCACGCCGTCGTCACCGCCAGCACCAGACCCGCGACGGCGGCGATCGCGAAGCACACCACCGCGGCCGTGCGCACCGAGCCGGGCGACGCCGCGCCCGATCCCACCAGCCGCAGGGGACCGACCCGCTCGTCGTCCGTGCCGCGGATGCCGTCCGAGTAGTCGTTGGAGTAGTTCACTCCGACGATGAGGGCGAGGGAGACCAGCAGGGCGACGGGGGCCTTCCACCACGTGACTGTCGTGTCGGCCATGGCGGCCGCAGCGCCCGTGTCGGCCATGGCGGCCGCAGCGCCTATTGCCACCACCACGGGCGCGATCGCGTTCGGCAGCGTGCGCGGCCTCGCCCCCTCGATCCACTGCGTTGCTGTCGCCATGGCGGAGATCATCCCTCACCGTCCGTGGCCGAGATCGCCCGAGGTCGCCCGGTGCCGACCGGGTACGGCCGCGTACCGAATGCGACTGTGCGGTCGGTGTTGTCGGCCGGGGACGTGACCCCTTACGATGTACGGGCGCTCTCCGGAGGAGGGTTTCTCACGGCCTGTGTCCGTCGGCCGTGAACGTGGCGTCACCCCCTGCGGGACCGGTGTCGGGTCCACCGACACGCGTTCTCGCCGTCACGATCAGGATTCACCATGGGCAATCTGCCGTCCGTCGCCGACGTCGTCGCCACCATGCCGCCGGCCGAGATCGACCGTGCCATTCGCGCCCTCACCGTCCGCCAGCGCGCGCTGCTGCTCGACGGTGATCTGCCGTCCGTCTGGGCCGTCACCGAGGATCTCGAGCGCTGCTTCGCCGCGCTCAGTACAAGGGCCGGGGATAGCCGCGGTCGGTGACCGGGACCGGATCCGGTTCGGCGGAGAAGCCGGTCGGCTGGAACTCCACCAGAATGAAGCGCTGACCGGGGACGCGCGTCGCCCGGAGGTCGACCACCACCCAGCCCCCGCCGCGGCGTCGTAGGCGGACGTCCGGAATCAAAGTGCTGTTGTCGACCCAGCTGTCCATCACGCGGTACTGGTCGACCAGCCGCTGCACGTCGTCGGGGTGCGGGGTGTCCCGGCGATCCGCCTCGCCCTTCCACTGCACGCCCTCGACGGGCTCGGTCAGCCACCGCACCACCCGAACCGCCGTCACGTCCACCAGCGCGATGGACGTCGGGTTCGACCGGGTCAGCGAGCGCAGAGCCAACGCCTCGACGGACGGCCCCTGGCTCGAGAGCTGGTCCGGCCGTAGTTCCACGGCCAGGCCGCGGGAGACGACGTCGATCTCCCCGTCGACCTCGACCCGCGCGGTGCGCACGATGTTGCGCAGCGGCAGCGGCCCGGCGTCCGTCCGTGCAGCGACCGTCCCGTCCCAGCGATCGCCGTCCCGCGCGTCGATCAGCGCGGTCAACAGGTACATCCCGGACTCGGCGTCGTCGATTGCCTCGAACAGGCCCGGGGCCGTGCCGATGAGGCGCCCGCGGTCGGCCTCTCGGAGGAACATGCTCATCACGGGCGTGAACCGGAAGACCCGGTCGACCGCCGACCATTCGTAGGCGGCGGCCCGCGGCGGCGGTGTCGACGGCGCACTGCCCGCGGGACCGACGTGCACCAGCACCCCGTGGACCCCTCCGCTGGGCCCGCATACCGGGACCAGGCGCAGGTCCACACCTCCGTCGCGTACGGGGACGGTCTCGGTGCGTCCACGGCCGTCGGCGACGACCCGTCCCACGAGGATCCGGGCCGCGTCGGCGACGCGCTTCGGCCGCAGAGCCCGCTGCAGGGAGGTCCAGTCCTTCGGCAGCCCGTCCCGGACCACGACGGCGACATCGCGGGTGTCCCCGGTCCGAGACAGGGTTTCCACCACCATCCACCCGGCGGCCGGCGCCGAATGCCCGGCGGAATCGCCCGACTCGCGCGCTGCTGTCATGTCGACCGCCTCCGAAAACGTGCCCCGTGGCCCGGGTCGATCGCGCCCCGTGGCACGGGTGAAATGGCGCCCCGTAACACGGGTGAAATGGCACTGTACCCATTGGTGCCGACACCCCGGTCGACCGTGGCGGATCGTTTCCGCCCGTTGTCATCCGTTCGGACGACACCGCCGATCGACCGCCGCCGTCACCGCGCCGCGTCCGTCACCCGCCGCAACGCCGCAGCACGATCGACCTTTCCGGGGCCCCGCACCGGTAGTGCGGCCGTCCGCACGACGACGCGCGGCACCGCCTCCCGGCCGAGCTCGCTCGCCACGTGTTCGCGAATGGCGTCATCGGTCACCGTCGCCCCGGCGTCGAGGACCACCAACGCCGCCACCCGGGCGCCGAGACGTTCGTCGGGCACCCCGACCACGACGCACTCCGCGACGCCGGGCACGGCCGTCACGACGTCCTCGACCACCCGCGGCACGACGGTCAGCCCGGCCGTGGAGATGGCGTCGTCGATCCGCCCGAGGATGCGCAGGCGCCCGTCCTCGCCGATGCTCCCGACGTCGTCGGTCCGGAACCAGCCCGGCTCGGCGAAGGCGGGGTGGTCGGGCATGCCGCGGTAGCCCGCGGCCAGCGTGGGTCCGCCGAGCGAGACGCGGCCGTCGTCACCCAGGCGCAGTCGCACTCCGTCGAGGGGGAGCCCGTCGTAGACGCATCCGCCGCAGGTCTCGGACATCCCGTACGTGCGCACGACCGGGACGGACGCCGCCGTCGCCCGCGCCAGCAGCGGGGCCGGCGTCGCGGCGCCGCCGAGGAGAACGGCGTCGAGTGAGGCGAGTGCCGCGGTGGCCTCGGGGTCCGCCAACGCCTTGACCAGCTGGGTGGGCACCAGCGAGGTGTAGCGACGCGGGCCGCTCATCGCCGCGACCGCGGCCGGCAGGGCGGCGGGGTCGAACCCGGCGCGGACGTCGAGCACCACCGGCTCGGTCCCGGCGGCCACCGAGCGCAGCAGCACCTGCATGCCCGCGACGTGGTGAGCGGGGAGAGCAAGCAGCCACGTCCCGACGCCGCCGAGCCGGTCGTGCGTCGCGGCGGCGCTCGCGCGCAGGGCGGCGGCGGTGAGGAGGGCGCCCTTGGGTACGCCGGTCGATCCGGAGGTGGCGAGGACCAGCACGGCGTCGTGTTCGATCGGGCTGCCGGGCGCCAGTGTGGCGGTGAGACGGTCGATCTCGCGCGGATCGTCGGCGGGCACGGGCAGCGCCGGAGGTGCCTCACCGTCCAGGACGCGGGCGAGATGGGGGAGCAGAGCGGCGGCGCCGGGTCCGCCCGGGACGGGCAGGACCTCGAGGTCACTCGCCACGAGAGTCCCTGCGCTGCGGGTGGTTCGGCGGAACCTCGACCAGCACGATGCGGGTGCCGTCCGGATCGGCGATCCACATCTCGATCAGGCCCCACGCTTCGGTCCGGGGTTCACGCACGATCGCGACCCCGGCGTCCGCCAGCTCCGTCCGCGCGGCGTGGACGTCACGGACCTGGAGCAGGATCGTGGTGGTGGATCCACCGTCCGGCTCACCGTGCCCCGCGACCTCGATCAGCCCCTGCCCCGCGAAGAACACCACTCCGCCGGGATACTCGCGAAAGATGCCCAGGCGCAGTCGGTCTCGATAGAACGCCGTCGTGACGGCGGGGTCGCGGGGGCGCAGGATCGTGCGGCTCGCCAGGACGTCCATCGCGTCAGAAGTACCAGGGGTAGGGCGACCAGTCGGGATCGCGCTTCTCGAGGAACGAGTCCCGGCCCTCCACCGCTTCGTCGGTCATGTACGCCAGCCGGGTCGCCTCGCCGGCGAACAGCTGCTGACCGACCAGTCCGTCGTCCTGCAGATTGAACGCGTACTTCAGCATGCGTTGCGCCTGCGGCGATTTGCCGTTGATGGTGCGCGCCCACTCGATCGCCACCGTCTCGAGATCGGCGTGGTCCACCACCTTGTTCACCGCGCCCATCCGGTGCATGTCCTCGGCGCTGTAGGTGTCGCCGAGGAAGAAGATCTCGCGAGCGAACTTCTGGCCCACCATCTTCGCCAGGTAGGCGCTGCCGTACCCGCCGTCGAAACTGCCCACGTCCGCGTCGGTCTGCTTGAACCGAGCGTGCTCGCGGCTGGCCAACGTCAGGTCGCACACCACGTGCAGGCTGTGACCACCGCCGGCTGCCCAGCCGTTCACGAGGCACAGCACCACCTTCGGCATGGTGCGGATCAGCCGCTGTACCTCGAGGATGTGGAGGCGACCGGCGCGAGCGCGGTCGACCGTCTCCGCGGTCTCACCGCTCGCGTACTGGTACCCCGACCGGCCGCGGATGCGCTGATCCCCGCCGGAGCAGAAGGCCCATCCGCCGTCCTTGGGGCTGGGTCCGTTGCCGGTGAGCAGGACCGCGCCCACGTCGGAGGTCATGCGTGCGTGATCGAGCGTGCGGTAGAGCTCGTCCACCGTGCCGGGCCGGAACGCGTTGCGCACCTCGGGGCGATCGAACGCGATGCGCACGGTGCCGTCGGTGACGTGGCGGTGGTAGGTGATGTCGGTCAGGTCCTCGAACCCGGGCACGACGGTCCACTGATCGGGCTGAAACGGGGAGCTCGTCTCGGTCACGCCCCAACCCTACGACGCCCGTGGTGGACCGCAGCGTTACCGTCGGACGATGAGCGACACGCCGCACGGCGGCTTCCCGAGGTTCACGCCCGCGCACCCGCCCGCCGACTTCGGGCGCCTGGTCGAGGCCCTCCGGACCATCCAGGACCTCGCCGTCTCCACCGACCTCCCCGAGGAGCAGTTGGCGGCCGCCGCGGACCAGGCGGAGAAGCTCGCCGCCGCGATGGCGCCCTACGTGGTGCCGGAGGGCGCCTCTCCGGCCGGCCGGTCGCTCGAGCTGCCGGGCCGGGGGAGTCTGCTGCTCATGCCCTGGACCATCGAAAAGTACGGGCCCGACGGCGTGCAGTCCACCGGCGTGTTCCGTCGCTATCACCTCGGCGGGAACGCGGCCGCGCACGGCGGCACCCTGCCGCTGCTCTTCGACGACTTGTTCGGTCTGATCCAGCACGGTTACGGGCGCCCGCGCAGCCGCACGGCCTTCCTGCACATCGACTACCGCGCGGTCACGCCGCTGGATCAGCAGCTACGGGTGAGCGGGCACGTCACGAAGGTCGAGGGACGCAAGACGTTCATCGAGGCGGTACTGACCGACCTCGACGGGAAGGTTCTCGCCGAGTGCAATTCCCTCATGGTGTCGTTGCTACCCGGCCAGCCGTGACACGGCCGAGCCGCGCGTCGCTCGGCGTGAGCACTCCGGCCGACCTGCTCGCGTCTGCGCACGTCGTCGCCCTGCCGATGCGCACGCGCTTCCGCGGCATCACCGCGCGGGAGGCGATGGTGTTCGAGGGGCCGGCCGGGTGGGGCGAGTTCGCCGCCTTCCCCGAGTACGACGACGCCGAGGCCGCCCTGTGGCTCGCCGCCGGTCTGGAGGCGGCCACCCTCGGTCCGCCGGACCGCGTCCGCGAGTGGGTCGACGTCAACGCCACCGTGCCCGCCGTTGCGGCGGCGGACGTCCCGGACGTCCTCGCCCGCTTCCCCGGCGCCCGCACCGCCAAGGTCAAGGTCGCCGAGACGGGACAGAGCCTGGCCGACGACGTCGCGCGCGTCGAGGCGGTCCGCGCCCTCGTTCCCACAGTGCGGGTGGACGCCAACGGCGGCTGGACCGTCGACGAGGCCGAGCGGGCGCTGCGTGCGCTCACCGAAACGGGCGACCTCGAGTACGCCGAACAGCCCTGCGCGAGCGTCGAGGACCTGGCCGAGGTGCGGCGTCGGCTGCCGGGTGTCGCCGTCGCCGCCGACGAGTCGATCCGCCGGGCCGACGACCCCCTGCGCGTCGTCCGGGCCGGCGCGGCCGACGTCGCCGTGGTCAAGGTGCCGCCGCTGGGGGGGATGCGTGCGGTGGTGGCCCTCGCGGACCAGCTGGCGGAGTTCGGCGTTCCGGTGGTCGTCTCGAGCGCTCTCGACACCGCCGTCGGCATGAGCGCGGGGCTCGCCGCGGCGGCCGCGCTGCAGTCCACCGCCGCGTGCGGGCTGGGCACCGGAGCCCTGTTCACCGCCGATCTGGCGCCCCCGCGCGAGCTGGTCGACGGCAGATTGTGCGCCGACACGGTGATTCCGGACCCGGGTGCACTCGCGTCACTGGCCGCGCCCGAGGACCGCCGACGGTGGTGGATCGCCCGGGCGGAACGGTGCCTGCGGCTGTTGTAGGGTCGCCGCCGACCGGCAGAACCGCCGCTCCCGCTCGACCCGAAAGGTTCCTCGTGGCTTCCCTGCAGACCACCCTGCTCGACGAGTCCGTCGCTCCCGCCGTCCGTGCCGACGTCGCCGCGCTGATCGACGCCGAGGTGTCCGGCAAGAAGGGTGCGTCCGGCCTCGCCGTCAAGGGCGGGTACGGCGCGGTGAAGAAGGTCAGCCCCGGCGTGATCGACGACGCCGTCGCCAAGCTGTGGCCGAGCTTCGTCGAGAAGCTGGACCCGTTCTGGCAGGAGTACACCGCCGCCGGATCGGCCGGACGGTTCGGCGACCACCTCGTCGGCCGCGGCGACGCCGTGTCCGACGCGCTGCTGTCGGTCACCGACGAGCGCATCGAGGGCACCAGCAAGAAGACGATCGAGAAGGCGTACTCGTCCCTGCGTCCGTCGGCGAAGAAGCACGTCACCGAGGCGCTTCCGCGCGTGGGAGAGCTGGTGCAGAAGTACGCCTGACGCGCCCCGGCCGGGCCTGATCCCGTCAGTCGCCGCGCTGCCGCCGCCGCGTGAACAGCGGCACGATGAGCAGCATCAGGAATACCCGCAGTACCTGGGCGGCGACGACGAACGTCACGTTCACGTCGCTGGCGGCGGCGAGGGCGAGCACGGCGTAGATGCCGCCGGGGGTGGTGGCGAGGTACGCCTCGTACGGGGTGACGGACGTTGTCGCCACCAGGATCAGGCCGAGCAGCGCGCACCCGACGGCGATGGCGACGATCAACAGCGTGGCCCACGGCAGGATGCGACCGATCGAGCGGAACGACTCGACGGTGAAGCGCAGGCCCGCCTGCCAGCCGATCACGACGTAGACGGCGGCGAGCAGCAGGGTCGGCACCTCCGCGCCGCCGGTCCAGCCCGCCAGATCGGCCACGGTGGCCACGATCAGCGGGCCGAGCAGCGCCGGTGCGGGCAGGCGGATCAGCCGGGCCAGCGGCACGCCGACGGCCAGGCACCCGAGGATGAAGACGGCGTCCACCCACAGCGGCGCCCCCGAGTCCGCGGGACCGACGCCGCGGCCGGTGTCGGCGTGGAACACCACCGTGGCGACGAACGGCAGCGACGCCGTCACCAGCAGCACTCGCAGGTACTGCACGACGGCGACCACCCGTTCGTCGCCGCCCAGGTCACGCGCGATGGCCACCATGCCGGACGCCCCACCCGCGACGAGAGCCAACGCGCCCGTCGTCGCCGACAGGTCGCGGTGCAGGCCGAGCGCCGCGCCGGCGCCGATGGACAGCAGCAGGGTGCCGAGCGAGACGAGCACCACGGGAATCCAGTCCGTTCCCAGCGAAGCGAGGGTGTCCCGATCGAGCAGCGTGCCGATCTCGACCCCCAGCACTGCCTGCGCGGCCTGGCTCGCCCGGCTCGGGACCTTCGCGGGGCCGACCTTTGCCAGGGCGAACACCGTCGCCACGGCGAGACCGACGAACAGCGCGGCCGACGGCACACCCACGCGCTCGGCGAGGATGGTCAGCAGAATCGTGACGAGGGTGAGTGCGACCCACCTCCCGGCGGCGGCCGGGGAGAACCTCATCGCGGCGACGTCGGCCGATCGATGGTCCGCACCGCCGGCGGCAGTCCCCACTCGTTGCGGCCCAGTCGACTCAGCGGAGCGAGCGCATCGAACGCGGGCAGCCCGTCGTCGGCGAGGTGGCCTTCCCGCACCGTGATCATGGTGACGTCGCCCATCACGACGAAGGCGTTGCCCACCTCGACCACCCGGTTCAGCGTCGCCTCGATGGAGACCGGCGACTGCGCGACCCGCGGCGGGCGCACCGTCTCGCTTGGTTCCTCCGCGAGCCCCACGGCGGAGAACTCGCTGATCGAGGACTCGTAGTTCGCCGACGTCGCGTTGACCTCCTCGAACAACGCCTCCGTCGCGAGGTTGATCACGAACTCGCCCGTTGCCTCGATGTTGCGGAGGCTGTCCTTGCGGCCGATGGAGGTGAACTGCACCACCGGCGGAACGGAACTGGCCACGGTGAAGAAGCTGTACGGAGCGAGGTTCGGCACACCGTCCGCCGAGATCGTCGACACCCAGGCGATCGGGCGAGGAACGACGGTCGAGGTCAGCAGCTTGTAGTAGGTGGTCTCGTCCACGGACTGCGGGGTGAAGGTTCGGCGCACGGTCTCGATCGTGCCACTCGCGCGGCGGTGCACCGCTGCGCTCCCGGTGGTGTGCACCGCTGCTCTCCCGGCGGTGGGCCTGCCGTCATGTGTCACCCTGGATCGGTGAACCCGTCCACTGCCCAGGCCACCGTCGTCGTCGACGAGTTGATCCGCGGCGGCGTCCGTGACGTCGTCCTGTGCCCCGGGTCCCGCAACGCGCCGCTGGCGTTCGCACTGGAAGCCGCCGACCGCGCCGGGCGGGTGCGACTGCACCTGCGGATCGACGAGCGCACCGCCGGGTTCCTGGCCATCGGACTCGCGATCTCCGCGGGACGCCCGGTACCGGTGGTGATGACGTCGGGCACCGCCGTCGCCAACCTCGGGCCCGCGGTGCTCGAGGCGAACTACGCCCGCGTCCCGCTGGTCGTGCTCAGCGCCAACCGGCCCTACGAGATGCTCGGCACCGGCGCCAACCAGACCATCGAGCAACTCGGCCTGTTCGACGTGCAGGTGCGGGCGACCATCAGCCTCGGCCTGGCCGAGGAGGGGGACCGCAACAGCCAGTGGCGCTCGGCCGTGTGTCGGGTGCTCGCGGCGGCGCGGGGCACCCGCTCCGGCAACGCCGGCCCCGTGCACTTCGACATCCCGCTGCGCGAACCCCTGGTGCCCGATCTCTCCGACACCACTCCGGCGCCGGCGGGTCGCCCCGACGGGGCCGCGTGGACCACCACGCAGTACGCCACCCTGGACGTTCCCGTCGACCTCGACCTCACGCCGGACACCGTGGTGATCTCCGGCCACGGCGCCGCGTACCGGCCCGAGCTGGCGCACCTGCCGACCGTCGCCGAACCCACCGCGCCGCTGCACGGCCCGGCCGTCAACCCGCTCGCCTTGCCGGCGCTCGCGCCGCGCCAGGCGGTCATCACCGGCCGGCCCACGCTGCACCGGCCGGTGTCCGCGCTTCTCGCGAACCCGGACGTCGACGTCGTCGCGCTCACCACCGGTCCGCGCTGGCCCGACGTCTCCGGCAACGTCGTCGCGACGGGTACTCGCGCCGTCGTCACCGGCGGGCCGTCGGAGGCCTGGCTGCGCCGTTGCGCCGACGCCTCCGCGGCGGCCGACGAGGCCGTGCGGACCACGCTGGACCACGCCGTCGCCGTCACCGGCCTCCACGTGGCGGGAACCGTCTCCTCGGCCCGACGACCGGGCGACCTGCTGCTGCTCGGGGCGTCGAATCCGGTCCGTGACATGGCCCTGGTGGGCTACCCCGCCGACGACGTGCGGGTGATCTCCAACCGCGGCGTCGCCGGCATCGACGGCACCGTCTCCACGGCGGTCGGCGCCGCGCTGGCCCACGAGGGCCGCACCATCGCTCTGATGGGCGATCTCACGTTCCTGCACGACGCGTCGGGCATGCTCATCGGCCCGGGCGAACCGCGCCCGCGCGACCTGACGATCGTGGTGGCCAACGACGACGGCGGCGGCATCTTCGAACTGCTCGAGCAGGGTGATCCGCAGTACGCGGGGGTGTTCGAGCGCGTGTTCGGCACGCCGCACGGCATGGACCTCGCGGCCCTCTGCGCGGCCTACCGCGTTCCGCACCGCCGGGTGGACACCGACGAGCTGGCCAAGGCCCTCACCGGGCACGCGGACGGCATGCGGGTGTTCGAGGTGACCACCGATCGCTCCGGATTGCGCGACCTGCACGCCCACATCCGGAGCGCGATCGGCTAGCTCTGCTGGGCCAGGTACTCGCGGGCCTGCTTGGACTCGGTGTGCACGAGCTTGCCGATCATGTCCACGATCAGGCCCTCGATCTTGCCGCCCACCAGCGGCACCTTCACCTCGGCGGTGCCGTTCAGGGTGAGGCGGGTGCCCGCGCCGTGCGGGGCCAGGACGAAGACGCCGGCGACCTTCGACGGCAGACCGGTCGAGCCGCCCTCGAGGGTGCCGCCCGCGCGGTCGTTCTCCAGCGGGCCCCAGGTGTCCTTGCGCGTGATGGTCAGACCGCCGCGCACCACCTTCTGCACCACGCCCGGGAGGACCTGAGCGCCCACGTTCTCGCTCATGGTCACCTCGATGCCGCCGTCGCCGCGTCGGGTGACGGACACCTCGGCCCGATCGCCCGCATCCTGCTTCCGCTTCTCCCACAGACCGTCGTCGGTGAGCGCGGC
Source organism: Rhodococcus sp. PBTS 1 (assembly GCF_001620025.1). Classification (NCBI taxonomy): domain Bacteria; kingdom Bacillati; phylum Actinomycetota; class Actinomycetes; order Mycobacteriales; family Nocardiaceae; genus Rhodococcus; species Rhodococcus sp. PBTS 1. The sequence continues at coordinate 300,557 of NZ_CP015219.1, forward strand.
GTGCGCCTGCTCCAGTGTCACGTCGAAGTCTTCGGTGAACTCGAATTTCCGCCCCATGCGTCGGAGGGTACTCGGCGGGTACCGGCCCGTTCGACCCGATCGGGGCGGACCGACCTGTCCGTCCGAGCCCGTCGTGAGGTGCCACTACGCTGGCGCCCGTGACGAGCGAGACGACGGAGACGGGGGGAACGCCGGGCACGGCGGCACCCCGCAGGCGACGCCCCCTCGCGGTCACCGTTCTGACGGTCCTCGCCGCCGCGATCTCGGTGCTGGCCGTGCTGCTGGTGCTCGCGGCCTGGCGCAACGACCACACCATCTCCTCCGACGAGGGCGTCGCGACGGCGGAAGTGCTCTCGGCGGGTCGGTTGCGGTCTGCCGTCAGCTTCGTCACCCCGGACGGCGAGATGCACAATCCCCGGCTCGGCGTCCTCTACCCGACCAACCTGGTGGCGGGGCAGCGCATCGACGTGGAGTACGCGCGGTCCGAACCGGACCTGGTGCGGGTGGCGGGCCGGGACGCGTCCGTGGCGGTGATCCCGGCGTTGTCGGTCGTTGTGGTCACCTGGGCCATCGCAGGTCCGCTGATCCTGGTCCTGCGGCGACGCGCGCAGTAGCGGCGACGAGGTCCGGGCAGGATTCGTCTGCCGTTCGCCGTCACGTCACGGTCGCTCTGCCGACCCGTCGTCCCGGCGCGGGACCGTCGGGATCGTGCGCATTGCCGTGATCGCCGAATCGTTCCTGCCCCACGTCAACGGTGTCACCAACTCGATCCTGCGCGTCCTCGAACACGCCGACGCCGCCGGCCACGACGCGCTCGTCGTCGCCCCGGACACCCCCGCCGGGGTCGCCCCCGCGGCCACCGAGCACGACGGTGTGCCCGTCGTCCGCGTGCCGTCGGTCATGGTCCCCAAGGTCAGTTCGCTGCCCGTGGGCGTGCCGACGCCGACGTTGCTCACCACCCTGCGCACCTTCGCTCCCGACGTCGTCCACCTGGCGTCGCCGTTCTCCCTCGGGGCGGGCGGCGTCGCCGCGGCGCGACGGTTGGAGATCCCCACGGTGGCCGTCTATCAGACCGACGTGGCCGGCTTCGCCGAGAGCTACGGACTGGGTCTGACCTCGCGGGCCTGCTGGGCGTGGACGCGACGCATCCACAAGGCGAGCGACCGCACGCTCGCCCCGTCGACGTCGGCGATGGACGCCCTCGAGGCGCACGGGATTCCGCGCGTGCACCGGTGGGGTCGCGGCGTCGACACCCTGCGGTTCGCGCCCTCGGCCCGTCGCGTCGACCTCCGCCGCGCCTGGACCGGCGGTGACGGGTCGCAGATCGTCGGCTTCGTCGGTCGCCTCGCCCCGGAGAAGCACGTCGAGCGGCTCGCCGGACTGGCCGCGCAGGACGACGTCACGGTCGTCGTCGTCGGCGACGGTCCCGAGCGGGCGCGGCTCGAGGCGCTCATGCCGACGGCCGTCTTCCTCGGCCAACTCGGCGGACAGGACCTCGCCGCCGCCTACGCGTCGTTCGACGTCTTCGCCCACCCCGGTGAGCACGAGACGTTCTGTCAGACCGTGCAGGAGGCGCTCGCCAGCGGGGTCCCCGTGATCGGTCCCGACGCCGGCGGGCCGCGCGACCTGGTCAGTCATTGCCGCAACGGCTACCTGCTTCCCGTCGACCGCTACGCGGAACTGCTGCCCAGCGCCGCTCGCGCGCTCGCCGATCCGACCACTCGCGCCCGGTTCGCCGCCTCCGCGCGGACCTCGGTGCTGCACCGCACCTGGCCGGCGCTGTGCGCGCGATTGTTCGAGCACTACGAGGACGTCGTCGGCGGCATCGGCACGCGCCGCGCGCGGGCGGCCTAGGCACGCGTCGCGCGCGGGCGGCCTAGGCACGCGTCGCGCGCGGGCGGCGTAGGCCTGCGCGGTCGGTAGTGTCGACGCCGTGGCTGCACACGGCTCCAGAGCGCAACTGGACAAGAAACCGCAGGACGTCGCGTCCATGTTCGACGGGGTCGCGAAGAGGTACGACGTCACCAACACCGTCCTGTCCTTCGGGCAGGACCGCGGGTGGCGCCGCGCCACCCGCGCGGCTCTGGACCTGCGGCCGGGGGAGACCGTGCTGGATCTCGCGGCCGGCACGGGCGTCTCGACGGTCGAGCTCGGCCGCTCCGGCGCGTGGTGCGTGGCCGCGGACTTCTCGAAGGGCATGCTTGCCGCCGGGTCGTCGCGCAAGCTGCCCATGGTGGCCGGTGACGCGATGGCACTGCCGTTCGCCGACGACGCCTTCGACGCCGCCACCATCTCGTTCGGACTGCGCAACGTCGCCGACCACGAGGCCGGGCTGCGCGAGCTCCGCCGCGTCGTCCGCCCGGGCGGACGGCTGGTGGTGTGCGAGTTCTCGACGCCCGTGTTCCCGGCGTTCCGGACGCTGTACATGGAGTACCTCATGAAGGCGCTCCCGGCGGTCGCCCGCGCGGTGAGCAGCAACCCCGACGCCTACGTCTACCTCGCGGAGTCCATCCGCGCTTGGCCGGACCAGGCCGAACTGGCCCGTCGGCTCGAACGAGCGGGGTGGACCGACGTCACGTGGCGCAATCTGACCGGCGGGATCGTGACGCTGCACCGAGCAACAGCCCCCTGAGCCCTGGTCACCGGCTCCCCGACGGGGGAGCCGATCAGCTGAACGGCGCCCGGGCGTCGAGACGCCGCGACGCCGACCCCGCGGCGCGCCAGGCGCGGGCCACCACGTCGTGGTCCTCCTCGGTGACGAGGTTGCCCATCACCCGGACGGCGACGGTCATGATCGCCGACGACCGCATTCCGATCGGTCCCGTCGCGGGCAGGAACCGGGGCAGCGTCAGCAGGCCGGCCAGTCGACGGGCGACGGAGAAGCTGCGCCCGTAGTGCTCCCGCAGCACGCTGGGCCAGACGTCGGTGAGGTCCGCTTCGCCGAGCAGCTCGGCGACGAGGCGCCCACCCTCGAGTCCGTAGTCGATGCCCTCGCCGTTGAGCGGGTTCACGCACGCGGCGGCGTCGCCGATCAGCGCCCAGTTCGGTCCCGCGACGGTCGAGACCGCACCGCCCATCGGCAGCAGGGCCGACTGCACCCGCTGCGGACCGCCGGACAGCCCCCACTCCGATTCGCGTTGCGCGGCATACAAATTCAGCAGCGGACGCAACGCGCCGCCGGCCGGTCGACGGTCCGTCGCCAGCGTGCCCACGCCCAGGTTGATCTCGCCGGTCCCCAGCGGGAACACCCAGCCGTACCCGGCCTGCAGCACGCCGTCGGCGTCGCGCAGTTCCAGGTGCGAGGTGATCCACTCGTCGTCGCTCCGGTCGCTGGCCACGTAGGCCCGCGCGGCCACCCCGAACGCCGTGTCCCGGTGCCACTCCCGGCCGAGCAGCTTGCCCAGGGGCGAGCGCACGCCGTCGGCGACGACGAGGGTGCGACACGCGATCCGCAGGTCGCCGTCGTGGGTGCGGAACGTCACCGCCGCCACCCGGTCACCCGCACGCTCGACACCGACCGCCTTGGCGCCCTCGATCATCCGGGCGCCGTCGTCCGTCGCCACGCGGCGAATGCGGTCGTCGAGTTCGGTGCGGGGGACGGCGCTGCCGACGTCCGGCAGGGACCCGCCCGGCCACCGCAGTTCGTGCTCCTGCCCGAAGCCCGTGAGTCGCAGGCCGACGTTGCGTGCCCGGCCCCGCACCCACTCCCCGAGGCCGAGTCGGTCGAGCTCGGCCACGGCGCGGGGTGTCAGGCCGTCGCCGCAGGTCTTGTCCCGCGGGAAGCGCGCGGCGTCGGCCAGCACGACGTCGCGTCCTGCCCGCGCGGCCCACGCCGCGGCGGCGCTGCCGGCCGGTCCCGCACCCACCACCAGAACGTCCGCGGACAGCTCGTCGGGGGTCGTCATCGCGGACGTCACAGGCTCGGCGGGTTGCTCGGTCATGGTTCCATCTTCCAGACCCGCTAGGTTGGGGGTGGACGGCGCCGCGTCGGCGGCGGTCGGGACTGGACTTCGGCGACGGGAATGGGTGCGGGCACGGTGACCGACACGGGTGCGAGTACGGCGGAGACCACCGTGGTCGCGGGCGTCGATCTGGGGGACGCCGACTTCGCGACGACGGTGCGCGAGGCGATGGCTGCGGTGGAGAACCTGCTGGTCGAGGAGCTGTCCGACGGCGAGGACTTTCTCACCGAGGCCGCGCTGCATCTGGCGAAGGCCGGCGGCAAGCGGTTCCGCCCGCTGTTCACGGTGCTGACCGGGCAGCTCGGTCCCGATCCGTCGAGTCCGGACATCGTGACGGCGGCCACGGTGCTCGAGATGGTCCATCTCGCGACGCTCTACCACGACGACGTCATGGACGAGGCCGGCATGCGCCGCGGGGTCGACAGTGCCAACGCGCGCTGGGGCAACAGCGTCGCGATCCTCGCGGGCGACTACCTCTTCGCGCACGCTTCACGCCTGGTCTCGACCCTCGGCCCGCAGGCCGTGCGCGTGATCGCGGAGACGTTCGCCGCGCTGGTCACCGGGCAGATGCGCGAGACGATCGGGCGCCGCGCCGACCAGGATCCCGTCGAGCACTACCTCCGCACGGTGTGGGAGAAGACCGGCTCGCTCATCGCCACCAGCGGGCGTTTCGGCGGCACGTTCTCCGGCGGGGACGGCGAGCACGTCCAGCGGCTCGAACGCCTCGGCGACGCCGTGGGTACCGCGTTCCAGATCGCCGACGACATCATCGACATCTCCTCCGCGTCGGCGGAGTCGGGCAAGACGCCCGGCACCGACCTGCGCGAGGGCGTCCACACCCTGCCGGTGCTCTACGCGCTGCGTGAGGAGGGCCCGACCGGCGACCGGCTGCGCCACCTGCTGCGGGGCCCGGTCACCGACGACGCCGAGGTCACCGAGGCGCTCGAACTGCTGGCGTCGTCGACCGGCATGACTCGCGCTCGCGAGACCCTCGCCGAGTACACCGGTCGTGCCTACGCCGAGCTCGACGCCCTGCCCGCCGGGCCGGCCAACGACGCGCTGCGCCACCTCGTCGAATACACCGTCGCTCGGACCGGATAGCCCCCGCCGCGCGCGGGGCGGCCCGGGAACCCGGCGAGTCCCTCCGCTCGTTGTCGTCGTGACAACCGGCGAAAGGTGGGCGACTCGAGATGAAGTTCGCGAACGGTATGAAGACGTTCGGCCTGATGGTCGGCATGTCGGCGCTCATCGTGTTCGTCGGGTCGCTGTTTCAGAACTCGACCGTGCTGATCGTCGCGGTACTCCTCGCCGTCGGCATGAACGGCTACGCCTACTTCAACAGCGACAAGCTGGCGCTGCGCTCGATGCACGCCCAGCCGATCACCGAGGTCGAGTACCCGCAGATCTACGCGATGGTCCGGGAACTCGCCACGGCCGCGCACCAGCCGATGCCGCGGCTCTACATCAGCCCCACCAACGCCCCCAACGCGTTCGCGACGGGTCGGAACCCCCGCAACGCGGCGGTCTGCGTCACCAGCGGCATCCTCGGCCTGCTCGACCAGCGCGAACTCCGGGCCGTGCTCGGGCACGAGCTGAGCCACGTCTACAACCGCGACATCCTCATCTCTTCCGTCGCGGGGGCCATGGCGGCCGTCGTGTCCGGCCTGGCCAACTTCGCGTTCTTCGCCAACGCCTTCGGCGGACGCGGCAACGGCCAGGGTGCGAACCCCCTGGCGTTGCTGCTGGTGTCGATGCTCGGCCCGATCGCCGCGTCGCTGGTCAAGCTGGCCGTCTCCCGGTCACGGGAGTACCAGGCCGATCAATCCGGCGCGGAACTGACCGGTGACCCGCTGGCGCTGGCGTCGGCTCTGCGCAAGCTGCAGTACGGCACGCAGCAGGCGCCGCTCCCGCCGGAGCCGAAGCTCACCGCCCAGTCGCACCTGATGATCGCCAACCCGTTCCGCATGGGGGACCGGGCGGGGAAGCTCTTCTCGACGCACCCGCCGATGGAGGAGCGGATCGCGCGGCTCGAGAGAATGGCCGGGCCCTACCGGTGATCTGGTGACTACCGGTAGTTGACGAACTGCAGGGCGATGCCGAAGTCCTCGCCCTTGAGCAGGGAGATGACGGCCTGCAGGTCGTCGCGCTTCTTGCTCGACACCCGCAGTTCCTCGCCCTGCACCTGCGCCTTGACGCCCTTGGGGCCCTCGTCGCGAATTTTCTTGGAGATCTTCTTGGCGTTCTCCGTGGAGATGCCCTGCACGAGGGTGCCGGTGATCTTGTAGGTCTTGCCGGACTGCACGGGCTCGCCGGCGTCGAACGCCTTGAGGGAGATGTCGCGGCGGATCAGCTTCTCCTTGAACACCTCGAGCGCGGCCTTCACGCGCTCCTCGGCCTCGGCGGTGAGCACGATCGCCTCTTCGCCGGACCACTCGATGGAGGCGCCGGTCCCGCGGAAGTCGTAGCGCGTCGACAGTTCCTTGCCCGCCTGGTTCAGCGCGTTGTCGACCTCCTGGCGGTCGACCTTGCTGACGACGTCGAACGACGAATCGGCCATGAGTGCTCTCCCTCTTCCACGCGCTGATCGGTGTGATCGACCGTATCCGACCGCCGGGTGGGCAGGCGGTTTGGCATTCGGGGGTGCCGTCGTTGTAGTCTCGTCGTCGCACCGAGAGCGGGTCACCGTCCCTCGGATCGCACCCGGCAGATTGCCCGAGCGGCCAATGGGAGCGGACTGTAAATCCGTCGGCTTATGCCTACGTAGGTTCGAATCCTACATCTGCCACACCGGCCCGACCCCGGCGAGCATCGCTCGTCGGGGTCGAGTCGTCTGTGCCGGTCATGTGCCGGGTCCAGTGCCCGGTCAGGTGCCCGGACCGGCCCCGACCTGCCGATTTGGCGAGTCGATCGGGCCTTGTGTACTGTCTGTCGAGGCTTCGACGCATGCGTGAGCGTGCGCCGGACCTGCCCCCTTAGCTCAGTCGGCAGAGCGTTTCCATGGTAAGGAAAAGGTCAACGGTTCGATTCCGTTAGGGGGCTCGCGGGACCGTGCGCCGGCCGGCGTCCGGCACCGAGGCGGTGTAGCTCAGTCGGTAGAGCAAACGACTCATAATCGTTGTGTCGCCGGTTCAAGTCCGGCCATCGCTACTCGACTCGAAGGACTTCGCGGCCGCTGCGCAGCGAGGTCCGATCCGTGACCGACGCAGCGCCCGTATCGCGCTCTACCCGAAAGCAGGCATCGACGTGGCCTCCTCCACCGACGTTCGGCCCAAGATCACCTTGGCGTGCGAGGTGTGCAAGCACCGGAACTACATCACCAAGAAGAACCGGCGCAACGATCCCGATCGCCTCGAGATCAAGAAGTTCTGCCCCAACTGCGGAACCCACCGGGCGCACCGCGAATCTCGCTGATCTTCGTCTGCCGGCGCTGTCCTTGCCTTCCGGGGTAGGGGCAGCGCTGTCGTGCGTGGAGCCACTCGTCCATCTGGGGGGAACTTCGACATGACCGAGACCACTGCGGCATCGCCTGCCGTCGTCGATCCGGCGGCCCACACCGCGTCGATGGTGGGGCACCACTACCGCATGCCCGATCACTACGAGATCGGCCGCGAGAAGGTGCGCGAGTACTCCCGCGCCGTGCAGAACCTGCATCCCGCGCACCTCTCCGAGGACGCCGCGGCAACGCTGGGGTACGACCACCTCGTCGCGCCCGCCACCTTCATCTCGGTGATCGGCATCATCGCGCAGAAGGCCATGTTCGACGAGGTCATCACCGGGTACGACCTCTCCCAGATCATGCAGGCCGACCAGCGTCTCGAGTTCCACCGTCCGATCGTGGCCGGTGACCGGCTGACGGTCGACGTGTACCTGGAGTCGTTCCGCCAGATGGGCGGAAGCGACATCATCGTGACCAAGAACATCGTGACCGACGCCGACGATCGGGACGTCATGACGACGGTCACGACGCTGGTCGCGAAGACCGGCGGCGGTGCCGACACCGAGGCGCTGGCCATGGCGAAGGGTGTGATGCGCAGTGAGTAGCGATGCGACCGGACCGATCGACGCCGCGACGCCGCGGGTCGGACTGCGCACGTTCGAGGACGTCGCGGTCGGCGACGATCTTCCGGAGCGGACCTACGAGCTCACGCGCGGCGACCTGGTCAACTACTCCGGCGTGTCCGGCGACCCGAACCCCATCCACTGGTCCGACCCGGTGGCGCGATCGCTCGCCGGCCTGCCCGAGGTGGTCGCGCACGGCATGCTGACCATGGGCCTCGGAGCGGGATTCGTCACCGATTGGTCCGGTGACCCGGGTGCCATCACCGAGTACAACGTGCGCTTCACCTCGCCGGTCCTCGTGAAGGAGACCGAGCCGGCCAAGGTCGACTTCACCGGACGGATCAAGTCCGTGGACGCGGAGACCCGCACGGCCGTCGTCGCCATCACGGCGAAGTTCGAGGGCAAGAAGATCTTCGGGCGGGCCACGGCCACCGTCCGTCTCGGCTAGGGACGATTTCGTTCCCCGTCTCACGGTGCAGTACACTCGTGCTTCGGGGTCGTGCGGCGCTGTGCGCTGTCCGTCTCCGGCTGCGATCGCCTCGGGCGATCGAAGGGGCGTAGCTCAATTGGTAGAGCAACGGTCTCCAAAACCGTAGGTTGCAGGTTCAAGTCCTGTCGCCCCTGCCACGACCGGCCGGTCTTCCCCGAGTCCTCCCCTGCGGAGGTTCTCGATGCGGCGGGTCGGCCGCCGTCGTCGCCCGAGCGGGCGCGGCGGAACCAGACGCGACCGAGAGGAACCACGTGAGCGATCAGCGCGAGCCGCGCGACGACGCCGCCACCGACGGGTCGACCGACCTGCCCGGCGGCGACGCGGACGCTGCCGCCGCGGGATCCTCGGCTCCGTCGGCATCCTCGGCTGCGTCGGCCTCGTCGTCTTCGGCGCGGCCCACCGGCAAGCGCGCCGCGCGTCGCTCGCGGGACACCGACTCGGCCGACGGAACGGCCGGCTCGGGCAAGACGACGGCGGGCAAGTCCGTCGCCACCGCGTCGCAGGTTCCCGGCCGTCAGCGGGCGGAGGCGGCGCCGAAGCAGAACATCTTCGCGCGACTGCGGAGGTTCCTCCGCGAGGTCGTCGCCGAGCTGCGCAAGGTCATCTGGCCGAACCGCAAGCAGATGGTCACCTACACCGCCGTGGTGTTGGTGTTCGTGACGTTCATGGTGGCCTACATCAGTGGGCTGGACCTGGCGTTCATCCGAGGGGTCCAGTGGCTGTTCGGCTGACGCCGATCCCCGCCGCACCCCGACACGACAGAACGAATACAGGAAGCGAGTGCCTTTCGTGAGCACGCCCCACAACGACGCCACCGACGTGGCCGCCTACGACGCTCAGGTCGAGGCCACCGAGCAGGGCCTCGAAGCGGAGCAGGCCGCGCAGGACCGCGCGACCGACGAGGCCATCGCGGCCGACGTGGCCGCCGCCACCGGCGAGGACGACAGCGACGCCGACGAGACCGCTGTCGACGAGACCGCGGGTGACGAGGCTCCCGCCGCCGACATCGACGCCGAGCCGGTCGACCCGGTCGCCGAGTTCAAGGCCGCGCTGCGCCGCGCCCCCGGTGACTGGTACGTGATCCACTCCTACGCGGGCTACGAGAACAAGGTGAAGGCCAACCTCGAGACCCGCGTCCAGAACCTCGACGTCGGCGACTACATCTTCCAGGTGGAAGTGCCCACCGAGGAGGTCACCGAGATCAAGAACGGCCAGCGCAAGCAGGTCAATCGCAAGGTGCTTCCCGGCTACATCCTGGTGCGCATGGAGCTCAACGACGAGTCGTGGGGCGCCGTCCGCAACACGCCCGGCGTCACCGGCTTCGTGGGTGCGACGTCGCGTCCGTCGCCGCTCACGATCAACGAGGTCGTGAAGTTCCTCATGCCGCAGGAGGACAAGAAGAAGGCGTCCGCGACTCCGGCTGCGGGTGGCGACACCACCGGCGAGACCGCGACCAAGCCGGTCATCGAGGTCGACTTCGAGGTCGGCGAGTCGGTCACCGTCATGGACGGCCCGTTCGCGACGCTGCCCGCCTCCATCAGCGAGGTCAACGCCGAGCAGCAGAAGCTCAAGGTGCTGGTGTCGATCTTCGGTCGCGAGACGCCCGTGGAGCTCGGCTTCACGCAGGTCGCGAAGATCTAGTTCGCCCCCTCCCCACTACTTGCAGGCAGTACCGCAAGACATCCGAGAACCACGCAACAACTAGGAATTACAGATGCCCCCCAAGAAGAAGAAGCTGGCCGGGATCATCAAGCTTCAGATCCAGGCCGGCCAGGCCAACCCGGCGCCGCCCGTGGGCCCTGCCCTCGGTCAGCACGGCGTCAACATCATGGAGTTCTGCAAGGCGTACAACGCGGCGACCGAGTCGCAGCGTGGCAACGTCGTGCCGGTGGAGATCTCGGTCTACGAGGACCGGACCTTCGACTTCAAGCTGAAGACCCCGCCCGCCGCCAAGCTGCTGCTCAAGGCAGCCGGCGTCGCCAAGGGTTCGGGCGAGCCGCACAAGACCAAGGTCGCCAAGGTGACCATGGATCAGGTGCGCGAGATCGCCAAGACGAAGCAGGAAGACCTGAACGCCAACGACATCGATCAGGCCGCGAAGATCATCGCCGGCACTGCTCGCTCGATGGGTATCACGGTCGAGGGATAACCCCCCCGGATCGACAGCACGTCGTGGGAGAGCCGGCCAGGCTCGCACCACACTCCGAACGAACGAACGGATTCACCATGGCAAAGCGCAGCAAGGCCTACGAGGCCGCAGCAGCGAAGATCGACTCCGACCAGCTCTACTCGCCGCTCGCCGCGGCGAAGCTGGCCAAGGAGACCGCGTCGAGCACGTTCGACGCCACCGTCGAGGTCGCCGTGCGGCTCGGCGTCGACCCCCGCAAGGCGGACCAGATGGTCCGCGGCACGGTCAACCTGCCGCACGGCACCGGTAAGACCGCCCGCGTCATCGTGTTCGCCGCCGGCGCGAAGGCCGACGAGGCAGCCGCAGCCGGTGCCGACGAGGTCGGTGCCGAGGACCTGATCGAGCGCATCCAGGGCGGATGGCTCGAGTTCGACGCCGCGATCGCCACCCCCGATCAGATGGCCAAGGTCGGCCGCATCGCCCGTGTCCTCGGACCGCGTGGCCTGATGCCGAACCCGAAGACGGGCACCGTCACCACCGACGTGACCAAGGCCGTGAACGACATCAAGGGCGGCAAGATCAACTTCCGCGTCGACAAGCAGGCCAACCTGCACTTCGTCATCGGCAAGGCGTCGTTCGACGACGCCAAGCTGGTGGAGAACTACGGCGCGGCGCTCGACGAGATCCTGCGTGCGAAGCCGTCGTCGGCCAAGGGCCGCTACGTCAAGAAGGTCACGGTCTCGACCACCACCGGACCGGGCATCCCGGTGGACCCGAACCGGACCCGCAACCTCCTCGAGGACGACGCGACGGTCTGATCCGCGTAGACACCACGAAGGCCGGCACCCCCTGCGGGTGCCGGCCTTCGTCGTGTTCGGGGAGCGTGTGTGTCGGCTCGGACCTGCGCCACCGCACACAGGTCGCCCCGATCCGCGGGATCCCGGCGTTCATCGCGACCTGTGTGCAGCGAGGCAGGTGCCGGAGCCGTCAGGCCCGCGCGATCACGTCGGTGATGGCGCCGATGACCTCGTCGAGCAGCTCGTTGGGGATGTCGTGCCCCATGCCGTCGAGCAGCGTCAGCCGGGCCCCGGGGATCGCCTTGGCCACGGCCTTGCCGCACATCGGGGGGACCAGCGGGTCGGCGGTGCCGTGAATGACGGCGGTGGGCGCGGTGATGCGGCGGGTGTACTTCAGCAGGCTGCCGGTGCCGGTGATGGCGGCGAACTGGCGCACGATGCCGGCGGGGTGGTAGCTGCGGTCGTAGGCGGCGGTGGCGTCGGCGATCCGCTCCTCCCACGTGGTGGCGTACTGCTTGCCGCCGATGGTCTGGAACGTCGTCGCCTGGTGCTCGATGATCTGCTTGCGGGTGGCGTTCTTCGGCGGAGGCTTCAGCAGGGGTGCGAGGGCGCGCAGGTCCGGCGGACGCAGGAACGGTTGGTTGGTGCTGGAGAAGATGATGGTGACGCTGTCGAAGCGCTCGGGATGCGAGCCGGCGGCAACCTGGGTGATCATGCCGCCCATCGAGGCGCCCACGATGTGCGCGCGCTCCAGGCCGAGGTGGTCCATGAGGCCGATCGTGTCGTCGGCCATGTCGACGATCGTGTACGGCACCGAGCTCGGCTGCCCGAGCTCGTGGCGGACGAGGCGCAGCAGCACGTTGCTCGTCACCCGCTCGCCGGTCATCTTGGTGGACAGGCCGATGTCGCGGTTGTCGAAGCGGATGACGCGGTGGCCGGCGTCGAGCAGACGGCGACAGAACGGCATCGACCACGTCAGCAGCTGACATCCGAGGCCCATGACGAGCAGCACCGGCGGCGCGTCGAGATCGCCCATGTCCTCGTAGGCCAGCTCGACGCCCCGACCGACGGGGGCGGTGCCCCGGCGGATCTCGACGTCGGAGTCGGCTTCCCGTGCGTCTCGGTCGTGCTGTCCCGCGCGTGCCTCGTGCATGTGTCCTCCTACCAGCCGGGCTCCCCGAGCACCGGCAGCGTGACGAAACTGGGGTTCGCCGGATCGACGACGACGTCCTGGGCGCGCCAGCGGGTACGCAGGCGGTCCGGCAGGATCGGGACGTAGCGCGGCGCGTCGGCGGCGAACAGGTCGATCCGGAGGCGGTGTCCGGGGTGCAGCACCGCCTCGGTCGAGAGTAGTTCGATGTCGAGCACGGTGACCTCGCCGGGAACCACGGGTAGCAGCGATTCGCGGGTGAGCGGGTGGTGCGCGACGAGGTAGTCGCCGGACTCGGTCCGCACGCTCTTGCCGTCGTCGATCGCCCGCCGGGTCGCGAGGAGTGCACCGTTGGTGAGGACCGTCGACCGCCCGTCGGGATCGACGTCGCACACCATCACCGCCCAGAACGCCTCGCGGGCGAACGCGACCGTGGTGACGTGCAGGTTGGCCGGCCCGGAGAGCACCACGGCGGCCCGGCAGGGCGGGGTGGTGAACGTGAGGGCGTCACGCTCGGCGAACCGGTTGTCGTAGGTGAAGCCGCCGCCGAGCACCGCGGGCACCCCGGCGAGCACCTGCGTCGTGTCGCGGGAGATCGTGGCGCGCCAGCCGGGCGCCACTCGCAGCGACGCGGAACGGAACGGGGGCTCGGCGGTCAGGGAGCCGTCGGCGCGGGCGTGCCCGGCGGTGCCCGAGGTGTCGGCGGTGAGGTAGAGCCGGCGGGGGACGGCGTGCGGCGCCGGGAAGCGGCCGTGGGCCTCCCACCCGCCGCCCTGCTGCCGGAGGGTGACCGGTCCGTAGCGGTCGATGCCGTTGTCGATGCCGCGCAGCCACCGGTCGAACCAGGCGCGTTCGAGCACGTCGAGGCGCGGCGGGAAGCCGGGTTCGCCGAAGCCGATGCCGGGATTGCCGTGGTAGCCGTCGCCGACGAGCAACTGCTTGCGGCCCCGCTCGAGGGTGAGCCGGTTGTACATGTCCGGCGCCGCGCCACCGAAGATGTCGTGCCAGCAGCCGTAGAGGAACGTCGGGACGTCGATGGTCTCGATGGTGGGGTCGATGGTGTCGAAGCTGGGATCGTCGTAGATCCGCGGGTCCGAGCCGGTGAGGAAGCCGCGCACGAGGTTCCCGATGTTCGTGGCGGGGCTGCGAAGGCGGTCGACCAGCCAGCGGGGGATGCCGGTGCCGAGGTGCGGGGTGGGGGCCCACTTGAGCGCGTTCACCGTGGCCAACCACAGCGGGATGAACACCGACGGCGCCCCGCCGGTCGCGAAGATCTCCCGGACGATGTCCTCGGATCCCTCGACCGCGAACACCGCGTCGGGCCCGTCCGGTGATCCTGCCGCCTGCAGCGAGTTGATGGCGGAGTAGGAGATGCCGGCCATGCCCACGTGCCCGTCGCACCACGGCTGCGCGCGCACCCACCGGAGCACGTCGAGGGTGTCGAGCTGTTCGCGCGGTCCGAGGGTGTCCCACACGCCGGCGGACTGCCCGGTGCCGCGGGCGTCGACGATGACCTGGACGTACCCGCTGCGGACCAGGTGCCGGTTGATCGTCAGCAGGTCGGCCGCGCCGCCCGCGATCACGCGCGTGATCTCGGTGACGCCCTCGAGCGGGGTACCGGAGAAGTCGACGGACGCGGAGACCGTGCGGAGGGTCCGGCCCAGCACGGGGGCCTCCAACAGCCGGTCGATCAGGTCGAGCAGAAGCGAGTTGTACGGCGTGACGTTGAGAACGACGGGGAATCGGTACGACGCGGGGCGTCCGTCGCCGTCGGCGGGGGAGATCACCACGGCTCGCAGCACCGTTCCGTCGCTCACCGGAATCGGCACGGCGCGGCGGATGTGCACGTCGGGGAACTCGGGGGTGGACTCGACCAGCTCGGCCCAGGCGCGACCGTCCTCGCCGCCGGTCGGATCCCGCCGTGGCCGACCGAGAGCGCCAGGACGCACCAGGGGGTGCGCAGCAGCGGTCGTGCGATCGGCGGCGGTCATGATCGTCGAGTCAACCTCGAGGGCGGAGCGCACGTCGTCGCAACGCGCGAACGTCGTCGCTGCCGACAGGACGACGACGCCGTTCGCTGGTGGGTGCCACGAACGGCGTCGTCGTCAATGATGTCGCCTATGACGCGGGCCGGTCTACTTGCCGCCCTCGGGTGTGCCCTCGCTGTCGCTGAAGAAGGCCCACTCGCCGTCGTGCTCGACTTCGAGGCGCCAGCCGAGCTCGGCGTCGTCGGCCTTGCTCTCCTTGAACCAGCTGTGGGCGTCGGTCGAGTTGTCGATCTCCTTGGTGGCGACGACGGAACCGGTCGGGTCGAGTACGCGATAGTTGGCCATGGTGAACTCTGTTCCCGAACCGCGCCCTCGGTAACCGTTTTGCATTCTCGGCTCGCCGGCGCCTACACTCGACCGGTCTGCGCAAGCAGCCACATGCTTCACCCGTTCCACCCAAGACCGTTGGTCGTCACGCCCCTGCGGGCGTGATCGAAGGTCCGACCCCTCGCGAGTCGGCGGCCCACGCAGGAGGATCGTGGCCCGAGCAGCGTGTCGACGTCCTCCGTGAGGTCGCCCGCTCACCATCGTGCGCCCCGAACGCTTCTGCGTCCGGGGCGTTTCTCGTCTCCGGGCCGGCTTCGCCTTGTCCCGAGGGATCGACACGAGAGCGAAAGAGAGGAGGCGAAGTATGGCGAAAGCAGAGAAGGTCACCGCGGTGTCGGAGATCTCCGAGCAGTTCAAGGGCGCGACGGCGGCCGTGGTCACGGAATACCGTGGTCTGTCGGTCACTCGTCTGACCGAACTGCGTCGGGCGCTCGGTGCCGGGGCCACGTACTCCGTCGCCAAGAACACCCTGGTCAAGCGGGCCGCTGCGGATGCGGGCATCGAAGGTCTCGACGATCTGTTCGTCGGACCGACGGCGATCGCGTTCATCGAGGGCGAGCCCGTCGACGCCGCCAAGGCGATCAAGCAGTTCGCCAAGGACAACAAGGCGCTCGTGATCAAGGGCGGCTACATGGACGGCCGTGCGCTGTCCGTGGACGAGGTCAACCGCATCGCGGACCTCGAGTCGCGTGAGGTTCTGCTGGCCAAGCTGGCCGGCGCGATGAAGGGCAACCTGTCGAAGGCTGCCGGACTGTTCAACGCTCCCGCCTCGCAGGTCGCGCGTCTCGCGGCTGCGCTGCAGGAGAAGAAGGCCGCAGAAGAGGGCGCCCCGGCGCCGGAAGCTGCAGCCGCCGACTAGCTGATCCGCAAGGACTGCCGCACCACCTCGTGCGGGTTCGCCCGCACACCACCACCCTGTCCCCGGATCGGCGACAGCAACTTCCCGCCGCCTCCGGCGACGGGCATCACGGAAGGACGCCCCCATGGCGAAGCTCAGCACCGAAGAATTGCTCGACCAGTTCAAGGAGCTCACCCTCCTCGAGCTCAGCGAGTTCGTGAAGGCATTCGAGGAGACCTTCGAGGTCACCGCTGCTGCCCCGGTCGCCGTTGCCGCTGCCGGTGCCCCGGCTGCCGGTGGCGCCGAGGCCGCCGAGGAGCAGGACGAGTTCGACGTCGTCCTCGACTCGGCCGGCGACAAGAAGATCCAGGTCATCAAGGTCGTCCGCGAGGTCGTCTCGGGCCTGGGCCTGAAGGAAGCCAAGGACCTCGTCGAGAGCGCCCCGAAGGCGATCCTGGAGAAGGTCGACAAGGCTGCCGCCGACGCCGCCAAGGAGAAGCTCGAGGCTGCCGGCGCGAAGATCTCCCTCAAGTGATCCGAGTTCCCTGAGCGAACCGACAGCGGCCGCACCCGTTTCCGGGTGCGGCCGCTGTTCTCGTTGTCCGTGGTCGTGCTGGGTCAGGCCAGAGAGAACGCCTCGCCGCGGTGGTACGCGGCCAGCGAGGCCTCGGTCTCCCGGATCGACGGCGGGTGGAAGGCGAACGCCGAGACCACCGACTGCAGGTACGCCACGTCCGGGTCGGTGATGAACGCGATGCCACCGAGCGCCGTGACCGCGGCATCCGCCGCCCGCCGCAGGGCGCCGCGCAGAGCGATGCGGCAGAACAGCAGTCGGGCCGAGACGTCCGCGCCCTTCTCGCCGCGGTCGAGGGCCGCGGCGACCGCTTCGAGCGCCGCCATGGCGGACTCCAGTTCGGCGGCCGCCGTGGTGTAGACGCCGTCGCTCACCTTCGGATGGCCCACGAGCCGCTCCACCAGGGCCGTCGCGGCTCCGATGTAACCCGCGGACGCCAGGATGCCGAACCACAGGAACCCGGTCAGCTCGTGCTGTCCGTCCGGATCGTCGAGTGCCCCGATCATCGTGAGCGCCACCGGAACGCGGACGTCCTCGAGCACCACCTCCTCGCTCTCCGCGCCCGCGAGGATCGGCGTGGTCCAGAAGGGCCGCACCGACACCCCCGGCATGGTCGCGGGGACGAGGGCGACCGCTTTGCGAGTCTTACCGCCCTTCTTCTCGCGGGTGGCGACGCTGGCGGCGAGGAAATCCATGGACGACGACAGGCTGCACGGCTTCTTGCTGCCGTTGATGACGTAGTCGCCGTCGTCGTAGTAGGCGTCCACCGACGGCACGAGCGTCGAACCGACGCCCTCGGCGAAGCCGGAGGCGATGACGGCCTTCTGCTCGATCAGCCCGGCCACGAGGGGGAGTTCCTCCTCCGGGCCGGCCTTCGCGATCTCGACGATCGTGGCCAGGGACAGATGGTGCATCGTCACCGCGGCCGCGAGGGACGGGGACTGCGCACCGATGGCGCGGTGGATGTCCATGGCGTCGACGGCGCTCGCGCCCAGTCCGCCGAGCGACTCGGGTGCGATGAGACCGCACCCGCCGGCGTCCTTGAAGACGGCGACGGCGTCGTGCCCCGGCGACTCGAGGACGGCGAGCGGGGTCGCCTCGAGGTAGTCCGCCAGGGCCGGCAGGTAGCGCCGCAGGGTGGCACGCTCACGTGCCGCCAGACGGGACTCGGGCCCGGATCCGGCGGTGGAATCCGTGGTGGGAGTGGACCGTTCCTCGGCTGTGATGGACACGGTGGGACCTTTCGTCGGATTTGCCCGGAATGTGGCCTCCCGCTACGTCGTCCGGCGGGTTCTGTGCGTGGGCGAGTATCGACCCGTTGTCGGCCGCTGCCCGGGTCTCTCGCCCGACGCTGGTGCTTCTCCAATCGAGGGACCGACTGTTGACCACATGTCACACCGGTCTTGTCGTGTTCCGGCACAACGACATCCGTAGCCTGGAGCGGTAAGCGCAACAGCGGTTGAGGCCGGTGAGCGCGGCGCGATGCAGCGCCGGGCCCCCTCGGCCGCCGGTGCGCCGGCGGACTCCGCCGGACCTTCCGTCCGACCTGTTCGGGGTGACACATGAGTTCACAGGCTCTGCTCGATCGTATCCGGCACGACAAGCGCATCTGGGCGCATCGCGTGCTCACCAAGCACGATCAGAACCCGTTCTTCCGGGTGATGAAATCGGTCAACGCACCGGTCGTCGACGTCGAGAACCGGTCGGTGATCATGATGGGCTCCAACAACTATCTGGGCCTCGCCGATCACCCCGTGGTGCGCGCGGGCGCGGCGGCGGCGCTCGAGCGCTACGGCGCCACCGTCACCGGCAGCCGGTTGCTCAACGGCACGATCACGCTGCACACCGAGCTGGAGGAGGAACTGGCCGACTGGCACGGCACCGACCAGGCTCTGGTGTTCACCACCGGCTATCAGGCCAACCTCGGCGGCATCAGCGCGCTGGTCGGGGTCGGGGACACCGTCGTGGTGGACTCGGCGGCCCACGCGTCGATCTACGACGCCTGCCGGCTCTCCCGCGCGACGGTCCGTGCGTTTCGGCACAACCGCGTGGACCTGTTGGAGGACAAGCTCTCTCGCTCCACCGGCGTCGTGCTGGTGGTCGTGGACGGGCTGTACTCCATGCACGGTGACCTCGCGCCGCTGGACGAGATCGCGGCCGTGTGCGAGAAATACGACGCCGCGCTGTTCGTCGACGAGGCCCACAGTGTCGCGGTCATGGGACCGGACCTCACCGGTGCGGCCGGGCTGTTCGGCGCGGCGGACGACATCGACGCGCGCATGGGCTGCCTGTCCAAGGGACTGGGATCGTCGGGCGGCTTCGTCGCCGGCTCGAAGGACATCGTCGACGCCATGCGCGTCCACGCGCGGACGTTCCTGTTCACCACCGCCGGGGTGCCCGCGGCACTGGGTGCGGCCCTCGCGGCGATTCGTCTGATGCGCACGGACGAGGGCGCCGAGCGGTCTCGCCGCACCCTGGCCAACGCGCGCTACCTGCACGACGGGCTGCGGGCCGCCGGGGTCGACGTCGGTGCGCCCAGCCCGCTGCCCGACGGCTCGGATCTGGTGTCGCCCATCGTCGCCGTCAACGTGCGGGACGATCTCAAGACGGTCAACACGTGGCGAACCCTGTGGGACGCCGGGGTGTTCGCGTCGGCCGCGATGTTCCCGGCGGTCCCGCACGACGGCGCCATTCTGCGTCTGTGCGTGCAGGCGGACCACACCACGGACCATCTCGATCGGGTGATCGAGGAGGTGGGCAAGGTCCTCGGCGACGGGTCGGATCATGCGAACGGGCAGTCGGCTCCCGACGAGGTCGGTGCCGCCCTCGCGAGCCCGGTTCCGGTGGGCGCGTGACTCTCTCGATCGAGCAGCACACCGAGTACCCCTGCTCCGCCGAGCTTCTGCACGCCACGCTCACGAACGAGACGTACTGGTCGGACCGTGTGCGCGACATCGGCAGCGGAAGCAAGGTCGTGCGGCACGAGGTGACGCCGGAGCTGACCACATCGGAGGTGGATCAGACGCTCGACCCCGACGTGATGCCCAAGGGCGTCCGCCGACTGGTGGGCAGCACGATGTCCGCCCGCTGCACCGAGCGGTGGCGCCCGCTGCGGGCGGACGGGTCGGCCGTCGGGGACTACCGGCTGGTCACCGCCGGGGTGCCGGTCGTCATGGCCGGGAATCTCGCGCTGGAGCCGCGGGGAGAGAGTGCCTGCGCGTTGATCTTTCGTGGCACGGTCGAGGCCACCATGCCCGTGGTGGGTGCCGTCCTGGAAAAGATGATGGCCGGGGACGTCGACCGCGGATTCGCGGTCGAGCGCGAGTTCACGATGCGGTGGCTCGTCGCGCGGGGGACGCTGCCTGCGTCTGCGCAGTCACGGCACGGCTGATCGCCTCGAGCATGCGGCGCTGGCCGTCGCCCGTGCGGGCGGTGGCCCGCCGCGGCAGTCGCAGGGTGCGGACGCGCTGCAGCCCGCGGTCCGCGTGGACCTTCTCCGATCGCCGTGTCGGCAGACGGACGCCGCTGCGGGCGAGCAGAAGTCCGTCGTCGCCGGGTACCGCGGAAAGGCTGTCCCGTCGGGTGCCGCGCCGGTGACGCACCAGCACGACCTCGTCGGCGGCGTACTCGGCGCAGACCGCGGCGAGGGCTTCGCGGACGGCCCGGCGGCCGGCCCGCCCCCGACGGCCCGTGCTGAGGCCGTGTCCGGGCAGGTCCACCAGCACGGCGGTGGCACCCGACTCGGCGACGGCCCGGCCGAGGGCGGTGAGGTAGCGCGCGTGCAGTCCTCGCGGCACGGGGAGAACCACCACCGTGTCCACCCCCGTGCCGTGTTCGCCGTGGTGGATCTCGACGTGCACGGAGCCGGTCGGGGTATCGATCTGTCGGTGTTCGCACCGCTCGAGTCCGGCGTCGAGGTGGCTCCGAAGCACGGCCGCAGCCGGGTCGGTCTCGGCCCACGCCCGCAGCCGCGTCGTCGCGGCCTGCAACGCCGACTCGCACACCACGGCGCGCCGCGGCGCGTGACGACGGGTGACGACGGGTCGACCGGCCAGCAGGATCATGACCGCGGCCGCCTCGGCCGAACTCATGGTCGGAACCCAGCCCGTGCGCTGTTCGAGGGCGGTGGAGTCCACCGCGGCCTCACCGGAGGAGATCCAGTGCCCCGAGAACGGCAGCAGGCGCAGGGCGTAGGCGACGTCGACGGCGGTGCGCAGCAGTCGCAGCGGGACGTTCAGCACCACCTGCCCCTGCATCGCGCCGAGGTCCGCGACGCTGAGCCAGTCCCGCGGCCCCAGGTTCCAGGGCCCGTCGAGACGCGCGTGGACGGCCCGGTGGAACGCGTCCGCCATGTCGTCCTGGTGGAGGAACTGATAGTGCGATCGGCGCGGATCGGGGAACGCGATCACCGACTGGGTCAGGGTGTCGATGCCGTCGTTGGAGAAGTGGGAGCCCACGATGTAGGTGGGCCGCAGCAGAGCGATGCTCATCTCGCCGGGGTGGCGTCGCAGCCACCATTCGACGAAGTGCTCGACTTCGGCCTTGTCGAAGAAGTAGTACCGGCTCGGGTCCGCGGTGGGGAACTCGTCCTCCGTCACCGGCACGGGCAGGTCCTCGCGGCCGTACGCGCTGACGCTCGACGCCACCACCATCGATCCGACGCCCGCGCGGTGCGCACACTCGACCGTGTTGCGGGTGCCCTCGATGTTGACGTCGTGGATGACCGCCTTGTCGCGCTGCTCCTCCACGACGAACGCCAGGTGGATGACCACGTCGCAGCCGGCGAAGATCGCCGCCAGATCGGGTGAGCGAATGTCGGCCGTGACGGAACGCAGCTTGGGGTGATGCACCCGCGGCGCCCGACGCCCGAGGCCGACGACGGTCGTGATCGCCGGATCGTCGAGCAGGACCGGGAGCAACGCCGCGGCGAAGTCGCTGGTGGCGCCGGTGACCGCGACGGTGAGCCCGCTCATGCTTCCTCCGCCTCGTCGGTGCGCAGCACTCCGGTGGTCCGGTGCGAGCGCGGAAGCCCGACGGCGACCACCACCGCGCACACCGCGACGGCGGCGGCGGCGACGTGGGACGCCACGCGGGCGCCGTCCATCGCGGCCTCCTTCATGGTCAGCACCAACGCATCTCGCGCGGGGACGAGGATGCTCGGCAGGTCGTACTCCTGCAGCGCGGTGACGGAGAGGAAGCTCGAGTCCACGTACTCGCGGTCGCGGTCGGAGATGACGGTGACGGGGATCTCTGCGACGACGGGCCGGACCGCGGCGTTGTAGTACGACGCGGTGATGGACCCGAGGACGGCGACACCCAGCGTGCCGCCGAGTTCGCGAGTGGTGTCGTTGACCGCCGAGCCGGCTCCCGCTTCGGACACCGGCACCGCCGACATGATGGATTCCGTTGCGGGGCCCTGAATTACGGCGATACCGACGGCGAGCACCACCATGGTCGGCAGGAGCAGGCCGACGTACGACGAGTCGACGTCGACCTGTCCGGCGAGAACCATCCCGATGGAGACGAGGATCAGGCCGGTCACCACGACGGGCATGGTGCCGATCCGTTGCGCGAGGGCGGTCGCGAGCGGCGCGCTGACGGCCAGGGCGAGAGCGAACGGGATGGTGGCCACGCCGAACTCGAGCGCGGTGTAGCCGCGGACACCCTGGAAGTACTGGGTGGTGAGGAAGACGTAGCCGAACATGGAGAAGTAGGCCACCGAGATGGCCAGGGCCGGCATGGCGAACGGGGGAAGACGGAACAGTCGCACGTCGAGAATCGGTGTCGCGGTGCGTAGTTGGCGCAGGACGAACAGCACGAGCAGGACCGCCGCGACGGCCGCGCCGCCGAGGGTGTGCGCGGAGAGCCACCCGTGGGTGGGCGCCTCGATCAGCGAGTACACCATCAGCGTGATGCCGGCGAACGAGAGCGCGACGCCCTGCACGTCCAGCGGACCGGTCTCGGGTGCACGGGATTCCGGGACGGCCGTCACGATCCCGACGACGGCGATCAGGGCGACGGGAACGTTCAGCCAGAAGACGGCGTGCCAGGAGAAGTGCTCGACGATGTAACCGCCGGACACCGGACCGATCGCGATGGCGATGCCCGCCACGGACGCCCAGGTCCCGATCGCCACCGCGCGTCGAGCGGGCTCGCGGAAGATGTCGATGATGACCGCGAGGGTGGCGGGCAGCGCGGCGGCGGCGAAGACCCCCATGAGGGCACGCGAGGTGATCAGCTGCGGCAGGCTGTCGGCGACCGCGCCGATCACCGACGTGGCGGCCAGGCCGACGACACCGATCAGCAGCATGCGTTTGCGGCCGATGCGGTCCGTGATGTTGCCGAAGGCGAGCAGCAGCCCGCAGAAGGTGAGGATGTAGGCGTCGACCACCCATTGCAGGCCGGTGAAACCGGCGCGCAACTCCTCGCTGATGTCCGGAAGTGCGACGTTGACGACGGTGTTGTCGAGCACGACCAGCAACTCGACGAAGCAGATGACGACGAAGGCCGCGGTGCGACGGCCCGACGACAGGCCCGCGGCCGAGGACACGACGGACGTCATCCGTCGACCTCGGTTCTCGACGCCACGCTCGGCTCGGTCCGGTCCGGCGCCTCCGGCGCCAGCATCCCGCTGGTCCGGTGGTGGGCGGGGAAGTTCAGGGCGACCACGACGGCGCAGACGAAGACGGCGCCCGCCGCGACGTAGGCCGCGATGGACGAGCCACGGAGCGCGGCTTCCTTCATCTCCGTGATCAGTTGTGCACGTTGCGGTTCGAAGAGACTCGGGAGCTCGCGGGCCCGGATCTCGGACACGCTGAGCACGCTGGCCTGCGCGTAGGCCTTCTCCGTCTCGGTCATGATCGCGCTCGGGATCGCCTCGACGAGGGGCCGGACGGTGGAGACGTAGTAGCTGGCGACGAGCGAGCCGAGCACCGCGACGCCGAGGGTGCCGCCGATCTCGCGAGTGGTGTCGTTGACCGCCGCACCCGCGCCCGCTTCGTCCAGTGGAAGCGAGGACATGATGGATTCGGTGGCGGGGCCCTGGATCACGGCGATGCCGACGGCCAGGAGCAGCATCGCCGGGAGGACCAGGCCGAGGTAGGAGCTGTCGATCTTCACCTGCGCCGCCACCACCAGGCCCGCGCCGATCAGGACCAGTCCGGTGACCAGGACAGGCATGGTGCCGATCTTCTGGGCGATGACGGTGGCGGACGGCGACGAGATGGCCAGCGCCGCGGCGAAGGGCAGAGTGGCGATGCCGAAGTCGAGCGGGCTGTACTCGCGGATGCCCTGGAAGTACTGGGTGATGAGGAACAGGAATCCGAACAGGCTGAAGAAGCCGATCGCGATGGACACCGCCGGCCACGCGAAGGGCTTGATCCGGAACAACGAGACGTCGAGCACCGGGGCGGCCACACGGCGCTGCCGGTGGACGAAGGCCCAGAGCAGTGCGACCGCGGCGAGTGCGCCGCCGAGGGTGGCGGGAGAGGTCCATCCGAAGTTCGGCGCCTCGATGACCACGAAGACCAACAGGGTCACGCCGGCGATGGACAGGAGCACACCCGGCACGTCCAGCTTGCCGGGGTTCGCGGCCTTGGACTCGGGCACGATCAGGGCGACCAGCACCACGCCCACCAGCGCGACGGGGACGTTGAGCCAGAACACCGAGTGCCACGAGAAGTGCTCGAGGAGGAAGCCGCCCGAGACCGGACCGATCGCGACGGCGACACCGGCGATCGACGACCAGGCGCCGATGGCGAGGGCGCGTTCCTTCGGCAGCGGGAACAGATTGGTGATGACCGCGAGGGTGGCCGGCAGCACCATCGCCGCGAAGACCCCCATCACGGCCCGCGAGGTGAGGACGTCGCCGAGACCGTCCCCGGTCGCGCCGACGATCGACGACGCCCCCAGGCCGGCCAGTCCGACCAGCAGGAACAGTCGTCGGCCGTAGCGGTCGCCGAGGTTGCCGAACGCGAGCAGCAGTCCCGAGAACGTCAGTGTGTAGGCGTCGACCACCCACTGCAGCCCGGAGATGCCCGCCGAGAGCTCCACGCCGATGGACGGCAGCGCGACGTTGATGATCGTCATGTCCAGCACGATCAGGAGCTCCGCGAGGCAGATGACCCCGAAGGCCGAGAGCTGGCGGCGGCGACTCGGGGCCGTACTCGTCACGTCGCGCATCGATCCTCCGGGTCGGGGGCAGGAACCTGGCGGTGGCCCACGGTAGGGCGGGGTGCGCGGCAGGGGGAGGCTTCGCGGGGCGCGCTGCCCATGTCGGTGGGAGGTCACTGCGCCGACGGCCCCGGCCCGTGACCGTCTACGACCGGTCGATTGCGAACGCTCACCAATTTCGTGCGCGTCGTGTCTGTTCGCCCGTGCAACGGCGCTTCATCGGGCAGACTTCGACGACGGAACCACGGCCGCGTCGGGGGGCGGGTTACCGATCGGTAAGGTGCGTGGTCGTTGCGGCCACTTCGGTGGGTTAGAGTGACGCGACGCACACACACAGATGTCGGTGAAGCATGGGTCGACGCGCCTGCGTCGTGTGCGACGAGCAGTGGGAGGGTCCAACGGTGGGTGTCGAGGTTTCGGTCGAGGGATTGACCAAGTCGTTCGGTGTTCAGAAGATCTGGCAGGACGTCACGCTGACGCTCCCGACCGGCGAGGTGAGCGCCCTGCTCGGACCGTCGGGTACGGGCAAGTCGGTCTTCCTGAAGTCGCTCATCGGCCTGCTGCGCCCGGAAGAGGGCAGCATCGTCGTCGACGGCACCGACATCATGGAGTGCTCCTCGAAGGAGCTCTACGAGATCCGCAAGCTGTTCGGCGTGCTCTTCCAGGACGGCGCTCTGTTCGGATCCATGAACCTGTACGACAACACCGCTTTCCCGCTTCGTGAACACACGAAGAAGAAGGAAGACGAGATCCGCAAGATCGTCATGGAGAAGCTGGAGTTGGTCGGTCTGACCGGTGCGGAGAACAAGCTCCCCGGCGAGATCTCCGGCGGTATGCGCAAGCGCGCCGGCCTGGCCCGCGCCCTCGTCCTGGATCCCGAGATCATCCTGGTCGACGAGCCGGACTCGGGCCTGGACCCGGTGCGCACCACGTACATCAGCCAGTTGCTGCTCAACATCAACGCGCAGATCGACGCGACGATGCTGATCGTCACGCACAACATCAACCTGGCGCGCACGGTGCCGGACAACATCGGCATGCTCTTCCGCAAGAACCTCGTCATGTTCGGCCCCCGTGAGGTGCTCCTCACCTCCGAGGAGCCGGCCGTCAAGCAGTTCCTCAACGGCACCATGATCGGCCCGATCGGCATGAGCGAGGAGAAGGACGAGGCGCAGATGCGCCAGGAGCAGGCGCTCTCGGACGCCGGCCACAATCTCGGCGGCGTCGAGGACGTCGAGGGGATCATGCCGCAGATGGACCCGACGCCCGGCATGCCGCGTCGTCAGGCCGTCGACCGTCGTCGCGAGCGCGTGCGCAGCATCATGCACACGCTTCCGGAGAAGGCGCAGCACGCCATCCAGCAGAGCCTCGACGAGGCCGACAGCGAGCGTCAGCCCGCCTATGTCGGAGCCGACGGTCAGCAGGGCGGCTACGAGCAGAGCGGTTACCAGCAGGGTGGCTACGAGGGGGGTGGCTATCAGCAGGGTGGCTACGAGGGGGGCGGCTACCAGCAGGGTGGCTACGACCAGGGCGAATGGTCCCACGACGACGCCCCGACCGAGCAGCGCGGATACCAGGGCTGGAACGAGCCCGAGCCGCGTGATCGGTACGATTCCCCGACCGACCGTCCCCGAGGCTGAGACGACATATGGCGAAGACCTCCAACCCGATCGCACGATCGGGCACTGCCGCGCTGACTCAGGCAGGCAACATCGTCGAACTTCTCGTCGACGTCGCCAGGAACACCTTCCGGCGGCCGTTCCAGTTCCGGGAGTTCATCGAGCAGGCGTGGTTCATCGCGAGCGTCACCATCCTGCCGACGGCACTGGTCGCGATTCCGTTCGGCGCCGTGGTCTCGCTGCAGACGGGGTCGCTGATCAAGCAGCTCGGTGCCGAGTCCTTCACCGGCGCCGCGAGCGTGCTGGCGGTGGTCCAGCAGGGCAGTCCGATCGTGGTCGCGCTGCTCATCGCCGGCGCCGCGGGGTCGGCGGTGACCGCCGACCTCGGCTCGCGGACCATCCGTGAGGAGATCGACGCCATGCGCGTGCTGGGCATCGACCCGGTGCAGCGTCTGGTGGTGCCCCGAGTGCTCGCCATGATCCTGGTGGCCCTGCTGCTCAACGGCCTGGTCTCCGTCATCGGCATCGCCGGCGGCTACTTCTTCAACGTGATCCTGCAGGACGGCACCCCGGGTGCCTACCTGGCGTCGTTCGGCACCCTCGCGCAACTGCCGGATCTCTGGGTCGGTGAGCTGAAGGCCGTCGTCTTCGGTCTGATCGCGGGCGTGATCGCGTCCTACAAGGGACTGCATCCCAACCCCGGACCGAAGGGTGTGGGCGAGGCGGTCAATCAGACCGTCGTCATCACCTTCCTGATCCTGTTCTTCGCGAACCTCATCATGACCCTGGTCTACCTCCAGGTCGTTCCGGCCAAGGGAGCCTGAGATGACCATCGCGCGCGGTCGCGGCGACCGCACTCTTCTCAAGCTGCGCAGTGCGGCGGGCGCCCCGCTGGGCATGCTCGATCGTGCCGGCGAGCAGATGTCCTTCTACGGCCGCGCCATCGGCTGGATCCCGCGCACCGTCGTGCACTACAAGAAGGAGACGCTGCGGCTGTTGGCCGAGGTGACCTTCGGTACGGGCGCGTTGGCGGTGATCGGCGGCACCATCGGCGTGATCCTCATGATGAGCGGCTTCACCGGTGTGGTCGTCGGGCTGCAGGGCTTCGCCGCCCTCGAGCAGCTCGGGTCCCAGGTGCTCACCGGATTCCTCTCGGCGTACGTCAACACCCGTGAGATCGCGCCGATCGTGGCGTCCCTGGCGCTGTCCGCGACGGTCGGTTGCGGCTTCACCGCGCAGCTGGGCGCGATGCGCATCTCCGAGGAGATCGACGCGCTCGAGGTCATGGCGGTGCCGTCGGTGCCGTTCCTCGTCTCCACCCGCATGATCGCCGGCTTCATCGCCGTCATCCCGCTGTACATCGTCGGCCTGTTGTCGGCCTACCTCGCGTCGCGCCTGGTCTCGACGGTGTTCAACGGGCAGTCACCGGGCTCGTACGACCACTACTTCTCACTGTTCCTGCCCCCGGAGGACGTGCTCTACTCCTTCGCCAAGGTGCTGGTCTTCGCGTTCGTGCTCATCATGATCCACTGCTACTACGGCTACACCGCGTCCGGCGGACCGGCCGGTGTGGGTGTCGCCGTGGGTCGCGCGGTGCGCGCCGCGATCGTCACCGTCGCCGTGCTGAACTTCTTCCTGAGCCTCGCCATCTGGGGCACCACGACCACGGTGAGGGTGGCCGGATGAATCACGCCCCGTCCGCGACCAAGCGCAGACTGCTCGGCGTCGGGTTCCTGCTCGTCGTCGTGCTGTTCGTCGGGTGGTCGATCGCGAGCTACTCCAAGACCTTCAAGTCGGTGGTCATGGTCGACCTGGTCACCGACACCGTCGGCAACTCGCTGCCCGCCAACGCCGACGTGAAGGCCCGCGGCATGATCGTCGGCGAGGTGCGCTCGGCCACCACCGAGGACGGCCGGGTGGTCTCGAAGCTCGCCCTCGAGCCGGACATGGTCTCGATGATCCCGTCCAACACCACGGCGCGCCTGCTGCCGAAGACACTGTTCGGCGAGCGATACGTGGCGTTGCAGATCCCGCAGGACGGCGCGAGCGCCAGTCCGATCGCCGAGGGCTCGGTCATCGAGCAGGACACCAGCGGAAACGCGATCGAGGTCGGCCAGCTGCTCGACTCGCTGCTGCCGCTGCTCGAGGCGATCCCGCCGCAACAGCTCGCCAACACCCTCGGCGCGCTGTCCCAGGCGCTCGACGGCAAGGGCGAGAAGCTCGGCCTCACCATCGACCGGCTGGAGGAGATCTTCTCCGGTCTGAACACCGAGCTGCCGAACATTCAGGAGGATCTGCGCGGTATCGCCGACCTCTCGCAGACCTACTCCACCGCGGCACCGGATCTGGTGGACGCGCTGGACGATCTGCGCGTCACGGGCAACACCGTGGTCGAGAAGCAGAACGACGTCGAGACCCTGCTGGTGTCCGCCACCGCGTCGTCGGGTTCGCTCGCGGACCTCGTGCAGACCAACGCGGAGTCGATCGTGACGGTGGCGGCGGATTCGCGGGAGGCGCTCGAGCTGCTGGCCGAGTTCTCGCCGTCGTTCGGCTGCACGTTCACCGAGTTCGTCCGGGTGGCCGAGGAGGCCAAGAAAATCCTGTCGGTCGACGCGCCGTACCCGGGTGTCCGCGCCACCATCAACTTCGTCAACCCCAAGGGTCGGTACATCCCGAACCAGGACGAGCCGCGTCTGTTCGACACCCGCGGACCGTCGTGCTTCGACGACGTCACCACCCCGGGCAAGTTCTTCCCGCAGTACCCCGGCAGCGGCGTGAACGACGGCTCCTACCAGGTGCCGTCACGCAACCCCGGCCCGGCCATCGACCCGCCGCTGCCGAATCCGCTCGATTCCCCGGTGCCGGCGTCGTACGCCGGGTCGGACGTCGAACGTGACACGCTGGCCGTCGTGTACGGCTCCGGGTCCGGGCTGGCACCGGAGCAGGTGCCGGCCTGGACCACCCTGGTGGGCGCTCCTGCGCTCCGCGGCACGGAAGTGAGTGTGCGATGAGGGGATTGGCCGCACCGCTGGTCAAACTGATCGTCTTCGCGGTGGTCACCATCCTGGCCACGGCCGCCCTGGCGTTGACCATCGCCAACGGCGCCGGGTCGGGCAACACGAAGTTCTCGGCGATCTTCTCCGACGTGGCGTCGCTCAACGAGGGCGACGAGGTGCGCATCGCCGGCGTGCGCGTCGGCACGGTCGACAAGATCGAGATCTACGAGCGCGACCGCGCGCGCGTCGATTTCGCGCTGACGCAACGCGATTGGCTGCCCGCGAGCAGTACCGCGTCCATCCGGTACCGCAACCTCATCGGTCAGCGCTACATCGCGCTGGAGGAAGGCGCCGGAAACCAGGGCGAGAAGATCACCAGCGGCGCCACCATTCCGCTCGAGCGGACCCGGCCCGCGGTGAACCTCACCACGCTGTTCAACGGATTCCGTCCGCTCTTCCAGACCCTGACCGCGGACGACGTGAACAAGCTCAGCTACCAGATCATCCAGGTCTTCCAGGGCGAGTCCGGCACCATTGGTGATCTGGTGCGCGACACCGCATCCCTGACCAACACGGTCGCGGACAAGGACCGCGTGATCGGCGCCGTGATCGACAACCTCAACGGAGTGTTGGACACGGTCAACCGCCACGACAAGGACCTCGACCAGCTGATCGTCAACACTCAGCAACTGGTGTCCGGACTGGCCGCGGATCGCGACACGGTGGGTTCGGCGGTCACCTCGCTCGCCGGGTTGACCGATGCCACGGCGGATCTGCTCGAGCCGACCCGGCCGTCGATCCAGTCGTCCATCGCCTCGATCGACCAGCTGTCGACCAAGATCAACAACCGTCAGGCCGACTTCGACGCGATCCTGAAGAACTTCCCGGTCAAGTTGGAGAAGCTGATTCGCGTCGCGAGCTTCGGATCGTGGTTCCAGTTCTATCTGTGCGGCATCGACATCGTCGCCGGACCCGGGTACGCGCCGCAGTTGAACCTGCCCACCGGCCTGCCGACCATCAACCAGCCGCTCTACACGAACTCCGCGAAACGCTGTGCGGCAGGAGGTATTTCCTGATGGAGTCCCGTCGCAAGCCGGCCGTCGCGGGTGCCCTCGGCATCTTCCTCATCCTGATGGCCACGATGAGCGCGTTCTTCCTGGACTCGCTGCCGATCATCGGTGCCGGCACCAAGTACCGGGCGGACTTCTCCGAAGCCGCCGGACTCACCTCGCGCAACGAGGTGCGTATCGCGGGCGTCAAGGTGGGCACGGTCACCGACGTCTCGCTCGACGGCGACAAGGTCGCGGTCGAGTTCACCGTCGACGACGCGTGGGTGGGCGACAAGACGTCGGCCTCCATCCAGATCAAGACGATCCTGGGGCAGAAGTACCTGTCGCTCGAGCCCAAGGGCGACGAGCGCCTGAACCCTCGGGACGTCATCCCGATCGAGCGCACCACGGCGCCGTACGACGTCATCGACGCGTTCTCCGACGCCGCCCGGACCACCGGCGACATCGACACCACGCAGTTGGCGACCAGCATGGAGACGCTCTCGCAGGCGTTCTCCGAGACCCCGGACAACATTCGGGCATCGCTGGACGGGGTGACTCGGCTGTCGCAGACAATCGCCTCCCGCGACGAGCAGCTGTCCAAGCTGTTCGCGGCGACCAACACCACCACCAAGGTCCTGGCGGATCGCAATCAGGAGTTCACCCGGTTGATCGGTGACGCGTCGGTCCTGGTGCAGGAGTTGAACAATCGCCAGCGGTCCATCTCGCAGTTGCTCATCGGCACGCAGCGGGTTTCGCGTGAGCTGACCGGTCTGGTGCGGGACAACGAAGCCCAGATCGGGCCGGCGCTGGCCTCCCTCGGCCAGGTCATCGAGACCCTGCGGACCAACAACGAGAACATCTCTCGGGCCATCGAGATGTACGAGCCGTTCGTGCGGCTCTACACGAACATCGTCGGCAACGGCCGGTGGTTCGACCAGGTCATCGTCAACACGTTCCCGCCGGGTCTGCCCGACATTCCGGGGTACCGGGAGCCGATCCGCACGCTCGGTGTGGATCCCGTTCGCAGTCCGGGAGCAGGCCAGTGACCGCCGATCAGGATTCGTCGCGTTCGATGTTCACCAAGCGCAGTCTGGGACTGATCGCGGCCGTCGTCGCCGTCGTCGTTCTCGTGGTGTTCGCCCTGTGGTGGGCGTTCACGCGCCTCGGCACGACCACGATCACCACGTACTTCGACAAGTCCGTCGGCGTGTACGAGGGCACCGAGGTCCGGGTGCTCGGCGTCAAGGTCGGTGAGGTGACCAAGGTCGAGGGGCTCGGCGATCAGGTGCAGGTCGACCTGCGGGTGGACGGCGGCGTCGACATCCCGGCCGACGCGCGAGCGGTGCAGATCGCCCCGTCGGTAGTCGCGGACCGGTACGTCCAGCTCGCCCCCGCCTACACCGGCGGCGAGAAGATGGAATCGGGTGCGGTGATCCCGCGCGAGCGCACCGCGACCCCGGTCGAGGTGGACGAGCTGTACCAGAGCATCGACCAGCTGTCGGAGGCGCTCGGACCGAACGGTGCCAACCGCGACGGCGCCCTGTCCGATCTCGTGAGCACGGGTGCGCGCAACCTCGAGGGCAACGGCGAAGCGCTGAACGACACGCTGACACAGCTGTCCGGCGCGGTCGACACCCTGGACTCCTACCGCGGCGACCTGTTCGGCACGGTGCAGAACCTGCAGACCTTCGTCAGCGCTCTCGCAGCCAACGATCAGCAGGTGCGTGCGTTCAACGAGCAGTTGTCCTCCCTCACCGGCTTCCTGGCGGGGGAGCGGGAGAACCTCTCGCAGGCCTTGCAGCAGTTGTCGGTGACGCTGGGCGACGTGGCGGGCTTCGTCCGCGACAACCGTGATCAACTGAGCACGGATCTGGATGCGCTCGCACCCACCACTCAGCTGCTGGCGGACAACCGCGGCAAGCTCGCGGACACGCTGACCTTGCTGCCGCTGGCCGTCGCCAACGTCGCGAACTCCTACAACGCGGAGAACGGGTCGCTCGACGCGCGGTTGCTCTTCCAGGAGTTCCAGGATCCGAAGACGTTCTTCTGCAGTCTGATCGATCTCCAGAAGCTGCGCCCGGGCGATCCGCAGTTCGAGGCTCTCGGCCGACAGATGCAGCCCATCGTCGACAACTGCGGGACCATCATCGATCAGGCCGTCGCCGGGGTGAAGACCCCCACGCTGGTGCTGCCGTTCGGACTGATCACCGGCGACAACATCCAGCGGAACGTCGAGCCCGGCACGGTGCCGGGCAACCCGTCCCCGCGCCTCGATCTGAACCTGCCCGGAATGTCGATTCCGCAGGGAGGGGAGTGACCGTGCGAGTCTCACGTGCATCGACCCGTCGCGTTGCCGTCGCCTCCGGCGCCTGCGTGGTGGCCCTGACCGTCGGAGCGTGCGGCTCCGAGGGGGTCTACGGCATCCCGTTGCCCGGCGGCGCCGACGTCGGGTCCGACCCCATTCGCCTGACGCTGCAGTTCGACGACGTGCTGGACCTGGTGCCGCAGTCGACCGTCAAGGTCGACGGTGTCGAGGTCGGCCGGGTCACGGACATCTCGGTGCCCGGCGATTCGTGGATCGCCGACGTCACGGTCGAGGTGAACAACTCGGTGGATCTGCCGGCGAACGCCACGGCGTCCATTCAGCAGACCAACCTCCTGGGCGAGAAGTTCGTGCAGTTGTCGGTCCCCGAGGGTGACGCCGACGCGGCGCGACTGATCGGCGGCGACACGATTCCGGTCGAGCGCACCCGCCACGCCACCGACATCGAGCAGGTGTTCGGCGCGCTGTCGATGCTGCTCAACGGTGGCGGCGTCGCGCAGCTCGCCCCGATCGTCAAGGAACTGAACACGGCGACCGAGGGCCGCGAGGACCGGCTGCGCTCGTTGATCGAGCAGGCGAACACCCTCATCGGCGGGCTCGAGGAGCAGAAGGGCGACATCACGCGGGCTCTCGACGGTCTCGACGTGCTCACCGGAACCCTGAACCAGCAGACCGAGAAGATCGACCGCATCCTCGCGGACCTGCCGGTGGCCACGGAGGTGCTCGAGCAGCAGCGTCCGCAGCTGACGCAGTTGCTCACCCAGCTGGACCGGCTCGGCGAGGTGGGGACCGACGTCATCGAGCGCAGCAAGGACGATCTCATCGCCGACCTGCGCGCCCTGCGTCCGACGCTGCAGGAACTGGCGACGTACGGCGACGAGCTCATCACCGACCTCGCGTTCGTACCGACGTTCCCGTTCCCGGACGGCGTCGAGAAGATCGCCCAGGGCAACTCGGTCAACCTGTTCATCAGCGCGGACCTGCAGATCGGCAACCAGCTGAGCACCTTCGGTGTGGGTGAGGGCAATCCGATCTACAGCCCACCCCTCAACGGTGAACCGAAGCCGCGGGTGGATCCGTCCAACCCGTACTACAACGGCAACGGGCCGCGACCGGGCTGGCCGACGGTGTCCCTGCTCCCGCTTCCGCCCGTGATCCCGTCGCCGACGCCGCCGCCGGGTGTTCCCGCCGCGGCGCCGCCGTCGGCGAATCCGCTCGACGGCATTCTCGAACAGTTCGGTATCGGCGCTGCCCCCGGCGCGCAGCCGGGAGGTGGACAGTGAGATCGAAGTTGGTCAGCACCCAGCTGGTCGCGTTCGTGGTGATCGCGCTGCTCGGCATCGTCTACGTCGGTGCGAAGTACGTGCGGATCGATCAGTTGCTGGGCTTCGGTCAGTACACGGTGACCGGGCAGTTCGCGGACTCCGGCGGCATCTTCCAGAACGCCGAGGTCACCTACCGCGGCATTCCCGTCGGCCGCGTCGGCGCTCTCACCCTCACCGAGCAGGGCGTGGACGTGGCCCTGAACCTCGAGAAGGGCGGCCCGGACATCCCGTCCGACACCGTCGCCGTGGTGGCCAACCGTTCCGCGATCGGTGAGCAGTACGTCGATCTGCAGCCGCGGACCGATCAGGGGCCGTTCCTCGAGGACGGCAGCACGATCGCCGAGGCCGACACCTCGATCCCCACCCCGGTCGAGGATCTGCTGCGCAACGTCGACACGCTCGCCTCGACGGTGCCGAAGGACGATCTCCGCACCCTGGTCACCGAACTGGGCACCGGCTTCGAGGGCACCGGCACGGCGCTGGCGGGCCTCGTGGACTCCCTCGACACCTTCTCGCAGGACGGTCTGACGAACCTGCCGCAGACGCTCACCCTCATCCGGGACAGCCGCGTGGTCCTGGACACCCAGAGCGAGCAGTCGTCCGCGATTCAGCAGTTCAGCTCCGACCTCGCGCTGGTCACGGCTCAGCTGCGGTCGAACGATCCGGACATCCGCCGTCTCATCGACAACGGGATTCCGTTCTCCGACGAGACCGGCGCGTTGGTGTCGCAGGCCGGCCCCGGGCTGACCACCAACCTCACCAACTTGGCGGGAATCTCCGAGGCGCTCAGTCCGCGCACGTTCGCCCTGCGGCCGCTGCTGCAGTTCCTGCCCGCTCTGGCGCAGGGTGCGAACGCGGTGAGCCCGGGCGACGGCACCATCCACTTCGGCATCGCGCTGGAGGTCAACAACCCGCCGGCGTGCACGCAGGGGTACGAGGGAACGCAGGCCATCGTCGACGCCGAAAAGGCGCGCAATCCCGATTTCGACCCGACGCAGCAGGACTTCCCGATCAACCTCGACGCCAACTGCACGGTGCCGCAGGGGTCGCTCACCGGCGTGCGCAGTGCCAACCGCGCGCAGTTCGCCGATCCGAACGTCCCGCAGCCGTGGGACAGCAAGCCGAAGGTGGCACCGGACCCCATCGATCTGAACCCCATCGCCACGCAGCTCGCCGCGCTGCTGGGCATCACGGTTCGTCCCTGACGCGCCGGCTCGTCCACCGGGTGGCCACCGGTCCCTGTCGGGGCCGGTGGTTACCGCCTAGTAGGGTGGCGATGTGATGCCAACCACCTCTTCGGCCCCGTCTTCCGGGGGCACCCGGTCCTGGCCGGTCGTCGCGGCGGCCGCGGTCTGTGCGGTCGCGGCTGTGCTCGCCGTGGTCTCGGCCGTGTTCTGGTTCCTCGCGTTCCGCGAGTCCTCCGCCGCGGCCACACGTGACGACGCGCTCGCGGGCGCTCGACAGGCCGCGATCAACCTGAACTCCGTCGACGCGAACGATCTCGACAAGACCTTCGCCGACATCGAGTCCTCCATCACCGGAGACGAACTCACCTCGGGCCTGAACGACACGCGGGATCAGTTCCGCGAGCAGTTCGCCGACACCGGCGTCGTCACGACGGCGTCGGTGCAGCACGCCGCGCTGGTGGGCTTCTCGGCCGACGAGGGCACCGCGCAGTCGCTGATCGTCCTCACCACCGACACCACCAAGCCCAGCGGCAACGAGCGCTTCCAGAGCACGCTGCGACTCGAGCTCCAGGACGTCGACGGCACGTGGAAGGCGACGCGGATCCAGCCGATCGGGGAACGCATCCCCCTGCAGCTGCCGCAGTCGGCGACCACCGACCCCGCTGCGCCCGCCGACCCCGCCGCGCCCGCCGATCCGGCTGCGCCGGCCGACCCCGCCGCACCGACCGACCCCGCCGCGCCGGCGGATCCCGCCGCGCCGTCCGGCGGCCAGTGATCTCGCGCTAGGAGAGTCCATGCCCCCCGCACGTCGTCGTCCCCCCGTGGGCGCCACGCGTCCCCCGGCCGGAGCCGTCCGTCGCAAGAAGGTTGCCGGTCGACCCGCCGGCCCGGTGAACCCGGACACCACCGAGAGCACCGACGACACCGGCACCGCTACCGACACCGACGCCTCCGGGGCGGTCGATCTCTCGAAGCCCACGGCCGAGCCCACTCAGCCCACCGAGTCCGGCACCTCCACCGAGTCCGGCACCTCCACCGAGTCCGGCACCTCCACCGAGGCCGGCACGTCCACCGAGGTCGGCGCCGACCCCGCCGAGCCCCGCGTGCGTCGTCCGCTCTCGCCGCTCGTTCCGATCCTCGGGGCGCTGGCCGTGGTGTTCGCGGTGATCGCCGTTCTCGGGCTCGTGCGTCCGGGTGCACCGGAGGTGACCAACAGCGCCTGGGTCGACACCGGCGCCACCCGCGAGGTGACGTCGGCCGGGCGGGACGCGCTGCAGACGGTGTTCAGCTACGGCTTCGACACCATCGACCAGGACCAGGAGGCGGCGCGCGCCGTCCTGAACGACGAGCGTCGAGGGGAGTACGACTCGACGGCGGAGCAGACCAAGCAGGGTGTGCTGCAGACCCAGACGGTCACGACGGCGACGGTGACGGACATCGGGGTCTCGTTGCTCGACGGCGACCGCGCCGAGTTGGTGGCCAGCATGGACATCGCGGCTCGCCAGGACGGCGTGGACCAGGGGACGGTCCAGACTCCGGTGGCGTTCACGATGGAGCGGGTCGACGGCAAGTGGCTGATCGCCACCATCGACAACCGCTAGCGGACACGAACCCCGGTACGAAACGCCGCGCGCGCTCTTGACGCGGGGCGTCCGGGAGTCCACTCTGATTACCGGATTCGTCCGTCGGCCCGGTTTCGACCGGGTCGCCGCCGGGGTACACATCGGCGGATGCGGCGGACGCAGTCCGATCGCCGAGGTTTCTGGGCGGCGCCGGAGCAAATGGAGGCACCGGGCGCCGACAGCGGGTCTCGGCGGACCTGCATCTCGATGTCGGCATCTCCCGCCGGTGCTCGTCGACGTCCGTGACCCACGCGTGTTGCCATGTCCGCGTTTCTGGGGTACTTTTGGACGTTGCGCTGGGTGCCTCCTGTCATTCTCCAGACTCCGCCTCGATGGACACGTGTGTCCGTCGCTGCCGAGCGAGGGCTTCGTACGGGTCGTGACCAGCGGAGTTCCCACTCGAAAAGCAGATACAGCGACGGTCGCGCAGTGCAGCAAGCGGCCCGCGTGAGGTGCTGGAAGGACGCATCTTGGCAGTTTCCACCCAGTCCAAGGAAAACGCCGGAACCCCCGGAGCCCCGAAGAGGGTGTCGTTCGCGAAGATTCGTGAACCCCTCGAAGTTCCGGGGTTGCTCGATCTTCAGACCGATTCGTTCGAATGGCTCGTCGGAACCCCCGAGTGGCGTGCCCGTGCCGAGGCACGCGGTGACAGTTCGGTCAGCGGCGGCCTCGAGGACATCCTGACGGAGCTCTCGCCCATCGAGGACTTCTCCGGCTCGATGTCCCTCTCCTTCTCCGATCCGCGCTTCGACGAGGTCAAGGCCTCCATCGAGGAGTGCAAGGACAAGGACATGACCTACGCGGCGCCGCTGTTCGTCACCGCGGAGTTCATCAACAACAACACCGGTGAGATCAAGAGCCAGACGGTCTTCATGGGTGACTTCCCGATGATGACCGACAAGGGCACGTTCATCATCAACGGCACCGAGCGCGTCGTCGTCTCGCAGCTCGTCCGGTCCCCCGGCGTGTACTTCGACCACACGGTCGACAAGACCACCGAGAAGGACCTGCACAGCGTCAAGGTCATTCCGGGCCGCGGTGCGTGGCTGGAGTTCGACGTCGACAAGCGTGACACCGTCGGCGTGCGCATCGACCGCAAGCGTCGCCAGCCGGTCACCGTGCTGCTGAAGGCTCTGGGCTGGACCACCGAGCAGATCACCGAGCGCTTCGGTTTCTCGGAGATCCTCATGGCCACGCTGGAGAAGGACAACACGGCCGGCACCGACGAGGCGCTGCTCGACATCTACCGCAAGCTGCGTCCGGGCGAGCCCCCCACCAAGGAGAGCGCGCAGACCCTGCTGGAGAACCTGTTCTTCAAGGAGAAGCGCTACGACCTCGCTCGCGTGGGCCGCTACAAGATCAACAAGAAGCTGGGCCTGAACTCGGGCCTGCCCATCGAGGCGTCGACGCTGACCGAAGAGGACATCGTCGCCACCATCGAGTACCTCGTGCGTCTGCACGCAGGAGAGAAGTCGATGACGGCTCCGGGCGGCGTCGAGGTGCCGGTCGAGGTCGACGACATCGACCACTTCGGCAACCGCCGTCTGCGCACGGTCGGTGAGCTGATCCAGAATCAGATCCGCGTGGGCCTCTCCCGCATGGAGCGCGTGGTCCGTGAGCGGATGACCACCCAGGACGTCGAGGCGATCACGCCGCAGACCCTGATCAACATCCGCCCGGTCGTCGCCGCGATCAAGGAGTTCTTCGGAACGTCCCAGCTGTCGCAGTTCATGGACCAGAACAACCCGCTGTCGGGTCTGACCCACAAGCGTCGCCTGTCGGCGCTGGGCCCCGGCGGACTGTCCCGTGAGCGCGCCGGCCTCGAGGTGCGCGACGTGCACCCGTCGCACTACGGCCGCATGTGCCCGATCGAGACCCCCGAGGGTCCGAACATCGGTCTGATCGGTTCGCTCTCGGTGTACGCGCGGGTCAACCCGTTCGGCTTCATCGAGACGCCGTACCGCAAGGTCGTCGACGGTCGGGTCACCGACGAGGTCGACTACCTGACCGCGGACGAGGAGGACCGCCACGTCGTGGCGCAGGCCAACTCGTCGATCGACACGTCGGGTCGCTTCGTCGACGACCGCATTCTCGTCCGTCGTAAGGGCGGCGAGGTCGAGTTCGTCTCGTCCGACGACGTCGACTACATGGACGTCTCGCCGCGGCAGATGGTCTCGGTCGCGACGGCGATGATTCCGTTCCTCGAGCACGACGACGCCAACCGTGCCCTCATGGGTGCGAACATGCAGCGTCAGGCCGTGCCGCTGGTGCGCAGCGAGTCCCCGATCGTCGGTACCGGCATGGAGCTCCGTGCCGCCGTCGACGCCGGCGACGTCATCGTCACCGACAAGACCGGTGTGGTGGAGGAGGTCTCGGCCGACTACGTCACCGTGATGGCGGACGACGGCTCGCGCTCGACCTACCGGATGCGCAAGTTCGCCCGCTCGAACCAGGGCACGTGCGCCAACCAGCGTCCGATCGTGGACGAGGGTCAGCGTGTCGAGGCCGGCCAGGTGCTGGCCGACGGTCCGTGCACCGAGAACGGCGAGATGGCGCTGGGCAAGAACCTGCTCGTCGCCGTCATGCCGTGGGAGGGCCACAACTACGAGGACGCGATCATCCTGTCGCAGCGCCTCGTGGAGGAGGACGTCCTCACCTCGATCCACATCGAGGAGCACGAGATCGACGCCCGCGACACCAAGCTCGGTGCCGAGGAGATCACGCGCGACATCCCCAACGTCTCGGACGAGGTTCTCGCGGACCTCGACGAGCGCGGCATCATCCGCATCGGTGCGGAGGTCCGTGACGGTGACGTGCTGGTCGGCAAGGTCACGCCGAAGGGCGAGACCGAGCTCACCCCCGAGGAGCGCCTGCTGCGCGCGATCTTCGGCGAGAAGGCGCGCGAGGTGCGCGACACGTCGCTGAAGGTGCCGCACGGCGAGAACGGCAAGGTCATCGGCATCCGCGTGTTCTCGCGCGAGGACGACGACGATCTGCCTCCGGGCGTGAACGAGCTGGTGCGCGTCTACGTCGCGCAGAAGCGCAAGATCCAGGACGGCGACAAGCTCGCCGGCCGCCACGGCAACAAGGGCGTCATCGGCAAGATCCTCCCGCAGGAGGACATGCCGTTCCTGTCCGACGGCACGCCGATCGACATCATCCTGAAC
This sequence comes from Rhodococcus sp. PBTS 1, assembly GCF_001620025.1. Classification (NCBI taxonomy): domain Bacteria; kingdom Bacillati; phylum Actinomycetota; class Actinomycetes; order Mycobacteriales; family Nocardiaceae; genus Rhodococcus; species Rhodococcus sp. PBTS 1. Next base: position 340,393 of record NZ_CP015219.1, read on the forward strand.
ACGCACGGCGTCCCGCGTCGTATGAACATCGGTCAGATCCTCGAGACCCACCTGGGCTGGATCGGCAAGACCGGATGGAACGTTCAGGTGGCGACGGACGGCACTCGACCCGACTGGGCCGAGACGCTGCCGGAGGAGATGTTGGCGGCGGACGCCGACACCAACATCGCCACCCCGGTGTTCGACGGCGCCAAGGAGGACGAGCTGACGGGTCTGCTGTCGAGCACGATCCCCAACCGCGACGGCGATCAGATGGTCGGCGCCGACGGCAAGGCCACCCTGTTCGACGGTCGCTCCGGCGAGCCGTTCCCGTACCCGGTGTCCGTGGGCTACATGTACATCATCAAGTTGCACCACCTGGTCGACGACAAGATCCACGCTCGCTCGACCGGGCCGTACTCGATGATCACGCAGCAGCCCCTCGGCGGTAAGGCTCAGTTCGGTGGACAGCGCTTCGGTGAGATGGAGTGCTGGGCCATGCAGGCCTACGGTGCGGCGTACACGCTGCAGGAGCTCCTGACCATCAAGTCGGACGACGTGGTCGGTCGCGTCAAGGTCTACGAGGCGATCGTCAAGGGCGAGAACATCCCCGAGCCCGGTATCCCCGAGTCCTTCAAGGTGCTCCTCAAGGAGCTCCAGTCGCTCTGCCTCAACGTGGAGGTGCTGTCCTCGGACGGCGCGGCCATCACGATGGCGGACGGCGACGACGAGGATCTCGAGCGTGCCGCGGCCAACCTGGGAATCAACCTCTCCCGCAACGAGTCCGCCACCGTCGACGATCTCGCTCAGTGAGGTGCCGGCCGGCGCGGGGTTTCCCGCGCCGGCCCGCCCTCACCGATGTAGCAGCAGATAACTAACCCCGTCACCGGGGGAAAGGAAGTACGACGTGCTGGACGTCAACTTCTTCGATGAACTCCGCATCGGTCTCGCGACCGCGGACGACATCCGCAACTGGTCCTACGGCGAGGTCAAGAAGCCGGAGACCATCAACTACCGCACGCTCAAGCCGGAGAAGGACGGCCTGTTCTGCGAGAAGATCTTCGGACCGACTCGCGACTGGGAGTGCTACTGCGGCAAGTACAAGCGCGTGCGCTTCAAGGGCATCATCTGCGAGCGCTGTGGCGTCGAGGTCACGCGCGCCAAGGTGCGTCGTGAGCGCATGGGCCACATCGAGCTGGCCGCCCCGGTCACGCACATCTGGTACTTCAAGGGTGTGCCGTCGCGGCTGGGCTACCTGCTCGACCTGGCGCCGAAGGATCTCGAGAAGATCATCTACTTCGCCGCCTACGTCATCACCTCGGTGGACGACGAGCTCCGCCACAACGAGCTCTCGACCCTCGAGGCCGAGATGGAGGTCGAGAAGAAGGCCGTCGCCGATCAGCGCGACGCCGATCTCGAGGCCCGCGCGCAGAAGCTCGAGGCGGACATCGCCGAGCTCGAGGCCGAGGGTGCCAAGTCCGACGTGCGCCGCAAGGTCAAGGACGGCGGCGAGCGCGAGATGCGTCAGCTCCGTGACCGCGCGCAGCGTGAGCTGGATCGTCTCGAGGAGATCTGGTCCACCTTCACCAAGCTGGCGCCGAAGCAGCTCATCGTCGACGAGCTGATCTACCGCGAGCTGGTCGACCGCTACGGCGAGTACTTCACGGGCGCGATGGGCGCGGAGTCCATTCAGAAGCTCATGGAGACCTTCGACATCGAGGCCGAGGCCGAGTCGCTGCGCGAGACCATCCGCAGCGGCAAGGGGCAGAAGAAGCTCCGCGCCCTCAAGCGTCTCAAGGTCGTGGCCGCGTTCCAGTCCACCGGCAACTCGCCGATGGGGATGGTCCTCGACGCCGTGCCGGTGATCCCGCCGGAGCTGCGTCCGATGGTCCAGCTCGACGGTGGCCGCTTCGCCACCTCGGACCTCAACGACCTGTACCGCCGCGTCATCAACCGCAACAATCGCCTCAAGCGACTGATAGACCTCGGTGCGCCCGAGATCATCGTCAACAACGAGAAGCGGATGCTGCAGGAGTCCGTCGACGCCCTGTTCGACAACGGTCGTCGCGGCCGCCCGGTCACCGGACCGGGCAACCGCCCGCTGAAGTCGCTGTCCGATCTGCTCAAGGGTAAGCAGGGCCGCTTCCGTCAGAACCTGCTGGGCAAGCGCGTCGACTACTCGGGCCGTTCGGTCATCGTCGTCGGCCCGCAGCTCAAGCTGCACCAGTGCGGTCTGCCGAAGCTCATGGCACTCGAGCTGTTCAAGCCGTTCGTGATGAAGCGTCTGGTCGATCTGAACCACGCGCAGAACATCAAGTCGGCCAAGCGCATGGTCGAGCGTCAGCGTGCCCAGGTGTGGGACGTCCTCGAAGAGGTCATCGGCGAGCACCCCGTGCTGCTGAACCGCGCCCCCACGTTGCACCGCCTCGGTATCCAGGCGTTCGAGCCGCAGCTCGTCGAGGGCAAGGCCATCCAGCTGCACCCGCTCGTCTGCGAGGCGTTCAACGCCGACTTCGACGGTGACCAGATGGCCGTGCACCTGCCGCTGTCGGCGGAGGCGCAGGCCGAGGCCCGCGTGCTGATGCTGTCGTCGAACAACATCCTCTCGCCGGCGTCGGGTCGTCCGCTCGCCATGCCGCGTCTGGACATGGTGACGGGTCTGTTCCACCTGACCCGTCTCGACGAGACCGCCAAGGGTCAGCTGTCGCCGGCCACCGGTGAGGGCCCCGAGCAGGGCATCTACGCGAGCCCGGCCGAGGCACAGATGGCCGTCGACCGCGGTGTGCTCACGGTGCAGTCGCCCATCAAGGTGCGGCTGACCAATCAGCGCCCCTCGCGGGAGCTCGAGGCCGAGCTGTTCCCCGAGGGCTGGGCGCCGGGCGACGCCTGGACCGCCGAGACCACGCTGGGCCGCGTGCTCTTCAACGAGCTGCTGCCGGCGAACTACCCGTTCGTCAACGAGCAGATGCCGAAGAAGCGTCAGGCGACGATCATCAACGATCTCGCCGAGCGGTACCCGATGATCGTGGTCGCGCAGACCGTGGACAAGCTCAAGGACGCGGGCTTCTACTGGGCCACGCGGTCGGGCGTCACCATCTCCATCTCCGACGTGCTCATGCCGCCGGAGAAGGCGGAGATCATGGAGTCGTTCGAGGCGCAGGCCGATCAGATCGAGCGCAAGTACCAGCGCGGCGCGCTCGACCACACCGAGCGCAACTCGGCTCTGGTCAAGATCTGGCAGGAAGCGACCGAGCAGGTCGGTAAGGCCATGGAGGCCCACTTCCCCGACGACAACCCCATCCCGATGATCGTGAAGTCCGGCGCCGCCGGAAACATGACTCAGGTGCGGTCGCTCGCCGGCATGAAGGGTCTGGTGACCAACCCGAAGGGCGAGTTCATCCCGCGTCCGATCAAGTCCTCCTTCAAGGAGGGCCTGACGGTCCTCGAGTACTTCATCAACACGCACGGTGCCCGTAAGGGTCTGGCCGACACCGCGCTGCGTACCGCCGACTCGGGCTACCTGACCCGCCGTCTGGTGGACGTGTCGCAGGACGTCATCGTGCGCGAGGTGGACTGCGGGACCGAGCGCGGCATCACCACGACCATCGCGGAGAAGCTGGCCGACGGCACGATGATCCGGGACGCGCACGTCGAGACCTCGACGTACGCCCGCACCCTGGCCGCGGACGCGGTCGACGCCGACGGCAACGTCGTCGTCGAGCGTGGACACGACCTGGGCGACCCGGCCATCGACGCACTGCTCGCGGCCGGCATCACCACGGTCAAGGTGCGCTCCGTGCTCACCTGCACCACCGGCACGGGCGTCTGCGCCACCTGCTACGGCCGCTCGATGGCCACCGGCAAGCTGGTCGACATCGGCGAGGCCGTCGGCATCGTCGCCGCCCAGTCCATCGGTGAGCCCGGCACGCAGCTGACCATGCGTACGTTCCACCAGGGTGGTGTGGCCGGCGACGACATCACCGGTGGTCTGCCCCGCGTGCAGGAGCTCTTCGAGGCTCGTGTGCCCAAGGGCAAGGCGCCCATCGCGGACGTCTCGGGTCGCATCCAGCTGGAGGAGGGTGATCGCTTCTACAAGATCACCATCGTTCCGGACGACGGCGGTGAAGAGGTCGTCTACGACAAGCTCTCGAAGCGTCAGCGTCTGCGTGTGTTCAAGCACGACGACGGCACCGAGCGCCTGTTGTCGGACGGCGACCACGTGGAGGTCGGCCAGCAGCTCATGGAAGGTGCTGCCGATCCGCACGAGGTCCTGCGTGTCATGGGCCCGCGTCAGGTGCAGATCCACCTCGTCAACGAGGTCCAGGAGGTGTACCGCAGCCAGGGTGTGTCCATCCACGACAAGCACATCGAGACGATCGTGCGCCAGATGCTCCGCCGCGTGACCATCATCGATTCGGGCTCCACGGAGTTCCTGCCCGGATCGCTGACCGAGCGCAGCGAGTTCGAGGCGAGCAACCGTCGCGTCGTGTCCGAGGGTGGCGAGCCCGCGGCCGGACGTCCGGTGCTGATGGGTATCACCAAGGCATCGCTGGCGACCGACTCGTGGCTGTCCGCGGCGTCGTTCCAGGAGACCACTCGCGTGCTGACCGACGCGGCGATCAACTGCCGCTCGGACAAGCTGATCGGTCTCAAGGAGAACGTGATCATCGGCAAGCTGATCCCGGCCGGCACCGGCATCAACCGGTACCGGAACATCACGGTGCAGCCCACTGAGGAGGCACGGGCCGCGGCCTACGCGGTGCCGTCGTACGACGATCAGTACTACAGCCCGGACGGCTTCGGCCAGAACACCGGTGCTGCCGTACCGCTCGACGACTACGGCTTCTCGGGCGACTTCCGGTAGTCCGGTAGCGCAGGTTCGACGCGAACCGACACAGGACTCGGCCCCGCACTCGTCTCGAGTGCGGGGCCGATCCGCGTTCGGGGCGTCGGACGAAGTCGGCCGCGATGAGTTTTCGCGCAGGATCGGGTCGGTACCACCATGACCGAGCAGAAGAGCAACATCACGAACATCGGCGTGGCCATGTTCACCGTCGCCGACCAGGACAAGGCCCTCGACTTCTACACCCGCGTTCTCGGGTTCGAGGTGCGCGGTGACACCCGCTTCGGGCCCGACGGCGAGTACCGCTGGCTCGAGGTCGCCCCGGTGGGGTCGACGGCGCGGCTGGCGCTGAACCCGCCGATGTACGACAGCCCGGGCGGGTCCGCGATCGGCGTCGAGACCGCGGACGTGCGCGCCGAGCACGCGCGACTGTCGGCGATCGACGGCGTCGAGGTCGACCCGATCGACGGCGACACCGACCCGAACGTGCCGCTCATGTTCATGCTGCGAGACCCGGACGGCAACGTCGTCACCGTCGTCCAGGCCTGAGCCGGCCGACCCTTCCGACCCGCTACCGCACCGTCAGGGTCGGGAGGGACAGACTCACCAACATCAGGGCGAAGAGGAACCACGCCGCGCCCTGCCAGATCGGCCAGGTCCCGCCGTGCCGGTAGGAGCGGTAACCGATGACCAGCGCACCGATCGCGCCCACGAGGCAGACACCGGGGACGATCGCGGCGACGACGACGTTCGAGGCGCCCGTCGCAAGGAAGACCGCGAGGGCGATCGCGGCGACGCCGACGGAGGAGACCACGTAGAGCGCCGCGCGGCGCAGCGCCGCCGGGTCGCGCCACCGCTTCTCGACGTCCCGGGTGCTCATGCTCGCTGGGTCGGTGCCGTGGGTCCGCTCGGAATCGGTCATCTCGGTCGCGTACCCGCGGAGCCCCGGTGTCAGACGCGGACGCGCAACCCGCAGCATCGGTACCGTTCGCTGGTGCGGTTCGTCGTGTCCGGGGGGGGGTACGTGGAGTAGCCGGGGTGCGCATCGCCGTAGTGGAGGACAACGCATCCGTGGCGGCAGCCGTGGTCGCGGCATTGTCGACGTGCGGACACGAGGCCGACCGCCGATCCGGCCGCCTACGCTGCCCTGACCGCGATCGGAGGATTCCACGGTGCGCGGCTGCATGCCGCGACGACGGTCGACGCCTACGCCGGCCGCGACACCCTGCTCGGCGCTCCTCGGACGTTCGTCGTCGCGTCCGGCGCGCCGGCGTCGTCCCTGGACGCGATGCAGTCCGACATTGCACGCTGGCACCGTGACGTGTCGGAGAGACCGCTGGACGACGACGAGATCCACCGAGCGCGGTGCTTCGCCGCGGGCCAACTGTCGTCGATGATCGAGTCTCCCGCGCATCTCGCGGACACGACGTCGAGGTCCCTGGCCACGGGAACGCCACCGGAGACCGTGCTCGCGCTGCCGTCGGCAGTGGCCGCCGTCGACCCGAGCCGGGTTCGCGCGGCGGTCCCGGACCTCGTCGCCGGTCGGTGCGCATTCACGGTCCGAAGCCGCTCCCGCCACGACTACACCGGTACCCGAGGCCACCCCGATCACCACGACACAGGAGGAACCCCATGACCGAGTTGACTCTGCCGCACGCCGTCGGGCTGCTGATGCTGGATCCCGAGTCGGGGAAGCCGCGGACCGCCGAGGGAACGGCGAAGATCGTGCTCGCGGCCGCGGTCGCCGAAGCGGCCGTTCGCGGGGCCGTCACGTTCGACGGCACCAAGGTCGTGCTCGTCGACCCGACGCCCGTGGGAGACACGACGACCGACAGCGTTCTCGAGCGCCTCGCCGGGTCCGGCCCGCACTATCTCCGCAACCTGCTGACGTCGGCCGATCTGACGTTCGACGAGTCGCGCCGCCCGGACGCCGTGGTCGTCCGGGAACTCGACGCGGCGGGCCACGTCACCGTCTCGCGGTCCTCGGTGCGGCGCCGGGTCCTGGCGGTTCCGGCCGGGAACCGGGCCGCCGAGCTGAGCGGACAGGTCTCCGCGGCCGTCGATGCCGGCGAGATCACGGCGCGGATGGCGGCGTTGATCTCCATCCTCGCCACGTTCGACCTTCTCAGGGCCGTGGTCGGACAGCCGCTCGATCAGCGTCGGCGAGACAACGTCGCCGCCATCCGGCAGTCGAGTCCGGTCGGCACCGCGCTGGCCGGGGCCATGCGCGAGATCAGCGTTCCGTGAACGCGAGCCGACCTCCGTCGTCGACGGATCGTCGTCGGCCCGCCAACTTCCGTTCGCCTCGGCGAGGCAGGGTCGAGTCCCATGACTCGTCGCGAGCTCGTCATCGGTGCGGATCGATCGCTGGCCGCCGGCACCACCCGTCGTCGATTCCTCACCTGGAGCGCTCTCGTCGGCGCCCTCGCGTTGACGCCGGAGTTGACCGGGACCGCCGCACAGGCCCAGCCGCCGGCGGCGCCGTCGGCGGACTACCCGTTCCGGTTGGGCGTCGCCTCGGGTGACCCGCTACCCGACTCGGTGGTGCTGTGGACGCGCCTGGCCGTGGACCCGGTCGCGCCGCTCGGCGGCATGCGGCCGGGAGTCGTCCCGGTGCGCTGGGAGATCGCCGACGACGATCGCTTCGGCCGCGTCGTCGCGCAGGGACTCGAGCTCGCGACGGAAGCCGACGGCTGGTCCGTCCACGTGGACGTTCGCGGGTTGGCGCCGGCGCGGGACTACTTCTACCGCTTTCTCGTCGGTCCGCATGCCAGCACGGTGGGGCGGACCCGGACGGCGCCCGCCGCGGGCGCGCCGCTGGCGTCGTTGTCGTTCGCCTGGGCGTCGTGCCAGAAGTGGGAGGACGGGTTCTACGGAGCCTACGCCGACCTCGCGCGGTCGGCGCCGGACGTCGTGTTCTTCCTGGGCGACTACATCTACGAGTACGCGATCGAGCGGAAGGGCGCGCGGGCGTCGCTGCCGCGGCCGGAGTCCGCGTCGCGAGAGACGCTGCAGCTGAACGACTATCGTGATCGGTACGCGCTCTACAAGGCGGACGAGAACCTCGCGGCCGCGCACGCCGCCGCCCCGTGGATCACCACCTTCGACGACCACGAGGTGGACAACAACTGGGCGTCGCAGATCTCCCAGGACGAGGGAGCCGATCCGCGGCTGTTCCTCATGCGCCGCGCCGACGCGTTCAAGGCGTGGTGGGAGAACACCCCGGTCCGGATGACGCAGCGTCCCGTCGGGCCGGATCTGCAGGCGTATCGCCGCTTCTCGTTCGGGTCGCTGGTCGACTTCTCGGTGCTCGACACGCGCCAGTACCGCAGCGACCAGGCGAACGGGGACGGCGAGCACCCGCAGGACGCCGCCACGGCCGATCCGGGCCGCACCATCACCGGTGCGGCGCAGGAGAAGTGGATCGTGGACGGTTTCGGCAGTGCGGCCACGTGGAAATTCCTCGCCCATCAGACGGTGATCTCGGACCTCGCGCAGATCGAGAACGGGGAGCGCGTAGTGGGCATGGATCCGTGGAGCGGCTACGAGGCCTCACGCCACCGCATCCTCGACGCCGCGCGGGACCGCGGCGTCCAGGTGCAGTCGATCGTCGGCGACATCCACCGCACCATCGTCTCCGAACTTCGCCGCGACTACCGGGACCCGGCCCCCGCGGTGGGCGTCGAAATCGCGACGACGTCGATCGCGTCGGGCAAGGACGGTGCCGACGTCGACGACACCGGCGCGGCCATCGCCGCGGCATCCCCGCACGTCGCGTTCGGCAACGCACGGCGCGGGTACCTGCGCGCGACCCTCACGCCGACCGAGTGGCGGTCGGAGGTCCGGGTTCTCGACGCGGTGTCGGTCCCGGGCGCCGGCGCCCGCACCGCCACGACGGTGACCGTGCCGGTGGGGACGACGGAGATCGGCCTGAGCTAGTCAGAGCTAGTCAGAGCTGGTTAAAGCTGGTCAGAGCTGGTCAGCGCCCGTCGGCGAGGATGCGCGCGACGTTGCGCTCGGCGAGCGCGGTGATGGTGAGCGACGGGTTCGCCGCGCCGGTGCTGCCGGGGACCAGGGCGCCGTCGACGACGTAGAGACCGTCGTATCCCTTCACCCGGCCGTAGCCGTCGGTGACGTCGCCGAGCACCGCGCCGCCGAGGGGGTGCGCGGTGAGGGTGTCGTCGACGTCGCGCGTGAGCGGCTCCGCGGACACCAGCGTGCGGCCGGCCTGCGCCATCCGGTTCTGGACGGCGCGGAGCGAGGCCACCGTGTCCGGACTGCCGCCCTTCGGCCAGGACAGGGCGATGCGGTCGGCGGCGCGGTCGTAGCGGAACTCGCCGCGCATCGGATCGATCGTCATGCCGAGGGAGCCGAGGAACCCCAACTCCATCGGCGCACCCGGCACGTACCAGTTCTCCACCGTGAGCGGCAGCCCCGCCTCGTCGACGATGCGCGACGCGCACGGGGCGCCCTGAGGGCCGCCACCGATCGGTCCCAGGGAGCGCGTCATGAACGCGTCCCCGTTGGTGCCCCACCCGCGACCGACGAACTCGTTGAGATCCGGCAGCGCACCGGTGTCGCGGGCCCGCAGCAGCAGTTCGGTGGTCCCGAGGGAGCCGGCACCGAGCACCAGCCGGTCCGCGGTGAGCGTCCGGGACTCCAGGACGTTCCCCTCCGGATCGAGCCGACGCACCTTCACGCGGTAGCGACCGCCGGTGTCGGTGCCGATCGCGGCCACCTCGTGGCTGTGCGCGATCAGCGCCCGTCCCGTCGCCTCGGCCTGCGGAATGTAGTTCTGTGTGAGGTCCTGCTTGGCGCCGTTCGAGTTGCCGAACGTGCTCTGCCCGACCGTCGCCGACGGACGCGACCGGCCCGTCAACTCGTCGCGGACGATCGACCAGTTCCAGGTGCCGTCGACGCGCTGGGGATCGAATCCGGCGCGGCGGGCGTGGTCGTCCCACGTGCGGGAGTGGGCGAACGCGGGAGCGGCGTAGACGTCGTCGGGCATGGGGGAGGGACGCAACATGCGTCGCGCCGCCGGGTACCAGGTGGACGCCATCTCCTCGTAGGGGACGCGGCCGCCGAACGAGAGGTCGAAGAACCGCTTGTCCGGGGCGATGGTGACTCCGGTGTAGACGATCGACCCACCGCCCACGGCGGCGCCGCGCCAGACGGTGAGGTTGTCGAAACGCGTGGTGTCCAGCACGCCGCCGAAGCGGTCGACCGGGCCGACGGGCATCCCGGTGACGTTGGTGAACGACGGCTGTCGCCAGAGCCCGCGGCCGTCCGCGGTCATGTCCGCGGTGAAGATCTCCCGCCACGGATCCCGCGGCCAGCGCAGGCCGCGCTCGAGGACGGTGACCTGCTGCCCGGCCTGCGCGAAACGGAGCGCGGCCACCGACGCGCCGAACCCCGAGCCGATCACGATCACCGCGGAGTGATCGGGCGGCCGGGGCGGGTCGGCCCAGAGTTCCGGGACACGGGAGGCGATGGTGGGGACCCCGAGGGGAATCGCCGACGCCGACGGCATCAGTCTCGACGCCGTCCGGCTGGACGGAATCACAGCCGGGCCCAGGGCAGCCCCCACTGCTCCGGCGGCCGCCCATTGCAGCAGTTGCCGTCGTTTCACCGTGCGAAAACCTCCTCGGAGTCGGTTTCGAGTGTGCCAGCAGAATCGATGTCCGCTGCCGCGACGGTTATTTTCGTGACGGTTCCCAACCGGGTCCGGGGCGGCCGGGTCGGAACAGTCGTCGGCGTGAGCTGGTTGCATCCGACGTGCTCCTTTCCCTCCTCGACCGATCCCGTGCGCGGGTGGACCGTTCGCCCGCCGCCGCGGTCGCGGACACCGTCGAGCGCGCCCGCTGGGCCGAGGCCGCCGGCTATCACCGGTTCCGGGTCGCGGAGCATCACGCGGTCCCGGGCATCGCGTCGGGAAGCCCCGCGGTTCTGCTCGCGGCCGTCGGCGCGGCGACGCACGACATCGGCCTCGGCACCGCCGGGATCATGCTGCCCAACCACACCCCGCTGCTGGTCGCGGAGAACGCGCTGATGCTCGACGCGCTGTTCCCGGGACGAGTGGATCTGGGGATCGGGCGTTCGCTCGGTTTCACGCCGCCGATCCGCCGAGCGCTACGGACCGACACGGCCGACGGCTTTGCGGACGATCTGGCCGAACTGCTGGCCTTTCTCGACGGCACCGGCCCCGTCACCGCCCAACCCGCGGCCGATCGACCGATTCCCGTGTCGGTACTCGCGACGGGATCGGGGCTCGAGGTCGCCGCGCGACTCGGACTCCCGGTCGTGGTCGGCGGTCCCGCCCTGGCCGACCCCGATCGGCTCCGGACCTACCGACGCACCTTCGTCCCGACCGCGACGACGCCCCGGCCTCGGGTCACCGTGTCCGCGGACATCCTGGTGGCGGACACCGACGCCGACGCTCGCGTCCTGGCGCTGTCGGAGGCGGTGGCGATGGCCGAGTCGCGGCGCACGGGCGATTTTCCCCCGTTGCGGCCGGTCACCGAGATGCCGGAGCTCGGACCGCGAGCACTCGAGGTGGCCGAGCGCACGCTGGCGAGTGCGGTGTTCGGCAGCCGCGAGACGGTTCGGCGCGAGCTCGAGAGCCTGGTCGAGCGCACCGACGCGGACGAGATCCTGTCCTCGGCCTCCACCTTCGATCGCGCAGCACTCCGGGCTTCCGACGACGCCGTGATGGGTCTGCTCGCCTGACGTCGGCGCGCCGGAGGTGTGGGTCGGTGTCAGGGCGCGCCGGCGGCATCGAGCACCCGCTGCGCGTCCGGGGCCACGAACGGATACGCGCACAGCGCCAGCACGCCGCCCATCACGAGCAGCGGCAGCAACGGCACCATGCCCACGGTCAGCGAATCCGCCGCCTCGGAGACGGCCCCCACCAGCAGGGGACCGATCGCGCCGCCCACCGTCGCGCCGATCTGCAGGGCGCCGTACCCGAGGCCGCGGTCCTGCGCGGGTAGGACATCGGCCACGCACGACGTCAGAGTGGGCAGGGCCCACGCCGCGAGAAACGCGAACAGCGTGAGCAGCACGCAGAACGCGAGGACACCCTCGACGGCCAGCGCGGCCGTCATGGCGGCCGTTCCGCCCAGGATGCCGACTCCGCCCACCACCACCCGCCACTGCGCCGGTGTGGGCGCCAAGTGTCGCCGTGCGGGGGTGGGCGCCAGGGACCGCCGCGTCAGTGCCGCGCCCACCAGCGTGCCGGCGACGACGCCGATCAAGGTCAGGCCGCCACCCGCGGCTGCGGCCGCGCCGTCCCCCAGACCGTAGCGTCGCTGCAGCAGGCTCGGCGCCCAGAACGTCAGTCCACCGACCGCCAGGCTCATCACGGTCAGGGCCGCGCCCGTGCCCCACAGCGTGCGGATGGACACCAGCCGCCGCCACTGAGTGCGCAGGGTCCCCGGATCGCGTGCCGGTTCGGTGGCGCCCCCGCCGACGACACCCGCGGTGAGACGGTCCGTCCACCCCCGCTCCGGCTCGTGCAGCCGCGAGACCAGGACGGCCGTGGCGAGGCCGGGCAGGGCCATCACCAGGAAGGCGCCCCGCCAGCCCAGCCACTCCGCGAGCACCCCACCGAGGACGATGCCGGCACCACCGAGATAGGCGGCGGTGCGCCACCAACCGAACGCCGTCGGGCGACTCGCCGACGGGTGGAAGTCGGCGAGCAGGCTCGCGCTGGCGGGATTGTCGATCGCCTCCGCGGCGGCCAGGCCCATCCGCACCAGATAGAACACGGCGAACGTCGGCGCGAGCGCCGACCCGACGGTGGCCAGCGCCCACACGAGCACCACGACGGTGATGATGCGGCCTCGGTCGTACCGATCGGCGAGGTAGGCGGCCGGCACCGCCAGCAGTCCGGTCGTGATCGCGGCGGCCGTCGGAATCGAGCCGGCCACGGCGTCGCCGAAGCCCCATTCGGCCTGCAGTTGCGGCAGGACGGCCGAGACCAGGCTGTACTCCATCCGGTCGACCAGCGAGACCAGCAGCAGCACCACGGCGGGCGCCCACCCGTACGGCACCGGCGACGCCGTGCGGGTGCGACCGATACTTCGCCACACCCGCCGGTCGGTCCGCGATCCGGTTCTTCTCGCTGTCTCGATCATCCGTCCCCCCACGGCACGGGAGCGTAGGGGATCGTGACGAATCGGGCGGCTCAGCCCGGGTCGGCGGGCGTGTAGTTCTGCAGCTGCTGGTACGCCCACTTGTTGCCGTCCGGGTCGGCGAAGTGGGTGAACAGGCCCCATCCCTCGTCGGCGACCTCGGTGGCGTCGACCCCGGCGGCGACCAGGGCCCGACGGGCCTCGGCCACGTCCTCGACCACGGCGAGGATGTAGTTCAGGGAGCCGGGCTCGGCTTCGGTGATGTTGTGGCCGATGGCGATCGAGCATGCCGACCCCGGCGGCGTGAGCTGGACGTAGCGCATGTTCTCGAACGGGCTGGCGTCGTGGTCGGCGTGGAAGCCGATCCCGGTGTAGAAGTCCTTCGCGCGGTCCACGTCGGACACCGGCACGATCACCAGCTGAATCTGCACGCTCATGATGGTTTCCTTCTAGTCGACTCGCAGTGCATGCCGGAGTGTGGCACGGGTCACCGACACGTCGGCCCAGTCGCCGCCGACCTCGAGAACGGCGAGCGCGGACGTCGGGAACCCCGCGCGCAGCCAGGCGACCGCGGCGGGGTCGGACTCGTCGTCGGCGAGGGTCAGTGCGGTGAACGGCACCCCGGGCGCGTGCCCCACGACCAGGAGCGTCCGCACCTCGGAATCGGTCTCCGCGATTTCGCCGAGGATGTCGTCGGGTGACCCGCCGTAGATCGCGGACTCGAACCGCGTGCCCGCCTCGATGCCCGTCCGATCCAGCGTCTCGCGGGTGCGGGTGGCGGTCGAGCAGATCACCGCGCCGACGTCGCCGACGTGCTCGCGGATCCAGTCGCCCGCGGCGGCCGCCTGGCGTCGACCGCGCTCGTCGAGCGGGCGCTCGTGATCGTCGACGCCGTCCGGGTAGGAGGACTTGCCGTGCCGCATGAGGATGAGGGTGCGCATGCAGCGAGTAGACCAAAGATCGGCGCTATCGGTTGCCCCGGCGGCGCTCGAGCGTGTCTCCGTTCGGATCCCACGCGATCAGACCCCGCTCCGCGAACGCGGCGAGCCATCCGCTCATCGGCCACCGACCCCATCGCCGGTGGAAGACCCGGGCGTTGACGACGATGTCGTCGAGGTGCTCGACCGGCGGGGCCGACACCGGATGCCACTGGTGGAACGCGTGGGCACCGCCGAGCCACTGCAGACGGGCGCCGCGCTCGCGGGCGGTCCAGCCGAAGTCGGTGTCCTCGCCGCCGTACCCCACGTAGTCCTCGCAGAAGCCCCCGAGACAGGTCCACGTGGTCGCGGTGACGGCGAACGACAGTGACCAGAACAGGTCCCAGTTCGCACCTGGCTCGACGACGTCGGCCGGGGGATTCGGCCGGGCCGCATGAGGATTCACCAGGTCCGGTAGCCGGTCGAGATCGGCGCCCTGCGGAAGGTAGGTGACCGGACCGCACAGGACCACCCCGTCACGGACGTGCTCGGTGTACGACGCCACGAGGTTCGATGCAGGAACGCAGTCCACGTCGAGGAAGATCAGCACGTCCGCGCCGGCATCCAGGGCACGCTCGGCGCCGGCGTTGCGAGCCCGCGCCAGGGGAAGTGCACCGTCGACCGGGAGGACCACGGTGGCACCGGGAACGTCGGGATCGCCCATGGCGACGATCACTCGGATGTCCGGTTGGTATGTGCCCGAACGTAATCCGTGCTCCTGCGCGGCCATGTGCTCGTGCCGCCCGGCGGCTATGGTGACGACGGCGGTACTCACGGTCGGCCCTCCGGCCCGACAGGGCTCACGGCCGGGCCACCGACTCGATCGCCGCCGCGGCGCGCGCCGCCGCGCCGTCGATCCGGGTCGCCGAGCGCAGGTCCGCGGACAGGGCGCGGGCACGCCGCAGCAGATCCGGCCATGCCGACGGGTCCGGCCAGGCGTCGAGCGCCACCGCAAGCCCTACGCGGTCCAGAGCCCGTGCGGTGGCGCGCTGTTCGTCGAACGGGCGATCCTCGGCCACCACGACGGCGGGTGCGTTCGCGGCCGCGACGTCGGCGACGGCGTTCTGGCCGCCGTGGGTGACGACGACACCCGCGGTGTCGAGGACGGGCCACACGTCGGCGACCCACGGCTCACCGGGCGTACCGACGCCGCGCCACGTCGTGCCGGGGGTCGCCGCGCGCACCGCGTCGAGATAGCCTGCGCCGAGCGACGATCCACCCGCCCCGCTCATGAGGACGGCGGAGTCGGGCACGCGGGATCCGGTGGAGACGCGGTCGGCGACCCGGCTGATCGACCCGGCGTACACGGTCTTGTCGGCGTACTGGTGGAGCCAGTCGGGGTCGTACACCGTCCGTGACCACGGCGCGACGATGCGGTCCGCCAGGGTGTACGCGAGTCGGTGCGGGGCGTCGGTGCGCTCACCCGGCATCGCGAGAACCACGAGCGGAATTCCCATGAGTCGCACGAACGTCGCCACCTCCACCGAGACGTCGACCACGAACGCGCGCGGTCGGTGACGCTCGATCCAGGCTGCGATCGTCGCCATCCGTTCGGTCAGTCCCGGCACGCCCGTCGGCGCCCAGTGCAACGCCCCACCGGCCGTGGCCCGCCGCGCCTCCTCGTCGGTGGGCCCGTGCGTGTCCCGCGGGATATCCATCGGCAGCGTCACCCACGCCGGCGCCGGATCGGGCGCGGGCCGCGACGAGAAGATCGTCACGTCGTCGTGCAGCATCGGCACGATCGACGACGCCCGGGTCAGATGCCCGACGCCGTGATGGTGGACGTAGTACCCGATCACGCCGGAACGGCGTCGCGCCGGTCCAACATGTCCCGGTAGAGCGCGAGATAGGAGTCGACCATGGTGGTGTCGGAGCACACGCGTTCGGCACGGGCGCGGGCGTCGCGTCGCGACAGGGTCGCCGCGGTCCGCATGGCGTCCGCCAGGCCGACCACGTCGTCGGCCGGAACCAGCACTCCGCAGGTGTGGTCGACGATCTCGGGGATCCCACCCCGTCCGAACGCGGCGACCGGTGTGCCGCAGGCGAGGGCTTCGGCGACGACCAGCCCGTAGGGCTCGTCCCACTGCGGGGTGACGACGGCGACGGCGGCGCCGCCGACCAGGTCGGCGAGTTCCTTCTGCATGAGATGACCCTCGTAGACCACGTCGGGTCCGAGACGCGGTTCGACGACGGTTCGGAAGTAGTCGTCGTCGCAGGCCGGCCCGGCGATGCGGAGGGGGTAGCCGGCGCGCACGGCGGCGTCGATGGCGGCGTCGACCCCCTTCTCGGGAACGAGCCGCCCGGTCCACACCGCGTAGTCACCGCCCGCACCCACGGGCCAACGGTCGAGCGCGATACCGTTGGGCACCACCGGGATGCGGCCGGCGACGGGTGTCCATTGACGACCGGTGTACCGACTCACGGCGGCGTAACGCGTGTCCGGGTTGAGCGGAACCGCCGCCGCGGATTCGAGCCACGCCAGGGGCGGGGTGTGCAGGGTCGTGATCATCGGCGTCGGCACCGTCGACGACATCGCGATCGGCAGGTAGTGGAGGCTGTGGTTGTGGATGACGTCGAACGAATCCCGCAGTCGCCCGGCGAGTTCCAGCATCACGGACAGGTAGGCGTGGTGCTCGTGAACCACCCACGCAGGCCCCATGTGCTCGGTCCGCGCGTCCGGGCTCAGGGTGAAGGTGTGCACGTCGATGACGTCGTGCGGCGAGTCGATCGACGAGCCGTCGGCCCCGAAC
The DNA here is from genome assembly GCF_001620025.1 of Rhodococcus sp. PBTS 1. Taxonomy (NCBI): domain Bacteria; kingdom Bacillati; phylum Actinomycetota; class Actinomycetes; order Mycobacteriales; family Nocardiaceae; genus Rhodococcus; species Rhodococcus sp. PBTS 1. Next base: position 357,074 of record NZ_CP015219.1, read on the forward strand.
AGGCTCACGCGGTGACCACGCGCGGTGAGCGCGCGAGCGAGGTGCCAGACGTGCGCTTCGAGACCACCGGCGAACGGTTGGCAGATGGGAAAGCGCGAGGACCCCAGCAGGGCGATGCGCAGCGACTCCGTCATGCGGGTACCGCCGCGGTGTCCCGGCCGGTCACCCCGGTCAGAGACGAGTAGAGATCGGCGTGCTCTGCGCGGATGGCGGCGAGCTGGTGACGTCGGAAGTCGGCGAACGATGCGTCGAGAACGGGTCGACGCAGGGCGTCGCCCACCGCCGCGTCGAGCGAGTCGGGGTCGAACAGGTCCGGCCCGAACGTGAAGGTGGGGCAGGGGAACTGGTCTGCGAAGCATCCCGTGTCGGGCACGATCGGCACGACGGCGAGGTCACGGCAGGCCTCCATCCATCCGGAGTGCGTACCGAATCGGTAGGGCAGGACGGCGACGTCGATCTCGGAGAGGTACTGCCAGAGTTCGTCGTCGGTGAAACGTCCGTGCACCCGTACGTCCACGTCGGGGTGCGAAGCAAAGGCCAGCAGGCGTTCCCCGCGCTCGGGCGCGTACCAGTGGCTCGTGTGGTCGAAGAGGGCGTCGTCGAGGTCGACTCGGACGACGGCGCCGCGTGCCGATGCGGCCGCGACGAGCGTGGGGACCACGGCCTCGGGATCGAGGTTGGCGCGCAACGTCTTCGCGTGCACGCCGATCACCGGCGTCGCCGACCGCTGCCGGTCGACCGCGGCGACCAGATCGAGCGGTGCGACGTGCGGATGCGGCGTGACCGTGGCCGCACGACCCCATCGCCGTTCGATCTCGCGGGCGGCGGCCGTCGTCAGGGTCAGGACGGCGTCGGCGGCCGGCACCAGCACGTCGAGCTGACGACGGTGCAGATCGGCGTCCGCGAAGTGCGGGTTGTGCAGATCGTGCACGGTGAACACCAGCGGGGTCGACGACTCGCGCAGGATGTGGACGATCTCGGCCAGCCGCTCCGGAGTGGCGGCATCGAAACCGAAGTGCAGGTGGACCAGATCGATGTCGTCGACGTGCGCGCGCAGGTAGTCCGGTTCGAGCAGCCGCGGCGGCCACCACTGGTCGGGGGTCGTCGCGTCGATCGGTCGGGGATCCGGGAGCAGCCGGACCGACGGGTCGTCGGTCGGGGCCACGCCGGCCGCATAGGGGTGGGCGGCAGGAATCGAGGCGACGGCGATCACAGGCGGGGGTCATCCTCTCGAGGCAAGGGACCGCGCGGGAGAACCCGAGTCCGGTGTCCTTCGCGCGCGGACGTGTCAGCGGCGCGTCGGGCCGGCTGGTTGGACCTCGACTGGTCCAGGATGCCCCGGGGGGGCTCGGTTCAACCCGGGTGGTCGGGTTCGTCACCGTCGGCAGGGTTCGGACGGCCCCCGGGCGGGGTATGCGGCGTGCCATGGCCACCCCCGCCCAGCCCGGGTTCACCACCGGCGATCCACCGGACGGCAGGACCCGTCACTACGGGCACTTCTACGGAATCGACGACGTCCCCACCGACCGTCCGCTGTGGATCGTGCTGGGAAACTGCCAGGCCGAGGCCCTGCGGGTGGTCCTCGATACCGTTGCCGACGCCCCGTTCACCAGCGTGCGGATGCCCCCCGTGCACGAGTTGACCCCGTCCGACGTCGCGCACCTCGAGACGCTCGCGACGCGCGCACAGGTGCTCCTGGCCCAGCCGGTGCGCAGTGGGTACCGGGACCTGCCGATCGGGACCGACGACGTCGCCGCACACCTGCCGGCCGGGGCGCGGGTGCTGCGGTGGCCGGTGTTCCGATACGCCGGGCTGTTCCCGTTCCAGGCGATCGTGCGGGACCCGGCGGACCCGTCGCGGGATCCCCCCGTCGTGCCGTACCACGATCTGCGCACGGTGCGAGCTGCTGCGCTCGGCCTGGCGGAGACGGACGACTGGGACGTGCCGATCGACGACGAGACGGTGCGCTGGATCGCCGACCGCAGTCTCGCCGAACTCCGCCGACGTGAGGGCAAGGACTGCGACGTGACCCTCTCCGACGCCGTAACCCGACACGGGGCGGCCGCGGCGCACACGATCAACCATCCCGGCAACCCGGTGTTGATCGAGCTCGCCACGCGCATCCTCGGAGTTCTCGACGTGCCCGCGACACCGACGGATCCCGGTCGCACCCTGCTCGATTCGGTCCACACGCCGCTGGATCACCGGGTGTTGGCGGAGCTCGATCCGGACGCGTCGCCGACGCGGGACTGGACCGTACACGGGGGGACCGTGACCGCCGACGAGGTGCATCGCACTCAGTTGCGCTGGTACGCCGAGCATCCCGCCGTGATCGACGCGGCCTTCGATCGGCACGGCGACGTGTTGGCCCGGCTCGGTGCCACGCGATGATCGTCACGCAGGTGATCGTCGGGCCCGATCAGCACGGGGTGGTCCAGTTCGCGCGCCGGATCCACGACGCGGTGGTGGGCGTCGGTGGTGACTCCGTCATCGACCGCCACGTGAACAGCCCAGCCCCGCAGGGGATCTCGACGTCCGACGTGGTGCATCTGCACGTCACCGATCGTCTCTTCGGATCGCCCGCCAATCGGGCCGCGGAGGCGGTGTCGGAGGTCGTGGCGGCGGTGCGGGCTACCGGGGCGCGCGTGGTGATCACCCTGCACGACGTGCCGCAGCCCTCGGACGGCCGGTCGTTCGAGGTCCGGACGGCGGCGTACCGGCGGATCGCGGAGCTCGCCGACGTCGTCGTGGTGAGCAGCGACCACGAGCGCCTGTTGCTGGCGGAGGTGGGCATCGAGCACGCGTCGCTGCAGGTGATTCCGCTTCCCGTCGCCACCGGCCGGGCGGATCCGGTGACGGCGCCCGGGCCGGCCACGGTCGGCGTGCTCGGATTCCTGTACCCCGGCAAGGGCCACGTCGAGGTGGCCGCCGCGCTGCCGCCCGGTGCCGAGTTCGTCGCTCTCGGGCGCCCGTCGCCGGGGCACGAGGACCTGGTGGACGACCTGCGCGCCGTGTCGCCGTCGGCCCGCGTCACCGGGTACGTGGCGGACGACGATCTGCCCGCGGCGCTGCACGCGGTGACGGTGCCGGTGGCGCACCACCGCCATCTGTCGGCGTCGGGGTCCATCGTCACGTGGATCGAGCACGGTCGCCGCCCGCTCGTCGTGGCGGGGCGATACACCCGTGAGTTCGAGGCGCGGTCGCCCGGAGCGGTGACGATCTACGAGGAGGGCGATCTGGCGGAGGCCGTCGCCCGCGCGGCGGCGGATCCCGCGTCGACGTGGATCGACGCCGGCGTGCTCGCCCATCCGACGGCCGACGAGGTGGGCGCGGCCCATGTCGATGCCTATCGCGCTGCACTGTCGGCCCCCGCCGGCGCTGCGCTCCGGGTGACGACGTGACCGACCGGAGAAGCGTTGCCGCGCTGAGGACTGCGCTCGGTACGACGGTGCCCGGCAACCGCTGGGATCTGCTCGACGGAATGGACGCCCCCGCGGTATCGGTGAGCGTGGTCGTGCCCTATTACCGTCAGCAGAGCCAACTCACGATGGTGCTGGCGGCGTTGGAACGGCAGGACTTCCCCCGCGATCGTCTCGAGGTGATCGTGGCGGACGACGGGTCTCCCGAGCCGCCGCGGGTGGAGTGCGCGCTCCCGGTCACCGTGGTGCGGCAGGAGGACCGAGGTTTTCGTGCCGCGGCCGTCCGGAACCTCGGCGCCGCCGCCGCGACCGGTGACGTGCTGTGCTTCCTCGACGCCGACACCGTGCCCGAACCGGGCTACGTCCGGGCCCTGGCCCGCCTCCCGTCGTTGGTTCCGGACGCGCTGACGGTCGGACGTCGTCGGCACGCGGATCTCACCGCCCTCGGACGCCTCCCCGCGCCCGGCGACCCGCTGCTCGACGAACCGGGCTGGCTGGTCGACGCCTACCGCGGATCACGCGATCTGCTGGACGCCGACGACCGTTCGTACCGACACGTCATCAGCGCCGTGATGTGTTGCCGCCGAACGTTCTTCGACGAGATCGGCGGATTCGACGAGTCGTTCACCGCCTACGGCGGCGAGGACTGGGAACTCGCCCACCGTGCGTGGCTGGCGGGTGCGGTTCTCGCGCACGTTCCTGCCGCCGTCGCGTGGCACGACGGTCCGGACTGGGCGGGCCGGCCGGACGACCGCCGTCGGGACGCCAAGAACGGGGAGGCGATGTCGCTCGCGCCGCTGATCACGGATCCGGCGGCGCGTCGTCACGGGGTTCGCTACGCGGTGCCCGACGTCACGGCGGTGGTCCACAGCGAGGGCCACACGGCGGCGTCGTTGCTGGTGACGGTGGGCTCGGTCCTTCGACACGGCGACGTGACGGTGTGGGTGGACGGAGCCGAGGCGTCGTCGTTCGTCGACACGTGGGGAATCGACGACCCACGGGTGCGGATCGGGCTTCCCGACGCAGCGGAGACGACGCGCAGCCGGTTCGCCGTCGAGGTCAGCGGCCGTGCGGTGTTCGGCGAGAAGGCCTTCGCGCTCCTGGCAGAGGTGGGAGCGGGCGAGTCGGTGCTGTGCACCCTGCCGGACGGCGCGGCTGTCACGCACGAGACCTGGCGTGCGCGGCGACGCGCCCGGCGCTGGGCGTCCGCGCTCGGCGTCGACGAGGACGCGGCGCTCGCGATGCTGTTCGGCACGCACAGCGTCGACGGAGATGCCGTCGACGTGACCACCGGGCCGTTGCGCCCGGATCTCTCCTGGTGAGGACGTCATGACATGACCCCCTATTCGTTCGACGTCGTCGTGATCGGTGGCGGTAACGCCGGGTTGTCGGCCGCGGCCCGCTGCCGGAAGAAGGGACTGGACTCCGTCGCGGTGATCGAGCCGCAGTCCGTACACACCTACCGGCCGTTGCTGTCCTACGTGGGCGGCGGGCAGGCGCGACTGCCCAGCGCGCAGCGGTCGCAGGCACAGGTGACACCGCGCGGGGTGACGTGGCTCCAGGACACGGTGGTCCGCGTGGATCCGGAGTCCCGCACCGTCGTGTGTGCGTCGGGCATGACGGTGACGTATCGCGACCTGATCGTCGGACCCGGATTGGTGCCGGACCACGAGGCGCTGCCGGGTATCGACGACGCCATGGCGACGGCGTCCGTCGCGAGCAACTATCTCGACGAGGCCACGCGCACCTGGTACCTCACGCGCACGGTGCGCGACGGCGGTCACGCGGTGTTCACCGTGCCGCGCCCACCCGTCAGCTGCACCGGAACCACGGTCAAGCCGCTCTTCCTCGCCGCGGCGCACTGGGCGAGCACGGGACGGTCCGTGCGCACGACCCTGGTGGTGGACCGCGAGGGCATCGTCGGGGTGCCCGATCTGGACGCACGACTGGAGTCGGCACTCCGCGACCTGGGCACGACGGTGGTGCGGCGCACGGCGGTCACCGCCCTGCACCCTGATCGCAACGCGATCGAGGTGACCGGCCCTGCCGGCGTCGACACGCTGGAGTACGACATGCTCCACCTGGTGCCGCCGTACCGGGGCCGCGCGTGGGTCACCGAATCCGGCCTTGCGGGCGATGTGCCGCACGGGCTGGTGGACGTCGATCCGCGCACGCTGCAGCACCACCGGCACCCGAACGTGTGGGCCGCCGGTGACGGGGCGGCCATCGACACCGACCCGTCCGGCGGGGGACTGCGCAAGCAGGTGTCGACGCTGGTCGACAACCTGCTCGCCGCGCGCCGGGGCGGGCAGCTCGGCGAGTACGACGGCTACACCGTCGCCCCGATTCCGCTCGACTCGCACCGGCTGATCGCGGCCGAGTTCGATCGGACGGGCGCCGTCACCTCCTCGCTCCCGTCGTTCCTCGACCCGTTGAAGCCCCGCCGGCTCGCGTGGGCGGGTGACCGGTACGGACTGCCGTTCTCGTACTGGCACCTGCTGCTGAAGGGTCACCTGTAGACCCCGTCAGAACGGGGGTGGTGCGTCGTCGGGTTCGGGTGGTCGGACCCCGTTCAGGTTGTTGCGGAGTCGGTTCCGGTTGCGTTCCTGGCGGCGTCGGGCGTGTTTCTGCTCGGTGCGTGGGGCGGGTCGGGTGGGTTCGGGCTCGTCCGGTGCCGGGGTGCGCGGTCGTGCGGTCCTGCCGGTGGCGGGTGGGTCGCCGAAGACGATCATGTCGAGGCCGGGGTGGGTGTCGAACCCGGTGTGCGCGGGGCCGAGGACGGTGCGGCCTTCGGGGATGGTGAATGTCCGGATGATGCGGCCCGGGTGGTCGCGGTCGTCGTATTGGTCGTCGACGACGTCGCCGAACGTTTTCAGTAGGTGGTGGAACCGGCACTTGGCGCCGAGTCCGGTCGCGCTGGTCTGCCCGCCGCGCTCGGGGTGGGTGTGGTCGTATTCGGTGATGTGGTCGAGGTCGCCGTCCCGGGCGGGTGTGTTGCAGCCGGGCCAGGTGCAGTACCGGTCGCGGGCGCGAACGTACGCATCGAGCGCGGCTGAGGGCCGGTACGGGTCGGCCGGTTGGGTGGCGGGGAGTGGGGTGTCGGTGCCGTCGCCGAGCGGGCGAATGACCGCGTCGGGGTCCTTGGCGAGGTCGCGGACGTGGGCGCCGGAGATGATGCCGAGCCCGGCAACGAACCCGATCCCGTCGATCAGCTCGGGCTCCGCCGGGGCCGCCTCGACCGCAGCCCCGTCGACCGAGACACCATCCGCCGCAAGCTCGTCGACGACGACCTCATCGACTACGACCTCGTCGGCGACGACCTGCTCTGCCGCAGCTGCGGCCGTGTCGACGTGGCGAGCCTGCGGGTGCGCTGCCGCCGTCGTATCCGTATCCGTATCCGCTGCCGCCGTCGTATCCGTATCCGTATCCGTGGTCGTGTCCGTGTCCGTGTCCGTGTCCGTGTCCGTGTCCGCGGCGGGCGCGGGGGTGGGTCCGGTGAGGGTGGTGGTGTCGGTGACCACGTGGATGACGATGCGTGCTGCGTTCGCCGCCACTTCGTCCGCATCGACGACCTGGAAGGCGCACTCCGGGCGACCGCAGTCGCAGCCGAACGGGGCGTGCTTGACCAACGCGAACAACGCGTCCGACGCCCGCGCACCCGTGCTGCGACTGTCGTGCTTGCAGACCTGCGCGGCCAGTCGTTCGACGACGCGGGCGACGATGGCGGCGCGTTCGGCGGACATCGTCGCCCCCACCGTCCCCATGCCGTCGAGACCGGCCTCGGTGAAGAAGCACCGCCCTTTCAGTGCTTCCTCGCGCCGTTCGCGGACGGCGTCGGGATCACGGCGGTAGACCATCTGGTCGCACAGGTCCCGCACGCGCGCCGTCGACCACGACCCCGGCTTCCGCAGTGCGGCGGCGATGTCGGCGTCCACCAAACCCTGGTACGGGCGGCCGTGGACGAGTTCGGTGCGGGAGACGATGGTGCGAATGAAAGTCGGGGAGACCACTCCGTCGCGCAGGCACTCGAACACCCGCGGCAGCCGGTCCCGCAGGGCGACGGCGTTGTCGAGGAGTCGTTCGGCGACGTACTGCGACACCGACAGAGCGGTGGCGAGGCGGGCGGCGCACTGGGCGAACGCATCGACCGCCCGCTCGTCGTAGTCTTCCTCGGGGACGACCAGTTCGGTGTGGAGGGCGGCGGCGTGCCGGTAGCGGCGCCACTCCAGATAGCCCGCCCCCGCAGCGAGATCCGCCAGGGCGTCGAGGTGCCCGACCACCGGCAAGTCGAACGACGCCGGCAGGCCCAGCGCGGCGTGATCGCGCTCAGGCCACGGCACACCGCCCACCTGCGCCGCACTCACCGCGCCGACCCCCCGATCGCTCATGTGTTCGATTGTAAAGACCCCCACCGACACCCGCCACGACAACGACCGGAAACCGGGACACCGAATGGCCGAGGAGTGTCAGTCCCGCCGGGTCGTGGAGACGAACAACGCGGTGGCCGCGTCGACGATGTCAACGATCGCCAGGTCGCGGGTGCCGTCGAGCCGAGCGAGCAGCAATTCCGAGCACGCCCCCACCAGCATCAACCCGGCCAGCTGTCGTTGCGGCTCGGGAGCGGCGCGGGGTCCCCACATGGTGGCGGCGGCCGCGGACACGAAGTCGACCACCCCGGCCAACGTGTGGTGGCGCTGGGTGCGCAGCTCCACGGAGGCCGTGGACTCGACCACGGCGATGCGACCCTTGTGAGGATCGTCGAGCAGCAGCGTGACCACGGCGGTCAGCGCCGCGCGGACCCGGTCGATCTCGGACCCCTCGGTGGTCTCCAGGGCGCGTCGGGCGGTGTCCCGCACCTCGTCGGCGAGGGCGTCCACGACGGCGACGACGAGATCCCGCTTGCTCGAGAAGCTCTCGTAGAAGTAGCGCTCCGTCAGGCCGGCCGCGGCGCAGACGCCGGTCATCGTGGTGCGGTCGGTCCCCACCGTCCCCATGAGCTCGCGCCCGGCCGCGAGAAGCGCGCTGCGTCGTGCGGCGATGCGGGACTCGGCGCCCTGGCCGCCGTACGAGCGTGGCACGCGCCCAGTATGCCGCTCTCGAGGTCGAGTCGGGTCCGGCCCAGCCGTCGCCAAGTGATCACCAAGCGCGGTCCCGCACTGTTCCCTCCATGACCATCACCTCGTCTCTCCTCACTCGTCTCAGCGCGATCGGCGTCGTCGTCGCGTTCGGCTTCAATCTCACCGGGGGCCTGCTGCACCCGGTCGTGGACGGCAACGCACACTCCGTCGAGTCCCTCACGTCCGCGGCGGGGCCGTGGTCGGCAGCGTTGCTGCTGACCGGCACGGTGCTGCAACTGATCTCGCTGCCGGGCGTCTACGCCTGGTTCGCCGCGCGCGCCGGCGTTCTCGGCCTCGTCTCCTTCGTCACGCTCTACCTGTCCTCGATGCTGGTGTCGATTACGCATCTGTCGGTGGAGGCGTTCGCGACGTACGCCCTGGCGAGCAATCCCGACACCGCCTACCTGGTGCCGGCGAACGGGTCGCTCTTCCCCGGGGCGTTCCCCACGATGCAGATGATCAGTGGCCTGGTGTTCATGCTCTCGATGGTGGTGTTCGGCGCGGTCCTCGTGCGGACGCGTGCCGTGCCGGTCTGGATCGGCGCGGTCACCACGGTCGGCGGGTTGATCCTGCTGGTCCCGTGGCCCGAACTTCCCGGTATCAGCGGGCTGATCGTGGAACTCCCGCGTGGCCTCGCCTTCGCCGCCGTCGGCGTGTTGATCCTGCGCGCCGGCCGGACGTCCGACGTCACTCCGACGCGTCGAGTTGCTCCCGTACCCGCCTGAGCGTGTCGGAGGCGACGGCACGCCACCGTGCCGCCGCCTCCGCATCGCTCTGCCGGTCCGCGATCTCCGCCAGCGCCGCGGCCACCGGTCCCGCGTACAGCGACCCCGAGTCCAGCCCCGCCACCGCATCGGCGAACGGCTGCAGCTGACCCGCGGTCTCGGCCATGACGACCGAGTCTCCCAGTCGGGCAGCGGCTCTCGCGCGGAAGGTCGTCATCGCCAGCCAGTAGTAGTTGCGCGGGTACGGCGCCGCGGTACGCCACTGCGCCCGCGCCCGGTCCTCCTCGCCCGCATCGAGCAGCGCGACGACGTACACGAACCGAACCGATTGCGGTCGAACCGATTCGATCGCTGCTAGTTCGTCCACCATCTCGCCCAGGTCGCCGACCGCCACGCCGTGGCCGATGCGGCCCAGCGTGGCGATCCACTCGGCGGACGCCGCCCCTTGCGTGCGCAGCGTCTCCGTGACGACGTCGTACCGGGCGCGCGCCTCGTCGTAGCGGCCGGCGAGGACGTCCACCAGCGCGTCGTAGACGGCTAGCACCCCCAGCATCTGGGCCAACTGGTGGCCGGCGGCCCGTGCGGTCGCCGCTTCCGCGGCCGACCTCGCCCCGCGCAGATCGACGGCCGCGGCCGCGGCGAGGAAGCGCTGGTAGTGCGCCACGGCGGCGAAACCGTCGTCGCCGATCGCGGCGGCGGCACCGGCGAGTTCGTCGGCATTGGCCACCCGTTCGTCGACGTGGTCCGGGCCGAAGGCGATGTAGCCGAACGCCGTACACGCCCGCGCCAGCACCGCCGGATCGTCGGACTCGCGAGCCCACCGCCGGGCCGACACCGCCGCGTCGTCGGCCTCGCGGTCGGCCGACGCATCACCGAAGGTGCCCTCCAGTTCGAAGGCCAGGGCGGACGCGACGAGGGCCCGGTGCGCGGGCGTCGGCAGCTCCGACGCGGCCAACCGCCGCAGCGGGTCGACGATCGCCGTGTCGATCTCGACGGAGGTGCGGATCGTCCAGATGACCGGCGCCGTCCACGACGTCGCGGCGCGGAAGAGGGCGTCGTCGTCCCCGGTGGCCTCGGCGAGCGAGACGGCTTGCCGACGCGCCTCCCGTGCGGCGACGACATCGCCGAGCCGGGCCAGCGTGCCCACGCGACCGACGAGCACGTCGAGCAGGTCGGTGGCGTCGCTCTCGCGCAGCCACCGTTCCGCGGCCGCCCACAGGCCGTCCGCGTCGCGAAAACCGAACTGCCGCTCGGCCTCACGTGCGCCGCGGATCAGGAACGGGACGGACTCGGCAGTGTCGGCGTGCACAGCGTGGTGCGCCAGCGCGGCGGTGTCGTCCGGCGTGACGTCGGCGAGGACGGTCAGTGCGGCGCGGTGCGCCCGTGCCCGGCGAATCCGGGGGACGCTCTCGTACACCACCTCGCGAACCAGATCGTGCGTGAAACCGACCCGGTCCGAGGAGGTCTCGGTGAGCACGCCGGTGAGGACGGCGGGTTCGAGCGCGTCGAGCACGTCGTCCTCCTGGTCACCCGCTGTGGCGGCGAGCACCGTCAGATCCGCCTCCCTGCCCAGAATCGCGGCCCGGCGCAGCATCACGGCAGTGCGGTCCGGCAGGCGGTCCAGTCGACGACGGATCACGTCGCGCACGCTTGGCGGAACCGAAACCGACAGCGCTGCAGTGCCTTCGGAGCGAATCAGACCGGCGAACTCACGGACGTACAGGGGATTGCCGCCGGTCCGAGCATGCAGTCGGGACAGAACGTCCTCGTCTAGGTCGGGGCTCCCGGCGAGAGCCGCGATGGCCGCCACCCCGGCACGGCCCACGCCGCTCAGGTGAACGGTCGTCCCGGGCACCGAGGCGAGCGCGGCTCGGGCGGCGAGGAGGTCGCCGGTCACCTCGTCGGGCCGGTAGGTCGCGGCCACCACCAGCGCGCCGACCGCCGTCCCGCAGACCTGACGCAGGACCTGGAGCGTGGGCTCGTCGGCTCGGTGGACGTCGTCGAGAATCACGAGAACCGGTGCGGTGGAGCAGGTGCGGCACACCGACTCCGCGACGGTGAAGGGGGCGACGGACGTCGGCGGGGTGACCCCGAGCGCACGCAAGATCTCGATCCGGGGCCACGCCGGCGGTGCGCCGTCCACCTCGGGGCACCGCCCCCGGGCGGTCCGCCAGCCGCGAGCGGTCAGGCGATCCGCGACGTCGCGCGTCGTCGTGGTCTTGCCGGCTCCGGCGTCTCCGACGATCCACACCAAGTGCGGGGAGGCGGCCGCGACGGCCGCGTCCGCGGTCGCGAGGACGTCGTCGGTCTCGGGGCGGGCGACGACGGCGGGCGCGACCGGCTCGGCGGGCTCGGCTGGTTCGGGGGGCGCAGTGGGCACAGTGTGCGCCGGGCGCGTCACCGGCGATACGACGACGGGAGCGCCGTGGGTACGGACTTCGTGTTCGACGGCGCGCAACTCCGGCGAGGGGTCGACGCCGAGTTCGTCGGCCAGATACCGCCGGATGCGCCGGAGCTCGTCGAGCGCCTCGGCCTGGCGGCCGGCGCGATACAGCGCGAGTGCCAGGAGTCCCGACGCCCGTTCGCGCGCCGGCCGTGTGCGGACGAGCGCGGTGAGATCGCCGATCGCACGGTCCGCTCGCCCGTCCGCGAGGAGCATATGTGCCCGCAGTTCCACGGCGTGGTCGTGCAGGTCGCGCAGGCGATCCGACTCGGCGCGGCCCCAATCCGTGTCGACGAACTCGGGATAGGCCTCGCCCGACCAGTCGTCGAGAAGCATGTCGAGGGCGTCGATCGCGCCGGCGTCCCCGCGGGCGGCGCGGCGAACGACGTCCTCCGCGGCCCGTGCGTCGAGGGCGTCGGCGGGCAGCGCGAGGGCGTACCCCGGTGCCCGGGAGACGAGGACGGTGGCCGGGGTCCGCGGTGCCCGGTTCGGCTCGAGCAGCCTGCGCAGGTTGGACACGTGCACCTGCAGGGCGGCCAACGCCTTGGGTGGGGGGTTGCCGGCCCACAGGTCGTCGACGAGCAGGTCGGTCGACACCACGCGGCCGCCGGCGGACGCGAGCCTGGCCAGGACCGCGCGCTGGCCGCGCCCGCCGAGGTTCACGGCGCGGCCGTCGACCGTCGCGGTGAGCGGTCCGAGCACGCTCACCGTCACCCGAGGTGGTGTGGGTCGGTCGTTCATGGCACCGGTCAGAGTAGGGGCTGTGCTGGTCCGGAGTCGTCCGATTCGGCCTTGACGACCCGTCGCGATGTGACGCACACTACATCTGACAGATTATCCTGTCAGATTGGAGCCGACATGGCCCACGCCCTCGCCGCCCCACCCGTCGACAGCGGTCTGCGCCCCGTTCCCGGCGGTCGCTCCATTCCCTGGATCGGTGAGACGCTGCGCTACATCCGCGACCCGCTCGCCCTCTGGAATGCGCAGTGCGAGGCGTACGGCCCGGTGTCGTGGTCCGTCATGGCCGGGCGACGGGTGGTCACCGTGCTCGGGGCCGACGGCTGCGAGCAAGTCCTCACCAACCGCGACAAGGCCTTCGGCAACAAGGACGCGTGGCGGCCTCTGATCGGCCCCTTCTTCGACGGCGGCCTCATGCTGATGGACGCCGGCGAGCACCGGACCAACCGTCGACTGTTGCAACAGGCGTTCACCAAGGAGCGCCTGGCGGACTACACCGCGACGATGCATCCCCTGATCGCGTGCGGGGTGCGAGAGTGGCAGCCCAGCACCGACTTTCGGGTCTATCCCGCCACCAAGAACCTGACGCTGGGCCTGGCGACCGAGGTGTTCATGGGCGGCGTCGATCCCGACGACGATCGCCTACCCCGGGTGAACGCCGCCTTCGTCGACTGTGTGCAGGCGGCGACAGCGCTCGTGCGAGCGAACGTTCCCGGTGGGCGGTGGCGGCGCGGGCTCCGGGGTCGGCGCTACCTCGAATCGTTTCTGCGCGACTACCTTCCTCGACGACGGGCGGGATCGGGCACGGACCTGTTCTCCGTGCTGGCGCGGCTCGAGGACGAGCACGGCACCCGATTCTCCGACGACGCGATCGTCGACCACATGGTCTTCCTGCTCATGGCCGCGCACGACACGTCCACCATCACCGTCTCGACGATGGTCGATCAACTGGGGCGCCATCCGGAGTGGCAGGAGCGGTGCCGACAGCAGTCGCTCGCCGTGGGAGACGACGTCACCGACCCCGAGGTGCGTGCGCAGCTCACCGATCTCGCGGCGGTCATGAAGGAGTCGCTGCGCATCCTGGCGCCGCTGCCCACGATGGTGCGATGGACGCTGCGGGACACCGACATCCAGGGGCACTTCGTCCCGGCGGACACCATGGTGGCCGCTACTCCCCACTGGACCCATCACGACGCGACGTGGTGGCCGGACCCCGAACGGTGGGACCCGTCGCGGTTCGACGGCCGCCCGTTGCCGCACAAGTACGCCTGGCAGCCGTTCGGCGGCGGCGTGCACACGTGCCTCGGTCAGTTCTTCTCCCAGATCGAGATCGTGATGGTCCTGCACCACCTGCTGCGCACCTTCACCTGGACGGTGCCGAACCCATCGGCCACGCCCATCGACTTCACCTCGCTGCCGTACCCACGGGACGGACAGCCGATCGATCTGCGTCGGCTGGGGCGATTCTCCGACCGCGCTGACCCTGGCGGTCCCTCGGCGTAGATTCCCCGGCATCGGATCGCACGACCGAGGGGGATGCATGCCGCGGATCGACTTGCCGGCCGGGCCCGTCGACTACACCGACACCGGCGGCGACGGCCCGGTGCTGGTCTTCGCGCACGGGCTGCTCATGAACGAGACCCTCTGGCGCTCGGTGATTCCGCTGCTGCAGCGCGACTACCGCTGCATCGCGCCGACGTTGCCGCTGGGGGCGCACCGCACCCCGATGAGACCCGACGCCGATCTGTCGCAGCTCGGCGTCGCCCGGATCCTGGCCGACGTCCTCGACGCGTTGGATCTCACCGACGCGACGGTGATCCTCAACGATTGGGGTGGCGGGCAGTTCCTGGTGTCCGACGGCCGAGCCGACCGGGTGGGACGCCTGGTGCTCGCGTCGTGCGAGGCGTTCGACAACTTCCCCCCGCGGCCCGCTCGCCCGGCCGTGGCCTTGTGTCGCGTTCCGGGCGGCACGCGTCTGTTCCTCGGATTGTTGGGCACGCGGGTCGTCCGCCACGACAAGCGGGCCTGGGGTGGGCTGAGCAAAGCCGGGATCCCCGACGGGGTGCTCGACGACTGGTTCGCCCCGGCCACTCGCAGCGCGGACATCAGGCGTGACCTCAGGAAGTTCTGCGTCGGCACCCCGACCCGCTCGACCCTGCTCGAGTGGGCGTCCCGGCTGTCGACGTTCGATCGCCCCGTCCTCGTCGTCTGGGCAACCGAGGACCGCATGATGCCGCCGGCGCACGCACAACGGTTGGAGCAGCTGTTCCCGAACGCCCGGCGGGTGCAGATCGACGACGCGTGGACGTTGCTTCCGGTGGATCAGCCGCACCGCTTCGCCGACGCGCTGCGGGACTTCGTCCCCCTCGCGTAGGGCTCGGGAACAGATCGGCAGGACCACGTCGGCAGCGTCGTGACGCCCCGACGCGCGGCGACCGTCGCGCCCACGGTGTGGACGACGAGCACCGCGCCCCACGGCCCGAGCACCCACACCGGCCAGGGGTAGTGGAACTCGCCCGCCGACAGGCAGATCGCGACGTAGACGACCAGGCAGATCGAGTTCACCAGCGCCCAGTGCGCCCACGCGGCGGCCAGGAGCGTGCGCACCCGGACCGGTCGCGGCGGCGCCGGTGGCAGGTCACGCAGAAGGGCGTCGAGTTCGATGCGGTCGGTGGCCGCCACCGCGGCGGCCGACCGGCGGTCGAACTCGTCCAGGGTGATCCGACCGTCGCCGACGGCGGCGGTGAGGGCGTCGACGGTCCTGCTGATCCGGTCGTCCAGATGCGTGGGTGAGGAAAGCGGTCCGGTCATCGGTCACCTCGTTCCGGGATTTACCGTCCACAGTGGACGGTGAACCTCAGCCTGCATCGTCCACAGTGGACTGTCAAGATGTGCGACGATGGCCGGCATGGCCGACCCTGCCCCACGCGATACCGCTGTACCGCTCAACCCCACCGCGGCGTCGCCGCTCAATCCGACCGCGGCGTCCTTGCTCGGCTTCCTCCACCGTGGCCCCCAGTCGGGGTGGGACCTGACGGTGACCGCGCAGGAGTGCATCGGCGGCTTCTGGACCGTCACCCGATCGCAGGTGTACCGCGAACTCGCCGGTCTCGCGCGGTCCGGCGCGGTGCGCGAACTCCCTACCGAGGCCCGGGACCGCAAGCCGTACGAGCTCACCGACGCGGGCCGGGACGCGTTCGCCCGGTGGATCGCCGACCTGCCGGGGCCGGAGGTGATTCGCCACCCGTTGCTGCTGTTCCTGTCCTTCGGCGAGCACGTGCCCGAGCCCCGGCTGACCGAGGCGATCGAGCAACATCGCGCCGCCCACCGGGACGATCTCGCGCGCTACCGCGCGTCGGCCGAGCACGTCACCGACCCCTACGCCGCCGCGACGCTCGACTTCGGTATCGCCTACGAGGAGATGGTGCTCGCCTGGCTGGACAGACTGCCCTGGTAGGCGAGGACCCGCGCGATGGTGCGCACCGTGCCGTCGACGAGGAACCACACGGTGAGCGCGTCGGCGGCCCCGTCGCGATGTCGCCGGTGCCGGAGCGTGATCGTGTCCCCCGCGACGATGGGGCCGAGGTACTCGATGACGGCGCGGTGCGGCCCGCCGGTGATCGTGGCGACGTCCGGTGACGCCGCGAGCACGTCCTCGACGGCCTGCCAGTACACGGCGTTGTTGACGTGATCGAACGCGTCGAGATCCGTCGCGCGCAGCACGAACGTCCGGTCCTCCGCGGACGGTTCCGGCGCCACGTCGCGCATCCACTGTGTCCAGCGCAGCCGGTGCTCGTCCGTCGTGCGCGACAGCAGAGCGAGGCCCTCGTCGGAGATGCGGGTGGGCATGCCCGACGTGATGGACACGGAGATCCAGAACCCCTCCGTGCGGATGAGCGCCCCCTTGTCCCCGGTGATGTCGACGCGCATGTTCGACCACCGCGTCGAGAGCCCGGAACACCAGCGGCGCAACGTCACTCGTTCCGGCCACACCGACGGGCGCACCACGTCGATCACCGTGCGACGGACGATCCAGAACGGGTCGGTGTCGCCCAGACCGGACGCGTCGAGATTGTCGGAGCCGATGTCCTGGAGGTACCGCGCCACCGAGTCGTACCGCAGTCGGTTGGCCGTGTCGACGTCCCCGGCGCGCACGGGCCACCCTGTCTCGAACCCCTCGCCCGACGGTGGCTGCGGGGCCAGCTCGTAGGTGGCGGCGAGCGATGCGGCGGCGTCGGGTGATGCGGCGGACCCCGGAGACGCGGCGCTCACGCGGCGTCTCCGTGCGGACGCTCACCGGTGTGGAGGTGCCGGCACAGCTCCTCGACGGCGTAGGCGTACCCGCGGATGCCGCAGCCGGCGATCACCGACGTCGCGATCGGCGAGACGTAGCTGTGGTGCCGGAACTCCTCGCGCGCGTGGACGTTCGAGATGTGCACCTCGATCACGGGAACCTCCGGAATCACCAGCGCGTCCCGCAACGCCACCGACGTGTGGGTGAGCCCGCCCGGGTTGATCACGATGCCCCCGGCGGTCCCGCGCGCACCGTGGATCCAATCGATGAGCTCGCCCTCGTGGTTGGACTGCGCCGATTCGACGACCACCCCGTGCGGTTCGGCGGTGCGTCGACACAGCGTCACGACGTCCGCGAGCGTGTCCGATCCGTAGACCTCGGGCTGGCGCGTACCCAGCATGTTCAGGTTGGGGCCGTTGAGCACCAGGATCGTGCGGGGGAGCCGCGCACCGTCGGTCATGGGGCCGAACTCTACCCGGGACACTGAGCGGCATGCGTGCATGGATCGTCTGGGGAACCGGTGTCCTCGCCTATGCCGTGGGGGTGTTGCACCGGACGTCGTTCGGGGTGTCCGGACTCGATGCCGCGGACCGCTTCTCCGCCGGCCCGTCCCTGCTCTCGTCGTTCGTCGTCCTGCAGGTGGTGGTGTACGCCTCGATGCAGATTCCGGCGGGCGTGCTGCTCGATCGCGTCGGGTCGCGCGCGATGATCGTCGCCGGCGCCCTGATCATGGCGACCGGTCAACTGGCCCTCGCCCTCACCGAGTCCCTGCCCGTCGCCGTCGCGGCGCGGGCGGTGGTCGGGGTGGGCGATGCCGTCACCTTCATCTCGGTGCTGCGCCTGGTGCCGCAGTGGTTCGGCCCGCGGCAGGTGCCCGTCGTCTCGCAGCTGACGGGCATCCTCGGTCAGTTCGGCCAGGTGCTCTCGGCGGTGCCGTTCGTCCTGGTGCTGCACGACGTCGGGTGGACCGCCGCGTACGGTGCGGCGTCGGCGAGCGGGGTGCTCGTCGCGGTCGCGGTGTTCGCCGTGGTCTCGAACGCTCCCGAGGGCGCGCAGGTCACCGGACCGCGGGTGACGTTCGGGGACACGATGGCCTCGATCCGCACGGTCTGGTCCCGGCCGGGCACCCGCCTGGGCTTCTTCTCCCACATGGGCACCCAGTTCTCCATCACGATCTTCGCCCTCATGTGGGGCGTGCCGTTCCTGACCTCGGCGCAGGGACTGTCCTCGGCGACGGCCGGTGCGCTGCTCACCGTGTCGGTGGTCTCGGCCATCGTCGCGGGCATCGTGGTGGGGATGCTCAGTGGCCGCTATCCGATGCGGCGGTCCTGGATGGTGTTGGCGATCATGGCCTCGAACGCCGTGATGTGGGGCATCGTGCTCGCGCTGCCCGGACCGGCGCCGCTGTGGCTGCTGGTCCTGCTGATCGTGGTGATCTCCGTCGGCGGTCCCGGGTCGGCCATCGGGTTCGACTACGCCCGCACCTTCAACCCGTCCGTCGCCCTGGGCACCGCCCAGGGCATGGTCAACATCGGCGGCTTCCTCGCGTCGTTGCTCGTCATGCAGGCCATGGGCGCGATCCTGAATGCGTTCGGCGGCTACAGCGTCGACGCGTTCCGGGTGGCGTGGTCGACCCAGTACGTCGTGTGGATCGTCGCCGCGACGGGCGTGGTGATCTGTCGACGCAAGGCGCGTCGGGAATCGGGTGTCCGGCCCCGGACCCTGCGGGAGGTCAGGGCACGGATGCGGGGGCAGTAGCCGGCGCGGAGGTCCGTGCGGGGGCCGGGAACGCCGACCGTCCGGCGACGACGGCCACCGTCGCCGGGATCAGGACGACAACGGCGAACACCAGGACCGCGGTGATCGAGAGGGCGTCGATCAGGCCGCCGCCGATGAGCGCGCCCGTGGCGATGCCCACCTGGAACGTCACGACGTACACGGCCGAGTAGGCGTCGGCCGATCCGGCGGGTGCGGAGTGCAACACGGCGGACTGGATGCACACGGGAATCGTCGTGAAGGCCAGACCCCACAGCGCGATCGCGGCCACGGCCAGGACCGGAGTGGCTCCCGTCGGGACAGCCAGCAGGAGCAGCAGGACGCCGACCGCGGCCGTCACCGTCGACAGGACCACCACGGACGAGAGCCACGGGCGACGGTCGTACGTGCGGCCGATCAGCCAGATGCCGACCACGCCGGCCAGGCCGTAGACGAAGAGCATCACCGACACCGCCCCGCCCGTCGATCCCAGCGCGCGCTCGACGATCAGGGCGAAGTAGGTGTAGCCCGCGAAGTGGCCGAGGACGGCCAGCAGCGTCACGCCGCACAGCAGGACGAGGGCCGGCGCCACCCGGGTCCGTCCGCCGCTCGTCCGACGGTCGGCCCGCGGCGCCGAGGGGAGAGTGGGGAGCAACCGGGCGAGCGCCAGGGTGATGATCAGCCCGATCACGCCGAGGGTGGCGGCGGCGACGCGCCACCCCGCCCACTGACCCAGCGCGGAGGTGAGCGGATTGCCCGCCACCAGCGCGAGCGACGTGCCCGCGTAGACCAGGGCGATGGCCTTGCCGCGACGGCCGGGCACCACCAGCGACGCCGCGACCGGAGCGACCACCGCCCAGAACACTCCGTGCGTGGCCGCGCAGATCAAGCGGGCCGCCACGAGCATCGGGTAGCCGACGGCGACGGCCGACACCAACTGCGAGACCGCCAGCGCGGCGGCGGTCCCGACGACGACCGTGCGGCGATTCCACGACCGGACGGCGGCCATGAGCGGAAGCGTGACCACGGCGACGGCGTAGGCGTAGAAGGTCAGCAGCAGGCCGACGGCGGCCTCGCTCACGCCGAGGTCGCCCGACATCTCCGGCAGCAGACCCACCGGCAACGTCTCCGCGGTGACGTAGACGAACGCCGTCGCCGCCAGGACCAGCAGAGCGGGGGTGGAGGATCGCTGCGCGCCGGCGGGCGCGGGGGAACCGGTGAGCATGTGTGTAACGATACACAGGCTGCGGAGCAGGGCAGACGACGGCCACCGCGGGCCCGGTACAGTCGGCGCGATGTCCGGTTCTTTACCCGATCCACGCCGCCGCGCCACGACGATGGCCGACGTCGCGGCCGCCGCGGGCGTGTCGGTCATGACCGTCTCCTACGCCTTCGGCCGGCCGGACCGGGTGTCCGACGAGACCCGACGGCGCGTGTTGGCCACCGCGGACACGCTCGGGTACACCGGACCCCACCGCGGCGCGCAGTCGCTCCGCCGCGGCCGCACCAACGATCTCGCGGTGGTGCTCACCGAGACCTTGACGTTCGCGTTCGACGATCCGCACGCGCGCAGGTTCTTCTCCGGCATCGCCGACGCGTGCCTGGACACCGACACCGGCCTCGTGTTGCTGCCGAACGCGCGCGACGGCGTCGCGGTGCACCGGGTCCGCGACGCCGCCGTCGACGGGTACGTTTTCTGGACGACGGTGGACGACGACCCGGCGTTGGCTGCCGCCGTCGCGACCGGCCGGCCCGTCTGTGTCCAGGGTGGGCCCGCCGACGCGGGCGCCGCCGTGGTCACCATCGACGACACCGCGGCGGCCGAGACGGTGGCGCGGGAGGGATTACGCGGCGCCCGACGGCCGATGGTCCTGTCGTTCCCCGCCGATCGTGGCCGGCGTCGGGAGGTCGTCCACGGTCCCGATCCCGATCGCGTCGCCTTTCCTGTCACCCGCCACCGACTCCGCGGCTACCGCACCGCGGCCGAGGCCGCCGGTCTGTCGTGGGCGGAGGTCCCGGTGGTGTTCGGTGCGGGCAGCTTCCGCGCCGAGGGACGCCGCGCCGTGACCGAGTACCGGGACGTCCACCGTCCCGACGCCGTGCTCGCCATGAGCGACGAGCTGGCGCTGGGGGCGATGGCCGAGCTGGGCGGCGACGTCGCCTCGGGGGCCGTCTCGGTGGTGGGCTGGGACGACTCGACCGAGGCGGCCGATGCCGGTCTGACCACCGTGGCGCAATCGCTCCACGAGCAGGGCCGCATCGCCGCACGCATCGCGCTGGGTGCCGAGGTCGACACGACGGCGCACTGGAGCCTCGTCACCCGCTCGTCCACCCGTTCCTGACCCGTCACCACGCATCGCCGAACCCCCACGGCCCCGGCTCGCCGGGAGTAGGTTCGCCCGTCATGAGCGAGAGCACCGAGCGGGACACCGAGGTGGCGGATCAGGCCGAGCGGGTGGCCGCCGCCGCGCGCCTGCACATGAAGGACAAGCGTGCCGCGCAGTCGGGTGGTCTGTCCGGCGTGGTCGCCTCCCGCGCGGGCGACTGGGCTCTGGACGACCAGGACGTCGACCGCATGCGCAAGCAGGAGCGGCTGTGGAACCCGCTCGTGGACAAGTACTTCCGCATGGAGATCGACGGGTGGGAGAACGTCCCCGACGCGCCCGTCCTCCTCGTCGGAGTGCACACCGGCGCACCGTTCGTCTGGGACGCGTGGACGGTCGGGGCGCAGTGGTGGCGGCGGTTCGGCCCGGATCGGCCCCTGCACGGCACCGCGCACGACGCGCTGATGGCCTTCCCGCTCATCGGCGGGCTCTTCCGCTCGATGGGAGTTCTCCCGGCCGCTCCCGATTCCATGGCGACCGCGCTGGCCGCGGGCCGCGACGTCATCGTCTGGCCGGGCGGGGAGGTCGACTCGCTTCGTCCGTGGCGCGACCGCGACGTGGCGACGCTCGCCGGGCGCACCGGATTCGTGAAACTCGCCATCCGGTGCGGGGTCCCCATCGTGCCGATCGCGACCGTGGGCGGCGGCGACGCGATGCCGGTTCTCATCAAGGGAGACCGCCTGTCACGGACGCTCCGACTCGATCGCATCGCGCGTCTGAAGGTCTTCCCGATCGCCGTGTCGCTGCCGTGGATCGTCGCGCCCGCCGCCCTCCCGCAGATTCCGCTGCCCGCGAAGATCCGTACCCGGTTCATGCCCGCGGTCACGGTCGAGCCGGACCTCGCGCTCGTCGACGACGAGGACTACGTGCAGGCCAAGTACGAGGAGGTCCGGCGCACCATCCAGGAGGGGATGGACCAGCTGGCGCGCAAGCGGAAGTGGCCGCTGTTCCGCTAGACGAGGCACGAGCCGGGGCCGACGGACCCGGCCTACTGTGGACGGTATGACCCTCCCTCAGCGCACACTCGGCACGCAGTCGGCCCTCACCGTGTCGGCCCTCGGACTCGGCTGCATGGGCATGTCCGAGTTCTACGGCGAGACCGACCGGGCGTCCGGCATCGAGACCATCCGCCGCGCCCTCGATCTCGGCGTGACCTTCCTCGACACCGCCGACATGTACGGCCCGTTCGTCAACGAGGAACTGGTCGGCGAGGCGATCGCCGGGCGACGCGACGAGGTGCAGCTGGCCACGAAGTTCGGCAACGAGCGTCTGCCCGACGGCACCAGGCTCGGCATCAACGGCAGCCCCGAGTACGTGCGGTCGGCGTGCGACGCGTCGCTGTCGCGCCTCGGCGTCGACCACATCGACCTGTACTACCAGCACCGCGTGGACAAGTCGGTTCCGATCGAGGACACCGTCGGGGCCATGGCGGAGTTGGTCCAGGCCGGCAAGGTGCGCCATCTGGGTCTGTCCGAGGCGTCGGCGGCCACCATTCGCCGCGCGCACGCCGTCCACCCCATCACCGCCGTGCAGACGGAGTACTCCCTCTTCACCCGCGACATCGAAGCCGAGGTGCTGCCGACGTTGCGGGAGCTGGGCATCGGTCTGGTGCCGTACTCGCCCCTCGGGCGCGGACTGCTGACCGGAGCCATCGAGAAGGAGTCGCAGCTGGCCGAGCAGGATTCGCGCCGGACGTCGTACTTCCCGCGGTTCCAGGGCGAGGCGCTCGAGGCCAACCTGGCATTGGTCGCGCAGGTGCGGACCATTGCGGAGCGGCTCGGCTGCACGGCCGGTCAGCTGGCGCTGGCGTGGGTGCTGGCGCAGGGTGCGGACGTCGCGCCGATCCCCGGAACCAAGCGGGTGCGCTATCTCGAGGAGAACGTCGGCGCCCTGGACGTGGCCGCCACCCAGGAGATCCTGGACGAGCTGGAGGCCGCGGTGCCGGCGTCGGCCGTCGTGGGGGCGCGCTACGGAGACATGTCGAGTATCGACGACTAGGTGCGGTCGACCGCGTCTCTAGTTCTGGTCGAGCCGCACGGCGCGGACGAAGGTGTAGAGCAGGACCGGAATGGCGATGGTCAGCGCCACTACCGGGACCCACACCACCATGGCCCCCAGCACGGGCACGTCCGTGGTGAACAACTTCCACCCGATGATGGCCGTCACGCCGCCGGCGCTGAGCACCATGTGCGTCGCGAGCATCCAGCGGTCGAGGAAAATTCCTGCGACCAGACCGAGTACCGCGAGGAACGCGGTCTTGCCGATCGCGAACTCGGGGGGCATGTCCGCCGTCAGGTTGGCGGCGACGATACCGATGTCGGCCAGGACCACGAAGACGAACAGGGTCCAGAGGCGTGGCCAGGAGATCACCAGCCACCACAGCGCGGCGGTGAACGCGAAGACACCACAGCCGATCTGGATGCCGAGGGCCGGCTGGGTGCGCGCGCCGAAGCCGAAGAGGATTTCGAGGGTCGCGCACACGCCCATACCCGCGGTGAACAGCGCGATGAGGACGCGCACCACCCGCTCGTCGGTGAACGAGTACATCATTCCGACGATCCACTCGTACCGGCTCTCCAGCAGGCCGCGAGGGGCGTCGTCGTCCCGCTCGTCGCGCGGGTCACTCCCGATGTCCGCGACGGAGTCCGCCGAGGGGTAGGACTCCGGGCGGGGGGACGCGTACGCCCGTGAGGGAGCGGACGGGGTGAACGCGGTGCCGAACGCGCCCGCGCCGCCGAACGCGCCGCCCTGCCCGTAGCTCTGGGGGTAGGTCTGCGGGAGGGGCTGGGGAAAGGGCTGCGGAATGCCCTCCGGTCCTGGTGCCATGTCGGTCCCGTTCCCTTCAGGTCATGCTCGGTCGGTGCGCTCGGCGCGTCGGTGGGCGTGCCGAGGAGTCATGCGGTATAGGGCGGACTGCCCGGTCCGGTCACCGTAAACCAGGACTTCGTCCCGGCGGGAGGGGAAGAGTGGGCCCCGTCAAGGTTCTGTGATGGATCACAAGAACAGCGTGTCGGCCTAACAAAGCAAGCGTGCTTGCTTTTTTCGATGGTCGCTGGCACGGTGCTCCCATGGCCGACACGGCCGCCGTGCTGGCGGACCTCCGCGCCGAGGGCGACGCCCTCGACGACCTGCTCACCGACGTCGACGAGGCGGGGTGGCGCACGCTCACTCCCGCCGACGGCTGGACCGTCGCCCACCAGATCGCGCACCTGCACTGGACCGATCACGTCGCGGCGTTGACCGCGGCCGGGTCCGCGGGCGACGAGGACGCCGCCGCGGCGTTCGACGCCGTGATCGCCGAGGCGCTCGCCGATCCGGCGGGCTTCGTCGACGCCGCTGCCGCGGATCTCGCGGGTGAGCAGCCCAGCACGCTGCTGGCCCGGTGGCGTCTCGGGCGCTCGCAACTGCTCACCGTTCTGCCGGACGTCCCGGCCGGCACGCGTATCCGCTGGTTCGGCCCGCCGATGAGCGCCACGTCCATGGCCACCGCCCGACTCATGGAGACCTGGGCGCACGGACAGGACGTCGCCGACGCCCTCGGGGTGCCTCGCGAACCGACCGCCCGCCTGCGTCACGTCGCCCACCTCGGTGTGCGGACGCGCGAGTTCGCCTACTCGCTCCGCGGTCGCCCGGCGCCGGCCGCGCCCGTCCGCGTCGCCCTCACCGCGCCCGACGGCTCGGAATGGACCTGGGGACCGGACGACGCGGACCAGCAGGTGAGTGGACCCGCGCTGGACTTCTGCCTGCTCGTGACCCAGCGCGTCCACCGCGACGACACCGCGCTCGTCGCCCGCGGCGGCGACGCCGAGGAGTGGCTGACGATCGCGCAGGCCTTCGCCGGGGCGCCGGGTAGCGGGCGTGCCCCGCGAACGGAGACGGCGGGCACGGCGGGGCCGGCGGAGACGGCGGGGACGGCACCGTGACCGCCCTGCGCGTCGGCAACTGCTCCGGGTTCTACGGCGACCGGTTCTCGGCCATGCGCGAGATGCTGGACGGGGGCGAGCTCGACGTCCTCACCGGCGACTACCTGGCCGAGCTGACCATGCTGATCCTCGGCCGCGACCGCCTGAAGGATCCCACCCGCGGCTACGCCAAGACCTATCTGCGGCAACTCGAGGACTGTCTCGGCACCGCCGTCGAGCGCGGGGTGACGCTCGTCAGCAACGCCGGTGGTCTCGCACCGGCGCGGTTGGCGGACGAGATCCGCGCCCTGGCGGACCGCCTCGGCATCACGGTCGCCGTCGCTCACGTCGAGGGGGACGATCTGCTCGACCGCGCCGACGCGCTGGGGCTCGGCTCGCCGTTGACCGCCAACGCCTACCTCGGTGCCTTCGGCGTCGCGCGCTGCCTGGACGCGGGAGCGCAGGTGGTGGTGACCGGACGCGTGACCGACGCGTCCGTCGTCGTCGGACCCGCGGTCGCGCGGTTCGGATGGACCCGTGACGACGTCGACGCTCTGGCCGGCGCCGTGGTCGCCGGGCACGTGATCGAGTGCGGCACCCAGGCCACCGGCGGCAACTACTCCTTCTTCACCGAGGTCCCCGACCTCCGTCGGCCCGGCTTTCCGATCGCCGAGATCGACGCCGACGGATCGTCGGTGATCACCAAGCACCCCGGAACCGGAGGCGCGGTGACGATCGGGACCGTCACCGCCCAGCTGATGTACGAGGTGACCGGGCCGCGCTACCTTGGACCGGACGCCACCGCCCGACTCGACACCGTCGCCCTGAGCGACGACGGCCCCGACCGCGTGCGGATCGCGGGTGTGCGGGGCGAGGCGCCGCCGCCGACGTTGAAGGTCTCCCGCAACACGGTGGGCGGATTTCGGAACGAGACGACGTTCGTGCTCACCGGGCTCGACGTCGACGCCAAGGCGGCGTTGGTCCGGGCGCAGCTCACCGACGCGCTGGTGCCGCCGCCCGCGCAGGTCGAGTGGACCCTCGCCCGCACCGACCACCCCGACGCCGACACCGAGGAAGCGGCCAGCGCCCTGCTGCGCGTGGTCGTCCGCGACCCCGACCCGGCCGTCGTCGGGCGGCGCTTCTCGGGTGCGGCCATCGAACTGGCTCTCGCCAGCTACCCCGGCTTCGCGGTCACCGCGCCGCCGGGGAACGGGTCGCCCTACGGCGTCTTCGAGGCCGGGTACGTCGAGCAGTCGGTCCCCGAGCACACCGCCGTACTGCCCGACGGCACGCGGGTGGCGATTCCGGCGCCGACCGTCACCACCCCCGTGTCCGACGATCCCGACGTGCCCGGTGACGCCGTCGCCCGATCGGACACCGCCGGCCCATCCGATACCGACACGGTGATGCTGCCGCTCGGCACGCTCGCCGCGGCCCGCAGCGGCGACAAGGGCGGCGACGCCAACGTCGGCGTCTGGGTGCGGACCGACGCCGAGTGGGAGTGGCTCCGCGGCTGGCTCACCGTCGACGCGATCCGGCAGCTGTTGCCCGAGACGGCAACACTGACCCTGCACCGGTACGAGTTCCCGAACCTGCGGGCCATCAACGTCGTCGTGCACGGCCTGCTGGGCGCCGGCGTCGCGTCCGGCGCGCGCTTCGATCCTCAGGCCAAGGGACTCGGGGAGTGGCTGCGATCCCGGCACGTCCCGATCCCCCGACATCTGGTGCGCGAGAGCGCCGCACAGGACCCCACCGCACAGGACACCACTGCGCAGGACACCACTGCGCAGGACACCACTGCGCAGGACACCACTGCACAGGACACCACCACATCAGGAGCACCCGCATGACCCCCTGGGGAGGACCGGAGCGCGAGCAGCTCCGCAAGACCGTCCGCGCGTTCGTCGACCGCGACGTCGCGCCGTACCAGGCCGAGTGGGAGCGCGACGGGGAGATCCCGCGCAGCCTCCACCGCGCGGCCGCCGAGTTGGGCCTGCTCGGGGCGCCGTTCCCCGAGGCGGTCGGGGGTGAGGGCGGCACCGTCGTCGACGCCACCGTCATCTGCGAGGAGATGCACGAGGCGGGCGCCTCGGGCGGCGTGTTCGCGTCCCTCTTCACGTGCGGGATCGCGCTGCCCCACCTCGTCGGCGCGCGGGACCCCGACCAGGTCGACCGCTGGGTCCGACCGACGCTGGCCGGCGAGGCGATCGGGTCGCTCGCGATCACCGAGCCGGGCGGCGGCTCCGACGTGGGTCACCTGACCACGAGAGCGGTTCGCGACGGTGACGAGTTCGTGGTGAACGGGTCCAAGACCTACATCACCTCGGGCTGCCGGGCCGACTTCGTGGTCACCGCGGTCCGGACGGGTGGCGACGGCGCCGCCGGAGTCTCGCTGCTCGTGATCGAGCGTGGGACACCGGGTTTCGAGGTGTCCCGCAAGCTCGACAAGATGGGCTGGCGCGCCTCCGACACCGCGGAGCTGTCCTTCACCGACGTCCGGGTGCCGGTGCGCAACCTCGTCGGGGCGGAGAACTCCGGGTTCGGGCAGATCGCGCAGGCGTTCGTCTCCGAGCGGGTGGCGCTCGCGGCGCAGGCGTACTCGTCCGCGCAGCGGTGCCTCGACCTCACCGCGGCCTGGACCCGCGACCGACGCACCTTCGGGAAGCCGCTGATCGCCCGCCAGTCGGTGCAGAACGCGCTCAGCGAGATGCATCGTCGGATCGACGTCGCCCGCACCTACACCCGCGCGTTGGTGGACCGCTACGTCGCAGGCGAGACGGACGGGATCGCCGAGGTGTGCCACGCGAAGAACACCGCTGTCGAAGCCGGCGAGTGGGTGGCCTCGCAGGCGGTCCAACTCTTCGGCGGGCTCGGCTACATGGCGGAGAGCGAGGTGGAGCGGCAGTACCGCGACATGCGCATCATCGGCATCGGCGGCGGCACCACCGAGATCCTGACCTCGCTGGCCGCGAAGCGTCTGGGCTACACCGCATGACGGCGTTGGTCTCGCGGCTGGACGTCGCGGGCGACGGGTTCGCCGCCGCCGCGGACACCATGCGCGCCAAGCTGGGTGAGGTCGAGTCCGAGCACGCCAAGGCCCTCGCCGGCGGCGGAGAGAAGTACGTCGCCCGGCACCGTGCGCGCGGCAAGCTCACCGCGCGGGAGCGGATCGAACTGCTCGTCGACGAGGATGCACCGTTCCTCGAGCTGTGCCCGTTGGCGGCCTGGGGGTCGGACTTCCCGGTCGGCGCGTCCGTCGTCGTCGGCATCGGCGTCGTCAGCGGAACCGAGTGCCTGATCGTTGCCAACGATCCCACTGTCCGCGGCGGCAGCAGCAACCCCTGGACGCTGCGCAAGACGCTGCGCGCCAACGACATCGCGCTGCAGAACCGCCTGCCGGTGATCTCGCTGGTCGAGTCCGGCGGCGCGGACCTTCCGACCCAGAAGGAAGTGTTCGTCCCCGGCGGCCGCATCTTCCGCGACCTCACTCGGCTCTCCGCCGCGGGCATTCCGACGATCGCGCTGGTGTTCGGCAACTCCACCGCCGGCGGTGCGTACATCCCCGGTATGTCCGATCACGTCGTGATGATCGAGGAGCGGTCGAAGGTGTTCCTGGCCGGTCCGCCGCTGGTGAAGATGGCCACCGGCGAGGAGACCGACGACGAATCCTTGGGCGGCGCACGGATGCACGCGCGGACGTCGGGCCTCGCGGATCACCTCGCCGTCGACGAGCAGGACGCCCTGCGCATCGGGCGTTCCATCGTCGCCCGGTTGAACTGGCGCAAGGCCGGCCCCGCACCTCGCGCGGAGGTGCTGCCGCCGCGGTACGACGCGGAGGACCTGCTCGGGATCGTCCCCGCGGACCTGAAGATCCCCTTCGATCCCCGCGAGGTGATCGCGCGCATCGTCGACGACAGCGAGTTCGACGAGTTCAAGCCGCTCTACGGATCGTCGCTCGTCACCGGATGGGCTGAGCTGCACGGCTTCCCGGTCGGCATCCTCGCCAACGCGCGTGGCGTGCTGTTCAGCGAGGAGTCGCAGAAGGCCACCCAGTTCATCCAGCTGGCCAACAGGTCGAACACCCCGTTGCTGTTCCTGCACAACACCACCGGCTACATGGTGGGCCGCGAGTACGAGGAAGGCGGCATGATCAAGCACGGCGCGATGATGATCAACGCCGTCTCCAACTCCACCGTCCCGCACATCTCCGTGCTCCTCGGCGCGTCCTACGGGGCCGGCCACTACGGCATGTGCGGGCGCGCGTTCGACCCGCGCTTCCTGTTCGCCTGGCCCAGCGCGAAGTCCGCCGTCATGGGCGGCGCGCAGCTCGCGGGCGTCATCTCCATCGTCTCCCGCGCCGCCGCGGAAGCGCGGGGGCAGGCGTTCGACGAGGAGGCCGACGCCGGCCTGCGCGCGATGATCGAGAACCAGATCGAGGCCGAGTCGGTACCGATGTTCCTCTCGGGCCGCCTGTACGACGACGGCGTCATCGATCCCCGAGACACCCGCACGGTGGTGGGGATGTGCCTGTCGGCCATCGCCTCCGCCCCGATCGAGGGCACCGCCGAGTTCGGTGTCTTCCGGATGTGACGCCATGACTGCACCGACGGGCGCGACGCCCACGACACCCGCGACACCCACGACTCCCCCCGATCCCGACACCCCGGTCACCCGGGTGCTCGTGGCCAACCGCGGCGAGATCGCCCGCCGCGTGTTCGCGACGTGCCGACGCGAGGGCATCGGCACCGTCGCCGTGTTCTCCGACGCCGACGCCGAGTCCCCGCACGTCGCCGAGGCGGACGCCGCGGTGCGACTGCCGGGGCTGTCCTCCGCCGAGACGTACCTGCGCGGAGACCTCGTCATCGACGCCGCGCGCCGCGCCGGCGCCGATGCGATCCACCCGGGGTACGGATTCCTCTCCGAGAACGCCGAGTTCGCCCGCGCGGTGCAGGATGCCGGCCTGGTGTGGATCGGACCGCCGGTGAAGGCCATCGAGATCATGGGCTCGAAGGTCGAATCGAAGGCGATGATGCGCGACGCGGGCGTGCCCGTGCTCGACCGGCTCGATCCCGCGACGGTCACCGACGCCGATCTGCCCGTCCTCGTGAAGGCGTCGGCGGGCGGCGGCGGCCGCGGAATGCGCGTGGTGCGCGACCTCGCCTCGCTTCCCGGCGAGATCGAGGGCGCGGCGCGGGAAGCGTTGTCCGCGTTCGGCGATGCCACCGTGTTCTGCGAGCGCTACCTCGAGACGGGTCGGCACATCGAGGTCCAGGTCATGGCCGACCGTCACGGCACCGTCTGGGCCGTGGGGGAGCGGGAATGCTCCATCCAGCGTCGCCATCAGAAGGTGATCGAGGAGGCGCCCTCACCGCTGGTCGAACGCACGGCGGGCATGCGGGAACGGCTCTTCGAGGCCGCCCGCGCCGCCACCACCGCCATCGACTACGAGGGCGCCGGAACCGTCGAGTTCCTCGCCGACGAGCGCGGCGAGTTCTACTTCCTCGAGACCAACACCCGTCTGCAGGTGGAACATCCGGTCACCGAATGCACCACCGGACTCGACCTGGTGTCGCTGCAGCTGCACGTCGCCGCCGGGGGCGCGCTGCCCGCCGAGCCGCCGCCCACCACCGGGCACGCGATCGAGGTGCGTCTCTATGCGGAGGACCCGGCGCGGGACTGGCAGCCGCAGAGCGGCACCCTGCACGAGGTGGACCTCGGCCCCGCGGTGCGGTTCGACGTTCCCGCGTTCGGGCCCGGCGGTGCTGGTGGTGCTCAGGGTCTGCGCGTCGATTCCGGGGTCGAGAGCGGCAGCGTCGTCGGCGTGCACTACGACCCGATGCTGGCCAAGGTCATCGCGGTCGCTCCCACCCGTCGTCGCGCGGCCGCCCTCCTCGCGTCCGCGATGGAGCGGGCGGTCCTCGTCGGCCTGCGCACCAATCGCGATCTGCTGGTGCGGGTTCTGCGTCACCCGGCGTTCCTCGCCGGTGACACCGACACCGCGTTCTTCACCACGCACGGGCTCGCCGCGCTGGCGCGGCCCTTGGTCGCGGGTGACGAGCTCCGCCTGTCCGCACTCGCGGCCGCACTGGCCGAGGCTGCGGGCCGTCGTGCCGCCGCCCCGGTGGGCCGGTCGTTGCCGAGCGGATGGCGGAACCTGCCGTCGGTTCCCCAACGCACGGCCTACACGGTGGACGGGGAGGACGTCGTCGTCGAGTATCGC
Organism: Rhodococcus sp. PBTS 1; assembly: GCF_001620025.1. Classification (NCBI taxonomy): domain Bacteria; kingdom Bacillati; phylum Actinomycetota; class Actinomycetes; order Mycobacteriales; family Nocardiaceae; genus Rhodococcus; species Rhodococcus sp. PBTS 1. The sequence continues at coordinate 388,071 of NZ_CP015219.1, forward strand.
CTCGGCCGCGACGGGTTGGTGACCGATCTCGACGACTGCGCGCTGGTGCGCGGCGACGCGCGGTCCGTGGTCCTCGACCACGGCGGCGTGCGACGGACGTTCACCGTGATCGTGCACGGATCGCAGGTGGCCGTGCACTCGTCGCTCGGTCCGGTGGCGCTGGAGCGTCGCCCCCGATTCGTCGATCCGAGTGCCACCGTCGCCGCCGGCTCGCTCGTCGCGCCGATGCCCGGGTCGGTGGTCCGGCTCGGCGTCGCGGTCGGCGACCGTGTCACGGCGGGGCAGCCGATCGTGTGGCTCGAGGCCATGAAGATGGAACACACCGTCACGGCGCCCGCGGACGGCGTCGTGACCGAGCTGGCGGTGTCGGTGGGACAGCAGGTCGAGGTGGACGCCGTCCTCGCGGTGGTGGCCGAACCCGATTCAGCGGCAACCGATTCAGCGGCAACCGATACACCGATAACCGATACAGCCGAATCCCGAGAAGGAGAACAGTCGTGAGCTTCGTCGAGACCGAGGAGCAGAAGAGTCTGCGCGCCGCCGTCGCGGGACTGGGCAAGCGGCACAACTACATGGACTACGTGCTGCCGAAGGCGCGCCGCGGCGAGCCGCTCACCGAGCTGTGGCAGGAGGCCGGTGCCCTCGGGTTCCTCGGGGTCAACCTGCCGGAGGAGTACGGCGGCGGCGGGGCGGGCATCTACGAGCTCGCCCTCGTGCAGGAGGAGATGTCCTCCTTCGGCGCCGGCTTGCTGCTCGTGGTGGTCTCCCCGGCGATCTGCGGCACGATCATCGCCAAGTACGGCACCCCGGATCAGAAGCAGCACTGGCTGACTCGGCTCGCCGACGGATCCGCGATCATGGCCTTCGGTATCACCGAGCCGGACGCGGGGTCGAACTCGCACAAGATCACCACCACCGCGCGTCGGGACGGCGACGAGTGGGTGCTGCGCGGCAGCAAGATCTACATCTCCGGGGTGGACCAGGCCGACGCCGTGTTGGTGGTCTCGCGGACCGAGGACGCCGCGACGGGTGGGCTGAAGCCGGCGCTGTTCATCGTGCCCACCGACACCCCGGGATTCACCGCGACGCCGATGGCCATGGACATCGTCGAGCCGGACCACCAGTTCACCCTGTTCCTCGACGACGTCCGACTGCCGGCCGACGCGCTGGTCGGCGAGCCCGACGCGGCGATTGCGCAGCTGTTCGCCGGGCTCAACCCCGAGCGGATCCTCGGTGCGGCAATGGCGATCGGCATGGGCCGCTACGCCCTCGACGCCGCGGTGACGTTCGCCAAGGAACGGCAGGTGTGGAAGACCCCCATCGGCGCCCACCAGGGCATCGCGCACCCGTTGGCGCAGTGCAAGATCGAGCTCGAACTGGCCAAGCTCATGATGCAGAAGGCCGCCGTGCTCTACGACAGCGGTGACGACTTCGGGGCAGCCGAGGCCGCCAACATGGCCAAGTACGCGGCCGCGGAGGCCAGCATCAAGGCGCTCGATCAGGCCATCCAGACCCACGGCGGCGCCGGCCTGACCTCGGACTACGGACTGGCGTCGATGCTGGGCACCGCTCGGATCGCCCGGGTCGCTCCGGTGAGCCGGGAGATGATCCTCAACTTCGTCTCCCAGCACTCGCTGGGCCTGCCGAAGAGCTACTGATGGCACCGGAGTCACTCGAGTCGCCGCCCGTCCCGCCGCCGGTCGGTGAGGAGCGGGACGCGGGTGTCGTCACCCTCACGCTCGACAGCCCGCACAACCGCAACGCCCTGTCCTCCGCCCTGGTCGCCGGCGTCCTGGACGGGGTGCGCCGGGCCGGGGCCGACCCCGACGTCCGCGCCGTGGTGCTCACGCACACCGGTGGGACCTTCTGCGCCGGAGCCGATCTCACCGAGGCGGGCGCGGACCCCGCCACGCGGACGGCGCAGATGGTGGAGTTGCTCCGCGCCGTCGTCGAGGCGCCCGTCCCGGTGGTCGGGCTGATCGACGGGCACGTCCGGGCCGGTGGCATGGGCCTGATCGCGGCGTGCGACGTCGTGATCGCCGGGCCGCGCAGCACGTTCGCGCTGACCGAGGCGCGGCTCGGGTTGGCGCCGTCGATCATCTCGCTGACGGTGCTGCCGCGCTTGACCTCGCGGGCGGCGAGTCGGTTGTTCCTCTCCGGAGAGAAGGTGGGCCCGGCCGAGGCCGCCGCGTACGGCCTGATCACCGAAACGGCCGACGATCCCGCGGCGGCGGCCCGGCCCCTGCTCGCGTCGTTCCGCCTGTCCTCCCCGCAGGGCCTGGCCGAGACGAAGAAGCTCACCACGGCCGCCGTCCTCGACGAGTTCGATCGCCGCGCCGACGCCCTCGCCGCGGACTCCGCCCGCCTGTTCGCGTCGGCCGAGGCGCGGGAGGGGATGATGGCGTTCCTGGAGAAGCGCCCACCGTCCTGGGCCGTCGTGAGGGGGTAGCACGTGGTCGCGCCGCGGGAGCCGAAGCAGGATCGCAGCCGGGCCACTCGGCAGCGGCTGCTCGAGGCCACCATCGAATCCCTCGCCGAGCAGGGATGGGGACCCACCACGGTCGGTCACGTCGCCGAACGGGCCGGTGTCTCGCGCGGCGCCACCCAGCATCACTTCCCCACCCGCGAGGACCTGATCACGGCGGCGCTGGACTACATGTTCGACACCCGGATGGGCGATGCGGTGGCCGAGGAGGGCGACCTGCCGACCGGTGCGGAGCGCACCGAAGCCGTCGTCGCGCGGCTGGTGGAGTACTACACGGGACCGATGTTCAAGGCGGCGTTGCAGGTGTGGACGGCGGCGTCGTCCGATCCCGACCTCCGCGCGCGCGTGCTGCCCCTCGAGGACAAATTCGGCCGGGCGGCCCACCGCACCGCGGTGCGCCACCTCGGTGTCGACGACGCCGATCCCCGCACCCACCGGTTGGTCCAGGCCACGCTCGACCTCGCCCGTGGGCTGGGACTGGCCGACGTGCTCAGCGACGATTCCCGACGGCGCGGCGAGATCGTCAAGGCCTGGGCGGCGGTACTGGACGCGTCCCTGCCGCTGCCGACGGCCGCGTCCTGACGGGCGCGACGTGACGGGGGCGAGCGGGTCGGCCGTTCCTTGTAGGGTGCCGGGCATGAGACCGGGGCGGTGGGCTGCAGGCCTGGCAGCGGCGGCGGCGTTGACGGCGTGCGGCGGCACGTCCGACACCGCGGCCGGGCCGACCACGACCACCGCGGCCGCACAGCCGGGGCCCTTCTTCGGGGTCTGCGGACAGTTGACCGACGACGAGGTCCGGCAGGCGTTCGCGGTACCCGCCTTCGCGACGGTCACCCGCAACTCGGTCGGATGCGAGTGGGAGGTCTCCGGTCCGACGGGACCGTCGGTCAGCTTCTCCTGGTACCGCGGCAGTCCGATCGGCCGCGAGCGCGCGGGGTCCGAACTGATCGGCCGGCCGGCCGCGGACCTGGAAATCGCGGGGCGGTCCGGCTTCGAGGCCCTCTACCAGGACGCCCTCGGGCAGCCGGTGCTCTGCGAGAGCGCGCTGCAGTACGGGTCGGACTTCGTCCATCTGTCGGTCACCTACGCGGACGTCACCCCCACCGCCGACCCGTGCGTGGTGGGACGCCAGCTGCTCGAGACCGTCGCGGAGCGTGCGCAGTGACTCCGCGCGTAGTGACCCCGCGCGCAGTGACACGGCGGGCGACGTTGACACGGCGGGCGACGTTCGCCGCGCTCGCCGCCGGGGCGCTGCTCCTCACCGGGTGCAGTTCCACCATCGAGGGCCGACCGGTCCCGGTGGGCGCGACCGCCGGCGATCAGGAGTTCCAGTCGCTGCTCGAGGAGTGCAACACCGTCACCCCGGAGCAGATCGCGGACGTGGTCGGCGGCACGGCCATCGATCAGGGCTTCCTCGGCGCGATCTGTCGGTGGGACGTCACGGGGCCGGCCGGCGCGGTCAAGGTGACGTTCGACTGGTTCGAGTCGGGCTCGCTCGCCGCCGAGCGGGAGGCGAACGAACGGATGGGGTGGACCGTCACGGACGTGACGGTGTCCTCCCGCGGGGCCATCGAGATCCGGCAGCCCGACGATCCGGCGTCGTGCGGGGTGAGCGCGCCGTCGCCGATCTCCGGGGTGATCGGGTGGTGGGTGCAGTTCCGGCCGGGCAATCCGGCGGATCCGTGCGAGGCGGCGACGCGGCTGATGCAGCTCTCGCTCAACCTGAGCGCTTGACCTCCCTGCAACCGACCCCGCCCTGTACCCGATCGGGATGCGTTTTGACCCGCAGGCGCGCCGACGGGTATCGTCGTGGGTTGTGTCCGGCGCGTCCGGACCGTCTGTGTGCCTATACGAGGTACAGCCGTGCTCATGTTCTTTGCCGAGCAAGCGCCATGGCTACCGTGTGGGGGTATGCGACACACCCGACCGCGGGGTGAGAAGACCCGCGGTGGCAGTGCCGGAAACGGTACCGGGTGAGGGGCAGCGCTTCCTTGTCCCAACTGCTTTCCATCCCTGATTCTCGACACGAAGAAAGCCGGTTCATGCCAACGATCAACCAGCTGGTCCGCAAGGGTCGCACCGACAAGGTCGCGAAACTGAAGACCGCCGCCCTCAAGGGCGGACCGCAGCGTCGCGGCGTGTGCACCCGCGTGTACACCACGACGCCCAAGAAGCCGAACTCCGCACTCCGCAAGGTCGCGCGCGTGCGCTTGACCAGCGCGGTCGAGGTCACGGCCTACATCCCCGGTGAGGGTCACAACCTGCAGGAGCACTCGATGGTGCTCGTCCGCGGCGGTCGTGTGAAGGACCTCCCCGGTGTTCGCTACAAGATCATCCGCGGCTCGCTCGACACCCAGGGTGTGAAGAACCGCAAGCAGGCTCGCAGCCGCTACGGCGCGAAGAAGGAGAAGAGCTGACATGCCTCGCAAGGGACCTGCACCCAAGCGGCCGCTGATCAACGACCCGGTCTACGGATCGCCGCTGGTCACGCAGCTCGTCAACAAGATCCTCCTCGACGGCAAGAAGTCGACCGCCGAGCGCATCGTGTACCAGGCTCTCGAGCAGGCACGCGAGAAGACGGGCACCGATCCCGTCGTGACGCTCAAGCGCGCTCTCGACAACGTCAAGCCGGCCCTCGAGGTCCGCAGCCGTCGCGTCGGTGGTGCCACCTACCAGGTGCCGGTCGAGGTTCGTCCCGGCCGTTCCACCACGCTGGCACTGCGCTGGCTCGTCTCGTTCTCACGCGCTCGTCGTGAGAAGACGATGGTCGAGCGTCTGGCCAACGAGCTCCTCGACGCCAGCAACGGCCTCGGTGCCGCGGTGAAGCGCCGCGAGGACACGCACAAGATGGCGGAAGCCAACAAGGCGTTCGCGCACTACCGCTGGTGATCGCGTAACGCCCGGCGGCGCCGGAACTATCCGGCGCCGCCCGGGCGTTGATCCGACCGAGAACTACCTCTTCCAACACCAAGGCGGGATGAATTCGTGGCACAGGACGTGCTGACCGACCTGAACAAGGTCCGCAACATCGGCATCATGGCCCACATCGATGCCGGTAAGACCACCACTACCGAGCGCATCCTCTTCTACACCGGTATCTCGTACAAGATCGGTGAGGTCCACGACGGCGCAGCCACGATGGACTGGATGGAGCAGGAACAGGAACGTGGCATCACCATCACGTCTGCTGCCACGACGTGCTTCTGGAACGACAACCAGATCAACATCATCGACACCCCGGGACACGTGGACTTCACGGTCGAGGTGGAGCGGTCGCTCCGTGTCCTCGACGGTGCCGTCGCCGTGTTCGACGGCAAGGAGGGCGTCGAGCCCCAGTCCGAGCAGGTGTGGCGTCAGGCCGACAAGTACGACGTGCCGCGCATCTGCTTCGTGAACAAGATGGACAAGCTCGGCGCCGACTTCTACTTCACGGTGCAGACCATCAAGGATCGCCTCGGCGCCAAGCCGCTGGTCATCCAGCTCCCCATCGGTGCCGAGGACGGCTTCGAGGGCATCGTCGACCTGGTCGAGATGAACGCGAAGGTCTGGTCCGGCGAGACCAAGCTGGGCGAGAAGTACGACGTCCGCGAGATCCCGGCCGACCTGCAGGAGAAGGCCGAGCAGTACCGCCAGGAGCTGCTCGAGACCGTCGCCGAGTCGGACGAGGCGCTGCTCGAGAAGTTCTTCGGTGGCGAGGAGCTCTCGATCGAGGAGATCAAGGGCGCCATCCGCAAGCTCACCGTGAACTCGGAGCTCTACCCGATCCTGTGCGGCTCGGCGTTCAAGAACAAGGGCGTCCAGCCCATGCTCGACGCCGTCATCGACTACCTGCCGTCCCCGCTGGACGTGGAGTCGGTGCAGGGTCACGCCCCGAACAACGAGGAGGAGATCCTCACGCGTCGCCCGTCCTCGGACGAGCCGTTCGCCGCGCTGGCGTTCAAGATCGCGACGCACCCGTTCTTCGGCAAGCTGACCTACGTCCGCGTGTACTCGGGCAAGGTCGACTCCGGCTCGCAGGTCATCAACTCGACCAAGGGCAAGAAGGAGCGTCTGGGCAAGCTGTTCCAGATGCACTCCAACAAGGAGAACCCGGTCGCCACGGCCAGCGCCGGCCACATCTACGCCGTGATCGGCCTGAAGGACACCACCACCGGTGACACGCTCTGCGATCCGCAGCAGCAGGTCATCCTGGAGTCGATGACCTTCCCGGACCCGGTCATCCAGGTCTCGATCGAGCCCAAGACCAAGTCCGACCAGGAGAAGCTGGGCACCGCGATCCAGAAGCTCGCCGAAGAGGATCCCACCTTCTCGGTGCAGCTGGACGAGGAGACCGGCCAGACCGTCATCGGCGGCATGGGCGAGCTCCACCTCGACATCCTCGTCGACCGCATGCGTCGCGAGTTCAAGGTCGAGGCGAACGTCGGCAAGCCGCAGGTGGCCTACCGCGAGACGATCACCAAGACCGTCGAGAAGCACGAGTTCACCCACAAGAAGCAGACGGGTGGCTCCGGCCAGTTCGCGAAGGTCATCATCGGTCTCGAGCCGTTCGTCGGCGAGGACGGTGCGACGTACGAGTTCGAGAACAAGGTCACCGGTGGCCGCGTTCCGCGCGAGTACATCCCGTCGGTCGACGCGGGTGCGCAGGACGCCATGCAGTACGGCGTGCTCGCCGGCTACCCGCTGGTGAACCTGAAGATGACGCTCATCGACGGCGCTTACCACGACGTCGACTCCTCGGAGATGGCGTTCAAGATCGCCGGTTCGCAGGCCCTGAAGGAAGCCGCCCGCAAGGCCGGCCCCGTCATCCTCGAGCCGCTGATGGCCGTCGAGGTCACCACGCCCGAGGAGTACATGGGCGACGTGATCGGCGACGTGAACTCCCGCCGTGGCCAGATCCAGGCCATGGAGGAACGCAGTGGTGCCCGTGTCGTCAAGGCGCTGGTTCCGCTGTCGGAGATGTTCGGTTACATCGGTGACCTGCGGTCTCGCACCCAGGGCCGCGCGAACTACTCCATGGTCTTCGACTCCTACGCAGAGGTTCCGGCGAACGTCTCGAAGGAGATCATCGCGAAGGCCACCGGAGAATAGTCTCCGAACGCAGGACCGAAGGGACCGGCCGACTCGGCCGGTCCCGGCACCACCTACCGTAAAAGACTGCACACCGCAGACATCGACAGTCCAGGAGGACACACAGTGGCGAAGGCGAAGTTCGAGCGGACGAAGCCGCACGTCAACATCGGGACCATCGGTCACGTTGACCACGGCAAGACGACGCTGACCGCAGCGATCACCAAGGTTCTGCACGACAAGTACCCCGACCTCAACGAGAGCTTTGCCTTCGATCAGATCGACAAGGCTCCCGAAGAGAAGGCTCGTGGTATCACGATCAACATCTCCCACGTCGAGTACCAGACGGAGAAGCGCCACTACGCGCACGTCGATGCTCCGGGCCACGCCGACTACATCAAGAACATGATCACCGGTGCGGCTCAGATGGACGGTGCGATCCTGGTCGTGGCCGCCACCGACGGCCCGATGCCCCAGACGCGTGAGCACGTGCTGCTCGCCCGCCAGGTCGGCGTGCCCTACATCCTCGTCGCCCTGAACAAGGCCGACATGGTGGACGACGACGAGATCATCGAGCTCGTCGAGATGGAGGTCCGCGAGCTCCTCGCTGCGCAGGAGTTCGACGAGGAGGCTCCCGTCGTCAAGGTGTCCGCTCTCAAGGCCCTCGAGGGTGACGAGAAGTGGGCCGAGTCGGTCGCCGAGCTCATGCAGGCCGTCGACGACTCCATCCCGGACCCGGTCCGCGAGACCGACAAGCCGTTCCTCATGCCCGTCGAGGACGTCTTCACCATCACCGGCCGCGGCACCGTCGTCACCGGTCGTGTCGAGCGTGGACAGATCAACGTGAACGAGGACGTCGAGATCGTCGGCATCCGCGAGAAGTCCACCAAGACCACCGTCACCGGCATCGAGATGTTCCGCAAGCTGCTCGACTCGGGCCAGGCGGGCGACAACGTCGGCCTCCTCGTCCGCGGCATCAAGCGCGAGGACGTCGAGCGTGGACAGGTCGTCGTCAAGCCCGGCACCACCACTCCCCACACGGAGTTCGAGGGCCAGGCGTACATCCTGTCTAAGGACGAGGGCGGTCGCCACACCCCGTTCTTCAACAACTACCGCCCGCAGTTCTACTTCCGTACCACGGACGTGACGGGCGTCGTGACCCTCCCCGAGGGCACCGAGATGGTCATGCCCGGTGACAACACCGAGATGTCCGTCGTGCTGATCCAGCCGGTCGCCATGGACGAGGGCCTGCGGTTCGCCATCCGTGAGGGTGGTCGTACCGTCGGCGCCGGTCGCGTCACGAAGATCATCAAGTAAGACACCCGTCTCACTTCGCCTGCGGCGCTCACCCTTCGGGGTGGGCGCCGTTCGGCGTTTTCGCTGCTTGTCGGGGTGCGAGGCGGCCGACCTGCGCGCCGGTAGACTGACCCACCGTGACCGTCGCGCTGATCGACTCCGGCCTCGGCTCCCTGCCGACCGCCGCTCGGCTGCGTCGTGCGCGACCCGATCTCGACCTGCAGCTCCACCTGGATCCCGACGGCGCTCCGTGGGGCCCGAAGCCCGTGGAGTGGACCGTCCGACGCGTCGTCGACACCGCTCGGCGGGCCGTGGACGGGGGCGCCGCCGTCGTGGTGCTGCCGTGCAACACGGCCAGTGTCGTCGCGCTCGCCGAGACGCGCTCGGCCCTCGGTCCGTCGGTGCCGGTGGTGGGCACGGTGCCCGCGATCAAGCCGGCCGCGCGGGACTGTCGCACCATCGCGGTGTGGGCCACGGCCGCCACCACCGCGTCGTCGTACCAGGCCGCGCTCGTCCAGCAGTTCGCTGCGGACGCCGACGTCACGGCGGTCGCCTGCCACGGCCTCGCCGACGCCATCGATCGCGGTGACACCGACGCCGTCTCGGCCGCCATACTGTCGGCCGCGGAGCGCACCCCCGCCCACACCGAGGCGATCGTTCTCGGTTGTACGCACTACCCCCTGGTCGCCGGCGAGATCATGGCGTCCCTGCCGCCCGCGGTCCGCATGTACGACAGTGCCGATGCCGTGGCGGCGCAGACACTCCGGCAGGTCGACGCCGTGGATGTGCCGCCGGGTGCCGGTGCGCTGTCCGTCTTCCTCTCCGGGCGTCCCGGTTCCCTACCGCCGCAGGCACTCTCGTTCGAGGCGGGCCGGGTGCTCGCCGGCGCCGGAGCGGACCCGCTCAGCGCGCGGCGGACCGCCCTGCGCTGATCGCGCGGACGACCGACTCGTACAGTTCCGTCGCGTCGTCGAAGAACGTTCGGCGGGAACCGAACTGCTGCCATCGGTCGCTTCCCCGTCCGGCCACGACCACGGTGTCGCCCTCGGTGAGGCCGGCGACGGCGCGGTCGATCGCCGCGCGGCGATCCGGAACCTCGAGGACGCGGGCGCTCGTCGTTCGGGCCCCGGCGAGGACGTCGTCACGCAGGACGTCCGCTCGGTCGTCGCCGGGACTCTCGTCGGTCACGATCACGGTGTCGGCCCAGTGCCCGGCGACGGCGCCGAGGTCGCCGCGTTTGCCGGGATCGCGCCCGCCCGTCGCTCCGATGACCAGGACCAGTCTGCCCGGGGTGATGGATCGCAGGTACGGGAGGGTGCTGCGTTGGCCCGACGGGTTGTGCATGTAGTCGACCAGTGCGGTGAACGACTGCCCGGCCGTGACGGGTTCGAGCCGGCCGGGGATGCCGTGCACGGTGGAGATGCCGTGGGCGGCGGCGTCCGGGTCGTGTCCGCCGGACACCAGCACCGCCAGCGCGACCAGGGCGTTGGAGACTTGGTGAGGTCCGAGGACCGGGAGGGTGAGATCGACCGCGCCGACCGGGGTGTGGGCGCGAAACGCCGTGCGGTGGTCACCGCAGTCGATGTCGGTGGCGAGGACGTCGGCTGCGGGGTCCGAGGTCGACACGGTGGTCACGGGCAGCGCACACTCGGCGGCCAGGCGTCGTCCCCAGGCGTCGTCGACACCGACCACGGCGGACCTCGTCCGTTCGGGATCGAAAAGGGAGGCCTTGACCGCGAAGTAGTTCTCCATCGTGCCGTGGTAGTCCAGGTGGTCGCGGCCGAGATTGGTGAAGGCGAGCACCGCGAAGTCCAGTGCGTCCACTCGGTGCTCGGCGACGGCGTGGGAGGACACCTCGACCGCGGCGCTGTCGCACCCGTTGTGGACGAAGGTGGCGAGCGTGCGGTGCAGGACGGTGGCCTCGGGGGTGGTCCGGATCGGCCGCTCGGCGGTGCCGTCGGACGACGAGATCGCGATGCCGGACACCAGGCCCGGGGTGCGGCCGGCGCCCTGCAGACCGGCGTGGAGGAAGTGCGTCGTGCTGGTCTTGCCGTTGGTACCGGTGACGCCGAAGACCTCGAGCGCGGACGACGGCCGGCCGTGGAACCACGACGCCAGCGGTCCGGCGACGGCTCGGGGATGCGGGACGACGACGGTCGGAAGACGGTCGGCGACGCGGTCGCTGACGACGGCGACGGCCCCACGCTCGATCGCGTCGCGTTCGAAATCGAGTCCGTGATGCACCCGGCCGGGCAGGGCGAGGTAGAGATCGCCGGGACGCACGGCTCGTGAGTCGTCGCAGACGTCGCGGACCGGCCGAGCCGCGTCGGGCGGGCTGTCGCGGCCGAGAAACGACGCGACGTCGCCCAGGGTGACGACGCCCGTCGCCCGGGTGAGATGTCCGGAACGCATCGTTCGTCCTACCCGCGCCCGGCCCGGTCCAACCGAGAATCGGACATGTCCTTCGGACAGGGAATGATGTCGGGCCGCTCGGCGCTGACACCGCACGTGACGACCCTCGAACTCGACTCCCGGACCGGCCGCCTGTCGCGGCGTGCGGCCTTTCGTGTCGTCGCCGTCGTGTACTTCACCATCATGGCGTCGAGCAGTGCGCCGTCGCCGCTCTACCCGCTGTACCGGGAGGAATGGGGGTTCGGCGCGTCGGTCCTGACGGTCGTGTTCGCCGTGTACGCGCTGGCGCTGCTCGTGTCGCTGCTGGTGGTCGGTGGGCTGTCCGACCACATCGGGCGCAAGCCGGTGGTGTTCGCCTCGATCGGTCTGCTGGTGGTGTCCCTGATCGTGTTCGCGGTCGCCGACGGGGTGGGGTGGTTGATCGCGGCTCGGGTCCTGCAGGGCGTCGCGGCCGGTGCTGCCACCGGCGCGTTGACGGCGGCGATCACCGACCTCTCGCCGACGCCACGCAGCGGTCCATTGGTGAACAGCCTGGCTCCCGCGATCGGACTCGCCGGCGGCGGCATGGGGGCGGGTCTGCTGGTGCAGTTCGCGCCCTGGCCGACCACGACGGTGTACGTCCTGCTGATCGCGGCGCTGCTCGCACTGGCAGGCGCGATGGTCGCCGTGCCCGAGTCCGCCGTCGCCGCGGGCTTCACCGACCGGCGACACCTCCGCCGGAGTCTGACCCCGACGGTGTCGTTGCCCGCGTCCATCCGGTCGGCCTTCTGGGCGGTCATGCCGTCGTTGGTGGCCACGTGGTCGCTCGGCGGATTCCACCTCTCGCTGGGGCCGTCGATCATGCGGTCGGAGTTCGGGCTGACCGGCGCCGTCGCGGCGGGACTCGACATCTTCACCCTGTTCACGGCCGGGGCAGCGGGTGCCGCGGTGGCGTCGCGCCTGGTGACCGACGCGGCGCGGGGTCGTCGGGTGATGGCCGTCGGCGCGCTCGTGCTCGTGGTCGGGGTCGGCCTCGACCTGATGGGCCTCGCCACGGGGACCGCGGCCGTCTACTTCGCCGGGACCGCCGTGTCCGGACTCGGCTGGGGTGCCGCGTTTCTCGGCGCGATGCGGGTGATCGGCGCGATCGCGCCTCCCGACGATCGCGCGGGCGTCTTCTCGACGACGTACGTGCTGAGCTACCTCGCGTTCGGCCTCCCGGCCGTGATCGCCGGGTTCGTCGTCGGGGTGGTCGGGTTGTCGGTGACCGCGACGGTGTACGGCGGGTACGTCATCGCGTGCGCTCTCGGGTCGGTGGTGGCGACGCGGGTGTCCGCCCGGCGGGCCGGTCGGGACGTTCGCCCGCTCGGTCCGGACAGGCAGCCCGCCTGACCGATCGGGCAGGAGCGGGTCGGCCACCGGACGGTTCTGCGGCGTAACGCTTCTCGCGGTCTCGCGCAGCACGCAGGGTGATGGCAGTCACACCGACTGCCGACCCCCGAGGAGACCTCCGATGGCCATCGAGTTGAACCAGATCTGGGACTTTCCCATCAAGGAGTTCCACCCGTTCCCCCGTGCCCTGATGGGTGTGGGCGCCCACGACATCATCGGGGTGGAGGCGAAGAACCTGGGGTTCAAGCGCGCCCTGCTGGTGACCACCGGACTCCGCGGGTCCGGCATCATCGAGGAGCTCATCGGCAAGATCGAGTACCAGGGTGTCGAGGTGGTCCTCTTCGACAAGGTGGAGTCGAACCCCAAGGACTACAACGTCATGGACGCCGCGGCCCTGTATCAGAAGGAGAAGTGCGACAGCATTATCTCCGTCGGCGGCGGCTCGAGCCACGACGCCGCGAAGGGCGCCCGCGTGGTCATCGCTCACGACGGCCGCAACATCAACGAGTTCGAGGGCTTCGCCAAGTCCACCAACAAGCAGAACCCGCCCCACATCGCCGTGTCCACCACGGCGGGAACGGGTTCCGAGACGTCGTGGGCCTACGTCATCACCGACACCTCCGACATGGACAAGCCGCACAAGTGGGTGGCGTTCGACGAGGCGTCGATCGTCACCGTCGCGATCGACGATCCGCTGCTGTACTACACCTGCCCCCAGCACTTCACGGCGTACTGCGGATTCGACGTTCTCGCCCACGGCAGCGAGCCGTTCGTCTCGCGTCTCGACTTCGCACCGTCGCTGGGCAATGCGCTGTACTCGGTGGAGCTGGTGGCCAAGAACCTCCGCGAGGCCGTGTACGAGCCGCGCAATCTGAAGGCCCGCGAGGGAATGATGAATGCGCAGTACATCGCCGGCCAGGCCTTCAACTCCGGCGGTCTCGGCATCGTGCACTCGATCTCGCACGCTGTCAGTGCGTTCTTCGACAGCCACCACGGACTCAACAACGCCATCGCCCTGCCGCGGGTGTGGGAGTACAACCTGCCGTCCCGCTACGAGCGGTACGCCCAGCTGGCCGGCGCGATGGGTGTCGACACGCGGAACATGACCACGGTGCAGGCGGCGGACGCCGCCGTGGAGGCCGCGATCCGGCTGTCGCAGGACGTCGGCATCCCCGACAACTTCTCGCAGGTCACCACCCGGCTCTACGACAAGAACCGGATGAACACCGGCAAGTACACCGGCCGGGGCGAGGTGATCACCGGGGACGAGAAGACGGTGCTGGCGATCTCCGAGCACATCCAGGACGACTGGTGCACCCCGGGCAATCCCCGTGAGGTGACGGTGGATTCGATGATCCCGGTCGTCGACCACGCCATCAACTCCGCCTACCGGCGCTGATCGGAGGCCACGAGATGACGACGGTCGGATCCTTCGCGCGGCAGCGGGAGAGCGCGGATCTCACGACGACGGCGGGCGTGCGGGAGGCGCTGGCGACGACGGGCTACGTCGCGAGCGACGAACTCGCCACGGTGGTGCGCCTCGCGATCGCGCTCGACCGCCCGCTGCTGCTCGAGGGTCCGGCCGGCGTCGGCAAGACGGAACTGGCGAAGGCGCTCGCGGAGGCGGGTGGACGACGACTGGTGCGGTTGCAGTGCTACGAGGGCCTCGACGACAACCGCGCGCTGTACGAGTGGGACTACGCGCGGCAGTTGCTGCACGTGCAGATGCTGCGGGACCGGACGAGCGCCGAGCTCGCGTCGGCGCCGGACCTGGCCGCCGCGTCGGCGATGCTGGCGAACGTGGACTTCGGGTTGTACTCGGAGGCGTTCCTCGCCCCGCGACCTCTGCTCGACGCGATCCTGTCCGAGGACCCGGTGGTGCTGCTGGTCGACGAGGTGGACCGCACCGAGGAGTCGATGGAGGCGCTGCTGCTCGAGGTGCTGGCCGAGAAGCAGGTGACGGTACCGGAGGTGGGGACCTTCACCGCGCGCACGGCTCCGTGGGTCGTGTTGACGTCCAACGACACTCGGGAACTGTCGGGCGCTCTCAAGCGGCGGTGTCTGCATCTGACCGTCGACTTCCCGACGGCGGAGATCGAGCGCGAGATCGTGTCGTCCCGCGCGCCCGACGTGGAGGAGGGTGTCATCGCCGACGTGGTGGATCTGGCGCGGTCGCTGCGTGATCTGCCGCTGCGGAAGGCGCCCTCGGTGTCCGAGGTGATCGATGCGGCCCGCGCGGCGATGCTCCTCGGCGACACCGCATCCGCGGCGACTCGGGAGACGCTGTACTCGGTCCTGCTGAAGTACGCCTCGGACACCGAGCTGGTGCGGGCGCGAGCGACTGCGCCCGCAGCGCCCCCGGCGCCGGAGCGGACGGTGGTGCCGAGCATCGCGAGTGCGCCGCCGAATTCGACGACGGCCGCGTTCCGGGGTCGGGGCGGACGGTCGTGACCCACCCCGCCGCCCCGGCGCCCGCCGTCGTGCTCGACGTGGTCGCCGCCGGCTTCGGACGGGTGCTGCGGCGCCACGGGGTCGCGGCGTCACCGGCCGAGGTGATCGAGGTCCGGCGAGTGCTGGGGTTGCTCGGCGCGCGTGATCTCGGCGCGCTCCGGTGGGCCCTGCGGGCGACGTGCGCGAAGTACTCCCACGAGCGTGCGGCGTTCGATCGAGCCTTCGACGAGATGTTCGCCCCCGCGGTCACGCTCGTCGACGCCGATGCCCGGCCGCCGTCCGGTGCGGTCACCGCGGACGGGTTGCCGACGTCGCTGGAGGTGGCGGGGGACCACGCCGACGTCGGCCGCTACGCCGACTACAACGAGCGGGCCGCCGACGTCGGGGACTTCTTCGACACCCCCGAGAAGGAGAAGGGATTCAACCCGCACAAGGACGACGACGATCTCTCGCTCACGGGCGCCGACTCCGAGGTCTCCGTGGACACCGACGCAGAATCCGGCCGGCGGGGCGTGACGTACACGGTGGAGGTCGATCGGGGCGACAGCGCGACCGTCGGTGAGCTCGCGTCGTCGGACGCCGTGGTCGCGCACGGCGTGCTGCGGTGGGACGACCCGGCGGGAATCCTGGGATGGCTGAACGCCTACGACCCGTCGACCGTGTACGGCGACGCCGGACCCGGCGAGGAACTCACGCGTGCGCAACTCGATCGGCTGGCGGCGGCGGTGGAGGCGTTCGTCGACGCCGTCGCTCAGCAGGACGTCGACGCTCCCTCGTCGACGGGAGAGCCGGGGGTGCCCACCGACCGCGCGGACGTCGCCGCGGCGTCCCGCGAGGTGGTGCGGCGCATGCGGGGCGCGCCTCGGCCGCGTCCCCGCGAGCACGGCGCGGGTCGACTCGATCTGCGGCGAACGGTGCGGGCGGGCATGCGGACCGACGGGGTGCCGTTCCGTCTGATCTCGCGGACCCCGGTCCCGGAGCAGGTCAGGCTGCTCGTGCTGGCGGACGTGTCGCTGTCGGTCCGGCCGATCACGGCGTTCGCGCTGCGCCTCGCGCAGTCTCTGCGCCACCGCGTGTCCCGGTGCACGGTGCTCGCCTTCGTCGATCGGCCCGTGGACGTCACCGACGTGCTCGCGAGCAGCACCGGCGACGACGCCCTGGCCGCGGTGCTCGCTGCGCCGGAGCTCGACCTCGAGGCGTCGAGCGACTACGGACGCGTCTTCGCCGACGTGCTCGCGCACCACGGGTCCGCGGTGACGTCCCGGACCTCGGTGGTGATCGTCGGGGACGGTCGGTGCAACGGTCTGCCGTCCGGTGTCCGCGACCTCGAGACCATCGCCCGGCGCACGCACCGGCTGGCGTGGATCACGCCGGAGGCCGAGCGGTACTGGTCGCAGGCGACGTGTTCGATGGAGGAGTACGCCGAGGTCTGCGACGGTGTGGTGGTGGCCTGCGACGCCCGCCGGCTGGTGGAGCGGGCGGCCGATCTGGGATCCGCGCTGCGGTGATCGACCTGCCCGATCGGGCAGGGGAAACCGGACTCTCCGGACGTAAGCTGGATCACATGCTCGGCACGACGGACGTCTCCACCGGCCCGACCCCGGCGACCTCGCTCTCCCGCGTCACGGGCGACGGCGCGGGTCGGGTGGTCAAGTTCCACGCACCGGAGATCGTGTTCGGGGTCGGGTCGACGGGGGAGGTCGCGCACGCCGTGACGCGGCTGGGCGGCCGGCGGCCGTTCCTGGTCACCGACGTCGGACTGGTCGCGACGGGATGGGTGGACGAGATCGCGCGGGATCTGCGGTCGGCGGGGCTCGATCCCGTCGTGTGGTCCGAGCCGACGCCGAATCCCAAGGACCACGAGATCGAGGCGGGCGTCGACGTCTACCGCGACCGCGGCTGCGACGTCCTCGTCGCGGTCGGGGGCGGCAGCGTGATGGACGCGGCCAAGGGCGTGGCGATCCTCGCGGCGAACGACGGGCGCATTCTCGACTACGAGGGTGTGGACCGGGTGGCCGCGCCCATTCCCCCGCTCGTCATGGTGCCCACCACCGCAGGAACCGGTGCGGACGTCTCCCAGTTCTGCATCGTCACCGACACCGGCCGCGGCACCAAGATCACGATTCTCGGTCGCTCGCTGGTGCCCGACATTACGGTGATCGACCCGCGGTTGCTCACCACGATGCCGGAATGGCTCAGTGCTGCAACCGGTCTCGACGCGCTCACGCACGGGATCGAAGCGTTCGTCTCATTGGCGCACAACCCTCTCACCGACGACCACGCTCTTCGGGCGGTCACGTTGGTGATCGGCACGCTCGCGCGCACCATCGACGATCCCACCTCGCTGCCCATGCGCACCGTCATGGCCCAGGCCAGCCTGGAGGGCGGATTGGCCTTCACCAACGCGATTCTCGGTGCGGCTCATGCCATGTCCCACCAGGTCGGCGGTCTGTTGGACCTGCCGCACGGTGTCATCAACGGGATCCTGTTGCCGCACGTGATCCGGTTCAACGCCGACGCCGACGGCTCGCCCTACGTTCCGGTGGCGCGGCAGCTCGGTCTCGACGAGGCGCGGGGGAGTGCGCGCGAGGCGGCGCTGGCGGTCGCCGATCGGGTGGAGACGTTGGCCCGTCAGGTCGGTGTGCCGCGGTCGCTCGGAACCATCGGCGTCCGCGAGGAGGACGTCGACCGTCTCGCCGGCTTCGCGCTGCGGGACGCGTGCATGGCGACCAATCCGCGTCCGGTCACCCACGCCGACGTCGCGGCGTTGTTCCGGCAGGCGTTGTGAGACCGGCGCTGCGTTCGGTGAGGCCTGCGGCGCTGTGACCGGTGCCGAGCCCGTCACCGATCTGTCCCTGCTCACCGGGCTCAGATCGTCGAAAAGCACGTACTACCCGCAGTATCGGGGCGCCGCGGAACGGCTCGAGCGCGTCGTGCACGCTCTCGATCTCGTCTCGCGGGCGCTGACCCGCACCGTGGAGGGGCCGGAGACGTTGATCTGCGCGGTCGCCGAAGCGGCACGGGCGCATCTGAACGCCCGCTGGGTGGTGGTCGCGCTGACCGACGCGTCGTTGCCGGGCACCGGGCCTCGTCGACTCGTCCTCGGGCCGGACGCGAGCCCGTTCCTGGTGGGCGAGGTGGAGGGCCCGCCGTTGCCCGACGACGTGCTTGCATGCCTCGAGGACGTCCGCAGCGCCCGCTTCGCCGCGGAGCAGGTGATCGAACCGCATTACGCGTTCGTGCCGATCGAGTCCGTCGACGGCGCCGTCGGTGCGCTCGCCGCGTGGACCGATCCGCGGCGCACGTTGGACGCGACCGACGGCGCCGTGCTCGGCATCCTGGCGTCGCAAACGGCAGTGGCACTGCAGAACTCGGCCACCTTCCAGGACGCGCGACGGACCGCGGCCGATCTCGCCGTGCGCAACGCCGAACTCGAGGCCACGCAGCGTCGCCTCGGGGCGGCCCATCGGCATCAGGTGCTCGACGAGGAGCGGCATCGCATCGCGCGCGAGCTGCACGACAGCGTGACCCAGGCGGTGCTCTCGGCGGGGATGCAGATCGAGGTGTGCCGCAACGACATTCCCGAGTCCGAACGACGCGAGCGACTCGATCTGGCGAAGGACCTGACCCGCCGTGCGGTCGAGCAGTTGCGCTCCGCCATCTACTCGCTGGGCCATGCGGGCGATGCGGAACGATCGTCGTTGCCCGACATGCTCGATCAACTCAGCGTCGTGCACATGCCCGACGAGTTGCAGGTCGTCGTCGACATCGACGGAACACCGGAGGAACTGCCGGGCGACGTCGAGCACGCGATCCTGCGGATCGCCGGCGAGGCCCTGTTCAACGCGGCGGTGCATTCCGACGCGTCGCACGCCGCCCTGGACCTGCGGTACCGGCGGGGCACGGTGACGCTCGTCGTGTCCGACGACGGTGACGGTGACCCTGCCACCGTGCGCACCGCCATGCGTCTCGCCGAGTCGGGCGATCTCGGCGGCGCCCACCGCGGACTGGTCAACATGGCTACGCGCGCACGGGAACTCGGCGGTCACCTCGACGTCGGGCGCTCACGGCTTGGCGGAATCGAGGTCGCCGCCACCATCCCGACGGGAGGACAGCGATGACGGGAGCACGGCGATGACGGGCATCATGCTGGTCGACGACCACGCCATTCTGCGGCAGGGACTGCGGTCGGTGCTCGAGCGGGAACCCGACCTGCAGGTCGTGGGCGAGGCCGCCTCGGCTCGGGAGGCGTTGGCCCTGGCGGACCGATTGGTGCCCGAGGTGGCGTTGCTCGACCTCAAGCTGTCCGCCGGCTCGGACCACGAGGGTCTCGCCGTCTGCCGCGCACTGTCGGCGCGCCACCCGACGATGGGCCTGCTGGTGCTGACGACGTTCCTGGACGAACGCCTGGTGGTCGACGCCGTGCACGCCGGCGCGCGCGGATACGT
Organism: Rhodococcus sp. PBTS 1; assembly: GCF_001620025.1. Lineage (NCBI taxonomy): Bacteria > Bacillati > Actinomycetota > Actinomycetes > Mycobacteriales > Nocardiaceae > Rhodococcus > Rhodococcus sp. PBTS 1. Next base: position 407,601 of record NZ_CP015219.1, read on the forward strand.
GGTCAAGGACGTCGACACCACCGAGCTCGTGCGGGCCATCCGCGCGGTGGCGCGCGGCGAATCCGCGTTCGACGCGCGGAGCGCCTCGGCCGTGGTGCGATCGCTCAACGGCACGGGGGTGCGCGAGGATTCGCTGTCCGAGCGGGAACTCGAGGTGCTGCGGTTGCTCGCGACCGGACTGTCCAACAGCGCCATCGGGTCGGAGCTGTTCATCTCCGCCACCACCGTGAAGTTCCACGTCAGCAACATCATGCGCAAGCTGGGTGCGACCCGGCGCGCGGAAGCCGTACACCTCGCCGGGAAGGGTGGGTTGATCTAGCCGTCCCGGTTTCCGGTCGTTGTCGTGGCGGGTGTCGGTGGGGGCCACTACAATCGAACACATGAGCGATCGGGGGGTCGGCGCGGTGGGCGCGGCGCAGGTGGGCAGTGTGCCGTGGCCTGAGCGTGATCACGCCGCGGTGGGTCTGCCGGTGTCGTTCGACTTGCCGGTGGTCGGGCACCTCGACGCCCTGGCGGATCTCGCTGCGGGAGCGGGCTATCTGGAGTGGCGCCGCTACCGGCACGCCGCCGCCCTCCACACCGAACTGGTGGTGCCGGAGGAAGACCACGACGAGCGGGCGGTCGATGCGTACGCCCAGTGCGCCGCCCGCATCGCCACCGCCCTGTCGGTCTCGCAGTACGTCGCCGACGACTCCTCGACAACGCCGTCGCCCTCCTCGACCGGCTGCCGCGGGTGTTCGAGTGCCTGCGCGACGGAGTGGTCTCCCCGACTTTCATTCGCACCATCGTCTCCCGCACCGAACTGATCCACGGCCGCCCGTATCAGGAGCTGGTGGACGCCGACATCGCCGCGGCGTTGCGGAAGCCGGGGTCGTGGTCGACGGCGCGGGTGCGGGATCTGTGCGATCAGATGGTCTACCGCCGTGATCCCGACGCCGTCCGCGAACGACGGGAGGAAGCACTGAAAGGGCGGTGCTTCTTCACCGAGGCCGGTCTCGATGGGATGGGGACGGTGGGGGCGACGATGTCCGCCGAACGCGCCGCCATCGTCGCTCGTGTCGTCGAGAGACTGGCGTCGCAGGTCTGCAAGCACGACAGTCGCAGCATGGGTGCGCGGGCGTCGGATGCGTTGTTCGCGTTGGTCAAGCACGCCCCGTTCGGCTGCGACTGCGGTCGCCCGGAGTGTGCGTTCACGGTGGTCGATGCGGACGAGGTGGCGGCGACCGCGGCACGAATCGTGATCCACGTGGTCACCGACACCACCACCCTCACCGGACCCGTCCCCGCGAACACGGCGGCGCACCCGCAGGCGCAGAACGTGGAGACGACGGCAGTCGCGGCAGATCAGGGCGGCGCCGACGAGGTCACCGTGGAAGAGGTCGTGGTCGACGAGGCTGCAGCCGTTGCCGTAGAGCCCGAGGCGGTCCCGGTCGACGAGGCAGCAGCCGTTGCCGTAGAGCCTGAGGCGGTCCCGGTCGACGAGGCAGCGGTCGGGGAGGCTGCGGCGGAGCCCAAGCCCGACCTGATCGACGGCGTCGGGTACGTCGCCGGGCTCGGCATCATCTCCGGAGCCCACGTCCGCGACCTCGCCACCGACCCCGACGCGATCATCCGCCCGTTGGGCGACGGCACCGACACCCCACTGCCCGCGACCCAACCCGCCGACCCGTACCGACCCTCAGCCGCGCTCGATGCGTACGTTCGCGCCCGAGACCGGTACTGCACCTGGCCCGGCTGCAACACCCCCGCCTGGGACGGCGACCTCGACCACATCACCGAATACGACCACCGCAAACCCGAGCGGGGCGGGCAGACCAGCGCGACCGGACTCGGCGCGAAATGCCGGTTCCACCACCTACTGAAAACGTTCGGCGACGTCGTCGACGACCAGTACGACGACCCCGACCACCCGGGCCGCATCATCCGCACGTTCACCATCCCGGAAGGCCGCACCGTCCTCGGCCCGGCGCACACCGGGTTCGACACCCACCCCGGACTCGACATGATCGTCTTCGGCGACCCACCCGCCACCGGCAGAACCGCACCACCGCGCACCCCGGCACCGGACGAGCCCGAACCCACCCGACCCGCCCCACGCACCGAGCAGAAACACGCCCGACGACGGCAGGAACGCAACCGAAACCGCCTCCGCAACAACCTCAACGGAGTCCGACCACCCGAACCCGACGACGCACCACCCCCGTTCTGACCGGGGTGGCGCCGCGTGGTCATCCAGGCGACGCAGCGTCCAGTACCGCCCACCCGCCATGGTGGGAGAACACCTCGTACGGCCGTCCGGAGCGGGCGGCGAGCGCGGTGACGGCGTCCGCGTCGAAGACTCGAACGTGACCGTGGCATGCCTGTGCCTCGTCCTCGTACGGCACCGCGATCACCACACGGCGTCGGGCGACGCGCAGTGCTTCGGCGACGATGCGGTCGCCGAGGTCGGCGTCGACGTGCTCGAGCAGGTGCAGCGCGGTCACGGTGTCGGCGGCGTCGTCGGGCACGGGGACGTCCGCTGCATCGCAGACGAGCGTCTCGACGTCGATGCCGAGGGGTGCTCGCATCGCGTCGAGCAGCCGCATCGTGCCGGCGTGGAGGTCGGTGGCGATCACCGGGACACCGCGGGCGGCGAGTCGCAGCGGAAAGAAGCCGAAGCAGGACCCCAGGTCCAGAACCGTTCCCTCGACCAGTGATTCGGCCACCTCGTGCACGGGCGCGAAGTCGGCCGTCCCGTCGAGGAGGTCGCGCAGGGACTGTCGGTAGTAGGTTGCCCAGGCGTCGATCGGATCGTCCACGGTCGAGCGCACCAGGCCGACCATGACGGCCTCGAACTCGTCTTGCCCGGCGCCGACCTCCGCGACCCCCGCGGTCACCTCCGCCACGAGCGACTCACGCAACCGGTCGGCAGGCAAGGTATGGGTGACCACCAGCCGGCCACCCACCCGTCGTACCGTCACCGACACCGCACCAGGCACCCCCGACTCCCGCATCACCGTGACCGTGCCGTGGGACCACACTCCCGGCGTGCCGGGGGCGAGGGAGTCGAACGGGGCGAGGGTCGGCATGCGCCGAGCGTAGGTCGCTGACGAGGCCGGCCGGGCCGGATGCGCGCGAACCCTCGGGTGCGCCGGTGAGCTACCTACCCGATCGGGCGGTTCTGCACTGCCGCACCGGGTTCGCTTCACCGCGGACCGCCGCGAGGCGGGCCGCGACGGGCCTAGCGTCGTCGACCACGGGACGCACTCGACCGTCCCCTCCGTCCGTCCGAGAGGAAGTCCCATGACCGAGAAGAACACCGTCGCCACCACCGAGGACGACACCGCCCGTCCGTTGGTCCAGGAGTCGCTGGTCGAGGACGTGTCCATCGACGGCATGTGCGGCGTGTACTGATGACCGCCGCAGCGTCCCCGACGGCTCCCGCAGGGAGTCTGCTGACAGGTCGGTGGCAACTTGCCCCTCAGGTGGCCGTGCGCCCGGAGCCGTTCGGGGCGCTGCTGTACCACTTCGGCACCCGGCGGCTGTCCTTCCTCAAGACCCGCGGCGTGCTGGCGGTCGTGCGGTCACTGCCCGAGCACCCCGACGTGAGGTCGGCACTGTCCGCGGCGGCGGTGCCGGACGACGCCGTTCCGCAGTATCTACACGCTCTGACCGCGCTCGCCGAGTCGTCGATGATCGTTCCGGCGCAGCAGGACTCGGTGCTTCAGGTCTCACCGAAGGAGGACCTCGCATGACCGCCACCCTGCCGGACCGTGTCGCCCTGGCGACGCCGACAGCCCCGTCAGCCCCGAAACCCGTGGGCCGACTGATCGACCGGTTCGAACTGGGACTCGATGCCCCCATCTGCCTGACGTGGGAGCTGACCTACGCCTGCAACCTCTCGTGCGTGCACTGCCTGTCGTCCTCCGGCCGGCGCGATCCGCGCGAACTGTCGACGGAGCAGTGCAAGGCCGTCATCGACGAGTTGCAGCGCATGCAGGTCTTCTACGTCAACATCGGCGGCGGCGAACCCACCGTCCGCTCCGACTTCTGGGAACTCGTCGACTACGCCACCGACCACCAGGTGGGCGTGAAGTTCTCCACCAACGGCGTGCGGATCGACGAGACCGTCGCCGCGCGCCTTGCCGCGTCCGACTACGTCGACGTCCAGATCTCGCTCGACGGCGCCACCGCCGAGGTCAACGACGCGGTCCGCGGGCCGGGCTCGTTCGACATGGCGGTCCGGGCACTGCGCAATCTCAAGGACGCGGGCTTCCGGGACGCGAAGATCTCCGTCGTCGTCACCCGCCACAACGTCGCCCAGCTCGACGACTTCAAGGCCCTCGCCGACACGTACGACGCCACCCTGCGGATCACTCGCCTGCGCCCGTCGGGCCGCGGCGCCGACGTCTGGGACGACCTGCATCCCACCGCGGCGCAGCAACGCGAACTCTACGACTGGCTGGTCGCCAACGGGGAGGGCGTGCTCACCGGGGACTCGTTCTTCCACCTGTCCGCGTTCGGCGGCGCCCTGCCGGGCCTGAACCTGTGCGGCGCAGGCAGAGTGGTGTGCCTGATCGACCCGATCGGCGACGTCTACGCCTGCCCGTTCGCCATCCACGAGCAGTTCCTCGCCGGCAACGTCCTGCGCGACGCCACCGACACCCTCGGCGGCTTCCAGGCCGTCTGGCAGAACTCCGCGCTGTTCCGGGACCTGCGATCCCCGCAGACCGGTGGCGCGTGCAGCTCCTGCGCCCACTTCGACGCGTGCCGCGGCGGGTGCATGGCGGCGAAGTTCTTCACCGGGCTCCCGCTCGACGGCCCGGATCCAGAATGCGTGCAGGGCTACGGCGAATCCGCGCTCGCCGCCGATCGCGGCGAGATACCGAAGTCGTCCGTCGACCATTCCCGCAGCGGGAAGCGATCGACCCCCCGAGCCTCCGTCCCGCTGACGCTGTTGACGCGTCGGGACGGCGCCCCCGCCCTCGGGACGGCCGGAGGCCGGCCGCCGACAACACTGTGCGACGAGAACCCCCTCGCGGGGCTGTCGCGAGAGGAGCGTTCCCGATGAAGCGAATCCGATCTCCCTGGGCTCGGCCCGAGTGGATGGAGACCGTGGCCGAGGCCCAGCGGCGGGCGAAGAAGCGGTTGCCCCCGTCGGTCTACTCGGCGCTGATCGCCGGGTCCGAACGTGGCACGTCGTACGACGACAACCAGAGCGCGTTCGGCGAGTTGGGCTTCGCCCCCCGCGTCGCGGACCACGCCGCGACCCGTGATCTCGCGACCACGGTTCTGGGACAACAGCTCTCGATGCCGGTGATCATCTCGCCGACGGGGGTGCAGGCGGTGCACCCGGACGGCGAGGTGGCCGTCGCCCGCGCCGCCGCGGCTCGCGGCGTTCCCATGGGACTGTCGTCGTTCGCCTCGAAGCCGATCGAGGACGTTACCGCCGTCCACGGTCAGACGTTGTTCCAGGTCTACTGGTTGGGCAGTCGCGCCGACATGGTCGCGCGCCTCGATCGTGCCCGCGCCGCCGGCGCCGTCGGGGTGATCCTGACGCTGGACTGGTCCTTCTCCTACGGTCGGGACTGGGGCAGCCCCGCGATTCCGGAGCGGATGAACCTCGCCGCGATGGTGAAGTTCGCGCCCGAGGGTTTGCGTCGCCCGGCGTGGTTGCTCGATTTCGCACGCAGCGGCCGCATCCCCGATCTGACGACGCCCAACATCGTTCCGCCGGGTGCGCCGCAGACGCCGACGTTCTTCGGCGCCTACGGTATGTGGCAGCAGACGCCGCCGCCGACGTGGGAGGACATCGCCTGGTTGCGACGTCAGTGGGACGGGCCGTTCGTGCTCAAGGGCATCTCCCGCGTCGACGACGCGCAACGTGCCGTGGACGCCGGGTTCTCCGCGATCTCGGTGTCCAACCACGGTGGCAACAATCTCGACGGCACGCCGGCCGCGATCAGGATGCTGCCCGCGATCGCCGAGGCCGTCGGCGACGAGATCGAGGTGCTGCTCGACGGCGGGATCCGGCGAGGCAGCGACGTCGTCAAGGCCGTCGCGCTCGGTGCGCGCGCGGTGATGATCGGGCGCGCCTACCTGTGGGGTCTCGCCGCGGGCGGGCAGGCCGGCGTCGAGAACGTCCTCGACGTGCTGCGCATGGGTATGGACTCGACCCTGCTCGGACTCGGCAAGGCGTCGGTCCACGATCTGTCGCCGGCCGACGTCGTCGTCCCGGACGGGTTCACGCGCACCCTCGGTGTCGATCCGGCGCGAACCCTGACCGCCGTCGCGATGCCTTAGCGGGGCGGGGTGAGACGATGGGCCGGTGACCGATCGCACCGGGCCCGTCGTCCGCCTCGCCCCCATGGACGCGGATCGCCTGCCTGCCTGGATCGAGGCGGGCAAGGCGGACTACCGCGCCGACCGCATCAGAGCGGGCGAACCGGTGGACCGCGCCACGGACGAGGCCGAGCAGACCTATGCCGCGTGGTTCGCACACGGCGAACCCGCCCCCGACCACCTGGTGCGCGACGTCGTGTGGGACCAGGCCGTCGTCGGGTCGCTGTGGGTCGGGCCGCAGAGCATCGGACGCACCGACGAGTGGTGGGTGTGGAACGTCGAGATCGCCGAGGAGTACCGCGGCCGCGGGTTCGGTCGACGTGCCATGGAGCTCGCCGAGGACCTGGTGCGCGAGCACGGAGCAACGTCGTTGGGCCTGAACGTCTTCGGCTTCAACACGGCGGCGCGGCGACTGTACGAGTCGCTGGGGTACGACGTCGCGGCCGTCCGGATGAGCAAGCCGCTGGACGCGGAGCGGCCCGGCATGACAGAGCCGCAGGCATGACGGAGCAGGGGCAGGAGGACCCACGACCCGACGCGGCCCTGCCCGCCGACCCGCGTGAACTCCGGGATGCCTTCACCCGCTTCATGATGTCGTACCGCTTCGGGCTCGACGAGTTGCTGACCAAGATCAACATCCTCCGCGACGAGTTCGCCCACCTGCACAGTTACAACCCCATCGAGCACGTCTCGTCCCGGCTGAAGACGCCGGAATCGTTGGTGCAGAAGGCCGTGCGCAAGAACGTCCCGCTGACCTTCGACGGAGTCCGCGAGAACATCGTCGACATCGCCGGCGTGCGCATCAACTGCAGCTTCGTCGCCGACACCTACACCGTGAAGGACATGCTCGTCGGGCGGGACGACGTGCGGGTGGTCGACTACGAGGACTACATCGCGAACCCGAAACCCAACGGCTACCGCAGTCTTCACCTCACGGTGGAGATTCCGGTCTCGCTGTCCGACCGCGTGCAGCGGGTCCCGGTCGAGGTGCAGATCCGCACCATGGCGATGGACTTCTGGGCCAGCCTGGAGCACAAGATCTTCTACAAGTACGACGGCGAGGTCCCGACTCGACTGCGGACCGAGCTGCGCGACGCCGCCATCGCCGCGTACCGCCTGGACGTCACCATGGAGCGTCTGCACACGGAGGTGACGGCGCTCGACGCCGAGCGGACGCCGCGGACGGACATCGTGGACGTCGGAGCCCTCGAGGGCGTCTTTCTCCGATCGCTGCTCGGGGACGGCGGGCGGTGACCTCGCTCGGCGAGCGGGTCTGGACGGACGTGCCCGGCGGAACCGTCGCGGTGCCCGTCGGATCGGTGGAACAGCACGGGCCGCACCTGCCGCTCGACACCGACACCCGCATCGCGGCGGCGGTCGCCGAGGCCGTCACCGAGACGGTGGGAGGCGGTCTCGTGGCCCCCGCGATCACCTACGGCGCCAGCGGAGAGCACGAAGGGTTTCGGGGCACGGTGTCGATCGGACTCGACGTGCTCACCTCCCTCGTGGTCGAGTACGGACGGTCGGCGTTCCGGTGGGCCGAGCGGGTGGTGTTCGTGAACGGCCACGGCGGCAACGGCAGCGCGCTGCGCGACGCCGTGACACTGCTGCGCCACGAGGGGCGCGACGCCGCGTGGTTTCAGTGCGCGGTCCCGGGCGCCGACGCGCACGCCGGTCGGACCGAGACCTCGCTGCTCCTGCATCTCGATCCCCGGTCGGTCCGGGTCGACGCGGCCGAAGCGGGGGTGACGGATCCGGTGTCGAACCTCATGGACCGCTTGAGAGTCGAGGGGGTGGCGGGTGTCTCGCCCACCGGTGTCCTGGGCGATCCGACGGGCGCGAACGCCGCGGAGGGTGAGCGCCTTCTCACCGATCTGCGGCACCGCTTCCGAGTGTCCGTCGATCGGTGGACACCCGACGACCGCGCCGTGCTGCGCTGATTCCGATCACGGCTCCCGATGTCGAGGGAGCTATGACAAATCCCGATCCGGTTGCTTACGATGACCCGATGCGTGACGGTCGACTACCCGACGGATTCGGCGTCCGGATCGACCCGAGGGTGCGCTCGCTGTCCGGTGGTCGCGTTCTGATCGGCGGATCGCCGCCGCGCATGGTCACGTTGGCACCCGAGGCCGCGGCGATGATCGGCGACGGATTCCTGCGGGTGAGCGATCCCGATTCCGCCGTCGTCGCCCGTCGCCTGCTCGACTCCGGTGTCGCCAATCCTCGCCCGATGTCCGTCCCCTCCGCCGCCGACGTCACGGTGGTGGTGCCGGTCAAGGACAACCGTGACGGGCTCCACCGGCTGCTGAAGTCGCTGCGGGGACTGCGCGTCGTCGTGGTCGACGACGGGTCGTCGGTGCCGATCGAGGTGCCCGCCGGGTTCGGCGACGATCCGGCCGCCCCGTCGGTCACCGTGGTGCGGCACGAGTCGGCCCGCGGCCCGGCCGCGGCCCGCAACACGGGACTGGGCGCGGCCGGCACCGATTTCGTGGCATTCCTCGACTCCGACGTGGTGCCCCGGAAGGGGTGGCTCGAGGTGGTGCTGAGCCATTTCTCCGACCCGTCGGTGGGGCTGGTGGCGCCGCGCATCGTCGCGCTCGAACCGGAGGGCAGCGCGCTCGCTCGCTACGAGCATGCCCGGTCCTCGCTCGACCTCGGCCGGCGGGAGGGACCGGTTCGTGCCGGTGGTCCCGTGTCCTACGTGCCGAGCGCCGCCGTCGTGGTGCGCCGACGGGCCGTGCACGAGTGCGGCGGATTCGATCCCGACATGCACGTCGCCGAAGACGTCGATCTGTGCTGGCGCCTGCAGGACGCGGGGTGGCGGTTGCGGTACGAGCCGGTGGCGCGGGTGGCCCACGATCACCGCGTGACATTGCGAGAGTGGTTCGCGCGCAAGCTCTTCTACGGTACGGGTGCGGTGTCCCTGGCTGCTCGACACGAGGGCAAGGTGCCCCCGGTCGTGATGTCCGTCCCCACCCTCGCAGCATTGCTGATGACGGCCACGGGCACCCGAACCGGCCTGCTCGGCGCCGTGATCACCATGGCCGTGACCATCGGCCGGCTGCGACGGGTGTTCGCCGATCTCGATCACCCCACCCGCCTGGCCGCGGTCTTCGCGGCGCGTGGATTCGTCGGCGGCGCCTGGCAGCTGGCGTCCGCAGTGGTGCGCCACTACTGGCCGATCACCCTGCTCGCCATCCTTCTCTCCCGACGCATCCGGCGTCTCGCCGTGGCGATCGCGCTCGCGGAGGGTCTGCGCGACTGGGCGTCCCATCGTGAGCCCGGGGGACTGGGCCCGGTGTCCTACGTGACCTACAAGCGTCTCGACGACGTCGCCTACGGCACCGGACTCTGGCTCGGCGCGGTGACCGAGCGAGACCACCGCCCTCTGATGCCCAAGCTCGTCGGGTAGTTCGCGTGCCGGACGTCGTCGTGGTCGGCGGCGGAAGCGCGGGATGCGTTGCCGCAGCGGGGTTCGCCCGCGCCGGCGCGTCGGTGATGCTGCTCGAAGCGGGGCCCGGTTCCACCGCGATGCTCTCCGACGCGCGGCGTCTTCCGATCGGGCCGTCGTCGCTGTACGTCGACCCGATCACGACGCGGGTGGACGGCGTTCGCGACGTCGTCGGGACTCGCGGCCGGGTGCTCGGCGGGTCCGGTGCGGTGAACGGCGCGTACTTCGTTCGTGCCCCCCTCGCGGACTTCGCGCGGTGGCCGCAGGATCGGTGGTCGGCCGACGTCGTCGCCGAGGGGTTCCGCCGCATCGAGACCGACCTCGACCTGGGCGACCGCCCCGGGCACGGAACGGACGGGCCGATGCCGGTCTCGCGTGCCGTCGTCGCCCCGGTGGCGGAGGCGTTCCGTCGGGCCGCGACGGCCGCCGGTCACCGGGACCTCGACGACCTGAACGCGACCGACGCCGGCGACGGGGTGGGCGCGGTCCCGTCGAACGTCGCCGGTGGTCGGCGGGTGTCCGCGGCGGAGGCGTTCCTGGCACCTGTCGCCGGCATCGTCGAGGTGCGCGGCGAGGCGATGGTGGCGCGGGTGGACGTGGTCGCGGGTCGCGTCGTCGGGGTGTCGGGTCGGGATGCGCACGGCGAGTTCGCGGTTGGCGCGGACCGCGTGATCCTCGCCGCCGGTACGGTGCGGACCGCCGCCCTGTTGATGCACTCCGGCATCGGCCCGCGAGAGACACTGCGCGCTATCGGAGTCGACGTCGTCGTCGACCGGCCCGGAGTGGGCGTGGGGGTCGGCGATCACCCGGAGGTGGCGGTCGCCTATCGCCCGCGTCGGGTCGCCGAGACCTGGCGCACCCCGCTCGAGGTGGTACTGGAAGCGGGCCTGGTCGAATTACGCTGCTACTCGGCGTCGTTCGACCGACTGATTGAGGGAGTTCCGCCCGGTGATCCCGTGATCGGGGTGGCGGCGATGGTCGCCGAGCCCCTCGGGTCCGTCGTCCCGCTCTCCGCCGACCCGTTCGCCGCGCCGCGCGTCGACCATCCCGTTGCCGACGCCGACCGGCGTGCACTTGTCGACGGGGTGGCGCTGGCGCGCGATCTGCTCGGTCGGCCGGAGATGGCCGAGGTCGTCGATCACGTGACCACCGCCCCCGATGCGCCCCTGTCTCCGGGCGCCGCGCTGCACACCGTCGGCAGTGCGCGGATGGGAGCGGACGACGACCCGTTGGCGGTCGTCGACTCGTCCTGCCGGGTGTTGGGGGTGTCGGGACTGGCCGTGGTGGACGCGTCGATGTTCCCTGCGGTCCCGACGCGCGGGCCTCACGCCACGGTGATCATGGCCGCTCATCGGGCGACGGAGATGCTGGTCGCCGAGGCCGTCCGGTCGGCTGCCGTTCGACGAGAGCGATGAATCGGCATTGTGAGCTGAGTTACAGTAGGGGGGACACATCCCGGTCCGGAGAGGAGCGCACGTGACCAACCCGTGGGTCGCTGTTCGCCCCGGCGAGGACCCGACCGCCCTGGCCCGGACGGTGTCCCGCGCGCACGAGACCTTCCTCGAGCGTCCTACCGGGACGGACAGCTCGGTGCGGTCGGTCGTGCTGGAGTCGTGGCGTCGCAGCCGCACCATGGGCGTCGACCCGGATCGCGCCGCCGACGACGCCATGGACGCCGTGTCGCTCGAGCGGTACCGCGCCGAGCATCCGATGTCGCTCATCCGTCCTGTCGTCCGCAAGCTCCTCGTCGAGGACGCGGCCGACACCGGTCTACTCGTCGCCATCACCGACGCGTCGGGCCGGCTGCTGTGGGTGGAGGGCGACACCGTTGCCAAGGACCGGGCCCACGCGATGAACTTCGCCGAGGGCACCGACTGGAGCGAGAGCCGGATGGGGACCAACGCCCCCGGCACGGCCCTGGCCGTCGACCACTGCGTCCAGATCTTCGCGGCGGAACACTTCGCCCGGCCCGTCCAGGACTGGAGTTGCAGCGCCGCCCCCGTGCACGACCCGCTGACCGGCCGCATCCTCGGCGCCATCGACATCACCGGTGGTCCGCGGGTCGCGGTGCCGGAGGTACTGCAGTTGGTGCGCGCCACCGTCGCCGCCGCCGAGTCCGAACTGCGTCTGCGTCTGCTCGAGACACCCCGCCTCGACACCGCCGGGCCGCGGCTCGAGGTGCTCGGCACGCCCCGCCCCACCCTGGTGCGCGGCGCGGAACGGATCCCGCTGTCCGGCCGCCACGCCGAGATGCTGTTGCTTCTGCAGACCCACCCGCAGGGCCTCGGCGCCGACCACCTTGCGGTGCTGCTCGACGAGAACGATCTCGACTCGGTGACCGTCCGAGCCGAGATGTCCCGTCTGCGCAAGGTTTTCGGGGCCGACGGCCTCGCCTCGCGACCCTACCGACTGGTGGGGACGCTGACCTCCGACGTCGAGGACGTCCGCGCCGCCCTCGATCGCGGCGACGTCGAGACCGCGCTGCGGCTCTACACCGGTGCCGTGCTCCCGTCGTCGTACGCCCCCGGTATCGAGGAGATCCGCGACGAGCTGCGGGTGCGGATGCAGGCGGCGCTCCTGCGGTGCGGAGACCCGGTGCTCCTCGCGCGCTGGACGGCTTCCGTGCACGGACGCGACGACGCCCGGGCGATGGAGGCGTACCTGCACACCCTCGACCCGGCGTCGGCGCTCCACGCTCAGGTCGAGGCGCGCTTGCGGTTGCTCGGAGTCTGAGCCGTCACCCCCGCGGTTCCCAGCGCTGTGTCATCCGCGCGGTTCCCACCGCTGTGTCATCCGCGCGGTTCCCACCGCTGTGTCATCCGCGCGGTTCCCACCGCTGTGTCATCCGCGCGGTTCCCAGCGCCAGGTCACGAAGGCGAGAAAACCGAGCGCCACGATCCAGAAACCGGTGATACCGAGGTCGAACACGATGGGCGGCACGGGAAGTGGGGTCTCGGCGAGGACCGGCACGGATTCGCCGGCGCGAGCCACCAGGTCCACCGCTCCGGTGAAGGGCGCGAAGAGCAGGTAGCTGCGCAGGCCCGGGTCCACGTTCGGGGCGACGACGAGGTTCGACCCGATCGCCGCGAGCAGCAGCAGCGGCATCACCGAGTACTGCACGCGCTCGCTGTTCGGGGACACCGACCCGACGGCGACGCCGGCGGTCACCGACAGCAGCGCCGTCGCCAGGGCCGCCGCCGCGACCAGAGCAGGATCGGCCGGCAACGGGCCGCCGAGCACGGTGACTCCCGCGACGACGATGCCCACCTGCACCAGTCCGAGCAGCACCAGCGGCACCATCATCGAGACGATCAACTGCGTCGGAGTGAGCTCCGAGGTGCGTAACCGCTTGAACAGCTGCGACTCTCGCCGGGCCGCGACGATGGTGGCGCCGTTGATGTAGACCGAGAACACCAGCACCAGCACCGTCATGGGCGCCATGAGCATGGTCCATCCGGTCGCGTCCTCGGGCCGGGACACGATGGGGAAGAAGAGCACGAACACCGGCGCGAGCAGCGTCGCGAGCAACGTGTTCCGTTGCCGGAAGACCATCGACGTCTCGAACGCGATCTGCCGACGCGTGCGGGTCCAGCCGGACAGGCGACGCGAGCGCCCCGAGGACGCTGTGGTGGGGAGGGTGGAGACGGTGGCGGTCATCGGGACACCTCGCTCGTCTTGTGGTCGGGGGTTGCCGGGTCGGTGGTCGAGTTGCGGACGTGGTGGAAGACCTCGTCGAGCGACGCTGGGCTCGCCCGCAGGGGGCCGAGGACCATGCGCTCGTGGTCGGCCGTGCGGATCAGCCACGTCAATGCGGCCTGCTGATCGTCCGAGACCACCTCCAGCGCACGCAGACCGGCGTCGGCGGGCCGACGCGCGTCGTTCCACGCGGCGGTGACTCCGGCGGGGGCGGCGGCGATCAGGCGCTCGCCGTCGACGGGCCGGACGTCGACCTGGATGCGCGACGGACGGGTCGCGAGCACCTCGTCCAGCGTGCCGTGCACGGCCAGCGCGCCCTGGTGCATGATCGCCACCACGTCGGCCAGCTCCTCGGCTTCCTCGAGGTAGTGCGTCGTGAGGACGATGGTGGTGCCGGCGTCGCGCAGGTCGCGGACGAGGCTCCACAACGTGCGCCGGGATTCCGGGTCGAGGCCGGTGGTCGGCTCGTCGAGCACGATGAGTTCCGGTGCGCCCCAGATGGCCATGGCCAGATCGAGCCGTCGACGCTCGCCGCCGGAGAGCGAGTCCACTCGGTTCTCGCTGCGGTGCGTGAGGTCGACCAGGCCGAGCACGCGGTCGACGGAATCGGTGCGGCTCGACAGTCGGGACCACATGGTGAGCTCGGCGCGCACGCTGATCTCGCCGAAGTGTCCCGCCTCCTGGAGCACCACGCCGGTGCGGGCGCGGATCTCCGCGGGGTCGCGGAAGGGGTCGACGCCGAACACCGTCAGGTCGCCTCCGGAGCGCTCCCGGAAGCCCTGCAGGATCTCGAGCGTCGTCGTCTTGCCCGCGCCGTTGGTGCCCAGCAGCGCGAAGATCTCGCCGCGGCGCACGGTCAACGACACGTCGCGCACGGCGTGGTACTCGTCGTAGTGGAAGTCGAGGCCGGCGGCGTGGACCACGGCGTCGGGGGGAGAGATCGGCGTGGGAGTCATGACTTCATGCTTCGCCCGCCGCGTCGGCCCCGGTAGTGCCCTTGCCCACGGGTCCGCATGACGTTCACCCGGTCTCGGACATGACATTTGTCAGACGCACGGTGCCGACCAGCGCCGCGAGCGCCCCGCGGACGGCGTCGTCGGGCACGGCGTCGACCGCGTCGGCGAACGCGAGCACCGGATCGGTCGGCCCCGACACCGCCGGGACCCCGAGCGCGGTCAGCGTGGTCAGCAGATCCACATGTGTGTCCGGATCGCCCGTCGCACACCGCGCCTGACCGAAGCAGAACGCGCGGGTGGCGGCCAGATCCTCGGCGGTGACCGCCGCCGCGGCGGCGGCGATCTCGTTCGGGGACACCAGCGCCGCGACGGACCCGCGCCGACCCGGCACGCGGAGCACCCGCACCACTGGTGGCAGGCCCGCGCCGAGCCGGGCGACGGCGTTCAGCGCACCCAGCGCGACCCAGTCGGCCGCGGCGTCGGCGAGCGACGGTGCGGGCGGGCCGGGCGGGAACGGTGCTGTCGGGGCGGGTGGGAACGGTGCTGTCGGGGCGGGTGGGAACGGTGCTGTCGGTGCTGTCGGTGCTGTCGGTGTGGACGGGGATGAGACCACCGTGACCACCTCGGCGTCGCGGCCCACGGCGCACAGCGTCTCGACGCCCGCGCGGGGGAGTGATCGCAGCGCGGCGACCGCCTCGTCGCGTGTCAGGGGCGCGGCGCGGAACCGGCCCCCGCCCGTGTCGGCGACGGGGTGCCATCCGGGCGGTGTGACGACGACGCCGGACGTGTCGGCGAGCCGCACGCTCAGCCGTGTCGGGGCCGGGGTCCGCACGGCGACGGCCGGTGTGGAACCGACGGCGCCGGGAACGACGGGAACGGGGCCGACCGTCGTGCTCACCGGCCTCGGGCGCCAGTCGGGGACGGCGTGCAGCCGACGGTCGGCCGCACGGGGCGTCGGCGGTAGTGGCGCCTGACGACTGCTGGGCCGTGCGGTGCCCGACGGCGCGGCGGCGGGGTCCGGCACCACCGCCGCGTCGAGGGTGTCGTACAGCTCGGTGAGGCGGTTCCGCAGATCGCGCGGGGTGAGAGTGCGGGCCAGCGTCCGGGCGGTGGTCGACAGAGCGGAACCGTCGGCGAGCGCGTGCGCGCGGGCGACGAGGACGGGATCGTGGCGGAGCCGGTCGGCGAGACCGAGCAGCGCACGACGCGCGCGGCCCGGGTCGGTCTCCGTGACCGCGGCGGGACGCCCTTCACCCCGCACGGCCAGGATCTCGGTGTCGGCAACGGCCACCGGACCGGCTCGACCGACGCGGACGTCGCGCGGGGCGAACACCGATGCCGCCGCGACCCACTCGAGGTGGCTGTGGGGGTCGGCGCGGATCCCCGGAATCGTGCGGGCGCGCCACACGTCGGTGACGCCCGGCCCGGCGACGGTGCGGGGGCGGTAGGGCAGGGGGTCGATGGGGACGATGGGCCCGGTGGTGTCGCGAGCCTCCGGGTCGCCGCGCTCGATCACCGCGGCGACGGCGCGCTCTCCACCGACTGCCTCGACGTCCACCGCCAGGGCCAGGGTCGACTCGTGCGGCCGGAACGTTCGCGCGAGGAACGCGCGGGCGTCGTCGGGGGTGAGCCGTTCGAGATCGGCGACCGCGCCGAATCCGTCCCGGGCGTGGATCGGGTGGTCGGTGACCGCAGCGGACAGGGCCGGCCACGGCGAGGGCGACGCGGCGAGGGCACGGACCTCGTCGATCACGGCGTCGCGCTGGCGGTCGAATTCACTGCCGTCGAACATGATTCGGCCGCGTAGACGGTCGAGGTCGTCGGCCAGGACGGTACGCCAGCACGAGGCCGGCGCGGTGGTCACGAACTCCTGACGGTCCACGTGGGTGGTGGCCGACGTGGTGCCGCCTATCGCCTCGACCCGCCGATCGGCGGCGCGGGACCCGACCGTCGCCAGGTGCTCGCACAGGTGGGCCGTGCCCTGGCCGCCCCACGGATCGTGCTGCCAGCCCGCCGGTGCGACGGCCACCGTGGTCACCGCGCCCGAGCCCGGCCGGTCCAGGAGAACGACCCGGACGCCGTCGGGCGAGCGCAGGACGATCACGGCGCGCGGTTGCTCTCGAGCCAGTCGACCAGCGACGACCACCGTGGCAGTTCGGTGTCGGCGTAGTCGGCGAACCATGTGAAGTCGGCGACGTGCCGAACGACGTGTTCGATGGTGTGATCGGCCAGCCGATCGTCGTCGATCGGGCGTCCGCCGTGCTCGGCGTATCCGCGCAGCAGCTCGTCGCGCACCTCGGTGGGTGACGGCGCGCGGCCGGCGGGGGAGAACACCGCCAGCTCCACGGCCTGGGCGGTCAGTGCACCGAGGTCGTACTCCGGCGGCGCGTGACCGACGTCCTCCCCGACCATCACCACCAGTCGGCCGTCCGGGTCGGCGACACTGTGGCCGACTCCGGCCCACCCGTGGACGAGGACGCCGTCGGGACTCGGATCGACCCCGAGAACGTCGTCGAGGTGGTCGCGGGCACGGGCGGACAGCCCGTCGAGAAAGGCGGCCCGTCCGGCGCTGCGACGCGCATCGCCCAGGTCGGGTCGAGACCACCAGTCCCGCAACCGGGTTCGAGCCGGGGGCTCGGTTCGCTGCGTGTCGTCGACGTCGGTCGCGTGCAGGGCGGCGAGCAACGTACCCCAGTCCCGGTACGTCGCGAGCCAGTCGACGGACCCGCTGTCACCGTGCAGGGCCGTCGCGGCCAGGGTTTCCTCCGCCGGTAGCCGGTACGTGCGCACGACGTCGTCGCCGTCGCCGGTGACGAACCGGCCCGACGGTCCGGTGGGCGCCGACCGGACGGGCACGGAACTGAACGGATGGTCGCGGTGCGGGGCGGTGCGCGTCCACAGCGCCAGGGACGCCCGCGGGTCGGTCGGCGGCCTGATCCTCGTGGCCCGGATGGCCGTTCCGTAGTCGACGGTGGTGCTCGTGGTGGTCATGCGGCGTCCAACCTCTCGATGGCGTCGGTGAGCGGCGCCGCCCCGTAGGCGGACCGAGTGGACGCGGCGCTGCGCGCCGGGGTCGGTTCGACCACCACGATGTCGGACCGACGCCGCAGCGTTTCCCGATGGGTGAGGTACGGCTGGTTCTCGAACGCGCCGGGAGGGAGGCCGGGCGCCACCACCAGCGGCACGTCGGTGCTCGCGTGGGCGAGCAGCGACGGCGAGTCGACGATGCCGAGTGCCAGCCGCGAGAAGTAGTGCAGCGTGCAGGGATAGACGATCATGCCGTCCATCCAGTCGCCCAACCGCACGTGCAGCGGATCGGCTGTGCCGGTCCACGCGTCGACGTCGACGGCGCCCCCGCTCACCGTGCGGATCGAGTCGGCGCTGACGAACTTCGCCGCCGACGGCGTGATCAGGTAGTGGGTGTCGATGTCCGGCCGTTGCATCCGCAGCCAGTTGGCCCAGTAGGGCATGAAGGCGGAGCTGACCGCGCCGGTGACCACGAGGACCAGGTTCATGCTGCACTCCTGCGTTCGGTCGTGCGTGTCCGTGCGGCGGTGGCGATCCGCCTCCACGCGTCGGCGATGTCGGCGCGCGTCGCACCGTCGGGAAGGTGCAGGACGACGGACACCTCGTCGGCGCCCGCCTCCGCGAGTTCGCCTGCGCGCGCGGCGACACGGTCGGCGTCGCCGACGGTGACCAGGCCGTGGTCGAGGACGCGGGCGATGTCCCGGTCGTCGAGCGTTCCGGTCAGCTCCAGCCCGTCGCGGCGCAGCATGTCGCGGTAGTGCGGGGCGCTCAGATGGGGTCCGATCGCGCGTCGGACCACGTCGGGTGCCTCGGCGGCGGTGACGTCGAGACCCGCGTGCAGGGTGGTGACGACGCGGGGGCGACGGCGACCGGCCGATGCCGCGCCGTCGTCGAGGGCGGGCACCAACACCTCCGCGAGGTAGTCGGGGGTCGCCAGCCAGGTGACGACGCCGTCGGCGATCTCCCCGGCCAGACGCGCCATCGCCGGGCGCAGGACGCCGAGTCCGATGTCGACGCGGTCGCTCACATCCGGTGCGGGGGAGTCGAACACGGTGGTGATCCGCTCGCCGCGCACGTCCACCCGGCCGCCGGCGAGCAGGCCGCGCAGCGCGGCGACGAACTCACGAGTGGTCGTCAGCGGAGACGCCCACGGTGTGCCGGTGAGGGCGCGGTGGATCTCGGGATAGCCGGGGGAGAAATAGGCGCTCACCGGCGGGGTTCCGGGTCGCTCCCCGACCAGATCGGCGAGCGCGCGCAGCTCCAGCGCGGCCGCGTAGGGCGTCGTGGTGGGGACGAGGGTGACCGCCGAGCCGACCGGGACGCGGTGGCCGCGGCCGGCGGCGTAGCCGACGCCGCCGAGGACGGACACCGACGACTGCTGCCCGAACCACAGGCGATCCAGTCCGGTCGACGCGGCCAGCGCGACCCACCATGCGGCATCGGCGATGCCGGGAGCGGACCACGGTGCGTAGGCGGAGAGCGACGGGGCGCCGGGAGCGGTCATGTCGTGTCCTCGTTCGACGGTCGGGGATGGATGAAAGGGGGGAGTGGGCCGTGCCCGGCCCGCCGCGAGTGGTGTCCGCGGCGGGCCCGGCGGCGACTCAGCAGGACAGCTTGGCGGTGGTGTAGGACGCGAGCGCGGAGCAGGGCACCGTGGTGGCCGGGGTGTCCGCGGCGGTGGTCTCGGTGATCTCCTCCGGAGCGGCGTACGCGTCGAAGCCGGTCAGGATGTCGTGGGTGGTGTTCTCGCTCATGGTGTTTCCTCTCGGTTGGAGTCGTGTTGGATGGGTACCGCTCGATGGGGTGGTGCAGGGTCGTGCGGGTGGTGCGTCAGCAGCCGAGTTCGGCGGTGGTGATGCTGGCCAGCGCCGAGCACGGGACGGTGGTGGCGGGCACGTCGCCCGCGTTGGTCTCGGCGATCTCGTCCGGGGCGGCGTAGGAGGACAGGCCGTCCAGGATGTCGTGGGTGTCGCTCATGGTGCTTCCTCTCGGTCGTGTTTCTCGGGTCTCGCTCGTGCTTCGCTCGGTGCTGTCCGAGCCACTCGCCGGGGGTCCGGCGAGAAGTCAGGGGCGGTGGGTCCGCCGGGTAGTGTTGCGCCAGAACTCGATCGGGTCGACCCCGGCCGCCGCGAGGGCGGCGGGGACGGCGTCGGCATCGAGTCCGTCCAGGGCCAGTCGCGCGAGAACGGTGGCGCGGTGTTGGCCGTAGCTCAGGGATCCGCGGGTGCGATCCGGATCGTCGGGTTCCTGCGCGAGGCCGACACCCGGCCGCAGGGTGGCGACGAAGGCGGAGGTTCGATCCCAGCGGGCGCCGGCGGACACCGCGTCGGCCAGGGCCTCGGCGTGGTGTCGTTCGTCGTGTCCCAGGTAGACCGTGACGGCGTCGGTGCGGGGGTACCAGGCGGGCGACGAGGCAATTTTCGCCTGCCACGCAGCGACGTGTCCACGGAGATAGGAGACCGCGTCGCCGAACACCGTGAGCCCGTCGTCGAAGGTCTCGGCGGCCAGGTACACGCGCCAGAGCGCCGCGTCCTCCGGGCCCGCGGCGACGGGCCGCTCCGGTCCGAACACCAGGTGGAATCCGGGGGAGAGGGCCGGCCAGCCGGAGGGCAGCAGCACCGTGTCGCCGGTCGGGGCGTCGTCGAGGGTGACGCGGGCGCCGAACATCGTGGCGGTGACGGTGTCGCCGTCGCGGCGGACGTCGCGGATCCGGACCGGCACCGGCACGTCGGGAACCGTTGCGGTGATGCGAGATTCGGCGTCCGGGTCGCGATCCACCCGGGCGAGGGAGTCGCGGCCGACGGGCCAGCGGACGTGCAGCCGCTCGTACAGGCGGCGGCCCAGCTCGGTCTCGAGCTGGCGAACGTCGTCGGCTGTCAGGGACTCTCCGGCCACGGAGGCCGTCAGGCGGCGGGTGTCCACCTCGATCGAGCCGAGCACGTCCGCGAACGCGGTGGAGGTCGCACCGGGCGTGAGGGCGGTGTGGCCCGTGAGGGCCGTGCGGGCCGTGAGGGAGGCGGTCATGACGGCTGCTCCGTTCCGAGAAGGGCATGCACGCCCGCGGGATTCAGGACACCCGACCGTCCGACGCCGGCCGCGGCGCGGTGGATGGCGGGCAGGACGGCGTTGGTGGCCGCGCCGGCGAGGAGGCGGTCCAGCAGATGCCACCCGGCGAAGGCGCCGGTGCGGCGGACGAAGTCGTCGTCGACGGCGCGTTCGGCGCGGTAGGCCAGCCAGAAGGCACGGGAGATCGGGGCGAGGGCGCGAGCCTTCTCGCGGCCGCGCCGCAGCACGGCGTCGGCAGAGCCGCCGCGGGCGAGGGCGTCGCCACCCCCGCGGGCGGTGGGGATGTCGAGCACCGCGCGGTAGAGCCACTCGCCGAGGAAGGAGCCGGTGTCGCGGGCGGGGTCGCCCGCGCCGAACTCCTCCCAGTCGACGACCCAGACGTCGTCGCCGCGGACCAGCACCTGATCGGCGCGCAGGTCCCCGTGGATCGGAGTCGTCGCGGCGGCTGCGGCGGCTGCACTGTCCGAGGCGAGGGCGCGCAGCGCATCGCACAGCACCGCGTCCGCCTGGATCAACCCGTAGGCGGCCAGCTCGCCGCCGGTGAGGTGGCGAACGTGCCGCAGCGGGATGCCGGACAGCAGTCCGACCGCGGGTGCGGGGGTGGGTCGATCGTCCCGCACGGGCAGATCCGGCAGCTCCAGGGAGTGGAGCCGGGCGACGGTGCGCCCGAGGGTGGCCGCGACGGCGGGGGTGAAGCGTTGGTCGACCATCAGCATGGTGCCGGACTCGGCGCCGTCGACGTACTCCTGCACGAGGACGGCGAGGTCGGGATCGGCCACGACGCAGCGCGGCGACCGCGGCAGGCCGGCGTCGGGATGCGCCGCGAGCACCTCGTCGTACGCGAGGCACCGCGCGAGGGAGTCCGGAGCGTCGGAGAAGCGGAACTTCTTGACGAACCAGCTCCCGGAGTCGGTGTCGATGCGGTAGTTCGCATTCCGGCCCACGAGGCGTTCCTCGGGGCCGTTCGGCGGCGTGCCGAGGGGGTGGCGGGACGCGAGCGTGCGGAAGTCGTCGGCGATGGCGATCACGCGGCACCTCCGAGCGGACGGGCGACGAACAGGGAACGATCGGGCGCGTCGGTGACGGCGGTCTCGACCGCCAACCCGGCTCGGCCGAGGAGGGCCTCGACGTCGGCCGACGTCCGATCGGGCCTGGTCATGGACGCTTCGAGACGGACGGCGACGGACGTCTCGGAGGCCAGGTTGCCGCGCGCGGTGAGGTGGACCTCGGCCACGACGACTCGGCCGTTCCCGTCGGCCGCCTCGGCGGCGCGGCGCAGGATGGCGACGGCGTCGTCGTCGTCCCAGTCCGCGAGGATCGCCGACAGGAGGACGACGTCGTGCCCGGTCGGGAGAGGGTCGAAGAAGCTGCCCGGGGTGGCGGCGAGGCGTTCGGCGAGGCCGGCGTCGGCGGCGCGGACGCGGGCCCGGTCGGTGAAGACGGGGAAGTCCAGCACGGTCGCGTGCAGGTGCGGCCACCGCCGCAGGAGCGCCAGGGCGAGCGACCCGGTGTTGCCGCCGAGATCGACGACGGTCGACGCGGTGGCGAAGACGGGTGAGTCGAGCACCAGCTCGGCGGCGAATCCCGGGTCCTCCCAGTCGAAGGAGGACACGTCGGGGGCGTCGGCGTCGTCGAGTTCCTGCCACAGGGTGGCGCCGGACGACGCCTCCGAGGCCGGGCGACCGGTGCGCAGCGTGTGGTCGAGGTCGACGAGGGCGATCTCGTTGCGCCCGACGACGGTGTCGACGTCGAGCAGATCGCGCAGTCCCAGGGTGGACCGGTCGCGGGTCAGCAGCGAGCCGAGCGCGGTGAGCGAGTAGCCCTCCTCGTCGCCGGCGAGCAGGCCTTCGTGGACCAGGTGGTCCGCGGCGACGCGGACGGCGCGGCGGTGTCCGCCGACCGTCGTCGTCAAGCGGTCGAGGTCCAGGGCGGCGCCGGTGCCGGCTGGGTCGGCGGTGCCGGCGGTGCCGGCGGCGTCGGCGAGCGCATCGAAGAGTCCGACGCGAACGGCCGCGCGGATGGTCATCGGCGTCACGATGTCGGCCTTGCCGATCACCTCGGCGACCTGCGCTGGATCGAACTCGGCTGTGGTCACGCCGTGCTCCTCTCGGTCGGGTCCTGCTCGGGTCGTGCTGTCCTTCGCTGATACCTACTCTGCTGCGCCGCAACGTCTTTCGTCAGTGTCGAACGGTCGTTTCCCGCGGTCCGCTTCTCACGTGTCCCGAATGAGAAATGTCATGGGCGCTCGGACGGGATAATCTCTGCGCTGTGGAGGATCTCCGGATAGTGGTGGCGGACGACGAGGTGACCATCCGCTCCGCGCTGGTCGAACTGATCGGCCTGCGTCCGGGCCTGTCCGTCGTCGGCGGGGCGGCCGACGGAGCGGAGGCCGTCGATCTGGCCAAGGCGCACCGGCCGGACATCGCGCTGCTCGACGCGGACATGCCCGTGATGAGCGGCATCGAGGCGTGCGCGATTCTGGCGCCGCTCGGAGTGAAGGTGGTGATCCTCACCGCCAGCGTCGCCCCGTCGACGATGCGCGACGCCATGAACGCCGGCGCGAGCGGTTACGTCACCAAGGCCACCGCGGTGGACGAGCTGTCGGAGATCATCGTCAAGGTCGCCCGCGGGCAGTCGTACGTCGATCCGCAGCTCGCGGCGAGCGTCATGAGCGCGCCGCAGAATCCGCTGAGTGCACGCGAGATCGAGGTGCTGCGCCTGGTGCTCCCCGGAACGCCGGTAGCGGACATCGCGAAGGAGCTCCATCTGGCGGTGGGAACCGTCCGGAACTACCTGTCGTCCGCGATGTCCGCTCTGGGCGCACGTAATCGGCACGAGGCTGCTCAGCTGGCCGTGAAGAAGGGGTGGATGTGACCGTCGCGTCAGCCGTGCGCCGGCCGGTTGCCGCGCAGGGCGACGTACAGCGGGCGGCCCAGGCTGTAGGCCACGAGGACGACGGCGATCACGACGAACATCGTGTCCGCGCCGCCGCTGACGGCGTAGATGATCGCCAGCGCCAGGGCACTGAACAGCAGGTTCGCGACCGCGACGGGAATCTCGCGGGAGAGCGTCGGGGCGGGGCCGAACTTCATGACGTCCTTGGTGAAATGCGACATGGTGAGCGTCCTTTCCTTCTCGGAGGGGGTCGATCCGTCCCCTTCGACACTGCTCGGAGCGGACCCCGCCGGGTAGTGAGGCCGGTCAGGATTCCGGTATGACAAATCACCCGTCCGACTCCCGCGAACCGGTGGTGCGCCCACCGGCGAAGAACTACACCCGCGTCGGCAGCCTGTACGTCGCGGCGACGCTCTACGTCATGTCGTGGGGAACGGTGGTTCCGCTGATCGCACGGACCCCGCTGCGGCTGGACCGTCCGGCCGTCTGGGTCTGCTGCGGCGTGGTGCTCGCGGCGCTGCTCGGGCTGACGTGGCTGATCACGCGCGCGGCCGTGCCCGGACACGTCGAGACGCGGCCGTTCCGCCGCGCGGTGGCCTGGTATCTCGGCGTCGTCGCGGTGGGTGCGGTGGTCACCGCCGTCGTGGGGCAGGCGGCGTACGCGCAGCTCGCCTGGCTCGGCACCCTGCCGTTGATCTGCGGGGCCTTCGCGGCGTCCATGGTCTCGACGCGGTGGGGCGCGGCGGCCACGATCGTGCTCGTCCCCGCGTGTCTGCCCATCACCGGGACACCCGAGGCGCTGTGGATCTTCCTGGTGCTGGGCGCGGCCAACTTCTTCTACGTGCGACTGGCCATGTGGATCTTCCGCCACGTCCGCGAACTCGACGCGGCCCGGCGGCAGATCGCCCGGATGAGCATCGACCAGGAGCGGTCCCGGTTCTCCCGCGACCTGCACGACGTCATGGGCCGCTCGCTGTCCTCCATCGCTCTGACCTGCGAGTTGGCCCTGTCCGTGCGGGACGACGTCGGCGCGAAGGACGTCCACGTCCGCGACGCGCAGCGGACGGCGCAGCGCGCCCTGGCCGACATGCGCGCGCTGGTGCGGGGCTATCACGACATCGAGTTCGGTACCGAGCTCGCCGACGCCCTGGTGCTGCTCCGCTCCGCCGGCGTGCTCGCGGAAGCCGACGGCGACGGCGGGGCCGACCTCGATCCGGCGGCGTCCGAGGCCGCGGCGTGGGTGGTCCGCGAGGCGGTGACCAACGTGCTGAAGCACGCCCCGGCCGCGACGGAATGCGAGCTGACGATGCGCGCGGGCGTCCTCGAGATCGTCAACGACGGTGTCGACGAGCGGTCCGCCGGCGACGGACTCGGCCGGGGACTCGCCGGACTCCGCGAGCGCGTGGAGGCGGTCGGCGGGACGTTCAGGGCGGAGCGGGACGGTGCGCGCTTCCGTGTCCGTTGCGCGCTACCCCTCGCGCGCGACGCGCGAGGGTCGCAGCGCGATCGGATCCGGGAGGTCGACGGCGTCCGTCACTGACGAGCGGGACTCGGTCAGGACCCGGCCGAACGCGATACCGGCAACGCCCGTCATGAACGTCGTGACGCCGACGTGACCGGGGTGGCCGGTCGCGTATCCCGCCCGCCGAATGCGGTCCTGGAGTTCCCGAGCTCGCCGGTCCGCCTGCTCGTCCAGGTCCGCTGCCGCGTCGGGGGCGACGGGGGCCAGCAGGAGCGCGAGGCGTCGCAGGATCGCGACGACTCCCGTCTCTCCGTGACACAGCGAATCGTCGGTCTCGAGGGGTTCGGGCACCGTCGCCGCGGCGGCGACCGCAGCGGGCGTGTCCCCCGCCGCGAGGGCGATCTCCGTGTGACACAGGGCGAGTCCGGCCGCGCCGCGGCACCACGACGATCCGGCCGCGCCGCGGCGCCACGAGTCTCCGGCCGTCGCATCGTCGGGAAGGTCGACGAGTCGCGCCCGGTGGGCGTGGCCGTCCACCCGCGCCAGCGCCCACGCGAGCCCGTCGACGCCGTGGGCGAGGCCGCGCTCACGGATCTCGCCGCCGTGCAGCGCCGCCGCCAGCCGGTCCGCCGCGCTGCGCACCGCGGGGTGATCGGCGAGGCCGAACTCGGTGAGGACGACGACGCCACCGGCCAGGCCGCCGACGACGTCGAGGCGGTCGGGCCCGACCGCGGTGTCGAGCACCGTCGTCAGGAGGCGGTCGGCGGCGTCGCGGGTGCGAGCGCCCACGGCACGGTCGCCGGATCCGGCCAGTTCGCGGAGCAACCACACGGTGCCGAGC
Source organism: Rhodococcus sp. PBTS 1 (assembly GCF_001620025.1). Taxonomy (NCBI): domain Bacteria; kingdom Bacillati; phylum Actinomycetota; class Actinomycetes; order Mycobacteriales; family Nocardiaceae; genus Rhodococcus; species Rhodococcus sp. PBTS 1. Next base: position 433,319 of record NZ_CP015219.1, read on the forward strand.
GCACCCGTGAACGGGCACCACGCTCGGCCCGTTTCCGCCGGGACGCCCTCTCGGAGGTCGAGCACCTGGTCCTCGGCGTGCCGGGTCACGGCAGCGGCGGCGTCGGCGAGGCGACGGCGTCGGGCCGGGGTCGGACGGATGCGCGCAAGCGCCGCGCCGAGCAGGGCGGTCCCGCCGCCGTGATAAAGCGTGCGGTCGCCGGCCGTGAGCACGGGATCGGCGTCCGGGCTCGCGCCGGGCAGGGCGTCGAGGGTCCCGAGTGCGGGTCCGGCACCGCCCTGGCGGACCGTGCGTGCGGCCAGGCGGCGCTCGATGCGGGCCAGTCCGCTCCGGGGGTCCGGATCCTGCAACGCCGCCTGAAGATCGGTGGCCGCGGTCCGCGCGGGCGCCGACCGGGACGGGGTGTCGACTCCGGCGAGCGCGGAGCGCACGAGGTGCTCGAGCGCGGCGGGCGGCGTCCGGATCAGCGTGTCGAGACATCGGTGAGCGCGCGCCAGCGGCGTCGGCCCCACCGGCGGCGGCGCGTCCACTCGGTCGGCGAACCGCGGGACGTCGCCCCGCAGCAGCGCCGCGATCTCGGCCTCGGTCACCGCCGCCGTCCCGGTGGCCGACTCGGGAAGGAGGCGGAACAGACGTTCGGCCTCGGCGGCGTCGGTGAGGTACCGCGGGTGCCGGGCGGCGTCGAGGAAGGCGGTGTAGACGGCGGTCGGACGCACCACGCGCCGACACGTCGTGGCCCGGGCGTCGTCGAGGAGGCGGTGTATCTCGTCGCGGCGCCGCGCGAGATCCCGGACCGCCGTGTGGAATCCGGTGACGACGTCGTCGACGTGGTCGGTGAGCGGCACCGGAACGGAGGTACCGGGTGCCGTCGGGCGGTGGGCGGTGGCGGTGACGGTCGCCGGAACGGCCGCGACCGTCCACGCGTCGGTTCCTCGGTGCACGTGTCGGTGGGCGTCCGCACCGCCGGGCGTCCGGGTGCCGGCGCGGGACAGGGCCGCCATCGAGCTGCTCGGCGACCCGGTCGGCAGCATCGTGGTGCCCAGCGGACCGTCCGCCAGAGCGCACGTCAGCGGGTCGGCCGTGGCCGGGTTCTCGGTGGCCGGGTGCAGCAGCGTCTCGACGTCGACGGGGACGGGGTGATCACCCGCGGCGACGACGTTCTCGGCGTGACCGTCGGTGGAACCGAGCGCGGTGAACACCGCGAGCATCCGACCGGCGCGGCGGTGGAATCTCGCCGCGGCGTCGGCGTCGTCGGGAAGCGTTGTAGCCGAGACGAACTCGTGCCAGGAGAGGTCACCGGTGGACGCGGCCATGCACCGCGGGAGGCGCAGGTGATCGCCCGCGGTGTCGGCGTCGAGCAGGGCGACGATGCGCCCCAGCAGGTCGTCGGGATCGGCCGACCGCGGTTTGACCACGAGGCTGGGCGACGCCGCGTCGTCGACCGTCAGGGTGGCGACGCGTCGTCCGCCGTCGTGCGGGTCGCCGTGGGCGATGTCGATCGCCGTGAGCGGTCCCGGGGGAAGCAGTCCGAGGGCGTGCAGTCGGGGAGCGTCCACGGCCAGGACGGTAAGGATCGTCGTCAGCTGGTCGAGTCGGTCCGCCGCCAGGCGGTCGAGCCGCCGCGCCGCCACCGGGTAGGTGCGCCACAGCTGGTCGACGCCGCCCGCACGCAGGTGGGCGTCGAACGCGGCCAACGCGGTGGTGGACGCCGGATCGGCGGGCGCGTCCCGCTCGGTGCGGAACAGGTGGAACTCCTGCGCCACGGTGCGGCCGAGGAGATCCTCCGCGTCCTGAGCGAACCGGTCGACCGCCGCGGTGATCGCCGCCGGGTGCACGAGCTCTCCCCGGGGGAGGCGGTGCGCAGCGCACCGGACCCGGCGCACGGCGTCGTCGACGACCGTGGCGACCGGGTCCGGTGGCGGGGTGGTGATCAGACGCAGGACCACGTGGGGCAGGTGGTGGTGGGCAGGCCGATGGGGACCGATCCGCGCACACGGCCCGCCCGCGCGGCACCCGCGCCGGCGAGTCGCACGAGCTCGGCCTCGTCCGGCGCGGCGAGGGTGGTGTCGGTGTCCTGAACCTGCGGACGAGTGGTGGATGTCAGTGCGGCCATGGGGTTCTCCGATCGCGTGAGTCGGGGTGGTCGGTGGTCGAGGTGACGAGAGGAACGCTAGGCGGATCTCACGGGCCGCGAAACGCAGCGCTGTGCGGGTGTCAAACCTCATGACCCGCACAGCCGTGCGGGGCCCGACATCGCACGATCGTGTGATGTCCGACGCATCGTCGTCCGGTTCCGCACCGAATCCCCAGCAGTGACACCCACACCCGTGGGAGGCCGCCCGGATAGGCTGAGCGCGTGCCGAGACGCGCAGAGGGAGAACGACCGTGACCGTCGCTCGGCGACCGGATCCCGCGACCGCGCTGCGTGCCGCCCTGATCGACCGGGGCGTGGACGGCGACGCCGTCGACGGGATCACCCTCGAGGCGCTCGCGGGCTGCGAGATCGACGTCGACGATCCCCCCCTCTGTGCCGCGGCGCTGCTCGATCTCGGTCCCGCCGCCGTGGTCGACGCGCTGCAGAACGGCACGGGGTGGGCCGGCTTCGCCGAGCGGCTCTCCGGGGCGCTCGCGGAGGTCGGCGATGTCCGCGGCGACGCGGCGCGCGACGTGCTCTGGTCCCTGCACCTGGCCGCCGGTGCGACGGCCGTCGCCACCCTCCGCGCCGTCCTCCCCGACACCGACGTCGACGCCGGGATCGCCGAGTTGGCGTCGTCGGGCGTGGTGCGGGTGGTGCATCCGTCGGCGGGGGGTGCGACATCCGGGTCGCGAGTGGCGTTGCGGCTGAGTGGGATCGGGGACGCGGTGCGCGAATCGCGGGGCCGACTCCTCGCCGGGCACGCGGACTCGATGCCGGCCGCGACCCTGGCCCTCGACCTGCGGACCGTCGACGACATCCGCGCCGCGGCCGCCGACACCGCGCGCTCCGTGCCCCGCGTGGTCGTACTACGGCGGGCGATGCTCGTCGCGGTCGACCGGCTCGCCGCCGTCGGCCGTTGGTCCGACGTCGTGGCGCTCGTCGACGCGGCGGCTCCGGCGTTGGCCGCCGTGGGGTTGCACCGCGAACTGCACCGCCGGGTCCAGGGCATGCTCGGCAGCGCGCAGGACGCACCCGACGACGTCCGCACCCGCCTGCGCGCGGTCTCGGCGGACCTGCACCTCGCGTCGGGGGACACCACTGTCTGCCGTCACCTGCTCGCCGCCATCGTCGCGCCCGACGAGCGCGCCGTGTCCTGGCGGGCCGACCTCCTCGCCGCCGTGTGGGCGGTCCACGTCGACGATCGCGCCGTCCTGACCGCGGTCGACCGCTTCGTGGCCGGGGGCGGATCGCCCGCCGCCGCAGCGCAGGTCACCCTCGACCTGGCCGCCCGGCTGTTCGGCGACGGGCGCACGGCCGATGCCCAGGACGTGCTGACCGTCGCCGGGGTACACGCCGCCGTCGCCGGCGACCCGCTCACGCTCGCCCGCCTCCACGTCACGGAAGCCGCGCTCCACGCCCGCATCGGGGAGTCGGCGGTAGGACGTCGTCGGGTGGCCGCGGCGTACCCCCTCGCGGCGTCGCACGGCGATCACGCCTTCGTCCACGTCCTGGCGTCGTGCGTCCGCCCGCTGCACGGCGAACCGGGAGCCGAGGGCGTCGCCCGCGTCGCGGACGTCCTCGATCTCGCCGCGGTGATGGACGGGGTCGACGTCGACCGTCGTCGGGTGCTCGCGGACGTCGTCGCCGACGTCGGGGTCGGGATGCGCGGAGCCACCGCCGCGCCGGCGCCGGTCTCCGCGGCGGCGATGCTGCGCTCGCTCTACGGACAGGTCGCGGGCGGGGTCTCCGGTGTGACCGGGCCGGGGCCGGAGCGTCTGACCGACCGGGAACAGCAGGTCGCCGAGCTGGTGGCGACGGGCCTCGGCAACACCGAGATCGGGGCGCGCCTCGGCATCTCCCGCTGGACGGTGGTCAGCCACCTACGCAACATCATGCGCAAGTGGGACTGCGCGTCGCGGGTGGAGGTGGCGCTGCAGTACCGCGACGGCGAGGCGGGGTAGGCACGCAGACGACGCGTGCAACGACGTTGCAACGGTGGGCTTCGTAGTGTTCCCGGTCACAGCCCCCGGCAAACACGGGGGCGGATCACGAGCGACAAAGGAGCTCTTCGATGACCGTCTACACCCGCCCGGGTTCGCCCGACAGCGCGATGTCCTTCCAGAGCCGGTACGACAACTGGATCGGCAACGAGTGGGTCACTCCCGTGAAGGGCCAGTACTTCGAGAACCCCACCCCGGTCACCGGCCAGAACTTCTGCGAGGTGGCCCGCTCGACCTCCGAGGACATCGAGCTCGCCCTCGACGCCGCCCACAAGGCCGCCCCCGCCTGGGGCAAGACCTCCGCCGCCGAGCGCGCCGTCATCCTCAACAAGATCGCCGACCGCATCGCCGAGAACCTCGAGTCGATCGCCCTCGCCGAGTCCTGGGACAACGGCAAGCCGATCCGCGAGACCCTCAACGCCGACATCCCGCTCGCCATCGACCACTTCCGCTACTTCGCCGGGTGCATCCGGGCGCAGGAGGGGTCGCTGTCGGAGATCGACAGCGAGACCGTGGCCTACCACTTCCACGAGCCGCTGGGCGTCGTCGGCCAGATCATTCCGTGGAACTTCCCGATCCTCATGGCCGTGTGGAAGCTCGCGCCCGCTCTCGCCGCCGGCAACGCCGTGGTGCTCAAGCCCGCCGAGCAGACCCCGGCCTCGATCATGCACCTGATCTCGATCATCGGTGACCTGCTGCCGCCCGGCGTCGTCAACATCGTCAACGGGTTCGGCACCGAGGCCGGCAAGCCGCTCGCCTCGAGCCCCCGCATCAAGAAGATCGCGTTCACCGGCGAGACCACCACGGGCCGCCTGATCATGCAGTACGCGTCGCAGAACCTGATTCCCGTGACGCTCGAGCTCGGCGGCAAGAGCCCCAACATCTTCTTCTCCGACGTGCTCAGCCAGAACGACGACTACCAGGACAAGGCCCTCGAGGGCTTCACGATGTTCGCCCTCAACCAGGGTGAGGTCTGCACCTGCCCGTCGCGGTCGCTCATCCAGCAGGACATCTACGACGACTTCCTCGCACTCGCCGCGATCCGCACCAAGGCCGTCCGCCAGGGCGACCCGCTGGACACCGAGACGATGATCGGTGCGCAGGCGTCGAACGACCAGCTCGAGAAGATCCTGTCCTACATCGAGATCGGCAAGGGCGAGGGCGCGCAGATCGTCACCGGCGGTGAGCGGGCCGAGCTCGGCGGCGACCTCAACGGCGGCTACTACGTGCAGCCGACGATCTTCACCGGCAAGAACAACATGCGTATCTTCCAGGAGGAGATCTTCGGACCCGTCGTGTCGGTGACGTCGTTCTCCGACTACGCCAACGCCATCGAGATCGCCAACGACACCCTCTACGGCCTTGGTGCCGGCGTCTGGTCCCGCGACGGCAGCGTCGCCTACCGCGCGGGCCGCGACATCCAGGCCGGTCGCGTCTGGACCAACACCTACCACCAGTACCCGGCCCACGCGGCGTTCGGCGGCTACAAGCAGTCCGGCATCGGCCGCGAGAACCACCGCATGATGCTCGACCACTACCAGCAGACCAAGAACCTGCTGGTGAGCTACGCCCCGAAGGCCCAGGGCTTCTTCTGATGCTGCCCCGCTTGAAGGCCACCGCCGGGGCGATGGAGTTGCTCCGTCGCCTCGGCGGTCTCCACGGCGCGCTGATGATGCATCAGAGCGGCGGGTGCTGCGACGGCTCGTCCCCGATGTGTTACCCCGCAGGCGAATTCATCGTCGGGGATCGGGACGTGCTGCTCGGACTGCTCGATCTGCGTGCGGACGTGGACACCGTGCCCGCCGATCTGCCGGCCGACGCCGACGCCGTGCCGGTGTGGATCTCCGGGTCGCAGTTCGAGGCCTGGAAGCACACGCAGATGGTGCTCGACGTCGTGCCCGGTCGGGGGAGCGGGTTCTCCCTCGAGACGCCCGAGGGGCTCCGGTTCCTCAGTCGTGGCCGGGCCTTCACCGAGGAGGAGCTGTCGACGCTCGCCTCCCAGCCCCCGCTCACCGGGGCGCAGTGGGAGGACGGCGAGCGGCCCGACGTGCCGAGCGAGTCCGTCGTCGTCGCCGAGGCCGTCGACGCCTGCCCGGTGCCGGGTATGACGCTGCAGGGTTGAGATCCGTGTGCAGTAATCCGTGTACAGCACGGATTACTGCACACGATGCGGGGTCGGAACGGCTGCCGACGGCGGCGCGTCCAACCCCGCATGATCGACCGACTGTTGTCGTCGCAGGACGGTGTCGTCACTTCCACGCACGCTCGCGCCGCCGGCCTGAGCGCCGACGCCATCGAGTGGCGGGTGCGATCCGGCCGGTGGCGCCGGGTCAGCCGCGGGGTGTACGTCGCGCGCGACCGTCCCTTCACCGATGCGGCCCGCGCGCGGTGTGCGGTGTGGTCGACCTCCCACGGCGTGCTCACCGGGACCTCCGCCGCGTTCTGGTTGGGCATCACCACTCACCTTCCGCCCCGAGTGGAGGTCACGGTGCCGCTCACCTCGTCCGGACGAGCTGTCCCCGGTGTCGTCCTGCGACGTCGCACGCTGGACGCCGCCGACATCGTCGAGGTTCGCCGCCTGCGGGTGACGGGCCTGGCCCTGACCGTTCTGGAGGCCTCGGCTGTGCTCGGGCAGGAGGTCATGGATCGCCAACTCCAACGCAACGCCACGGTGATCGCTCTGCGTCGGGCGCAGGATCGTAACCGCGGCAGACGGGGCAGCCCGGCGGCCGAGACACTGCTGCGTGCCGCGGAGGGCGGTGCCCGGTCGGAAGCAGAACGACTGGCCGTGCGGGTGCTTCGTGCCGCCCGTCTCACGGGCTGGGTGATCAACCACCCGTTCGGGCCGTACATCATCGACATCGCGTTCCCTGCCCAGCGGGTGGCAATCGAGATCGACGGTTGGGCCTTCCATTCCGACACCAGGGCGTTCCACCACGACCGGATCCGTCAGAACGTCCTGAGCGCGTCGTGGACCGTGCTCCGCTACACGTGGCAGGACCTGACCGAGCGTCCGGACGCCGTTGCCGCCGAGATTCGCGCCTTCGTCCATCGTGTGCAGTAACCCGGACCTGGCACGGATTTCTGCACACGATCACGCGCTACATCGCGGCAACACCCCCGCAACACACCCCACCTACGGTTCCACCACCCCCCGCGAGAAAGGCTCACCATGGCCGTCAAGGAACCACAGTCCGGCACCCAGCCCACCGACGACTACCTCGCCAAACGCACGCTGAGGTCGGGCACGGCGGGGTGGGTGCTGCTCGCCGGTCTCGGCGTGAGCTACGTGGTGTCGGGTGACTACTCGGGCTGGAACTTCGGGCTCGAGCAGGGCGGCTTCGGCGGCCTCGCCATCGCGGCGGTCCTGATCGCCGGCATGTACCTGGCGATGGTGCTGGGCATGGCGGAGATGTCGTCCGCACTTCCCGCGGCGGGCGGCGGCTACACGTTCGCGCGGCGCGCACTCGGGCCGTGGGGCGGATTCGCCACCGGAACGGCCATTCTCATCGAGTACGCGATCGCGCCGGCGGCCATCGCGACGTTCATCGGTGCGTACGTCGAGTCGCTCGGCCTGTTCGGTATCACCGACGGGTGGTGGGTGTACCTGGCGGTGTACGCGATCTTCATCGGCGTGCATCTGGCCGGTGTCGGCGAGGCGCTCAAGGTCATGTTCGTCATCACGGCGATCGCGCTGGTGGGCCTGGTGATCTTCGCGATCGCGGCCGTACCGATGTTCGACGTCGCCAACCTCACCGACATCGAACCGACCGACGCCGCGGGCGCCTCGAGCCTCCTGCCGATGGGCTACCTGGGCATCTGGGCGGCGGTGCCGTTCGCGATCTGGTTCTTTCTCGCCATCGAAGGCGTTCCGCTCGCGGCCGAGGAGGCCAAGGATCCGGCGCGCAACGTGCCCCGCGGCATCATCGCCGCCATGGCGGTGCTGCTGGTGACGGCGGCCGCGATGCTGATCCTGGTCACCGGAGCCGGCGGCGCGGAGGCCATGCAGTCCTCGGGCAACCCGCTGGTGGAGGCCCTCGGCGACAGCGGTGCCGCGACCGTCGTCAATTACATCGGCCTCGCCGGCCTGGTCGCCAGCTTCTTCTCCATCATGTACGCCTACTCGCGGCAGCTGTTCGCCCTGAGCCGCGCGGGCTACCTCCCGAAGTCGATGTCGGTGGTGAACTCGCGCAAGGCGCCGACGCTGGCGCTGATCGTGCCGGGTGTCATCGGCTTCGCCCTGACCTTCACCGGCAAGGGCTCGATGTTGTTGAACATGGCCGTCTTCGGCGCCGCCCTGAGCTACGTTCTGATGATGGTGAGCCACATCGTGCTCCGCCGCCGCGAGCCCGACATGCCGCGCCCCTACCGAACTCCCGGCGGCACGGTGACCACGGGCTTTGCGCTGGTCGTCGCCGCCCTCGCCGTGGTGGCCACCTTCCTGGTGGACAGTCAGGCGGCGCTGTGGTGCCTGGCCGTGTTCGCCGCGTTCCTGGCGTACTTCGGTCTGTACAGCCGCCATCGCCTGGTGGCGTCCTCGCCCGACGAGGAGTTCGCCGCGCTGGCCGACGCGGAGCGTGACCTGGAATGACCGTGTACCGACAGTCCTTGGCCGGCAGCACCTTCACCTTCGACGGACTGGTCGAGGTGATGGCGAAGGCGACGCCGCCGCGATCCGGGGATCGGCTGGCCGGCTGCGCGGCCGAGTCCGACGCCGAACGTGCCGCCGCGGCATGGGTTCTCGCGGATCTCCCGCTGCAGACCTTTCTCGACGAACAGGTGGTGCCGTACGAGGACGACGAGGTCACCCGGCTCATCTGCGACGCGCACGACGCCGACGCGTTCGACGCCGTCTCGCACCTCACCGTCGGCGGTCTGCGCGACCACTTGCTCACCGTCGCAGCGGAATCCGGCAGCGCCGACACCCTGCGCGCCCTCGCCCCCGGGCTGACACCGGAGATGGTCGCGGCGACGAGCAAGATCATGCGGAACCAGGATTTGATCGCGGTGGCCAAGGCCGCGGTGGTGACGTCGGCGTTCCGCACCACCATCGGTCTGCCCGGCACGATGGCGACGCGCCTGCAGCCGAACCACCCGACCGACGACCCGCACGGCATCGCCGCGGCCACGCTCGACGGCCTGCTGATGGGGTCCGGCGATGCGGTCATCGGCGTCAATCCCGCCACCGATTCCCCCTCCGCCACAGCCGATCTGCTGTACCTGCTGGACGAGATCCGGCAGCGATTCGAGATTCCCGTGCAGTCCTGCGTCCTCTCCCACGTGACGACGACGGTCGGCCTGATCGAGAAGGGCGTGCCGGTGGATCTGGTGTTCCAGTCCATCGCGGGGACCGAGGGCGCCAACCGCAGTTTCGGCGTCACCGTCCCCATGCTGCTGGAGGCGAACGAGGCGGGAAAGTCGTTGCACCGCGGCACCGTCGGCGACAACGTGATGTACCTCGAGACGGGTCAGGGGTCGGCGCTGTCGGCCGGTGCGCACCTCGGGACCGGCGGAAAACCGGTGGATCAGCAGACGCTCGAGACCCGCGCCTACGGGCTGGCCCGCGCCCTCGACCCGCTCCTGGTCAACACCGTGGTGGGGTTCATCGGCCCCGAGTACCTCTACGACGGCAAGCAGATCGTCCGGGCCGGCCTCGAGGATCACTTCTGCGGCAAGCTGCTCGGCCTGCCGATGGGCGTCGACGTCTGCTACACCAACCACGCCGAGGCCGATCAGGACGACATGGACACGCTGCTGACGCTTCTCGGCGCGGCCGGGGCGGCGTTCGTCATCGCGGTGCCGGGTGCCGACGACGTCATGCTCGGCTACCAGAGCCTGTCCTTCCACGACGCGCTCTACGTCCGGCAGGTGCTGGGCCTCAAACCGGCGCCGGAGTTCGAGGCGTGGATGCACCGCCTCGGCATGACCGACGACGCCGGCCGGGTGCTCCCCGTCGACGCCTCGACCTCGCCGCTGCGTGCATTGGCGGCTCCGGCGTGACCGCCTCGCCGCTCCGGGCTCTGGCGGCTCCGGCATGACCGCCCCGGACTTCTGGTCCGACCTCCGGCTGACGACGCAGGCGCGCATCGGGCTGGGTCGGGCGGGCGACGCGCTGCCGACGTCACGGGTGCTGGAGTTCCAGGCCGCCCACGCGGCGGCCCGCGACGCCGTCCACATGCCGCTCGACGTCGACACCGTCGTCGCGGACCTTGCCGACCTCGGCCTCGGTGACCCCGTCGTCGTGTCCAGTCGCGCCGAATCGCGGGGGGAGTACCTGCGACGTCCCGACCTCGGCCGCCTGCCGGCCGATCTGTCGGCGGTGCCGCGCACCGAGGCGGACCTCGGCATCGTCCTGTGCGACGGGCTGTCCCCGCGCGCGCTCGCCGAGCACGGCGTCGGGCTCACCCGTGCCCTCGCCGACGCGCTGGGGACGTTCACGATCGCACCGCCCGTCGTCGCCACGCAGGCGCGAGTGGCGCTCGGCGACCACGTGGGCGAGGCGCTCGGCGTCGCCACCGTGCTGGTGATCATCGGGGAGCGACCCGGACTGTCCGTCGCCGACAGCCTCGGGATCTACCTGACCCACGAGCCGCGGCCGGGACGCAGCGACGCCGAACGCAACTGCATCTCCAACATCCACCCACCCGGCGGGATGACCTACGACCACGCGGCGCGCGTGGCGGCGTCGCTGGTCGCGGGCGCGCGGCAACTGGGCCGGTCGGGGGTCGACCTCAAGGACTCGTCCCGCGAACTGACCTGAGCATCAAGGCCGACGCCCGGCGCCTAGAGTCTCCACCCGTGCTGCTGCAACGGGTGCGGGTCGATCCCGCGCAGGAGGGGTTGTCCGACGTCCGTGTCGAAGGCGACCGCGTCACCGAGATCTCCGCTCCCGGTGAGCGGCTGAGCACCGCGGGCGACGACGCCGTCGACGGCGCCGGTGGGGTGCTGCTGCCGGGGTTCGTCGACGCGCACGTGCACATGGCGCAGTGGTCGATGGCGCGTCGCCGGATCGACGTCGGACATGCGACCAGCGCGGCCGACGTCGTCGACATCCTCGTGGCGTCGGGGGAGCGGTCCGTCGTGCGGGCGCAGGGATACCGCGCAGCGCTGTGGTCGACGCCGCCGCACAAGGACATGCTCGAGGCGGCGCTGCCGGGCGCGCACGTCGCCGTGACGAGCATGGATCTGCACTCGGTGTGGCTGTCGCCGGCGCTGATGGACGCGCTGGGCGTCGTGCACCCGACGGGTGTGTTCCGCGATCACGACGCCATCGCCATGATGGGTGCGCTCGACGCACGGGTCGACGACGCCGAGCTGGACCGCCACGTTCTCGACGGCGCGGACGAGTTGGCCCGACGCGGCATCACCGAGATCCTCGACTTCGAGTACGACGACAACTGGTCGGCCTGGTCGCGGCGGGCGGCGCGCCGACTGCCCGGGGTGCGGGTGACCGCGTCGACGTGGCCGACCTGGCTGGAGCAGTGCGTCGCGGCGGAGCGTCGCACCGGTGAGCCGGTGCCGGACACGGCCGGCACGGTCCGCATGGGCCCACTGAAGATCATGGCCGACGGCTCGCTGAACACGCGGACGGCGTGCTGTCACGATCCGTATCCCGACGACGACGGCGGGGGCAGCGAATCGCACGGGCTGCTCCTGGTCGACGAGCCCGAGTTGGTCCGTCTGATGACCACGGCCGCGTCGGGTTCCATCGCGTCCGCGGTCCACGCGATCGGCGACCGGGCCAACACCGTCGTGCTCGACGCCGTCGCGTCGGTGCGGGCGCGAATGCGCACCGGCGAGCTGCCGACCGTCGGCGCCCGGATCGAGCACGCCCAGCAGGTGCGCCCGGCGGACCTCGCCCGGTTCGCCGACCTCGGCGTCGTCGCGTCGGTCCAACCGCAGCACGCGATGAGCGATCGTGACGTCGTCGACATCCTGTGGGCGGATCGCGCCTCGCGGGCCTATCCCTATCGGTCGCTGCACCGTCTGGGGGTCACGCTGCAGTTCGGCTCCGACGCCCCGGTCTCGCCTCCCGACCCGCGCGCCGCGGTGGCCGACGCCGTGCACCGGACCGACGACGACCGCCCGCCGTGGGAGCCGGACGAGGCGCTCCCGCTGTCGGCGGCGCTGCGGTCGGCGTGCGGTGGGCGCGACGCCGTGACGGTGGGATCGGCCGCCGATCTGACGGTGCTCGCGCAGTGGCCGCACCTGCTCTCGAATACGGATCTGCGGTCGGTTCCGGTGCTCGCGACGATCTCCGGGGGGCGTCTCACCCATCTGTCGGCGTAGGGCGAACGAATGACGATCATGAGGTCCACTAATGGAACGTCGTTGTCGCTACCGAGCGGTAGGGTCAGCGGTGGGGTTCGTGGGCTCTCACGGGCACGACGCGCCTCCGGGGGCTTCGCCGTCGTGCGATGTCACGATTCGCTGCTCCCGGGTGCGCTCGAGTAGGCTCGGTCGGCGCCTCGGAAGGTCTCGGAGGACGTCGGTCGGGCGCCGGAGAGGCGTCCGGCCGTGTTCGTGACGGGCTTGCGACCTGCACCACCGGCGCGTCGTCCAGGATCGGGCGACGGGACGGGCGATAGATTTCGTCGACAGCGAAGACGGCGAAGAAGACGAGGAGGACCACCGGCCACGCGGGCGCGAGAAGCCGAAGCTCGCGGTAACGGCACTCGACCACGGAACGATGTGACCATGTTGCAGTTCGCGTCGTGTGCACCCTTCGGTGTGCGCATGACCGGGTCGGAATTCGGGTACCGATTCACACGGTGCGTCGAACCGGCGATCGTCGATGATCTTTGAGGATGGTGCAAGACTTGAGCGCTGGGAACGCAGCCGGCTCCGACCGTGTCCCGGACGGCGCCTTCCCGCTGTCCGCGGCGCAGCGTGGGATGTGGTTCGCGCAACAGGCGCTGGGCGACGTTCCGGTCACCATCGCGCAGTACATCGAGGTCGACGGGCATTTGGACCTGGAGATGCTCACGGCGGCGTCGGTCATGGCCGGCAAGGAGTTCGGTTCCGGGTACCTCCGCATCCTCGATGTCGACGGCATGCCGTACCAGATGGTCGACCGCTCGATCGACGACACCATTCGGCTCCAGGACTTCCGCGACGAGGCCGATCCCGCCGCCGCGGCCATGGAGTGGATGCGGCGCGAGTACAGCGCTCCGATCGACCTCCTGAACTCGCGACTGGTCGCGCTGTGGTTGCTTCGCCTGGACGAGCAGCGGTGGTTCTGGTTCTCGCGCATCCACCACGTGGCGCTCGACGGTTACGGCGCGATGGCGATGATCACGCGCATCGCGGAGATCTACACCGCCATGTCCGCGGGTGAGGAGATTCCGCCCGCCAAGGCGCTGGACGTGAAGACGGTCTTCGAGGACGAGGCCAAGTACCGCGACTCGACGCGATTCGAGAAGGACCGGGAGTACTGGCAGACGCGGACCGCGGACCTGCCCGCGCCCGTCTCGCTCGCGGGCCGGACGGCCCCGGTCGGCAGTCACGCCCGCGTCGCCTCGGCGGCGCTCCCGCCGGCGTTGAGCGACGCCGCGGACGCGGCCGTCGACGCACTGCAGACCGCGCAGGCGCCGCTCGTCGTCGCGGCGTTCGCGGCCTACCTCGCGCGGATGACGGACACCGAGGACGTCGTGCTCAGCCTCCCGGTGTCGGCCCGCACCACCGCGCAGCTGCGCAACTCCGGCGGCATGACGTCGAACATCGTCCCGCTGCGGTTGTCCGTCACCCGCTCGGTGACCGTCGCGGAGCTCGTGCGCGACACCCAGATCGAGCTCACCGGCGCGCTGCGCCGTCAGCGGTACCGGCACGAGGACATGCGCCGCGACATCGGTCGGGGCAACGGTGACCGCGGGCTGTTCGGCCCGTCCGTCAACATCATGCTGTTCCACCCGGTGATCCAGCTCGGCGAGGCCACGGGCCGTCTGCACGTGCTCACCACCGGTCCCGTCGAGGACCTCGCGGTGAACATCTACGCGGGTGTCGCCGGATCGTCGACCAACATCGACTTCGAGGCGAACCCCGACCTGTACTCGGCGGACGATCTCGCCCGCCAGCACGCCCGCTTCTTCCGGTTCTTCGAGGCCTTCGTGTCCTCGGATCCGGATCGGGCGGTCGCCGACCTGCCGCTCGCGGACGACGAAGAACGCCGCCTGACGCTGGGGCGCTTCAACGACACCGCCGACACCGTCGAGCCGGGCACCGTGATCGACCATCTGCGGGCGCGCGTGGCAGAGACCCCCGACGCCGTGGCCCTCGACTTCGAGGGTGCGCAGCTGACCTTCGCCGAGTTCGGCCAGGCCGTGGCTCGGCTCGCTCGCCACCTGATCGATCTCGGGGTCGGTCCCGAGGTGCGGGTGGCCGTCGCGATGCGTCGGTCGCTCGACCTGCTCGTCGCGATCCACGCCGTGCTCGAGGCGGGCGGCGCCTACGTCCCGCTGGACCCGGACCACCCGCCGGCCCGGACCGACTACGTCCTGCGCACGGCCGACCCGCTGTGCGTGCTCACGACCTCCGCCGACGGGTTCACGGTTCCGGACCACGAGGCCCCGGCCGACCGCGTGGACGTCGACGTGCTCGAGGTGGACCGCCTCGACCTGTCCGGCCTGTCGTCGGGCGCGGTCTCCGACGCCGAGCGCCGTGGTGCGATCCATCCGTCCACCACCGCGTACGTCATCTACACCTCGGGGTCGACGGGTCGGCCCAAGGGCGTCGCCGTCGCGCACGAGTCGATCACCAACCAGGTCGAGTGGGTGTTCGACACCTACGGGTCGTCCACCGAGCGTCAGGTGGTGCTGCAGAAGACCCCCGTCACCTTCGACGTGTCGGTGTGGGAGTTGTTCGCGCCCAGCCGCGGCGCGACGCTCGTGATCGCCCGACCGGACGGCCACCGCGATCCCGCGTACCTCGCCGACGTCATCGAACGCACCGGGGTCACCGCCACGTCGTTCGTCCCGTCGATGCTCACTCTGTTCGTCGAGCAGATCGAGCCCGGACGGTGCTCGTCGCTGCGCGCGGTGCTGGTGGCCGGCGAGGCGTTCCCACCGCGGTTGGTGGAGGCCTGGAGCCGATTCGGGTCGGTCGACGCCGTCCACAACCTGTACGGCCCCACCGAGTTCACCGTGCACGCGACGGCGGCATCGATCACGTCGGTGCCCCGCATCTCCGTGCCCATCGGGTCGCCGGTCCGCAACTCGCGGGCCTACGTCCTCGACCACCTGCTGCGCCCGCGGCCGATCGGCGCGGCCGGCGAGCTGTACCTCGCCGGACGTCAGCTCGCGCGCGGTTACGCCGACCGTCCCGATCTGACGGCCGATCGCTTCGTCGCCGACCCGTTCTCGACCACCGGTGAGCGGATGTACCGCACCGGCGACCTGGTGCGTTGGAACCCCGACGGCGAGCTGGATTACCTGGGGCGCACCGACTTCCAGGTCAAGGTGCGTGGTCAGCGCATCGAGCTGGGCGAGATCGAGGCGACGCTGCTGCAGGACGATTCCGTCCGTGAGGCCGTCGTGGTGGTCCACAACGGAGACCTCGGCCAGCGTCTGGTGGCCTACGTCGTGCCCGCCTCCGGACGGGCCGTCGACGTCGCCACCCTGGCCGACGTGGTCGCGGGCATGCTGCCCGCGTACATGGTGCCGGACGCGATCACCGTCATCGACTCGATGCCGCTCAACTCGAGCGGCAAGCTCGACCGGCGGCAGTTGCCGGAGCCGGTCTTCCGGGACACCGGCGCCACCTTCCGCGCTCCCACCACGCCGGTCGAGCAGCAGATCGCGGCCCTCGTCGCCGATGTTCTCGGCGTCGCGCGCGTGGGTGTCGACGACTCGTTCTTCGCCCTCGGCGGCGACAGCATCATGTCGATCCAGTTGGTCGCGCGGGCCAAGGCCGCCGGTCTGCAGATCACGCCGCGCGACGTGTTCGAGGCCAAGACCGTGGCGCGGTTGGCCGAGGTCGTGTCCGACGCGGCCGAGACACCGGTGCTGGCCGAACTGCCCGGCGGGGGAGTGGGATCGGTCCCGCTCACCCCGATCATCGCGTGGATGGCGGCGGACCCGGCGCTCACGGCGTCGTTCGCGCAGTCGATCGTCGTCGATCTGCCGCCGAACCTCGACCGGACCGGGTCCGACGAGGACAGGGTGGTCGCGACGATCGCCGCGGTCGTGGCGCATCACGACGTGCTGCGTGCTCGGCTCGAGCGCACCGGCGACGGCTGGTCGCTGACGGTGCCGCCCGCGGGTGACGCGGTGCCGGTGCGGTCGATGCTCGAGCATCGCACGCTCGCCCCGAGGATCGGCACCGCCGAGTTCGACGCCGCTCTCGCCGAGATCTCCCGCGACGCGCTGACCCGACTCGACCCCGCGGCGGGTCGTACCGCGGCGTTCGTGTGGCTCGAGGCCGGATCCGAGCAGTCGGAGCGCGACCGACTGCTGATCGTGCTGCACCACCTCGTCGTGGACGGGGTGTCCTGGCGCATCCTGCTGCCCGACCTGGCGACGGCATGGGCTCAGTTGTCGGCGGGCGAACCGGTCGCGTTGCAGCCGAGCGGAACCTCGTTCCGCCGCTGGGCGCACGCGTTGCGCGATCGGGCGACGAGCGAGACCGTGCGCGCGCAGCTGCCGCACTGGCGCACCGCGCTCGGTACCGAGCAGGAGCAGTTCGCCTCGCGCCCACTGAATCCCGCCGTGGACACGGTGGCGACCCTCGACCGGATCGACGTGACGTCGCCGTACCCGGTGACCTTCGCGATGCTCACCACGGTCCCGACGACGTTCCGCGGCGGCGTCAACGACGGCCTGCTGACGGCGCTCGCGCTCGCGGTGGGGCAGTGGGAACGGCGGCGCGGCAACGCGGCTCGATCCTTCGCGGTGAACCTCGAGGGCCACGGCCGCGAGGAGGAACTGGTGCCGGGCGCGGATCTCTCGCGGACCGTCGGCTGGTTCACCTCGATGTACCCGGTGCGCCTGGACGTCACGGACGTCGACCTCGCCGACGCGTTGTCGGGTGGCGGTGCGGCGGGCACGGCGATCAAGGCGGTCAAGGAGCAACTGTCCGACGTGCCCGATCGTGGCGTCGGCTACGGACTGCTGCGCCACGGCTCCGAGCCGGTCATCGATACCGATGCCCCGGTTCCGTCGATCGGCTTCAACTACCTGGGTCGCGTCGGCACCGCCGACGTGCCCGAGGAGATTCGCGCCGGCGGCTGGTTCCCGGACGCGCGACACGCGGCGCTGAACGGCCTGCGCGGCGACGACGTGCCCGTGCAGGTCGCGATCGACGTCACCGCGATGGTGGTGGACGGCGAACACGGTCCCACCCTGCGTACCACGTTCGAGTATCCGTCGACGCTGTTCTCGCGCACCGAGATCGACGATCTCGCGCAGGTGTGGTCCGAGGCGTTGGGCGCCCTGGCCGCGCACTCGGCCGAGCCGGACGCCGGCGGTCTGACCCCGTCGGACGTCGACCTGGTGCGCGTCGATCAGCCGGTGATCGAGTCGCTCGAGACCACCTATCCGGGGCTCGAGGACATCTGGCCGCTGGCCCCGCTGCAGGCGGGCCTGCTGTTCCACTCGGCGCTGGCGGGCGACCACCTCGACGTCTACTCCACGCAGATCGTGCTGGAGTTGGGCGGGCGTCTGGACGCCGAGCGTCTGCACGAGGCCGCCGACGGTCTGGTCGCGCGGCATCCGAACCTGCGCGCCGGCTTCGTGGTCGACGACGAGGGCACCGCTCTGCAGGTCGTGGTCGAATCGGCGGTGGCGCCGTGGACCCAGCGCGACCTCACCGCCGATCCGGATCTCACGGCCGCGGACGTGGAGGCCGCCGCCCGCGAGGCGGTGCTCGCCGAGCGCACGGCGCGCTTCGACATGACCGCGCCGCCGCTGCTGCGGTTCCTGCTGATCCGCACCGGGCCGGACCGTCACGTCTTCGCGATGACCAACCACCACATCCTGCTCGACGGGTGGTCGTTGCCGATCGTGGTGCAGGACCTGTTGTCGCTGTACGTCTCTCGTGACCCGGCATCGCTGCCGCGGGTGCGTCCATACCGGGACTACCTGGCGTGGCTGTCGGCGCGGGACGATCGGGCCTCGCTCGCCGCCTGGGCAGGGGCGCTCGAGGGCGTCGAGGAGCCGACGGCACTGGTGCCGGCCGCGGGCCCCGCCGACGAGGCCGCCTCCGACGCGGTTCCGGCCGATCACGTCGTGCCGGTGCCGGCGGAGGTGAGCGAGCGGCTCCACGCCTTCGCCCGCGATCGTGGTGTCACCTTGAACACGGTTCTGCAGGCATCGTGGGGAATCGTGCTGGCGCGCAACACCGGTCGCGACGACGTGGTCTTCGGCACCACCGTCTCCGGCCGCCCCCCGCAGGTGCCGGGCATCGAATCGATGCTGGGCCTGTTCATCAACACCCTGCCCGTGCGGGTTCGCCTGCGGCGCGGCGACGACGTCGGCACGCTGCTCGAGCGGCTGCAGCGCGAGCAGACCGCGTTGCTCGACCATCACTACGTCGGTCTGACGGACATCCAGCAGAGTGTCGGCGTGGGTCCGCTGTTCGACACGCTCATGGTCTACGAGTCCTACCCGCTCGACCGCGAAGCGCTCACGCGTGAAGCGGATTTCGACGGATTGCGCGTTCTCGGAGTCGAGTCGGGCGACGCCACGCACTACCCGTTGACGGTCGTCGCGGTCGCCGACCCGGACCTGCGCCTGATCGCGAAGTACCTGCCCGGGCGCCTCGGCGCCGACGAGGTCCGCGACATCATGGACGGCTTCCTGGGCGTCCTCGCCGCGGTCGGCGAGGACACCGCCCGTCGCGTCGACGACATCGAGGCGCTGCCCGCGGCGCGCCTGGACGAGGTCGCCGCCGTCCAGGGGGCGCCCTCGCTCGAGCCACGCCTGCTCGGTGACCTCTTCGCCGACGCGGTGCGTCGCCGCCCGGACGGCGACGCGGTGGTCACCGACGACGACTCCGTCACCTACGCCGAGCTGGATCGTCGGTCGTCGGCGCTCGCGCGGGAGCTGCTCGCCCGCGGTGCGACCACGGAAACGGTGGTGGCGCTGGCCATTCCGCGGTCCGTGGCGTACTTCGTCGCTCTCTGGGCCGTGGTCAAGAGCGGTGCGGCCTACCTGCCGGTCGATCCTCGCTACCCGGCCGAGCGCGTGCGTCACATGGTCACCGACTCCGCGGCGGTGCTGGGGCTGACCTCGGTGGGTACCGCTGCGGTGCTCGCGGAGCCGTTGCCCGAGGACGTCGACTGGTTCCGCATCGACGACGCACGCGCCCGGGAACTGCTCTCGGCGCACCGGGACGGCCCGGTCGAGGCCGGCGAGCTCGCCGGGGCGCCGGGCCCGGACTCGATGGCCTACATGATCTACACCTCCGGCACCACGGGGACGCCGAAGGGCGTCACCGTGCCCCACCGGGGACTGGTCAACTTCACGGCCGAGGTGACCGCCACGTACGAGGCCGGCCCGCAGTCGCGGGTCATGGCGTTCGCCTCGCCGAGCTTCGACGCGTCGGTGCTCGAGCTGCTGCTCGCGACGGGCGCCGCCGCGACGCTGGTGGTCGTCCCCGCCGACGTGTACGGCGGTGAGGAGCTCGAGGCGTTCCTGCGTCGTCACGAGGTCACGCACGGCTTCGTCACGCCGGCCGCGCTCGCGACCGTGGACCCCGCCGCCGCACCGCACTTCGATCGGGTCGTCGTGGGCGGCGAGGCCGTGCCGGACGATCTTGTCCGGCGCTGGGCCCCGGGGCGACGCATGTTCAACGGCTACGGGCCCACCGAGACCACGATCCTGTCCAACACCACCGAGCTCACCGCCGACCGCCGCGTCGTGATCGGTCCGCCGATTCGCGGTATGCGGGCGTCGATCCTCGATGCTCGACTGCGGCCGGTGGGCCCCGGTGTGCCGGGTGAGCTCTACCTGTCGGGCCCGTCGGTCACCCGCGGGTACCACGAGCGTCGTAGCCTCACCGCCGAGCGGTACGTGGCCGACCCGTCGGGCACCGTCCCCGGCGCCCGCATGTACCGCACCGGCGACGTGGCACGGTGGGTCGAGGACCGCGGCGAGTGGGCCGTGGAGTACCTGGGGCGCAGCGACTTCCAGGTGAAGATACGCGGTTTCCGGGTGGAGCTGGGAGAGATCGACGCGGCCGTGGGTCGTCACACCGACGTCGAGTTCGCCGTCACCCTCGGTGTGCCGCTCCCGTCCGGGGCCACCACCCTGGTCACCTACGTGCTCCCGCGAGCGGGATCGCCGCTGGCGTCCGACGACGACGCAGCCGAGACGATTCGAACGCACGCCGCCGCGACGCTGCCCGCGCACATGGTGCCGGGCGCCGTCGTCGTGCTCGGCTCGGTGCCGTTGACGCCCGCCGGCAAGCTGGATCGCCGCGCCCTGCCTGCTCCCGAGTTCACCTCCACCGGGGAGGACGGGCCTGGTACCGACGTTGAACGCGCTCTGGCGGAGGTCTTCTCGGACGTTCTGGGCCTGCCGTCCGTCGGGGTGCACGACTCCTTCTTCGACGTCGGCGGCAACTCGTTGGTCGCGACCAAGCTGGTCGCTCGGGTCAACGCGCTCGGTGCCGGTCGCCGCGTCGGCGTGCGCGACGTGTTCGAGAACCCCACCGTCGCCGGTCTCGCCGCGGTGGTCGCCGCCGCCACGGCAGACGACGCCGCGGTCACCGAGCTCCCGGCCCTCACCGCCGGCCCGCGACCGGACCACGTGCCGCTCTCGCCGGCGCAGCAGTCGATGTGGCTGCTCAACCGGTTCGACACGTCGTCGCCGGCGTACAACATCGTGCTGCCCGTCCGACTCACCGGATCGCTGGACACCGATGCGCTCCAGGCCGCCGTCGTGGACGTGGTCGAACGGCACGAGGTGCTGCGCACCCGCTACCCCGAGACCGACGACAGCGGACCCAGCCAGGACGTGCGGCCCGCGTCCGAGGTGACGGTCGACCTGACGCCGGTGGCTCTGCTGGGCGGCGACACCGGTGTCGAGGAGCGTCTGCTCGAGGCGGTCGTCGACTTCGTGTCGACCGGGTTCGACGTGGCGGCCGCTCCGCCGGTCCGGGCCCGGCTGTTCCAGGCCGGACCCGCCGACCACGTGCTCGTCGTGGTGGTGCACCACATCGCGGCGGACGGCGCGTCGATGGCGGCGCTCGCTCGCGACGTGATGATCGCCTACGCAGCCCGCGCGGACGGTACGGAGCCCGGGTGGGAGCCGCTGCCGGTGCAGTACGCCGACGTCGCCCTCTGGCAGCGCCGCGTCCTCGGTGAGCCCGACGATCCGACCTCGCCGGCCGGGCGCCAGCTCGAGTTCTGGCGACGCACTCTCGCCGGGGCGCCGGAAGTGCTCGAGCTGCCGACCGACCGGCCGCGTCCGGCTCGACGGACCACGAACGGCGACTTCGTTCCCGTCTCGATCCCGGCCGACGTCGTCGAGGCGCTCGACGCCGTCGCGAAGGACGCGCAGGGGTCGCTCTTCATGGCGGTCCACACCGCCCTCGCCGTGCTGCTCGCCCGCGCGACCGGTAGCGACGACATCACCGTGGGGACGCCCGTCGCGGGCCGTACCGCCGGACCGGCGGAGGACCTCGTCGGCATGTTCGTCAACACGGTCGTGCTGCGCTCGTCCGTCGACCCGTCGGCGACGTTCACCGATCTGCTGCGCCGCACACGCGACGCCGACCTCGACGCGTTCGCGCACGCGGACATCCCGTTCGAGACGCTGGTCCGGGAGTTGAACGTGCCGCGGTCGACCGCGTTCACGCCGCTGTTCCAGACCATGTTGTCCTTCCAGAACAACGCGCCGGTGCAGTTCGAACTGCCCGACCTCACGGTGTCGGTGCTGACCGAGCTGGCCGACGGCGCCAAGTTCGACCTGCTCGTCGCGCTGGAGCCCACGGCGACCGACGACGGCCGCACCCGACTGGACGGCCGCTTCACCTACGCCACGGACCTGTTCGATCGCGCGACGATCGAGACGTTCGTGTCGTGGTTCCTGCACGTGCTCACCGCGGTCGCCGCGGACCCGACGTCGGTGGCGGGGGACATCGACCTCGACGGCAGCGGCACCGCCGGAACCGACCCTGCTCTCGACAAGCCCGAAAGGCCCTCTGTGCCGTCTGCTCTGCCCCCTCGTCGGATGACGGTGCGCGACCTCCCTGCGCTCCTCGCAGCGGCCGCCGAGGTCGACCCCTCGGGGATCGCGGCGTCGTTCGACGGCATGGACGTGACCTACGCGCAGTTCCACGAGCGGCTGCAGCTGCTGTCCGGCCCGATGTCCGCACGCGGCATGGGCCCGGACGCGATTGCGTCCGTGGTCCTCACCGGTCTGCTGCCCACCCTGATGGCGGCGCCGCCCAACGCGGACGGCACCGACGCCTTCGGTCAGGTGCTCGACCAGGTGGTCGCCGATGCCCACGCCCTGGTCGGCGACATCGAGATTCCCGAGCCGGTCGAGAGCGCCCCCGTCGAGACGGCCCCCGAGGCGGCCCCGGTCGAGCAGGCCCCGTCCGCCGACGCCGCCGACGCCGCCGCCGTCGCCTCGGAGTCGCTGCTCGGGCTCTGGGCCCGGTCGGTCGAGGCCGACGGCGACGCCCCGGCTCTGCGCCACGGCGAGATCACCGTGACGCGTGCCGAGCTCGATCGCCGCGCGACGCGCCTCGCTCGCACCCTGCTCGAGTCCGGTGCCGGGCTCGACACCGTGGTCGCGTTGGTGCTGCCGCGCTCGATCTCGTGGGTGACCGCGATGCTCGCGTGCTGGAAGGTGGGCGCCGCGTACCTGCCCGTCGATCCGGCCGCGCCGGCCGAGCGCACCGCCTCGGTGCTCGCCGACGTGAACGCCGTTGCCGTCGTGGTGGATTCGGCCGGGCTCGACCTGCCGGCGGAGCTGCCGGTGGTCGACGTGGCCACGGCCGAGGGCGACGGGGACGCGAGCCCGCTGCCGGATCCCTGGACGACGCCGGGCGCGGACGCCGCGCTGGCCTACGTCATCACGACGTCGGGGTCCACCGGCCGACCGAAGCCGACGCTGGTGCCGATGGCCGGCGTCGTGAACACCTACGCCTGGTACCGCGAGTTCCTCGGTCTCACCGAGGGGTCCTCCACGCTGGTGGTCTCCTCGCCGCGCTTCGACCTGACGCAGAAGAACGTGTGGGGCCCGCTGACCGCCGGTGGCGTCGTCCACCTGGTGGACGAGGGTTTCGACCCCGCCGCCATTCTCGGCGCGATCGATGCGGCGCACGCCGCGGGTGAGCGCATCGACGCGATCAACCTGGCGCCCAGTGCCTTCGAGGCCCTCGTCGATTCCGACACCGACGAGACCCTGCTCCGGCTCGGTGCCGTCGTGCTCGGCGGCGAGCCGATCCGCCCGGCCGTGTACCGAACGTTGATGAACAGCGATGTGCGGCTGATCAATTCGTACGGACCGACCGAGGCGTCGGACGTCACGTCCGCCTTCGTCATGTCCACCACGGGCGAGCCCCTCGACGCCTCCCGCGTGCCGATCGGTGCCCCGATCGACGGCGTGGAGTACCGGGTGCTCGACGCGCGCCTGCGCCGCGTTCCCCGTGGTGTCGTCGGCGAGCTCTACATCGGCGGCATCGCCGTCGGTCGCGGGTACGGCGGGCTGCGGGGTCAGACGGCCACGCGCTTCGTCGCCGGAGCCGACGGGACCCGTCTCTACCGCACGGGTGACCTGGTGCGCGTGCAGGCGAACGGGGACGTGCTCTTCGTGGGGCGCTCGGACTTCCAGGTCAAGATCCGCGGTCTGCGCGTCGAACTCGGCGAGATCGAGGCCGCCCTCACCACGCGCGACGACGTCGCGCAGGCCGTCGTGGTGGTCCAGTCGGAGACGACGCCCGACGGCGGGACGGTGGACCGACTGGTTGCGCACCTGGTGCCCGCAGCGGGTGCCGAGGTGGACCCGTCCGAGGTGCTCGGCTCCGTGCGGACGACGTTGCCGGACTACATGGTTCCCGTCGCGGCCGCCGTGCTGGACGCCCTACCGCTGAACGCCAGCGGCAAGCTCGACCGCAAGGCCCTGCCGACGGTGACGATCGGCGACACCGGCTCGGGCGAGTTCGTCGCGCCGCAGACGCCGGCCGAGGAGATCGTGGCCGGAGTGTTCGCCGAGCTGCTGCACCTCCCGCGGGTCAGCGCGACCGACTCCTTCTTCGAGCTCGGCGGCGATTCGCTGGTGGCCACGCGCGTGGTCGCACGGCTGAATTCCGCTCTGGGCGTGGCCGTCACCATGCCGGACATCTTCGAGTCCCCGACGGTCCGCACCCTCGCGGCCGCGGCGGAGGCGTCGCGCGGTGCGCCGCCGCGCCCGCCGCTCGTGCCCGTCGCGCGCACCACCGCCGACGGCGACCCCGCTCCGCTTCCGCTCTCGCTCGCGCAGCAGCGGATGTGGATCATCAACCGCTTCGATCCGGAGTCGGTGGGCTACAACATCCCGCTCACGCTCGGCCTGTCCGGGGAGCTCGACACCGAGGCCCTCCGCGGGGCTCTGCGCGACGTGGTGACCCGCCAGGAAGCGCTGCGCACGGTCTTCCCGGACACCGGACACGGTCCCGTGCAGCGCATCCTGCCGATGGACGACGTCGTGCTCGATGTGGACGTCGTCGAGGCCGAGGGTGGCACGGCAGACGGGGACGGGGCGCAGGACGAGGTGACGGCGTTCGCGTCGCAGCCGTTCGACGTCACCACCGAGATCCCGGTCCGAGCCCGCATCGTCCGCACGTCGCCGACCGAGCATTTGCTGGTGTTCGTCGCGCACCACATCGCCTCCGACGGCGCCTCCTTGCTGCCGCTGGTGACCGATCTGGTCGAGTTCTACACCGCGCGCCGCGAGGGACGGGACCACGCTGCGACCCCTCTCGAGATCGCCTACGTCGACTACGCGACGTGGCAGCGCGAGCTGCTCGGGTCTCCGGACGACCCGGAATCGTTGTGGTCGAAGCAGACCGACTACTGGACCACCGCACTCGCGGGCATTCCCGAGGTCGGGGAGTTGCCGCTCGACCGCCCGCGCACCACCACGCGCACCGGAGTCGGTGCGGCCTTGCACTGGGACGTCGACCCGGAGTTGCACGCCGCGCTCGCCCGGTTGGCACGCCGCCACGGCGTGTCCCGGTTCATGGTGGTGCACGCCGCCGTCGCCGTGCTGCTCTCCCGCCTCGGCGGGGGCGACGACATCGTCGTCGGTACCCCGGTGGCCGGTCGCGGCGAGCCCGCGCTCGAGTCCATCGTGGGCATGTTCGTCAACACCCTCGCGCTGCGGACGCCGATCGGCCAGGACATGTCCGTGGCGGAGGTGCTGGCAGCGGTGCGGGACGCGGACCTCGCGGCCTTCGCGCACAGCGAGATCCCGTTCGAGTCGTTGGTGGAGGCGCTGCAGCCCTCGCGCACCACCGCGCACTCGCCGCTGTTCCAGACCATCGTGTCCTATCACTCGGATGCGCAGCCCACCATCGAGCTGCCGGGCTTGTCGGTGACGCCGGGTGCGGTGGACGTCGAGTTCGCCAAGTTCGACCTCGCCTTCGAGTTCTCCGAGCGCGTGGACGCCGAGGGCGCCCCGGCCGGGATCGGCGGGTACCTCGGTTACGCCACGGACATCTTCGATGCCGAC
Source organism: Rhodococcus sp. PBTS 1 (assembly GCF_001620025.1). Lineage (NCBI taxonomy): Bacteria > Bacillati > Actinomycetota > Actinomycetes > Mycobacteriales > Nocardiaceae > Rhodococcus > Rhodococcus sp. PBTS 1. The sequence goes on from NZ_CP015219.1 coordinate 459,112, forward strand.
ACGATCGAGGCGATGCAGCGGCGGCTGACCGCGGTGCTGCGCGGGTTCGTCTCCGCCGACGATCGTGACGCCGCCCGTCCGTCCGGGAGTTCCGAGAAGGCCACAGCCGTCGGTGATCTCCCGATTCTCGATTCCGCCGAGGTGGCGGAGCTCTACCCGTTCCGCGCACCGGCGCCCGTGGACCCGACAGTCGCGAGCACGAGCCTGGTCGACCTGATGGACGACGCCGTCCGGCGCAACCCGAACGGTGTCGCCGTGGTGACGTCGACCGCCGACGGTGCCGTGCACGAGGTCACCTACGCCGAGCTCGACGCGCGCTCCACTCGCCTCGCCCGCGTCCTGATCGCCCGCGGCGTCGGGCCGGAGGTGCGGGTGGCCGTGGCCATCCGACGGTCCTACGAGTCCCTGCTCGCCGAGTGGGCGGTCACCCGCGCCGGCGGTGCGTTCGTGCCGGTCGACCCGAACCACCCCGCGGACCGCATCGAGCACATGCTCACCGACTCCGAGTCCCACCTCGGTCTGACGACCGCCGATCGCCTGGCCGACCTACCGACCGTCGACGGTGTCGAGTGGATCGTGCTCGGCACGGGGCCGTCCGGCGGACAGGACGATCCGGCCGACGCCGTCTCCGCGTCGACGGCACCGCTGACCGATGCCGACCGTCGCGGTCCCGTTCGGATGGACGCGGCCGCCTACGTCATCTACACCTCCGGCACCACCGGTCTGCCCAAGGGCGTCGTGGTCACCCACACCGGTCTGGCCAATCTCGCGGTGTTCCAGCGCGAGCGGTACGAGGTCACGTCGTCGTCCCGCGTGCTGCACTTCGCCTCGCCGAGCTTCGACGCCTCGATCCTCGAGCTGCTGCTGATGCTCGGCGCGGGCGCGACGATGGCGATCGCGCCGTCGGACGTCTACGGCGGCGACGAGCTGCGCGAGTTCATCCTTCGTCACCGCGTGACGCACTCGTTCCTCACTCCGACCGTCCTGTCGTCGCTCGACCCGACGGGTCTCGACGACTTCCAGTGGGTGGTTGCCGGCGGCGAGGCCGTCTCGCGCGACGTCGTCGCGACCTGGGCTCCCGGCCGTCACCTGTTCGACGGCTACGGCCCCACCGAGACCACCGTCATCTCCAACGTCGCCCCGCTGACCCCGGACCGTCCGGTGGTCATCGGCCACACCATCGACGGCGTCTCGGCGCTCGTGCTCGACCAGCGGCTGCGGCCCGTTCCCGTGGGGGTCGCGGGTGACCTCTATCTGATCGGCCCCGGCGTCACCCGCGGCTACCACGCCCGCCGCGGACTGACGGCCTCGCGTTTCGTCGCCGACCCGTCGTCGTCGACCGGCACGCGGATGTACCGGACCGGTGACGTCGTGCGGTGGGTCCAGGGACCCGACGGCCTGCAGGCGTCGTACGTCGGCCGCTCGGACACCCAGGTGAAGGTGCGCGGTTTCCGTATCGAACTCGGCGAGATCGACGCCGTCCTCACGGCGCACGACGACGTCGCCTTCGCCGCGACGATCGGCCGCACCGCGCCGTCGGGCGACACCGTCCTCGTCGCCTACGTCACCGCGGCACCCGGCGCGACACCCGATCCGCACGCCCTGGCCGCGCACGCCGCCGCGTTCGTGCCGTCGTACATGGTGCCCTCGTCGATCATGGTGATCGACGAGGTCCCGCTGACGCCCGTGGGCAAGCTCGACACCCGCGCGCTGCCCGAGCCCGAGTACTTCGAGCACGCGACGGACGGGCGCTTGCCCGCCACCGCGATCGAGCACACGGTGGCCCAGGTCTTCGCCGAGATCCTCGGGGTCGACCACGTCGGCGCGGACGACTCGTTCTTCGAGATCGGCGGCAACTCGCTCGGCGCGACGCGGGTGATCGCGCGGCTCAACTCCGCCGTCGGCGCTCGGCTCGGGGTGCGCGAGATCTTCGAGAACCCCACCGTTGCCGGCCTCGCCCGCCGGCTCGGTGACGTCGCCGGCAGCGGCGGTCGCCCGCCGCTGGTGGCCCGTCCGCGCCCGGATCGGGTGCCGCTGTCGCTGGCGCAGCAGCGCATGTGGTTCGTGAACCGACTCGATCCCGAGTCGGCGGTGTACAACATCCCGCTCGGCCTGCGGCTCACCGGCGACCTCGACGTCGCGGCGCTGCGTGCGGCGCTGACCGACGTCCTGGCGCGCCACGAGTCGCTGCGGACACGGTTCCCCGATTCGGTCGACGGTCCGTCCCAGGAGGTTCTGGGGGTCGAGGAGACCCTCGCCGCCGTGGATCTCGAGGCCGAGACCGTGGCCGACGAGCAGGACCTGCACGGCCGGATCGTCGCCGCGGCGAGCGCCGGCTTCGACGTGACCGCCGCACCGCCGGTGCGGGTGCACCTGTTCCGGACCGGGGACACGGACGAGCACGTCCTGTTGCTGGTCGTCCATCACATCAGCGCGGACGGGTCGTCGATGGCCCCGCTCGCCGCGGATCTGGTGCGCGCGTACGCCGCTCGGGTCTCGGGCGGCGCGCCGGACTGGTCGCCGCTGCCCGTCCAGTACGCCGATTTCGCGCTGTGGCAGCGTGCGGTGCTCGGAGTCGAGGAGGACCCCGAGTCCCTCGCCGCCGAGCAGGCGCGGTACTGGCGCGAGAACCTCGCGGGACTGCCGGATCTGCTCGAGTTCCCGCTCGACCGCCCGCGTCCGTCCGTGCGGTCCATCGAGGGCGGTGCCGTCGAGACGACGATCCCGGCCGAGATCCAGTCCGCCCTCACGGATCTCGCCCGCGAGACGGACACCACGCTGTTCATGGTGATGCACGCGGCGTTCGCGGTGCTGCTGTCACGACTGTCGGGCACCGACGACGTGGCCGTGGCCACGCCCACCGCCGGTCGCGGCGAGGAAGCACTCGACGGGCTGGTCGGCATGTTCGTCAACACGCTCGCGTTGCGCACGCGGGTGGACGCCGACTCCGAGTTCGAGCAGGTGCTGGCGACGGCCAAAGAGACGGACCTCGGCGCGTTCGGTCACGCCGATCTGCCGTTCGAGCGCGTGGTCGAACTGCTGTCCCCGACGCGCTCGAAGTCCTTCTCGCCGTTGGTTCAGGTGCTGCTCACGTTCCAGAACGTCGAGTACCCCTCGGTGGAGCTGCCCGCGCTCACGGTGCAGGCCGTCGACGGTGGCCTGCGCGACGCGAAATACGACCTGGGCCTGGCGCTGCACGAGGAGTTCGGCGACGACGGTGCCCCCGCCGGCATCACCGCCCACTTCACTTACGCCACCGACATTCTCGACCACGAGTCGATCGAGACGTTTGCCGAGCGGTTCCTCGCGGTCCTGCGTTCGGTGGTCGCCGATCGCCGGGTCGTGGTGGGCGACATCGACATCCTCACCGACGCCGAGCGCGGCACACCGGTGGCCGCGGCGCCGGCACCGGCTCTCGGGTCCGCCCTGGCGGAGTTGGAGGGACTCTCGCTCGCGGAGCTGCTCGAGCGGGCCGCCCGGGTGAACCCGGACGGCATCGCGATCTCGCACAACGGGTCCGACGTGACCTACGGTGCGCTGCAGCAGAAGTCGTCCGAGCTGGCCGTGACCCTGGCGGCCGTCGGCGTCGGGCCGGAGGCGGCGGTCACCGTGGCCCTGTCGACCCTGCTGCCCGGCATCCTCGACGGCGCCGCCGAGGGGTTCGCGGACCGCTTCTCGACCATGCTGGCCTCGGCCATCGCCGAGTCGTCGGTGGCCGATGTACAGGTCGGCACGCTGGTGGACTTGTTCGAGGATCGAGTACGGCGGAATCCGGAGGCCACCGCGTTGGTGGACGGCTACGTCCGCGTGTCGTACGCGAGCCTGAACGAGCGCGCGAACGCGCTTGCTCGTTTTCTCATGGCTCGGGGCGCCGGACCCGAAGCTCTGGTGGCCATCGCCATGCCGAAATCCGCGGACCTCATCGTGGCGGTGCTCGCCACGCTGAAGTCCGGCGCCGGATATCTCCCGCTCGACGTCACCTACCCCCGCGAACGGCTGGCGTACACGATCGGCGACGCCGCACCCGTGGTGGTCCTCACCACGACCGAGCATCGGGACGCCCTGCCGGAATCGGACGCGGTCCTGGTCGCTCTCGACGACGAGGTCGTGGTCGAGGCCCTCGCCGACTGTGCGACGTCGGACATCGACGACCACGAGCGCTCGGGTGCGCTGCACGCGTCGAACACTGCGTACGTGATCTACACGTCCGGGTCGACAGGCCGTCCCAAGGGAGTCGTGGTTGCCCACGAGCCCGTCATCAGGTTGTTCCGCAACACCGAGGCGGTGTTCGGGTTCGACGACAGTGACGTGTGGACGCTGTTCCACTCGCACGCGTTCGACTTCTCGGTGTGGGAGATCTGGGGACCCCTCCTGTACGGCGGAACGCTCGTGGTGGTCGATCACCTCACGTCCCGATCGCCGGTCGATCTGAGGTCGCTCCTCGTGCGCGAGCGCGTCACCGTGCTGAACCAGACGCCGTCCGCGTTCTACCAGTTCGCGGCGGCCGACCGGGAGTGGTCGGCGTCGGCGCCGGTGGACGATCTGTCCCTGCGGTACGTGATCTTCGGCGGCGAAGCACTCGATCTCGGTCAGCTGGACAAGTGGTACGACCAGCACGCCGACGACTCGCCGCGGCTCGTCAACATGTACGGCATCACCGAAACGACGGTGCACGTCACCCACATCGCGCTAGATCGCGATTTCGCCTCTCGTGCAACGGCGTCGATCGTCGGTGGGCCGATCGAGGGCCTGACGGTGCATGTCCTCGACGGACGTCTGCGTCCGGTGCCCCGTGGTGTCGTCGGCGAGCTCTACGTGTCGGGCGGCCAGCTGACGCGCGGATATCTCGGTCGAGGCGACCTGACCGCCACTCGATTCGTGGCCGATCCGTTCACGTCCGACGGCGCACGCCTGTACCGCACCGGTGACCTCGGGCGGTGGAACAACGCCGGGCAGCTGGACTACCTGGGCCGAAGCGACAGCCAGGTGCAACTCCGCGGCTTCCGTATCGAGCTCGGGGAGATCGAGTCCGCCCTGCAGCGCGTGCCGGGGGTCGCTTCCGCCGTCGCGGTGATCGATTCGGATCCGAACGCCGGCGATCGACTCGTCGGGTACGTCGTTCCCGAGGGCGGATGGACGCTCGACCTGGCCGAGGTCCGCACAGCGGTCGCCCGGTCGCTGACGGCCTACATGGTTCCGGATGCACTCGTCGCACTCGACGCGTTCCCGCTCACCGTGAACGGCAAGCTCGACCGTCGAGCGTTGCCGCGCGCCGAGTTCGGCGCGCCGGTCGTCGACTACGTCGAGCCCCGCACCGAGACCGAGCGCGCCGTCGCCGCGGTGTTCGCCGAGGTGACCGGCGCCGAGCGCGTCGGCGCCCTCGACTCGTTCTTCGAGATCGGCGGCACCTCGCTGGGCGCCACGCGCGTCGCGGCCCGCGTGTCGGCCGCGCTGGGCGTCGCCCTGACCGTGCGTGAGGTGTTCGACCACCCGACCGTCGCCGAGGTGGCCGAGCTGATCGGCGGCCGGGACCACACCGGCGCGCGTCCGGTTCTCGAACCGCAGGAGCGTGGCGAGACGATCCCGCTCTCGCTCGCCCAGCAGCGGATGTGGTTCATCAACCGCTTCGATCCCGAGTCGCCCGCCTACAACCTGCCGCTCGCCGTGCGGGTGACGGGTGCGCTCGACGTCGCCGCCATGCGGTCGGCGCTGCGAGACGTCCTCGACCGCCACGAGTCGCTGCGCACCGTCTTCCCGGACGCGGCGGACGGACCGCACCAGGTGATCCGCCCGACCGACGAGGTGGCACCGCACCTCGAGGTGGAGACGCTCGCGGACGAGAGCGCGCTCGTCGCTCGCATGCGGGAGTTGGCGCTCACCGGCTTCGACGTCACCGAGTCGGTTCCGCTGCGGGTCGCCCTCTTCGCCCTGGAGAACTCGGGCAGCGACAACGACGACGACGCGCACGCCGAGCACGTCCTCATGCTGGTCGCGCACCACATCAGCGCGGACGGTGCGTCGATGACGCCGCTGTTCACCGACGTGTTCACCGCCTACCTCGCGCGTGTCGAGGGACAAGCGCCGCAGTGGTCTCCGCTGGCGGTGCAGTACGCCGACTTCGCGATCTGGCAGCGCCGGGTACTCGGCGACGAGTCCGATCCGACGTCCGTGGCGGCGCAGCAGATCGAGCACTGGCGGCGGGCTCTCGACGGCCTGCCCGAGGCGATCGATCTGCCGACGGATCGCCCGCGCCCAGCGGTGCAGTCGTTGCGCGGAGCCACGCACGGGTTCACCGTCGACGCGGACACGCACGCGGCGCTGGCGGACATCGCTCGCGCACACGACGTCTCGCTGTTCATGGTGATCCACGCGGCACTGTCCGTGCTCCTGGAGCGACTGTCCGGCAGCGACGACGTCGCCGTCGGCACCCCGGTTGCCGGCCGCGGCGACGCGGAACTCGACCCGCTCGTGGGTATGTTCGTCAACACCCTGGTCCTGCGGGCGCACGTCGACGCGGACATCCGCTTCGTCGACCTGCTCGCGCAGGTCCGCGAGTCGGACCTGTCGGCATTCGGCAACGCGGACATCCCGTTCGAGCGGCTGGTCGAGGTGCTGAAGGTGCCGCGGTCGACCGCGCATCAGCCGCTGTTCCAGGTGGCGCTCGCGTTCAACAACACCGAGCGTCCGAACTTCGCGCTCCCCGGCCTCGGCATCGCGCCGATCGAGACGTCGCTCGAGGCGGCCAAGTTCGATCTCCAGCTCTCCCTCGGCGAGAACGTCGACGCCGACGGTCGGCCCGCCGGACTGGAGGCGTCGTTCGACTACGCCACCGATCTGTTCGACGAGCGCACGGTGGCGTCGTTCGCGGACCGCTTCCGACGCATTCTCGGCACGGTGACGGCCGATCCCACTGCGATCGTCGGTGACATCGAGATCCTCGATGCCGACGAGCGCCGCACCCTGGCGCCGGTCCGCGGCGCGGAGGGTGTGCCCACGCGCACGCTCGCGGAGCTGCTGACCGCCGGCGCCGCGATCGACCCGTCGGCCGACGCGGTGACCTTCCGCGGCGAGACGCTGACCTACCGCGACCTCGACGACGCGTCGACGGCGTTGGCGCGCAGGCTGATCGAGGACGGCGTCGGTCCGGAGGCGTTCGTCGCGCTGGTCGCGACTCGCTCGCTGGAGTCGATCCTCGGCATCTGGGCGGTGGCCAAGACCGGCGGTGCCTATCTGCCGGTGAACCCCGAGTATCCCGCGGAGCGCATCGAGGAGATGCTGCGCGATTCCGGCGCGATCCTCGCCCTCACCACGGACGAGCACGCCGGGGTGGTTCCGGCGGGCGTCGCGACGATGGACCTCACCGCTGCCCTGACGGTGATCGGAGACGGCGCTGGAGGGGCGAACACCGCCCCCGTGACGGACGCCGACCGCACGGCCGTGCTGCGACCCGAGCATCCGGCGTACCTCATCTACACGTCGGGATCGACGGGCAAGCCGAAGGGCGTCGTCGTGACGCACGGCGGTCTGGCCAACCTCGCGACCGACGTTCGGGAGCACTACGACGTCTCGGCGGACTCGCGGTTCCTGCACGTCGCGTCGCCGAGCTTCGACACCTCCGTCGGTGAGCTACTCGCCTGCTTCACGGCCGGCGCGACGCTCGTGGTCGCCCCGAACGACGTGTTCGGCGGCGACGAGCTCGCAGCCCTGATCGCCCGCGAGTCGGTGACCAACGTCGTCATGACCCCGACGGCGCTGATGACGGTGGATCCGACGGGACTGGACACGGTCCGCTCGGTCGTCGTGGGCGGCGACGTGTGCCCGCCCGAGCTGGCCACCCGGTGGTCCGGGAAACTCCGGAACGCCTACGGCCCCACGGAGACCACGGTCATCGTCACCATCACCCCGGCGCTCTCGCACGGCGACGCGGTCACCATCGGCGCGCCCCTGCGCGGGGTGTCGGCGCTGATTCTCGACGCCCGGCTCCGGCCGGTGCCGCGGGGGGTGCGCGGCGATCTCTACCTCACCGGTCCGGGATTGGCCCGCGGCTATCACGAGCGTCCCGGCGTCACCGCGGAGCGCTTCGTCGCCAACCCGTACGGCGAGCCCGGCTCGCGGATGTACCGCACGGGCGACGTGGTGCGGTGGAGCGGTCGGCACGACGTGCCCGCCGACTCGGTGGAATACGTGGGTCGCAGCGACTTTCAGGTCAAGGTGCGTGGGTTCCGCGTGGAGCTGGGCGAGATCGACGCCGTGCTCTCCGCGGACGATCGCGTCGAGTTCGCCGTCACCGTCGGCGCCCCCGGCCCCGACGGCGACACCGCGCTGGCCGCCTACGTTCTACCCGCCTCCGGTGCCGTGATCGAGCCCGAGGACATGACGGCCGTGGTGGCCGAGCACCTGCCCGCGCACATGGTGCCGTCCGCGGTGATCGTGCTCGACGAGATCCCGCTGACCCCCATCGGCAAGCTGGACCGACGCGCCCTGCCGGAGCCGGAATTCGTCTCCACGCGGACCGAATACCGCGCGCCCACCACCGATCTGGAGCGCGCGCTGGCGGGCGTGTTCGAGGACGTGCTCGGACTCGACCGCGTGAGCGTCGACGAGAGCTTCTTCGAACTCGGCGGCAACTCGCTGTCCGCCACGCGCGTGGTCTCCCGCGCCGGCGCCGTCGTCGGCACGCGGGTCGGGGTGCGGGAGCTGTTCGAGGCCCCGTCCGTCGCCGAACTCGCGGTCGCCCTGGCCGACCGCACCGCGGACACCACGGCCCGTCCGGTGCTCGGACGCGTCCCCCGTGGTGAGCGGATTCCCTTGTCGCTCGCGCAGTCCCGCATGTGGTTCCTGAACCGCTTCGATCCGGACAGCGCGGCGTACAACATCCCGCTCGCGGTGAAGATGGTCGGCGCGTTGGACGTCGACGTGCTCACCACCGCCGTGGCGGACGTCCTCGAGCGGCACGAGTCGCTGCGCACCGTCTATCCGGACACCGCCGACGGTCCGGTGCAGGTGATCCTGCCCGCGGCCGACGTGACCCCGGATCTGACGCCGATCGACGTCACCGAGGACGCCCTGCCCGGCCATCTGTACGAGTTGGCGACCGGGGGCTTCGACGTCACCGCCGCCGTGCCGGTGCGGGTGCGGCTCTACCGCACCGCCGCCGACACCTTCGTCTTGGCGCTCGTGGTTCACCACGTCTCCGCCGACGGCGAGTCGATGGCGCCCTTCGTTCGCGACGTCGCCACGGCGTACGTCGCCCGCGCCGCCGGGCACGCCCCGGAGTTCGCCCCGCTCGCGGTGCAGTACGCGGACTACGCCGTCTGGCAGCGGCAGGTGCTCGGCGAGGAGGACGATCCGTCGTCCGTCCTCACCGCGCAGGTGTCCTTCTGGCGCCGTGCGCTCGCGAACGCGCCCGATCAACTCGAGCTGCCGACGGATCGTCCGCGCCCGCCGGTGCAGTCGTTGCGCGGCAAGCGCGTCGAGTTCGCCCTGTCCGCCGACGCGCACCGCGGCCTCGAAGCCGTCGCGCGCGCCCACGGCGCCAGTACCTTCATGGCCACGCACGCCGCGTTCGCGGTGCTGCTGGCCCGGCTGTCCGGGACCACCGACATCGCCGTGGGCACCCCGATCGCCGGGCGCGGCGAGGAGGCGCTCGAAGGCGTCGTCGGCATGTTCGTCAACACCCTCGCGCTGCGGACGCAGATCGACCTCGGGGCGTCGTTCGGTGACCTCCTGGACTCGGTGAAGGACACCGACCTCGCGGCGTTCTCGCACGCCGACGTGCCGTTCGAGCGGCTGGTCGAGGTGCTGAACCCGGTGCGCTCCACCGCCCGGCACCCGTTCTTCCAGGTGGGTCTGTCCTTCCAGAACATCGAGCGCGGCGAGCTGGTCCTGCCGGATCTGCGCATCGAGGCGCTCGACGTCGAGGGCGACAACGCGCAGTTCGACCTGCATCTGATCCTGTCGGACTTCTACGACGACGGTGTCGCGGCCGGAATGTCGGCCATCTTCACCTACGCCACGGATCTGTTCGACGAATCGACGGTGCGCGACATCGCCGACCGCTTCGTGCGGCTGGTGGACGCGATCGTCGACGAACCCGCTGCGCTGGTGGGCGACCTGCCGATGCTGTCGGCCGACGAGACGCGCGCGGTGCTGCAGGAGCGCAACGCGACCGACGTCGACCTGCCGCCGGCCACGCTGGCGAGCCTGTTCGACGACGCCGTCTCGGCGCATCCCGAGCGGACCGCGATCGTCTTCGAGGACACCGAGCTGACCTATGCCGAGTTCGCGGCGCGGGTGCACTCGGTGGCCACGCGGCTGATCGAGGACGGCCTCGGTACCGAGGACGTCGTGGGCCTGGCTCTCGAACGGTCCGTCGAACTGCTGGTCGGCATGTACGCGGTCGCGGTCGCGGGAGCGGTCTATCTCCCGATCGACCCCGACCACCCGGCGGAGCGCACCGCGTACGTGCTGGAGACCGCACGACCGGCCGTCGTGCTGACCTCCTCCGCCCGCCCGGTGGAGCTGCCCGACGGTGTGCGGACGCTCGACGTGGACTCCGTGCCCGTCACCGACGTGCGGGTGACCGACGCGGAACGGGTGCGCCCGCTGCGCAGCGAGAACACCGCCTACCTGATATTCACCTCCGGCTCCACCGGACGACCCAAGGGTGTCGCGGTCCCGCACGGCGCCATCGCGAACCAGTTGCGCTGGAAGCAGTTCCAGTACCCGCTGACCACCGACGACGCCGTGCTGCAGCGCACACCGGCGACCTTCGACCTCTCGGTGTGGGAGTTCTGGTGGGCGCCGACCGTCGGTGCGACGCTCGTCGTCGCGAAGCCCGACGGGCACCGCGACCCGGTGTACTTGGCCAACCTGGTGCACGACCGCCGCATCACGACGACGCACTTCGTGCCGTCCCTGCTCGCGTCGTTCCTCGCCGTCGCCGATCCCGCCCGGCTCTCCTCGCTCCGCCGAATCCTGGCGATCGGCGAGGCGCTGACACCGGACACCGCGCGGCGCGTGTTCGAGGTGTTCGGTGACGGGTCGGACGACCGCGAGCAGCGGGTCGAGCTCCACAACCTGTACGGACCCACGGAGGCGGCTGTGTCGATCACGCACCACCCGGTGTCGCCGACCGACACGGCGGCGTACTCGTCCGTTCCTATCGGACGTCCCGAGTGGAACAGTCGCGTCTACGTGCTCGACGACCGTCTGCATCCGGTGCCGGTCGGGGTCACGGGTGAGCTCTATCTCGCGGGCGATCAGTTGGCCCGCGGCTACGTCGGCCGACCCGACCTCACGAGCGAACGGTTCGTCGCGGATCCGTTCGCGGCCGGACTCGGCGCGACCGGGACCCGGATGTACCGCACCGGCGACCTCGTGCGCTGGAGCCGATCGACCGACGGATCGGGCCGCTCGGAACTGCTCTACGTGGGCCGCAGCGACTTCCAGGTCAAGGTGCGCGGCTTCCGCATCGAGCTCGAGGAGATCGAGCGTGCCCTGCTCGCCCACGACGACGTCGAGTCCGCCGTCGTGGCGGTCCGCGGCGACCAGCGCACCGGCGATCAGCTGGTGGGCTACGTGGTGCCGCGCGCCGGCGCCGTCGTCGACACCACGGCACTGCTCGCATTCGTGGGGTCGCGGGTGCCGACGTACATGGTGCCCGCCACCGTCGTCGTCCTCGACGCGATGCCGCTCAACGTCAACGGCAAACTGGATCGGAAGGCGTTGCCGGAGCCCGAGTTCGAGCTCGGCGGCGGCGAGTACCGCGCCCCGCGTACACCCGTCGAGGACGTGGTGGCGTCGGTGTTCGCGGACGTGCTCGGCACCGACCGCGTCGGTCTGGACGACAGCTTCTTCGCGCTCGGCGGCAACTCCCTCAGCGCCACGCGGGTGGTCGCACGTATCAACGAGGCGCTCGGGGTCGATCTCGGTGTGCGCGAGCTGTTCGAGGCCCCCACCGTCGGTGGTCTGGCGTCGCGCGCCGAGCACCGGGACGGCGCGGGGACGGCCCGACCGGCTCTGGCCGCGCAGCACCGCCCTGCCCGAATCCCGCTGTCCACGGCGCAATCCCGCATGTGGTTCGTCAACCAGTTCGACACCGCGTCGGCGGCCTACAACATCCCGATGGTCATCCGGCTCACCGGAACCCTGGACGTCGACGCCCTGCGTGCCGCCGTCGAGGACGTGATCGACCGGCACGAGTCGCTCCGCACCTACTACCCGGACGACGGACACGGTCCGGTGCAGCGCATCCTCACCACCGCCGGTCTCGCCGAGCAGGGTGTGCTGACCGACGTCGAGGTCGAGCACCTCGCCGATCACGACGCGATCCTGGCGCGGGTGACCGAGCTGGTCACCGGTGGCTTCGACGTCGCGCAGCGCGTGCCCGTGCGCGCCGGCCTGCTCGCCGCGGGGCCCGAGGACCACGTGCTGGTGCTCGTCGTGCACCACGTCTCCGCCGACGGCGCCTCGATGGCCCCGCTCGCGCGAGACATCATGCTGGCCTACGGATCTCGAGTCGGTGGCGGTGAGCCGAGCTGGTCGCCGATGGCCGTGCAGTACGCGGACTACGCCCTGTGGCAGCGCGAGCTGCTCGGCGACGAGAGCGACCCGGAATCCCTCGCCGCACGCCAACTCCGGTTCTGGACGCGCGAACTCGACGGCCTTCCGGACGCGATCGACCTGCCCACCGACCGCCCGCGGCCCGCCACGCAGTCGATGCGCGGCGCCGACCACACCTTCACCATCCCCGCGGAACTGCAAGCGGCACTGGACGATCTGGCGCGCCGGAACAACGCGTCGCTGTTCATGGTGGTGCACGCCGTGCTCGCGGTGCTGCTCGCGCGCTCCTCGACCACCGACGACATCGCCGTCGGCACCGCCATCGCGGGCCGCCCGGACGAGAAGCTCGACGACGTCGTCGGCATGTTCGTCAACACCCTCGTGCTGCGCACGCAGATCGACCCGGCGGAGTCGTTCCGCGACCTGCTGGCCCGCGTCCGCAGCACCGACCTGGCGGCGTTCACCCACACGGACATCCCGTTCGAGCGGCTGGTCGAGGTGATCGCTCCCGAGCGGTCCACGGCGCACTCGCCGCTGTTCCAGGTGGCGCTGGCACTGCAGAACAACCAGCAGGCGCGGCTCGAGCTCCCCGGCCTCACCGTCGAGGGACTCGAGGGCGGCACCGGCACCTCGAAGTTCGACCTGCAGCTCTCGCTGGCCGAGAACGTGGGGGAGGACCGGTCCCCGGCCGGCATCGACGCCGTCATCACCTACGCCACCGACCTGTTCGATGCCGCGACCGTCGCCCGCCTCGGCGAGCGTCTGGTGTGGCTGTTCGAGGCCGTCGTCGCCGACCCGACCGTCGCCGTGGGCGACATCGACCTGCTCGATCCGGCCGAGCGGCGTGCGCTGCTGCCGGTCCGCGGGCCGGAGAACGCCGACCCGCGCACCCTGGCCGAGCTGCTGGCCGACTCGGTGGCCGCGAATCCCGACGGTATCGCGGTGATGCTGGGCGACGAGCGCGTCACCTACCGCGAACTCGACGCGCGCGCAGGACGTCTCGCGCGACTCCTCGTCGACCGCGGCGTGAGTGCGGAGACCGTGGTGGCGTCCGCGCTGCCGCGCTCGATCCACTCGGTGGTGGCGTTCTGGGCCGTCGCGAAGGCCGGCGGCGCCGTGGTGCCCGTCGACCCGGGCTACCCCTCCGACCGCATCGAGTACATGGTCGCCGACTCCGGCACCACCGTCGGTCTGACCCTGGCCGCGTCGGTGAACTCCCTGCCCGACACGGTGCGCTGGATCGCCGTCGACGACCCCGCCGTCGTCGCCGAGATCGACGCCGCCGACCCGCTCGTCGCACCGTCGCGCCCGACGCGCCTGACCGACGCCGCGTACATGATCTACACGTCCGGCTCGACCGGCCGACCCAAGGGCGTCGTGGTCACGCACACGGGCCTGGCCAACGTTGTCGTCGAACAGCGCGAGCGGATGGGCCTCACCGCCGACGCGCGGGTGCTGCACTTCGCGTCCCCGAGCTTCGACGCGTCGGTCTTCGAGATCCTCATGGCCGTCGCCGCGGCGTCGACCATGGTGATCGCGCCGACCTCGATCATAGGCGGCGAGGACCTCGTGCACCTGCTGCGCGGGGCCCACGTCACCCACGCCTTCGTTACCCCGGCGGCACTGACCACCGTCGACCCGTCGGGTCTCGACGAGCTTGCCGTCCTCGCCGTCGCCGGCGAGGCGTGCCCGCCCGAGGTCATGCGTCGCTGGGCGCCCGGCCGGAAGATGTTCAACCTGTACGGGCCCAGCGAGGCGACCATCTGGAGCACGTCGTCGATCCCGATGTCACCGGATCGCCCGGTCACCATCGGTGGCCCGACGCGCGGCGTCGAGCTCGCCGTCCTCGACGAGCGTCTGCAGCCCGTCCCCGTCGGTGTGCCCGGTGAGTTGTACGTCGCCGGTCCGTCCGTGGCGCGCGGCTACCACGATCGCGAGTCGCTGACGGCCGAGCGGTTCGTCGCCGCGCCGTTCGGCGAACCCGGTGCGCGGATGTACCGCACGGGCGACGTCGTCCGCTGGGTCGACGCGGGCACCGAGTCCGGTACCGCCGACCTCGAGTACGTGGGGCGCAGCGACTTCCAGGTCAAGGTGCGCGGCTACCGCATCGAACTGGGCGAGATCGACTCGGTCCTCGGCCGGCACGACGACGTCGACTTCGCCGTCACCGTCGGACACAAGCGATCGCACACCGGACAGACCGTTCTCGTCTCCTACGTGCTGCCCGTGCGCGGCCGCACGGTCGACGTCTCGGCGTTGGCCGAGCACGTCGGCGCGTCGCTGCCCGGCTACATGGTGCCGTCGTCGATCGTCGTCCTGGACAGCGTGCCGCTGACCCCCGCGGGCAAGCTCGACCGCCGCGCCCTGCCCGAGCCGGTCTTCACCTCGGCCGAGGATTCGTACCGCGCCCCTGCGACGCCGATGGAGGAGACCCTCGCCGGCCTGTTCGCCGAGGTGCTCGGGCTCGAGCGCGTCGGTGTCGACGACTCGTTCTTCGGCCTCGGCGGCGACAGCATCGTCTCGATCCAGCTGGTCACCAGGGCGAAGGCCGCCGGCGTGCTCTTCCGCGCCCGCGACGTCTTCGAACGGCGGACCGTCGCGGCACTCGCGGAGGTCGCGACCCTCGCCGACGACGCCGTCGCCGGTGAGACGTTGGCCGAGATCGAGGGTGGGGGCATCGGCACGATGCCGCTCACCCCGATCATGCGCTGGCTGGTGGACACCCGACGCGAGTACGACCGGTTCTCGCAGGCCGTCTTCCTCACCCTCCCCGCGGGCGTCACCGCCGATCCGCTGCACCGCACCGTCGCGGCGGTCCTGGACCACCACGACCAGCTGCGCACCCGGCTCGGCGTCGACACGCTCGAGGTCCTCCCGACCGGCTCGATCGACCCGGCCGACGTGGTCACCCGCGTCGAGACAAACGCGACGCCGGGCAGCGACGAGTTCGTCGCGCTGGCCGAGGCGGAGCTCGACCGGGCGGCGTCGCGGCTCTCGCCCGCCGACGGCCGGATGGTGCAGATCGTCTGGTTCGACCCCGCGTCCGGCGAGGCCGGCGACACCGGCCGCCTGCTGATCCTGATCCACCATCTGGTGGTCGACGGTGTCTCCTGGCGCGTTCTCGTGCCCGACTTCGCGACCGCCTGGGCGCAGGTCACCAGCGACCAGGAGCCGTCGCTCACCGCCGTCGGCACCTCGATGCGTACGTGGGCGCACGCGCTGGTCGAGGAGGCCGCGTCGGAGTCCCGCGTCGCCGAGCTCCCGTACTGGCGATCGGTGCTCGCCGACGCCGGCCCGCAGCTGGGATCGCGGCCGATGGATCCGACGGTGGACACGGTGTCGACGACGGAACGGTTCGAGATCGAGCTGCCCGTCCCGGTCACCGAGGCCCTTCTCGGACCGCTGCCCGAGGCCTACCGAGGCGGCGTCAACGACGCACTCCTGACCGCGCTGGCCCTGGCCGTCGGCGCCTGGCGTCGAGAGCGCGGACAGGACTCGGGTGCGGTGACCCTCGATCTCGAGGGCCACGGGCGCGAGGAGGACGCCGTCGGCCGTTCCGCCGAGCTCGGCCGGACCGTGGGCTGGTTCACGACGCTCTACCCCGTGCGTCTCGACGTCACCGACGCCGACCTCGACGACGCGCTGCGCGGCGGACCCGCCGCCGGTGCGGCGATCAAGGCCGTCAAAGAGCAGCTGCTCGCGGTGCCCGAGCGCGGCATCGGGTACGGGCTGCTCCGCCACCTGAACACCGCCACGGCCGACGACCTGGCAGCCCTGCCGTCGCCGGAGATCGGGTTCAACTACCTCGGTCGGGTCTCCGGGCCGTCCGGGTCGGATGCCGAGCAGTACGCGGCGTTCGGCTGGCAGCCCGCGTCCGACGGCGGACAGCTCGGTGGCGCGCAGGATCCCGGCATGGTGGTTCCGGCGGTGCTGTCGATCAACGCCGCGACCTCCGACACCGCGTCGGGTCCGGTGCTGACCGCCTCGTTCGCTCACGCGACGGGCGTGCTGCCGGACGCCGACGCACGACGTCTCGCGGATCTGTTCGTCACCGCGGCGACGGCGCTGGCCGAGCACGGAGACCGTCCCGACGTCGGTGGGCTCACGCCGTCCGACGTTCCGCTGGTGTCGGTGACGCAGCCGGTCCTCGACCGGCTCGAGTCGCGGTATCCGCGACTGTCGGACGTGTGGTCGCTCGCGCCGCTGCAGGAGGGCATGCTCTTCCACTCGGTCCTCGCGGGCGAGGAGGGGACGGCCGGTGCCGGAACCGACGTCTACACCGCTCAGGTCGCGTTGCGTCTGACCGGCGCAGTGGACATCGACCGCATGCGGTCCGCCGCCGCGGCGCTGATCCAGCGGCATCCGCACCTGCGGGCCGGGTTCGTCACCGACGCGGACGGGGCGATGGTGCAGGTGGTCGTCGACCTCGACGACCCGGTGCGCGACATCGACTTCCGGACCGTCGATCTCACCGACGCCGACCCGTCGACCCGCGACGAGACGGTCGCCGCCCTGCTGCACGAGCACCGCGTCGCCCGGTTCGATCTCGCGGCGCCGCCGCTCATGCGGTTCCTCATGATCACGACCGGCCCGTCGTCGTACGTCTTCTCGGTGAGCAACCACCACATCCTGCTCGACGGCTGGTCGATGCCATTGATGCTCAAGGACCTGATCGTGCTGTACGCCGCCCGCGGCGACGGCTCGGTGCTGCCGCGCGTCCGGCCGTACAAGGACTTCCTGACGTGGCTGTCGGAGCGGGACTTCGCGGCAGCCACTACGGCCTGGACCCACGCGCTGGACGGGCTCGACGAGCCCACGCTGCTCGCGCCGAACCTCCCGGCCGAGGGCGCCGACGTGGTCCCCGCCGAGCTCGACGTGGTGTTGCCCGACGGGGTCTCCGACGCACTGTCCTCGGTGGCCCGCGAGCGCGGCGTCACGATGAACACCATCGTGCAGGCCGCGTGGGGCATCCTGCTCGCTCGCACCGTCGCGTCCGAGGACGTCGTCTTCGGCGCCACCGTGTCCGGTCGCCCGCCGGAAATCAGCGGTATCGAGTCGATGCTCGGCCTGTTCATCACCACCATCCCGGTGCGGGTGCGCCTCGACGAGGACGAGTCGATCCACGCGCTGCTCGAACGCATCCAGTCCGAGCAGGCGGATCTGATCGAGCACCACTTCCTGGGGCTGCCGCGCATCCAGCAGGCGGTGGACACGGCGGGTCTGTTCGACACGCTGACGGTGTTCGAGTCGTACCCGATCGAGAGCGCCGGGATCGACGAGACCACCGACATCGACGGCATGCAGTTCGCGGGCGCCGACGTCGAGGACGCCTCGCACTACCCGCTCACCGTGCTCGCGCACACCGACTCGGCGCTGCACGTGACGCTGAAGTACGTGCCCGCGATCCTCGATGAGGCTCGGGTGGCCGCGATCGCCGCACGACTGGGTCGCATCCTCGAGGCCGTCGCGTCCCGCGGGTCCGCGTCCGTCGGTGAGATCGACGTTCTGTCGGCCGACGAGCGTCGGGCCGTGCTCGAGACGTGGAACGACACGCGTCGGGACGTCCCGACGACGACGGTCGCCGATCTGCTGGCCGATCGTGTGCGGCAGTCGCCCGATTTCGTGGCGGTCGAGTTCGCCGGCGAGTCGCTGACGTACGCCGAGTTCGGCGCCCGCGTTGCCCGGGTGGCCCGCGGTCTCGTGGATCGCGGCGTCGGGCCCGACGACCGCGTCGGAATCTCGCTGCCGCGCTCGGTCGATCTGATGGTGGCGCTCGCCGCCGTCGCGACCGCCGGGGCGGCGTACGTGCCGATCGATCCGGACAACCCGGAGGCACGCACCCGCGCGGTGCTCGACGCCTCGTCGCCGCGCTGCGTGATCGCCGCTGCCGGGACCGCAGGTATCGCCGACGTCGACTACGTCGACGTCGCCACGCTGGCCGACGGGCGGTCCGACGCGCCGGTGACCGACGCCGATCGACGCGGGGCCGTGCGGCCGGACTCCCTGGCGTACGTGCTGTTCACCTCCGGATCGACCGGTGTGCCGAAGGGCGTCGAGGTCACACAGGGCGCGCTGGTCAATCAGCTGCTGTGGCTGATCGACGAGTTCGCGCTCGACGAGTCCGACGTGGTGCTGCAGAAGACGCCGTACACCTTCGACGCGTCGGTGTGGGAGTTGTTCGCGCCGTTCGTGGTCGGTGCCCGCACCGTCGTCGCCGAGCCGGACGGTCACCGCGACCCCGCCTACATGGCCCGGACCGTGGCCGATCGCGGCGTCACCGTGGTGCAGTTCGTGCCGTCGGTGCTGGCGCTCTTCGTCGACGCCGCGGCCGAGCTCGGACCGGACACCCTGCGCTCGCTGCGCACCGTGTTCTCCGGCGGTGAGGCACTGACCGTCGCGCTCACCGAGCGGGTCCGGCGTGTGACCGACGCGCGGGTGGTCAACCTGTACGGCCCCACCGAGGTGACCGTCGACGCGACCAGCTTCGACGCCGTGACCACCGACGGGACCCCGGCCGTCGTCGCCGGGCCGGCCATGCCGATCGGACACCCGGCGTGGAACGTCACCGCGCGGGTGCTCGACCACCGGCTGCGTCCCGTCGCTCCCGGCGCCGCCGGCGAGCTGTATCTCGCCGGTGCTCAGTTAGCCCGCGGCTACGCGGGGCGTGCCGACCTCACGTCGGAACGCTTCGTCGCCGATCCGTTCGGCGGTGCGGGTGAGCGCCTCTACCGCACCGGTGACCTGGTGCGGTGGACCGACGACGGCGACCTCGAGTTCGTCGGCCGCGTCGACTTCCAGGTCAAGCTGCGCGGTCTGCGCGTCGAGCTCGAGGAGATCGAGTCGGTGCTCGCCGGCCATCCCGACGTGGCGCAGGCCGCAGTGGTGGTGCACGAGATCGGTGCGGCGTCCGTGCTTGCCGGTTATGTGGTGCCGCGCGCCGGTGCCACGGTGGACGCACAGTCGGTGACCGACGCGGCGGCGCGGGTGCTGCCCGGCTACATGGTTCCCGACGTCGTCACCGTCCTGGACTCGTTCCCGTCGACGGCGAGCGGCAAGACCGACCGGCGTGCGCTGCCGGTGCCGGAGCTGTCCGGCGGGCAGTACCGCGCGCCGTCCACGCCGACCGAGGTCACCGTGGCGGGTGTCGTGGCCGAGGTGCTCGGCGTCGAGCAGGTCGGTGCCGACGACTCCTTCTTCGACCTCGGCGGTGACTCCATCGTCTCGATGCAGCTGGTCGCGCGGGCCCGAGCCGCGGGTGTCGCGTTCACGGCGCGCGAGGTGTTCGAGCTGCGGACGGTGTCCGCGATCGCCGCGGCGGTCGACTCGCGTGGGACCACCACTCGGACGGTCGCGGACGACGGCGTGGGTGTCGCCCCGCTGTCGCCCGTCGCGGAGAAGATGGTCGAGCGCGGCGGCGACTGGTCGGGCTTCGTCATGCCGCTCATGCTCACCTTGCCCGCGGGGGTCACCGACGACGCGCTGACCGCGGTCCTGTCCGCGGTGATCGAGCGTCACGACGTGCTGCGGGCGCGGGTGAACGTCGCGGATCATGCCCTGGTGGTGCCGCCGGCGACGGAGTACGACCTGGCCTCGCGTATCCGCCGGATCCCGTTGGCGGCCGGGTCCGAGCCGGGCACCGACGGGTACGCGGACGTGCTGCGGCGCGAGTTCGACGCCGCCCTGTCGAGGCTCGACCCCGAGCGCGGCGACATGCTCGAACTGCTGTGGTTCGCTCCCGAGGACGACGCCGCAGCAGGTCGACTGCTGGTCCTCCCGCACCACCTGGTGATCGACTCGGTGTCGTGGCGCATCCTCGTCACCGATCTGGTCTCCGCCGGTGTGGCCGTGTCGTCCGGGGAGACGCCCGAGCTCGCGCCGGTCGACACGTCCTGGCGGACCTGGAGCACCGAGTTGGTGCGCCGGGCGTCGGACCGCCGCGGGGAGCTGGACTACTGGCGATCGGTGCTGGAATCGGACGATCCGACTCTGGGCCGTCGTCGCCTCGACCCGGACGTGGACACGGCGGATCGACTGACCCGGACCACGGTCGTCGTCCCGGACGAGCTGTCCGAGACGCTTCTCGCGCCGCGTGGGGTGGAGTCCGCCACCACCGCCGAGATGCTGGTCGCGGCGTTGTCCGTCGCGGTGGCGGCCTGGCGGGCCGAGCGAGGGGAGACGGCGGCCGCGCCGCTGCTGACCCTCGAGGGTCATGGGCGCGAGGAGTCCGTGGTTCCCGGATCCGACCTCGCCCGGACGGTCGGATGGTTCACCACGATGTACCCGGCTCGGGTGGATCTGGCGGGCCTCGATCCGGGGGCGATCGTCGACGGTCGATCCGGCGGCGACGACGTGGTGGCGCGGACGCGGGCGAGCTTCGCCGACGTGCCCGACCACGGCATCGGCTACGGCATGCTGCGGTACCTCGACGACGAGTCCGCGGCGGCGCTGCGGGGGTTCGCGGAACCGCAGATCGTGTTCAACTACATCGGGCGCGTGGCCGAGACGGGCGTGCCGGAGGAGTTGCGGGGATCGGCCTGGTTGCCGGACTTCGACACCCCGGACCTGACGGACGTGGCGCGCAATCGCATGCCGGCGCAGGCGGAGTTGGACATCCAGTCCATGGCCGAGACCGACGAGACCGGATCGCGCATCAAGGCGTTCCTGTCGTTCCCGCCGGACGTGTTCGATGCGGACGAGGTGGACGCGTTGGCGCAGAAGTGGCTGGCCGCGCTGGCCGTCCTCGCCGGCCACCGGGCCTAGACGACGGACACCCCGGACCGCAGCGGCGGTCCGGGGTGTCGGGTCGTGCGGTGGTGGTGCTGCGGGACGTCAGCTCACGGATTCGTACGGCAGGACTCGCTCCGGGTGCTTGCTGAGGAGTTGCTTCAGCGAGAAGCGACCGGACACCGGGTTGTACGCGCGGGACGGAATCCAGAACACCAGGTGCAGAAGGCGCATCGAGCGGACCGCGGCCTTGGACTTCTCGGCTTCCTCGTGCATACCGCGGGCCTCGTACGTGGCGGGCATGTACTCGACGAACTTCTTGTAACTCGACACGCTGGAAAGCATTCGACGACCGGACGCGCTGATGTTCATGCCGTCGATGAGCACGGACTTCTGCCCGGCATCGGTGATGCAGAGCGTGATGTCGAGGTCGTCGAAGATGCCGGGGATCTCGAGCAGATGTGGCCTGATCTCGTCCCAGGTGCTGCGGCGCACGGCCATGTTGGCGCCGAACAGCGTCGGCACTTCGAGAGGACCGTCGCCGTCGTGGCGAAAGCCGACGTCGAGGAAGAGCTTGTGCACACGCTGGAGGGGCATGTCGTACTGGTCGAACCGACCCGTACCTGCGCCGACGTCCTCGGCTGCCGTGGCGAAGAACTCGCGAACCGTCCGCGCCCACCCCGGCTTCGCCCGTGCGTCGGCATCGAGCCGCCCGATGACGTCGCCGACGGCCGCGTCGAAGCCGGCGTTCCGTGCCATGACCACACCGGGCCTGGGCTCGTTGACCACACGAAGGACGGGCAATTCGGATTCGAGTCGCTCGAGGATCTCGGCCGTGCGGTCGGTGCTGTTGTTGTTCACCGCGATGATCTCGTGAAATTCGTCCAGCTGGTCTCGGAGCGAGTCGATCAAATACTCGATGGTGTCTTCCTCGTTGAATGCGGGAATGACGAGCGACAGCGTGGGCAAATCCATGAGTACAACGGTACGGCACCATCCAGCCGCCGTACGAATGCGATGTCGAGGGGAACAGGCGCCGAGTCGGGCGATTCCCCCTGAAACAGGGTGTCAGTCGTGCGGCGCGCGGAACAATCGCATCGGATCGAAGGACTCGGTCCGTGTATCCCACATGCGGAACGGTGCCCACATGACGAGATAGAACGGAATCGTGACGGTGAGCATTGTCACCACCGCACGTCGTCGTTCTGCCTTCCGGTCGTGCATCGCGAACGTTCGCTGATCGCACCAACTGTACCGAAGGTAGGACACCAGCCCCGATTTGAAGCGGCGACCCGAAATGAGCGCTCGCGCGTCCGGAATGATCGCGCATCTGATGCCGTTCTCGGTCGCGCAGATGGTGAGGTCGACGTCCTCGAAGATGTCCGTCCTGGTGGACGTCACCGAGCGAACCCGACACCAGGCCTCGCGCGTCAGGGCCATGTTGGAACCGAACAACCTGGGCGCATCGACGTCCATGCCGTCGGCCAGCTTCTGTCTCACCGTCCGGCCGAGAGCATCCTGCGCGGCCCGAAATTTGTCCTGAAACGGCAGGTCGTAGGCCGTGCACGTTCCCGAGCCGGCTGCGTAGACGTCGCCGTACCGGTGGAAGAAGTCCAGAGTCGCACGCGCCCACCCCGGCTCGACGCGGGCGTCCGCGTCGATTCGTGCGAGGACATCGCCGGTCGCGGCGTTCAGGCCGGTGTCGCGGGCGAAAGGCAGCCCTTGCCGGGTTTCGTGGAGCACGACGACGGGGTCCCGTCCCGTCGCGTCGGCGTGTTCGGCAGCGCGCGCCTCGACCTTCTCGACCGTGTCGTCCTGCGAGTTGTTGTCGACGACGACGATCTCGTGGATGTCGTCCGACTGCGCCAGGAGCGCATCGAGGCAGGCCTCGATCACGGCCGACTCGTTGTAGGTCGGCACCACCACCGACAGGGTCGGGCGCGTCATGTCGTCCATTAACGCCGATGGGCGGGACGAAGTCCACTCGCCCGGATACAACTCGGCCGCATTCTCGGCGGTGATCCGAGAACCGGGCGTAAAGCGATATCGCTCACGCAGTGAAGCGGACGCGCGATTCGTCGGAGATGCGCCGAATCTCGGCGGCGACGAGCTCGGGTTCCGTCAGCTGAATGTAATGATGACGTGAACTCGACGACACGTGCCGTCCTTCTGTGACCGACTCGGCCGTCGTCTTGTGCGACTGAAAAATGAAGTCGCGCTCGAACTGCTCCGGTGTGCGACTCCTCCGTGCGCTGATCTCGGTGAGGCGAACGTCGGGAATGTGCGGGCCGGTGGCCTCGAGATCATGTATGCCGGGAATCATGTTTCGCCATTCCGAGCGAGCCGCCTTGGCGGCGCCGACGCGACCCGACTCGGTCATAGCTTCGCGAAGAGCGTCGCCGTCGAGCGTCCGGAAATAGGTCCGGCGGAGGGCCCGTCCGAGCAGCCCCGTGCGCGCCAACCAGACCTGGGTGCCGTACAGCGCACTCGCGCCCGTCATGGCGCGTCGGAGAAGGTCGGCACCCGCACTCTCGTTCACCTCGTCGACCAGCACGACCCCCATGACCTTGTCAGGCCGTTCCGCTGCCGCGCGGCGCACGATGGGTCCGCCGTAACTGTGCCCGACGAGAATGCACGGACCGGTCACCGCGGTATCGAGCACCGCCAGGTGATCGCGGAGCAACGCTCCGAACGTTCGAGGAGCGGTCGCGGGTTCGCTGCGGCCGAGTCCGGCGCGGTCGTAGACCACAGTCCGGGCGAACCGCGCTACGAGAGGTTGGGTGAGGGCCCAGGTCGAACGCGACTTACCGAGTCCGGCTTCGAAAAGCACCGTCATGGGGCCGTCGCCGTCGGTGCAGTAGTGGAGGCGACGCGGATGCCGTTCGTCCGTCACGGGCACATGGTCCGAGTTCCCCAACGCGCTGCGTTCGTTCACTCCCTTAGCTTCGTACACATCTCGGCCCACGTCGCGCCTCACGCCCCGCGCCCCTCTCCTGATCGGAACGGCCGTTACAGACCGATCGGCCTATTCTACCGATGGTCGATGACGCGAAGGTCGGAGGCGATGGGCGAAAAACCCAGGGCACGGCCATGATTCGAGACGATGGTCGGTTCTCGTGGGGAATCGTGCCCTGCACGGCTGGCCGAGTTTGGTTCGAGGGCGCGGCCGGTCGGTGGAAGCGCCCGGAAAAAACCGTCTCGTGCAGAACTCGGCCGATCACTCGCCGGTCGAGCAGGACGCCGGACGATCGGCGACGAAGGAAGGGTCCAGGCCTTCGAGGACCAGCGAAGCTGCGGCCGGCTCCGAGGTCAGCCCCATGTGATCGACCGCTGCGCCGGGACACCCGTCCTGAACCCACTCGTTCGAGACCGTGGCGCCCGGTCCGGGAGCGAGAAACGTGTTCTCGGGCGGAGTGGAGACGGTGTCGTTGTGGCTGGCCACGACCGTGTAGGTGATACCCGGCATCGTGTCGCCGCCCGCGTTCAGGACCTCGAGGAACGGCGAGCCGACCATCTGCTGGACGGCCGACGGGCCGACCGCCACGGCAGCCGCATCCTGCACGGGGAATCCGACCAGTTCGGCGAGCTTGCCGAGCAGCTGCTTCTCGTCGTAGGTCGTTCCGTGGTTCGTCGCGCCGAGCGTCACGAGCTTGTCCACCTTGTTGCGGGCGGGATCGAGCAGATCGGCGCCGCCCTCGAACTTCAGGTACTGACGGGCCATCGTGCCGCCCTGCGAGTGGCCCACGATGTCGACCTTCGCGGCACCTGTGCGCTCGCGGACGGCGTCGACGAACGTCGCCAACTGCTTCGCGGAGTCGCGGATGTCGGCGCCGCCCCACAGGCGCAGCAGGTTGTCGGGCTCGAGCAGCGCCGGCTGGCCGTAGTTCAGGGCGAACACGCAATACCCCTGCGCCTGGAGCTCGGGAGCGAGCGTGGACCACGTGGCGCGCGCGTTGGACCAGGTGCCGTGCACGAGCACCACCGGATTAGGGTGCTGGGGACTGGGCACGCACGACGGGTCGTCGGCACCGGGCAGGTCGGTTGCGGCGCCGGGCAGCGGGACGTCGGACGGGCCGGGCACGGTCACAGCGGGGTCGGCCTGAGCCACACCGCCACCGAGAGCGACCGCCGAGGCGACCGTGACGGCTGCGAACAGTGAGCGGGCGCGACACACCATGGTGCAGTACTCCGATTCGGGGTGCGGGCGAGGTAGAACGACGCTTCGATGTTACAGATGTGACGGGAGTGGTATGGGTCACAGCTCATCCGGCGTGACAGGGCCGCCGAACGATGCCGTTCGGTAGCGTTTCCCGAATGCCCGACAGGTTCGTGGATGACGTCAGAGGACTGACGCGAGACGTGCTCGGCTCCGTGATCGGTCGGACCCCCGTCGCCCTGCTCGACCACCCGCACTATTTCAACGCGGGCGACCACCTGATCTACTCGGGAACCCTCGCATATCTCGGCGCGCTGGGCTGCTCCGTCGACTATGTCTGTGCACCCCACACCTACGACGCCGAGTTGCTGGAACGGCGCGTGCCGACGGGTCCGATTCTGCTGCAAGGTGGCGGGAACTTCGGCGATCGCTGGCCGATGCACCAGCGGTTCCGCGAGCGCGTCGTGGCGGACTTCCCTCACCGCCGCATCGTTCAACTTCCCCAGTCGTTCGACTTCACGGACGAGGAGGCGCTACGGGCGACGAGGGCGGTCTACGAGAAGCACCCCGACCTGACGATCCTGATCCGAGACCGGCGGGGTACCGAGCGTGCCGCCGACGCGTTCCCGACGGCCGATGTTCGGTTCTGCCCCGATCTCGCCTTCGGGGCAGACGTCGCGCCGCCGGCGGATTCCGTGACGGACGTCGTCGTCCTCGCTCGCCGCGACGCGGAGGCCGTGGACCGGCCCCCGACGCTGAGGCCGAGCGAGGAACAGGTGGACTGGTCGTTGGGGCTGTCCGCGAACGCTCGATGGTGGACCTCTGCGGCGCTCGAGGCCGCCGCATGGCGGGTTCCCGGACTGCGACGCCCCGCGTACCCGCTGGCGCGCGCCGCCATGGACCTGCGGACCGCGCTCAATCTCGACGCGGCGTGCGCGCGCCTGGGACGTGGGCGCGTGGTGGTCACCGATCGGTTGCATGGTGGTGTCCTGGCCGCCCTGCTGGGGAGGCCGGTGTTCCTGGTGGACAACGTGAACAAGAAGGTCTCGGCCATCCACCGCGACTATCTCGGCTCTTTGCCCGACGTCACGCTGGCGACCGACTTCGCCGACGCGATGGACCGTGCCCGCGCCCACATCGCTTCGAGGGGTCGGCCGTGACCGGTCACTCGACGGGCGTGCGGGGATCGGCGCGCCTGGCCGATCCGACGACGATCACGGTCGACGTCACCACACCGCGGGGCGCCTTCACCGTGACCACGACGGCCGACGTCCCGCTCGCCGCCCCCACGGCGTCCGCGGTGCCCCTGCTGGTCCCGGTCGCGATGCGACACGGCCACACGCTGCGTCTGGACGGAGCCGTCGACGACACGCAGGCCGCCGGGCTCGATCGCGTCCAGACGACGCTGACGTCGTGGTACTCCCACCTGGGCCGGGCCACCGTCGACGCACCCGTCGTCGAGCTTCCCGTGGATCGGGCCGCGGGCGTGGGCTGCTTCTTCAGCGGCGGGGTCGACTCCTTCTACTCGACGCTGACGCGGGACGAACGCATCACCCACCTGATCTTCGTCGTCGGGTTCGATCTGGCGCCCGGGCATCCGCTGGTGGACACGGCGCTGACCGAGGTGCGACGAGCGGCCGAGTCGTTGAACAAGACCCTCGTGGTGGTGCGGACCGACGTCCGCGAGATGTCGGACCGGCACGGCATGTCCTGGGGTCCGCTCTATCACGGGGCTGCCATGGCGCACGTCGCCATCGCGCTGTCCGATCACGTCGGAACGGTGCTGGTGCCGAGCAGCTTCGTTCGCGGACAGACGCCGCCGTGGGGGACGCACCCCGACCTCGATCACCACTGGGCGACAGCGACATCCGTTCTCGAGCACGACGCGATCGAGGTGACGAGGCCGACGAAGATCGCACGCATTGCGCAGGACCCGACGGCGATGGAGCACCTGCGGGTCTGCTGGCAGAACCGAGACGGCGCGTACAACTGCGGCCGGTGCGAGAAGTGCCTCCGCACGATGCTGGCGCTCCGCGCGGTGGGCGGTCGATGCCGAACGTTGCCGCACCACATCGATTCCGACGCCGTGGGTGCGCTCCGGTTGACCAGCGGGCAGGCCCGCGCGATGCGGCGCAACATCGACGCGATGACGGCCGCGGGCACCGGCACGCCCGACCTGCTGGCCGCCATGCAGCGCGCCGTCGACCGCTCCGACCGCTATTGGTCGCGGATGTTCCGCGCACACGCGTGGGTGACGGCCCGGCTGCCGTTCTAGGTCCAGCCGAGCCGACGCGCGCCGACCACCGACCGGGCCAGGCGGCGCATCGAGAAGGAGCCGCGCTCGGGGTCGTACGCCCGAAACGGGATCCACATCACCAGGTAGAACGGCATGGTGACCGTGGCCAGTCGGACCCACGCCTTGCGCTTCTCCGCGGGCAGGCCGTGCCGGTCGTAGGTCGTCATCTCACGTAGCGCATAGCGCACGTAGTGGCGGATCGGGGTGAGGTAGCGGCGGCCCGAGATCGGGGCCGACAGGAACGGCACCAATGCGATGCGGTGACCGTGCTCGGTGAGCGTGAGGCTGAGATCGAGGTCCTCGAATTTCGCCGTCGAGTCCTCGAGATCGGCGCGCACGTCCCGCCACGCAGCCCGACTCAGGGCCATGTTGGATCCGAAGAGGCGCCCGTTGTCGATGTCGCCGCCGGCGTCGAGCAGGGTTTGCGCAGACTCCGACAGGGATCGATGAACGCGCGCGAACCTGTCCTGGAACGGCAGGTCGTAGGCCACGCAGAACCCCGACGCCGCGCTGTAGGTCTCGCCGTGGTCGGTGAAGAAGTCGACGATGCGGGCGGCCCAGTCCGGTTCGACGTGAGTGTCGACGTCGATCCGCCCGATCAGATCCGACGTCACGGCGTCGTACCCACGGGTGCGCGCGTGCACGGTGCCCTTGGTCGGCTCGGACAGGACGTCGACGGGAACGGGGGACCGGTCCGCGAACCGGCGCACACGCGCCACGGTGTCGTCACGAGAGCCGTTGTCCACCACGATGATCCGACTGGGCGGCACGGTCTGCGCCGCGAGGCGGGTGAGGCAGGGTTCGATCGCATCGCCCTCGTCGAAGGCGGGAACGACCACGGACAGGGTGAGCGGGGTACGTGCGCCGGTGTCGGCCATGGAACCTCCTGCACGGTCACGCTACGCCCGCGACGGGCTCCCGTCAGGCCCGTCCGGACCCGTCAGTGAAGCTGCCGACGGTCCTGTGACTCGTCGAGGGCGTTCAGCACCACCCCGACGGCGGCGCGGTCGGTGGTCAGCTCCATGTGCCCGGCCGTCGAGTCCGGTGCCACGTCCTGCAACCAGAGATTGGTGACGACGGCGCCCTCCCCGGGTTCGAGGAACGTGGCCTTGGGAGGGGTCGACACCGTGTCGAACCTGGTGGCCACCACGGTGTATCGCACCCCGGGCACGGTGTCGCCGTGCTCGTTCAGCGCCGCGATGAACGGTGACCCGAACAGCTGCTGGGCGTAGGACGGGCCGACCGTCGCATCGGTCGTTCCCACCACGGGGAAGCCGAGCTTCTCGACGACGGCGCCGACGATCTGCTTGTTCCCGTAGGTGGTGCCGTGATTGGTGGCGCCCAGGGTCACGAGGGAGCGAACCCGGTTCCGCGTCGGGTCGTTGGCGTTCGAACCGCCGTTGAACTTGAGGTACTGGTGCGCGACGGTGCCGCCCTGGGAGTGCCCGACGAGGTCGACGGTCTCCGAGCCGGTGACGGCGACGACGCGCTCGACGAACCCGGCCAACTCGCGTGCCGACTCCGCGATGTCCGCGCCGCCGACCATGTTGAAGACGTTGGTGGTGTCGTAACCCCGACGATGGCCGTAGTCCAGGGCGAACACCGGGTAGCCGCGTTCCACGAGGGCCGGCGCCATGGTGTGCCAGGTGTCGTACGCGCTGCACCAGGTGCCGTGCACCAGGACCACCGGTCGTCGGCGGACGGACCGCCGCCGGAAGTCGTTGACACCCGCGATGTCGTCGACCCTCTTGGGCTGCGCGCGGGCGTGCCGAATGGTGCCGATCATGGCGCCGACCGCCGCGGCCACGACGGCGATCGGGGACTTCCCCGTTCCGTTCCCGGGCGTGGGTGTGGACGTCATCGGCGGTGTCGGCTCCTGGTTCGCGGCGTGAGGCGGGGTGGTCGTCGACCCCCCGGACGACTCCACAGACTACCGCCGTCGTCTGTGAACGTCGTGAGACCTCACGACGGTTCCGGGGTCGGGTGGGTGACGCGCACTACTGTGAGGTGACGGGTCCACAGGACGGGAGGGGACGGCACCGGTGACACCACGCGACCTGACGGGCCTGGTGGATCGGGCGGCTCGCCTGGTCCCCGACGCCCCGGTGTTCCCCGACCGTCCCGACGGACTTCGCTTCTCCGCTCTGGCCGCGACGGCCGCGGGCCTGCGCGCGGCGGTGCCAACCTTCGCTGCGGCGCCCGACGGCGCGATCGTGGCGGCCGCGACCGCCTCGGCTCCGGCCGACGCCGCCCGGTACGGGGCCGAGCTGCCCGGCGTCGTGCGGGCGTCGGCCGTCGTCGAGACCACCGTGCGCCGGGTGCTGCGCCGAGTGGTCGACGTCGACCCGGCTCGACCGGCGATTCGCGACGGGTCGACCGTGGTGACCTACGGCGAGATGTGGGAGCGCGCGACGGTCCTCGCAGACCGCCGGAAGTCGGTCGTCGTCGCCCCGACCGTCGAGAGTGTGGACGCGGTGATCGACGCCGTGGCCGCTGTGCTCGCCGGGGCGTGTCTCGTTCACGGGTCGCCGGCGGGCGAGGGGTTCGCGCCGGGCGTAGTCCTCCCGCCGAGCGTGCTCGCCGTGGTGGACGGAGAAGCGGTCCACCTCTACGACGACGCGGCGGTCCTGGCCGGATGCCGGTCGGTGTGGGACACCGTCGCCGGACCGGTGCTGTGGTGGCACGCGGCCGACGAGCGGTGGGCTCCGGTCGAGTTCTGGGGACCTCTGCTGTCGGGCGTCGGCATCGTGGTGGTGGATCGATCGGTCTCGGTGGCCGAGCAGATCCGGCGCGACGGCATCGCGGCGGTGGCCGCCACGGCCCACCAGCTGCCGGACCTCGACGGGTGCGACGTCTCGGTGGTGACGGATGCGCCGGGGCCGGTCGCGACCGACCGAGTGCGGTCGGTCGACCTGGTGCCCGGGGTACTCGGCGCGCTGGCCGCCGACTCCGCCGCGGTGCTCGACCGCCGGCTGCGCCGCGTCCCGGCGGGCGTGGTCGGCGACCTGTACGCCGTCGGCGACGCCGTGGCGTGCGGTGCGACGACGGCCGCGACGACGGCGTCCGGCCTGGTCGCTGCCGCGGACGGCGGTCGGTCCCTGCACACGGGCGTGCGGGCGACGGTCGACAGGTCCGGCGCCGTGACCGTCACCGGCAGCGAGATCGCGATGCGTCGCGGTGTCCGCGTGGACGTCGCGGACACCGTCGCTCGGCTGCGCGCGGTGGACGGCGTCCTCGACGCGCACGTCGTCGTGCGGAACGATCCCGCGACCGGGACGGTGCTCCTGGCCTATCTACGGTCGTCCGGCGCACGCTCCGACGACGACGTCCGGGCCGCCGTTCGCGACGACCTGCCCGACTACGCCCGCCCCGACGCGACCGTCCTGATCACCGCGCTGCCGCTCGGCCTCGGCGGGCGGGTCGACCCCGGTCGGCTGCCCGCGGTGGAGGTCGGCCCCGCGCGCGATGCCGACACCGCGCTGGACGTGCGGTCGTCGACCGTGGAGTTGGTGCAGACGGTGTTCGCCGACCTGCTCGGCACCACGGTGGTGGGGTACGACAGCAGCTTCTTCGATCTGGGCGGAAGCTCGCTCGTGGCGACCAAGGCGGTCGCCCGGTTGAACGCGGCGGGTCTCGGACGTCTGCGCGTGGCGGACATCTTCGACGCTCCCACACCGCGGACGCTGGCGCACCGCCTGGACTCCGGTCGAAGCCCCGACTCCGACGTGCCCCGGTTGTCCGACATCGCGGACACGCCGCGGCCGGAACGGCTCTCGCTCGCGCCGGCTCAGGTGCGGCTGTGGATTCTCTCTCGGCTCGAGCCGAACTCCTCCGCCTACACCGTGCCGTTGGTGTTGCGCTTGACGGGGGACCTCGACGTCGATGCGCTCGCCGCGGCACTGGCGGATCTCGCTGTCCGGCATGAGAGTCTGCGGTCGAGATTCCCCGAGGACGACGACGGGCCCTACATCGAGTTCCTCGAGGTTCCGCGAACGCAACTCGAGCCGCGTGCGGTGTCCGCCGAGTCGGTCGCGGACGAGGTCGCCCGCGTGGTGGCCGAGCCGTTCGACGTCACCGCCGGACCGCTGTATCGGGCGACGTTGCTGCGTCTCTCGGCCTCGGACCACGTGCTCGTGGTGTGTGTCCATCACCTCGTCGTCGACGGAGAGTCGTTGCCGCCGTTGGTCACCGATCTGGTCACCGCCTACGCCGCGCGGTCGCGCGGCGAGGCTCCGGCGTGGACCGACCGGCCCGTCGCCTACGTGGACTACGCACGCTGGCAGCGGGCCTTGCTGGGCACCCCCGATGCGCCGACGCCGTACGCCACCGGGCAACTGCAGCATTGGGATCGGGCGCTCGACGGTCTGCCGACCGACCTGGCGCTGCCCGTCGATCGGCTGCCGAGCGAGCGAGCCGGGACGCCGACGGCCGCTGAGGTCCGCGGCGCGGTTCCGGCTGCGCTGCACCGCGAGATCGACGCCTGTGCGCGGAGATTCGGTGTCAGCGAGCACATGGTGCTGCTCGCGGCACACGCCGTCGGCATCGGCCGCTGGTCCGGCTCGTCCGACCTGGCCGTCGGCGTCGCCACGGCGGGCCGGACGGATCCGGCGCTCGCCACGGTCGTCGGCATGTTCGTCGGCACCGTCGCCGTGCGGGTGCGGATGCACCCCGAGGACACCTTCGCCGACGTCGTGCGGCGGGTCCGCGACACGACGCTCGCGGCGTACGACGCCGCGGACGTGCCCTTCGACTGGGTCGTCGCCCGAACCGGGCGGGCCGACGCACCGGTCCACCGCGTCGGATTCGCCTATCGCGCCGCCACATCCGAGATCGACGTCGCGCTCCCGGGTCTGCGGGTGTCCGTCCTCGACGGCGCGGTCGGCACCCCGAAGGACGACGTGCTGCTCACCGCCGAGGCCGGCGTCGACGACGCCGGTCGACCGGCCGGTATCGCCCTGTCGATGGTGTACTCGGCCGCCCTCTTCGACGCGCCCACCGTCGCGTCGGCCCTGTCCGTCGTGACCCGGGTCCTCGAGGTCGGGGTGACCGCGCCGGACACCCCGATCGGCGACCTCGACGTGCTCGGGTCCGACGGTCGGCGGCGCCTGATCGCCTCCCTGCGCGGACCCGTCGGGGTCGGTGCGGGTGTCCTGCCCGACCTGCTGTTCGACGCGGCTGCGCGGCACGCGGATCGGCCGGCCGTCACCGACGGCGTCGTCACCCTCTCCTACCGCGAACTCGCGGCGCGAGCGTCGACTCTGGCGCGGTCGCTCGTCGCGCGCGGGGCCGGCCCCGAGACCGTGGTGGCCCTGTCGTTCCCGCGGTCGGTGGAGATGGTGGTGGCGGTGTGGGCCGTCGCAGCCAGCGGTGCGGCCTACCTGCCGCTCGACGCGTCCTATCCGCCGGCCCGGCTCGCCTTCATGGTCTCCGATTCCGGTGTGCGCCTCGGACTCTGCGCCGAGTCCCGGCGAGCCGAGCTGCCGGCGGACGTGGCCTGGACAGCCTTCGACGTCACCCGGTCGGAGTCCGAGCGGGACTCCGACTCGGAGGCGATCGGCCCGGTGACCGACCTGGAGCGCCGGGGGACGATTCGCCCCGACTCCGCCGCCTACGTCATCTACACGTCCGGATCGACGGGTACGCCCAAGGGTGTCGTCGTCACCCACGCCGGGTTGACCGGGCTCGCCGCGGAGACCCGCGGCCGATTCGCCACCGAGGTGGGGTCGCGGCCGGCGCAGACGGCATCGCCGAGCTTCGACCCGTACGTCATGGACATGCTGGTGTTCGCCCTCGGCGGTGCCACCCTCGTCGTCGTCCCACCGGACGTCGTCGGTGGCGACGAGATGGCGGATCTGCTGGCGGCGCAGCGTGTCACACACCTGTCGACCACCCCGGGCGTGCTCGCCACCCTGGATCCCGACCGCCTGCCGTCGCTCGAGATGGCGTCGGTGGGCGGGGAGCCGCTGTCGCCCGGCGTGCGGGATGCCTGGGCGGACCGTATCCGACTGGTGAACGCGTACGGGCCCACGGAAGCGACGGTCGCGAGCCACTTCTCGGAACCGGCGCGACCCGGCGCGGCCGTGACGGTGGGTCGGGCTGTCACGGGTATGGGCGCCCTGGTCCTCGATGCGCGATTGCAGCCCGTGCCGTTGGGGTCGGTCGGGGAGCTCTACCTCCTCGGACACGGTCTCGCCCGGGGCTACCACGGCCGCAGCGCCCTCACCGCCTCGCGCTTCGTTCCGAATCCGTACTCCGACAACGGGTCCCGAATGTATCGAACCGGCGATCTGGTCCGCGCGGTCGTCGCCACCGACGCCGCGGCCCCGGTGCTGCGGTACGTCGGCCGAGTGGACACCCAGGTGAAGATCCGCGGCATCCGGGTGGAGCCGAGCGAGGTCGACGCGGTGCTGACGCAGCGTCACGGGGTCGAGGCCGCCGTGACGGTTCCCCGAGCCGCACCGTCGGGTGACACCGTGCTGGTGACCTACGCGGTCGACCGCAGGCAACGGAGCGCCGACGAATTGCGAGCGCTGCTCGCGGCGGACCTGCCGCCGGCCTCGGTGCCGTCCGCCGTGACGCTGCTGCCACGACTTCCATTGACGCCCAACGGCAAGGTCGACACGGTGGCTCTTCCCGACCCCGAGGTCGGCCCCGGTCTCCAGAACCTCGGCCGACCTCCCAGCACCGACGCCGAGCGCGCGGTGCTCGCCGCGTTCGCTGCCGTCACCGGGGGCACCGAGACGGGCATCGACGACGACTTCTTCCGCACCGGTGGCGACTCGCTGGGCGCCACGCGGGTGGCGTCGCGGCTGGGGCGTGAGTTCGGTCGGCGCGTCCCGGTCCGGGCGGTCTTCGATCGGCCGACCGCCGCCGCGCTGGCGGCGTACCTCACCGCGCCGGAAGCCGACATCGATTCGGAGAGTCGGGATCTTGCCCTCGGCTCGCTGCCGCGGCCCGCGCGACCGCCTCTGTCGTACGCGCAGGCCCGGATGTGGTTCGCCAATCGCTTCGACGTGACCGGACCGGGGTCGGACGGAGCAGCCACCGCGTACAACGTTCCGCTGGTCACGCGGATGACCGGGCCGGTGGACGTCGCGGCTCTCGAGGACGCGGTCCGCGACGTCGTCGCCCGTCACGAAATCCTCCGGACGCGGTATCCCGATTCCGACGAGGGCCCCTACCAGGAGGTGCTGGCGCCGGATGCCGTTCCGGTGCACCTCGATCCGATCGAGGTGACGGGCGACCCGCACGACGAGGTGGTCGAGATCGTCGGCACGCGCTTCGACGTCACCCTCGCACCGCCGATCGCGGTACGACTGTGGCGCCTGGGCGAGAAGGACTTCCTGTTCGCGCTCGTCGTGCATCACGTGGCGCTCGACGGGGAGTCGATGCGGCCGCTGGTGCGAGACCTGTTGACCGCGTACGCCGCCCGAGCGGTGGGAACCACCCCCGATGTCGCGCCGCTACCGGTGCAGTACGCCGACGTCGCCGTGTGGCAGCGGGCTCGGCTGGGTGACGACGCCGACCCCACCAGCGAGGCCGCCGCGCACGTTCGATTCTGGCGGCACCATCTCGCCGGTGCGCCGGATGCCCCGATCCTGCCCGCCGATCGCCCACGCCCCCCGGTCGCGTCGCTCCGTGCGGGGACGGTGCCGGTGGTGTTCTCCGCCGACACCCGGCGCGGCGTCGAGCGCCTCGCCGCCGCGACCGGCGCCACCCCGTTCATGGTCGTCCACGCGGCTCTGGCGGTGTTTCTCGCTCGGTGGTCGCGGGAGACGGACATCGTGATCGGCACTCCGGTCGCCGGCCGCGGCGACATGCTGCTCGACGACGTGGTGGGGATGTTCGTCGGAACGGTGGTGCTGCGCAGTCGCATCGATCTCGGTCGAGCGTTCGACGAGGTGGTCCGGTCCGTCCGCAGCAGCGACCTCGACGCTTTCGGCCACGCGGAGCTGCCGTTCGAGCGCGTCGTGGACGCGGTGGACCCGGTGCGATCCACCGCGCATCACCCGCTGTTCCAGATCATGCTCTCGTACCAGAACCTGGAGCGGCCGTCGGCGACGGTCGAGGGCGTCGAGTTCACGCCGCTCGACGTCGATCCCGGCACGTCGCAGTACGACCTCCATCTCGTCGTCGCGGAATCCAGCGGTGGGGAGGACGATCCGGCCGGGATGACGGCAGCGTTGACCTACGCCACCGACGTGTTCGACGAGGCCACCGCGCACGCCTGGGCGCGGTCCCTTCCCGTGCT
Source organism: Rhodococcus sp. PBTS 1 (assembly GCF_001620025.1). Classification (NCBI taxonomy): domain Bacteria; kingdom Bacillati; phylum Actinomycetota; class Actinomycetes; order Mycobacteriales; family Nocardiaceae; genus Rhodococcus; species Rhodococcus sp. PBTS 1. The sequence continues at coordinate 495,103 of NZ_CP015219.1, forward strand.
GCTCGCGGCGCTGGTCGCGGACCCGGCGCGACCCGTCGGGGACGCACCGTTGATGGCGCCGGCCGAGGAGGCCGCTCTGTTGGCGGTCGGCGCGGAATCCACGACACCGCCGCTCACGCTCACCGACCTGCTCGCGGCGTCGTACCGCACGTACGCCGACCGGGTGGCCGTGGTCGACGGGGACCGCGAGCTCACCTACGGCGAGCTCGGTGCCCTCGTCCGGGCCCGTCGGGACGAGCTGGTCGCCGACGGCGTGGGCCCTGAATCCGTGGTGGCGGTCGACGCCGAGCGCACCGTCGACTTCCTCGTGGAGGTGCAGGCGATCGTCTCCACCGGGGCGGCGTATCTGCCCGTCGACCCGTCGTGGCCCGAGGATCGTCGGCGCCGCGTGCGCGCGGCCGAACGGCGTTGGGGCACCGGCATGTCCGCGACACCGGGTCATCCGGCGTACGTTCTCTTCACCTCGGGCTCCACGGGTGCACCCAAGGGCGTTCTCGTCCCGCAGGGCGCCGTCGCGGCCCAGTTGCTCTGGCTGCATTCGGTCGTCCCGTCGACGCCGGACTCCGCGGTGCTCTGGCGCACCCGCGTCACCTTCGACCTCTCCGTGTGGGAACTGTGGTGGCCGATGATCGGGGGAGCGAGGCTGGTGGTCGGCCCGCCCGACTGCGATCGTGACCCGGCGATCCTGGCCGACACGGTGCGGCGGCACGGCGTCACGACGCTGACCTTCGTGCCCTCGCTGCTCGCGTCGTTCCTCGCGCACGACCGGTCGGGGGTCGGCGACGCGCTGGCCTCGGTGCGCGACATCCTCTGCATCGGTGAGGCGTTGCCGGCCGGTCTCGTCGACGCCGTGCGGGCCGCCACCGGACCCGACGGCCCGACGATGCACAATCTCTACGGTCCCACCGAGGCCACCGTGTCGGTGACCCACCACCGGGTGTCGGCGTGACCGCGTCCGCAGAGGACGCCGGGGACGTGCGAGCTCAGCAGGCGGCGAGACTGCGCCGGAGCTTTTCTATCCCGGAGTAGTCCTGCAGCAACGGTTCCCGCGTCGCGTCCGCCGCGACCTCGCGCAGCATACGGTCGCGGTCCGGCACGTCCTCGAGGTCGAGGATGCGCTCCCACGTCGTCATGTCGTTCGCGGAGAACGCGTCCATCGCGCGGTCGAGGGCGTCCTGGAAGAACGCGCGATCCCGTTCCGAGAGAGCGGCATACACCACCACGGCCATCTCGCCGGCGATCGACGCGTGACAGTGCTCGTCGCGCTCGTGCAGTGCGACCGTGGCGCGGTTGACGGGCTGGATCTCCGGTCCGTCCTCGATCAGTGCGAGGTAGGACGTGATCGAGATCTCGGCGACGGTGGTGTAAGCGAGGCCGATCAGGGCCGCGTCGCGCTCGGAGTCCGCGGCGGCGAGCTCGGCCCGCAGCCGGCGAACGGTGGTGGGAGCCGGGAGATCTCGGTCCGCGAGCGCGAGACCCCGCTCCTGCCGTGTGAGCGCGCTGGCCTGCAGGTGCATCAGGGTGTGGTACTGCTCGTCGACCATCGCCTGGGTCACCGCGACGGCCAGGGAATCGCCCATCCCGGTGTCGAACACGTCGCGGGCGAGCAGGGCGAAGCCGGGATTGACGACGTGTTGCTCGACGTCCATCACATTCTTGTTGAACGCGATCCACGCCGCGGCCCGGATGCGGTGCCGCTGCTCGTCGCTCAGCGCGCGATAGATCGGATGACGACCGAACGGGATCAGGGCATCCGGGTAGTCGTGCTTGTCCGGATCGAACAGGCCGGCCCAGTCGGGGTCCGCCTTCTTCACCGCGGCGCGTCGACTCCAGTTGCCGCGCAGGCGCTCGACGACGGCGTTCTCGACGGGAGTCTGCGGGGACAGGGACGGTGCGGACGCGGTGTCGAGCTCGGTGCCGGTGATCGTCTCGGTGGTCACGAGGGGTCCTCCTGATTCGTCTCGCGCGGTGGCGCGGTCCGGAGTAGGTCGAAGAGGTGGGCGCACCGCGTCGAGGCGGACGTCAGCTCCGGACCGAGGGCGGCGCGGGCGTCGTCGAGCAGTGCGGTGAACGCGGCGACGTCGCGGCAGGACGCGTCGACCGTGGCGACGGCGCGGCCGAGTGCGGACCTGGCCTCACCGGCGTACGGATTGCCCTGCTGCACATCGGCGTACACCTCCGGGGTGCCGTTGGCGACGCGGGCGAGCAGGGCCGTCGCCGTCGCGAACGGCGGCGGTCCGAGCGCGGCCGCGACCTCCGGGTCCACGCCCAACTCGCCCAGGGCGGTGCCGAACGCCAGGATCGCGGCGTGGGTGAGCGCCTGGGTCGACGCCACCACCCGGTCATGGTCGGTGGCGGACACCCGGACCACGGGGCCACGCGCGGCCACGACGTCCAGGACTGCGTCGACGCGCGCCCCGTCGCGGTAGACGACTGCCGCCGTCGGCCGGCCGTCCATCCCGAGCGAGGGGGCGTACATCGGGTTGAGTCCGACGGCCTCGGCGAGCGCCGAGCGGGCGACGGCCTCGGCCATTCCCGACTTGACCGACAGCGTGTCCACGACGACGGCCCGCGCCGCGACGGTCGCCAGCACCGGGACCGCGGCGAGGGCCACCGACTCGGGTACCGCGAGGATCACGACGTCCGCCGCGCCGAGCGTCGCCGACGTACGCGCGTCCGGTCGTCGTACGTCGCTCTCGGGTTCCGTCGCGGAGTCGATCACGGACACGGTGCGTCCGGCGGCGGCGAACGCGTCGGCGTAGAGGGTTCCCACCGCCCCGGCTCCACCGACGACGGCCACGTGGTCGGTCATCTACGTGTGCTGCTGACGGACCGCGGGCCGCCGCCGTCGCGGCAGCGCCGGACGGTGCGCGGCCGGCGGCGGCGCGGTGTGGACGGGGGCGAAAGCGAGGGCGCGGCCCATCGTGGCTGCCTTGACCAGCGTCTCCTCGAACTCCTCCTCGGGATCGGAGAGCGCGGTGATGGCGCCGCCGATGCCGAAGCGAGCGCCGTCCGGCGTCACCACCAGGGTGCGAATGACGATCGACAGGTCGGCCGTTCCGTTCAGCGACAGGTAGCCGACGCTGCCCGAGTACACCCCGCGCGGACCGGCTTCGAGACGGTCGATGATCTCCATCGTCCGCACCTTCGGCGCCCCGGTCATCGAGCCGCCGGGGAACATCGCCCGCACGCACTCCACCGCCGACGCGTCGGTGAGCGTGCCGCGCACCGTCGACACCATCTGATGGACCGTCGCGTAGCTCTCGATGCCGAACAGCACCGGCACGTGCACGGACCCGGTCGCGCAGACCCGCGAGAGATCGTTGCGCACGAGGTCCACGATCATGAGGTTCTCCGCGCGGTCCTTCTCGGACGCGAGCAGCTCGTCGCGCAACGCGGCGTCGGCGCCCGCCGTCGCCCCTCGGGGCCGGGTGCCCTTGATCGGCTTCGATTCGACGACGCCGGCGGTGTCGATGCGCAGGAACCGCTCGGGCGAGGTGCTCACGACGGACAGTCCGTCGAACTCCAGCAGAGCGCCGTACGGCACGGGGGAGATCGTGCGCAGGTGATCGAAGGTCGAGAGGGGGTCCACCGTGATCGACGAGTGCGCGACGTTGGTCAGACACACTTCGTAGGACTCTCCGGCGGCGATCTCGCTGCGGCAGTCCGCGATGAGGTCCACGTACGCCGCGTGATCGTGGCGCAGGTCGAGCCCGGCGTCGGTGGGGTGAGATGCAATCGGGGCGGGATCGGCGATCCGACCCGCGCAGGGGAGACGACGCAGCGTCGCCTCCGTCTCGTCGAGCCAGCGACGGGCAGCCCCGTCGGCGGCCGCGGTGCCGTCGCCCAGAGCCAGAGCGAAAGCCCGACGGCCGTCGTGGTCGAGTACCACCGCCCGGTCCGCGAAGACGAGAGCTGCGTCCGGGTCGGACGAGGAATGCACGGCTTGGCCGCCGGTTTCGGCCTTCAGCTCGTAGCCGAGGTACCCCACGTACCCGAGTCGGAAATCGAACGGCAGATCGTCGTCCGGAGCGACGGCGCGTTCCCGGAGCGAGGCGTCGAGGTAGTCGAAGAAGGGCGTGTGGACCGACCGGGTGCTCCCGTCGCTGCCGACGACGGTGACCGTCGTCGTGTCGACGTCGTACGTCACGTACTCGGCCAGCGGGCCCCGGCAGTCGCCGACGATCGTGAATCGGGCGTCGGGTTCGACGCTGCCGTCGAGCCAGAATCGTCCCTGGTCGCCCCCGGTGACCGCGTCGTACACGGCCCGCGGGTCGGGATCGACGCCGACCTCTCGGACGTGGACGACGTAGCGGGGTGCCGCGGCAGGCGACACCGGAGTCGAACCGGCGGCAGCCGAGTGTTCGGCCGGGCGCGGGGTGGGCAACGCGGCGGCGCGCGCCAGGCCCAGGAAATTGGCGATCAGGCGGTGCCCACCCGCGGACTCGATCGACTCCGGGTGGAACTGGACGCCCCAGCGCGGCAGCGTCGCGTGTTGGAGCGCCATCGGAACGCCGTCCTCGGTCCACGCTGTGACCGACAGCTCGTCGGGCAGATCGGCGACGACCAGCGAGTGGTACCGCACCACCGACAGCGGCTGGTCGAGGCCCTCGAACAGTCCCGTCCCGGTGTGCCGGATCCGCGACAGCCGTCCGTGCATCGGTTCCGTCGCCCGCACCACCCGGCCGCCGTGCGCGGCGGCGATGCCCTGGTGGCCGAGACATACCCCGAGGACGGGCACCGTCGTCTCCTCGAGAATCCGCGCGCACACGCCGAAGTCGGCCGGTCGCTCCGGGTTGCCGGGGCCGGGGGAGATCACGACGGCGTCGTACGAGGCGAGATCGAGGGAGGCGAAGTCGACGTCGTTGCGGACGACCGTCGGGCGCTCGCCGGTCACCGCGGCCAGCAACTCGGCCAGGTTGTAGGTGAAGGAGTCGACGTTGTCGACGAGCAGGACGCGGGTCAAGAGCGTGTCGAGTCGTCGGGCCGCTCGGCGACCAGGAGGTCTTCGACGCGGCAGGTCTCGGCGATGATCAGTCGGTAGACGGCCTCGAGGTAATCGGGGTCGAGCTCGTTGCGCTCGGCGTACTCGCGCGCGCCTCGGGTGACCTGGTCGACGCGGGCGGGCTGCATCACGGGAATGTCGTGGTCCCGCTTCAGGCGGCCGACTTCCTCGCACACCCGCAGGCGGTCCCGCAGCGCGTCACGCAACCCCGCATCGATGCGGTCCAGTTCGCCGCGCAGCGCCGCCAACCGGTCACTGGGATCCACCTCGTCGTCGTGCACCGATCGGAGCATCCTGTCGCGATTCGTCACGGTTCATCACCACCTTCACCCGTCACTACAACGAAGATCGTTCGTTTCGATCGATTCGTTTCGGCGTATCGGGACAGATGGGTGTGATCGACCACGAAGACGGCCCGGCCGGGCCCGGCCCGGTCGGTCCCGGTCAGTCCCGACCCATGGCGGCCTTGCGGTACCCGCGCACCGCGGGAACGGCGAAGACCACCGTGAGGGCGACGGCCCAGATCGCCGTCTGCGTCAACGGTCCCTGGACGGGACCGCCGGCCGAGAGGCCGCGCATCGACTCGATGGCGGTGCTCATCGGTTGATTGGCGACGAAGCCCTGCAGCCAGGGCGGGTAGGCGCGGGTGGGCACGAAGCCGGAGTTGAAGAACATCAGCAGTGTGCAGACGAGCGAGAGCAGCTCGACCAGCGGCAACTTCGGTGCCATCACCGCCAGGGCGGTCACGAACGTCGCGAAGCCGGTGCCGAGCAGCAGCGGCAGTCCGAAGAAGGCGATCGCGGGGAGCAGGCCCTGGTCGAATCGGAAGCCGATGGCGAACCCGACGAGCACGATGAACATGGTGGTGAGCACCATGCGCACGGCCTCGGCGAGCAGACGCCCGGTCAGGCCCGACGCGCGGTGGGTCGGCATGACGTAGAAGCGGGTGAGCAGACCGGTCTGCGCTTCGCGCTTGAGGGACACACCGCTGGCGAGCGCGCCGAACACCGAGCCGACCAGCGCGATCATCGGCACCTGGCCGTAGACGGCATTCTCGCCGGTGGCGCCGGTGATGGACCGACCCAGCACCACCGAGAACATCAGCAGCGTCACCGACGGATAGATGACCGTCTGAATCATCGTCAGCGGATCGCGGAACCACTTGGTGAGCAGCCGCTTGGCCTGGAGCAGGCTGTGCGAGACGTAGGCGCGCGGCCCCCGCTCGGTGACCGCATGGTCGGGCGTCGGGAACTCCGCGCGCGGTCGTCCGACGACCGACGACCCGGTCGTGCGGACGTCGAGGGCGGGGATCTTCTCGGTGACGGCCTCGAGGTCCCTGGTCTCGGGGTTCATGCTCACTGTCTCCTCACGTTCGCCCAGATCGAGAGCGGCGCGAAGATCACCACGAAGGCCAGGCACCACAGCAGCGCCGGGATCAGAGCGGCGGAGTTCACGGTGCCCTCGGCGAGGTCACGCATCGCGTGCGCGAACTGCGAGATCGGTTGGTTGCGTGCGAACGGGCGGATCCACTCCGGGAACCCCTCCTCCGGGACGAATCCGGTGGAGAGCATGCCGAGGATGAGCTGCGGCAGGGTGAGCGCCTGGCTGGTGGCCTCGGGGCTGCGCGAGAGCACGCCGATGGCGTCGCCGCCCATGGCGAAGGCGGTGCCCACCAGCATCGCGATGGTCACGAACAGCACGGCCGGCCCGATCCCGCCGGTGAAGCGGAATCCGATCAGGTACCCGTAGAACAGGGCCGCGATCAGGGAGAGCGCGGAGCGGAAGGTCGCGCCGCCGATGCGCGCGAGGAGCGGGACCGCCGGTCCGATCGGCATGGTCTTGAAGCGGGGATTGATGCCGTTCAGTTCCTCGGCCGCTCCGCGCGACGCTGCGGAGATGGCGGTGAACGCCATCGCCTGCAGCACGATGATCGGCATGACGAACTGGGCGTAGTCGATGCCCTGGATCCGCATGACGAAGCGCAGCGGCAGATAGAAGCCGATCGCGAAGATCGCCGGGGCGAGCAGCGCGACCGTGAGTTCGTGGGTCCGCAGCTGGCTCGCGATGACGCGACCGGTCAGCGCTCGCCACTGCTGGAACGACGACAGCTCGGGAGCGCGATGCCGCCCGCCCGCCCGTGTCGTCGAGACGGCCGCCGTCACCGGGCGGGCTCGTCTCGCCGCTCGGTGTGGCCGGTGAGGGAGAGGAAGACGTCGTCGAGGGACGGGCGACGGAGGGCGATGTCGGCCAGGTCGATCTGGGCCATGTCGAGTCGACGCACGACCTCGGTGAGGGTGCGCGGGCCATGGGCGGCGGGAATCGAGATGCGATCGGGCTCGGAATCGTCGACGACGGACGACGACCCGGCGACGTCGGCGAGAATGTCCCGGACCCGTCCGAGGTCGGCCGGCTGGCGCGGAACCACCTCGCAGTAGCTGTCGCCGGTGCGGGCCTTCAACTGGTCCGCGGTGCCCTCGGCGATCACCGTGCCCTTGTCGATGACGACGATGTTGTCGCTGAGGAGGTCCGCCTCCTCCAAGTACTGGGTGGTGAGCAGGATCGTGATGCCCTCGGTCTTGAGGTTCTCCACCAGCGACCAGACGGCCTGACGGCTGCGCGGGTCGAGTCCGGTGGTGGGCTCGTCGAGGAACACCACGTCGGGCCGGGTCACCAGTCCGCAGGCGATGTCGATGCGGCGACGCATGCCGCCGGAGTACCCCGACACCTTGCGATCGGCCGCGACCACGAGGTCGAACTGTTCGAGCAGTTCGGTGCCGCGCGCCCGTGCGGCCTTCTTGGACAGGCCCATCAAGCGGCCGAACAATTCGAGGTTCTCGGCGCCGGTGAGGCCCTGGTCCAAGGCGGCGTACTGACCCGTGAGCATGATGCGCTTGCGCACTTCCTGGGCGTTCTTCACGACGTCGAAGCCCGCGACGGTGGCATGACCGCCGTCTGGTCGCAGCAGCGTGGACAGCACGTTCACGGTGGTGGTCTTGCCCGCGCCGTTGGGGCCGAGGACGCCCAGCACCGATCCGACGGGGACGGAGAAACTCACGCCGCGGAGAGCGTGGACGTCGCCGAAGGACTTGGTTATTCCGTCGACGTGAACGGCCACTCCGGTAGGCATGGCCTCGAGTATGGCAGAAGAGAAATGCCCGGAGAGGCGGACGCGACGAGGAACGGACGGTTCTCGTCGGACGGTGGGTTCGGCTGTAACACCGCGGTCCGACGCGGCGATGACGGCCGCCATTGTCGGTCGGGCGACGCGAGAAAACGGCCGGGAATGTTCGCGAACGGCGACCGGCCCGGGCCCCTGCTCCGCGTCCGACGATGACGATGTGGTCTCGGGGTGGTCTCGTGCGTTCACTCTCCTCGCCCGTCCCGGTTACTGTGACGCCCGAGGGTGCCCCCGCATCGGCCTCGGCCGGTCGTCGGGGCGCCCACCGTGTCGTCGAAGGGAACACCGCCGCCGTGAAGGTTCGCACCGAGTCGTCCGTCTCCGCCGTCGTCGCGCGTACGCGTCGGTCGTTCGGTGTCCTCGCCGTGGCCGCCGCCGTGGCCTCGACCGCGGTCGTGAGCGCGGGTTCTGTTGCGGCGCAACCGGTCTCCGGCGCGTCCTCCGCGCCGACGACGGGCTTCGTCGGCGCCGACGGCAGCAGCGTGGTGTCGGTGACCCCCGCCGGTGGACAGCGTTACGACGTGGTCGTCCGGTCCGCCTCCATGGACCGCACCGTCGACCTGCAGGTGCTGCGGCCCGCGGACACGAGCGTCCCGCGCCCCACCTACTACCTGTTGAACGGCGCGAGCGGCGGTGAGGATCCGTCGTCCAACTGGCCCGACCAGACCGACGTGGTCCCGTTCTTCGCCGACAAGAACGTCAACGTCGTGATTCCGAAGGCCGGCGCCTTCAGCTATTACACGGATTGGCTCGCCGACGATCCGGAACTCGGCCGCAACAAGTGGGAGACGTTTCTCACGTCGGAGCTTCCGCCGTTGATGAACGCGGCCCTCGGAACCGACGGAACGCAGGCCGTCGGCGGAATCTCGATGGCCGCGAGCGCCGTCCTGATGTTGGCCGCGAACGCGCCCGGCTTCTATTCCTCCGTCACCTCGTTCAGTGGGTGCGCGAACACCTCGGACGATCTCGGTGCGGCCTACGTCAAGCTCGTCGTCGAGGCCCGCGGCGGCGGCGACACCGACAACATGTGGGGCCCCACCGGTGGGCCCGAGTGGCTCGCCAACGACGCCCTGCTCAACGCCGAGAAACTGCGGGGGACCCCGCTGTACCTCTCCACCGGCAACGGGCTGCCCGGATTCGACGACACCCTCGCGAGCGCCCGCATCGCCGGCGACGTCCCGGACCTGGTCAACCGCGTGATCGTCGGCGGCGGGATCGAGTCCATCACGGACCACTGCACCCGAGTGTTCGCCGGGCGCCTCGCCGAGCTCGGAATTCCGGCCACGGTCGACTTCCGGGGCCCCGGCACGCACTCCTGGGCGTACTGGCAGGAGGACCTGCACCGGTCCTGGCCGTTCACCGCGGCGTCGCTCGGGATCTGAGCGCGCACGGTTCCATTCGGGTGTGACCCACACCGATTATCTGGGTGTGACCCACACCGTGATGTCCGCGTGCACCACCTCGGCGCCCGACCGATCCGTCAGGTACACCGGGATCACCAGGTCGGTCCCCTCGGTGACGGCGGTGAAGTCGGGGAGCTCGTCCAGTTCGGCCCGGGCCGTCATGCCGGTCCGCCCCGCCGCGAGGTAGGACACCGTCATCCCCTTGGGGATCCATCGGTGCGTCGTCGGCACGGTCGCCTCGGCGAGCATGCCCATGGCCACCTCCGCGAGGTTGCAGGACGCGATGGCGTGGAAGGTGTGCAGATGGTTCTGCACGCCGAACCACTTCGGTGCCGTCACCACGCACCGGCCGGGTTCGAGCTCCCGCACGCGGGGGAGCACGGTGGCGAAGAACGGCACCCGCGCGCACATGCCGACGGAGAACAACGGGCTGCGCACGGGGCGCGGCAGACGTCGCCACAGGGCGTACGTACCGGTCGCGGTGGTCATGACCGCGGACCCTACTCGGGCGACGTCGTCCGATCCCGGACGAGTGTGACGGGGTCGATTTGAACTGAACCCCGTCCGTGGGTCATACTCGTCGGGTTGCCTTGACCGAGGCGATCGCTGTCGTGTGCCCCGTGCGTGCGCGGAGAGTCTCGGCCGAGCAGTAGAACAACAAGCAGTGAACCAAGCAGTGATCGCGCCGGCTCGATGGGCGCATCCGGTTCGCACGTGACTCGCCCATCCGGGAGACCGGACCGGGCAGAGGACTGGTCGGGGTTGCGACACGCCCGACCGCGTGGACCGGAGATCCATGACAGATGAACAGCGGCAACGGTAGTCCAGGCCACGCCTCGCGTGCCCGCCAGCGGCTCCGCCACGTGATTCGTCATCGGATGTCGTCCGTCCCGTCAGGGGGCCGGGCGCGCACTGCCGGATCGACCGGGACTCGTTCCCGGCGAACCGAGAGAAGACCCACCGAGTTGGTTGACACCCGAGTCGGTCGACACCTACGGGCAAGGAAGAGGACATAAGCGTGGCGGGACAGAAGATCCGCATCAGGCTCAAGGCCTACGACCACGAAGCGATCGACGCGTCCGCGCGCAAGATCGTCGAGACGGTGACCCGTACCGGGGCCCGCGTGGTCGGACCTGTGCCGTTGCCCACCGAGAAGAACGTGTACTGCGTCATTCGTTCGCCGCACAAGTACAAGGATTCTCGCGAGCACTTCGAGATGCGTACTCACAAGCGACTCATCGACATTCTCGACCCGACGCCGAAGACCGTCGACGCACTCATGCGTATCGACCTGCCGGCCAGCGTCGACGTCAACATTCAGTGAGCGCGGAGACAACCATGACTGACAACAAGAACCGTCCGGCCAAGGGAATTCTGGGCACCAAGCTCGGTATGACCCAGGTCTTCGACGAGAACAACCGCGTCGTCCCGGTCACCGTCGTCAAGGCGGATCCGAACGTCGTGACCGCGATCCGCACCGAGGAGCGCGACGGCTACAGCGCCGTCCAGGTCGCCTTCGGCGCCATCGATCCCCGCAAGGTGAACAAGCCGGTCACCGGTCAGTTCGCCAAGGCCGGCGTCACGCCGCGCCGCCACCTCGCCGAGCTGCGCGTCGCCGACGCCGCCGCCTTCGAGGTCGGCCAGGAGCTCACCGCTGCCGAGTTCGAGGACGGCGCCTACGTCGACGTCACCGGCATCAGCAAGGGCAAGGGCTTCGCCGGCACGATGAAGCGCCACGGCTTCGCCGGCCAGGGCGCCAGCCACGGCGCGCAGGCCGTGCACCGTCGCCCCGGTTCCATCGGTGGTTGCGCCACCCCCGGTCGCGTGTTCAAGGGCATGCGCATGTCGGGTCGGATGGGTAGCGACCGCGTCACGACGCAGAACCTCTCGGTCCACAAGGTGGACGCCGAGAACGGCCTGCTGCTGATCAAGGGTGCGATCCCGGGCCGCAAGGGCGGCGTCGTGATCGTCAAGAGCGCAGTGAAGGGTGGTGCGCGAGCATGACCAGTCTCGAGAAGAGCGGCACGACGCTGTCTCTCGACGTCAAGGAAGCCGGCGGCAAGACCAACGGCACCGTCGATCTCCCCGCCGAGATCTTCGACCGCACCGCGAACATCGCGCTGATGCACCAGGTCGTCGTCGCGCAGCTCGCGGCCGCACGCCAGGGCACGCACGCGACGAAGACGCGCGGCGACGTCCGCGGCGGCGGCAAGAAGCCGTACCGCCAGAAGGGCACCGGCCGCGCACGCCAGGGCTCGACCCGCGCTCCGCAGTTCGTCGGCGGTGGCACGGTCCACGGCCCGCAGCCGCGCGACTACAGCCAGCGCACCCCCAAGAAGATGAAGGCCGCCGCTCTGCGCGGAGCCCTCTCCGACCGGGCGCGCAGCGAGCGCATCCACGTGATCACCGAGTTGGTCGCAGGCCAGGTGCCGTCCACCAAGGGCGCGCGTTCCTTCCTAGCCGAGCTCACCGATCGCAAGAAGGTCCTGCTGGTCATCGGCCGCGCGGACCTCGCTGCCTGGAAGTCGGTGCAGAACCTCGACGGTGTGCACCCCATCGCCCCCGACCAGCTGAACACCTACGACGTCCTCGAGAGCGACGACGTGGTCTTCACGGTCGAGGCGCTGAACACCTTCATCGCAGGTCCGGCTCGCTCGGCGGCTGCGGAAGCACAGGAGGACGACAAGTGAGCACCATCGCGGACCCCCGCGACATCCTGCTGGCGCCGGTCATCTCGGAGAAGTCCTACGGCCTGATCGAGCAGGGGACCTACACGTTCATCGTGCACCCCGACTCGAACAAGACGCAGATCAAGATCGCCGTGGAGAAGATCTTCGGCGTGACCGTGACCAGCGTCAACACCGCCAACCGGCAGGGTAAGCGCAAGCGGACCCGATTCGGCTACGGCACGCGCAAGTCCACCAAGCGCGCGCTCGTGACCCTCTCGGCCGACAGCAAGCCCATCGAGATCTTCGGAGGCCCGGTCGCGTAAGCGGCCGGAGCTCACGAGGGTCCTCGAGGATCAAGGGACGAGACAAACATGGCAATTCGCAAGTACAAGCCGACCACTCCCGGTCGTCGCGGCGCGAGTGTCTCCGATTTCGCGGAGATCACGCGCTCGACACCGGAGAAGTCGCTCATCCGCCCGCTGCACGGCCGCGGAGGCCGCAACGCCCATGGCCGCATCACCACCCGTCACAAGGGTGGCGGCCACAAGCGCGCCTACCGTCTGATCGACTTCCGTCGCAACGACAAGGACGGCGTGCCGGCCAAGGTCGCTCACATCGAGTACGACCCCAACCGCACCGCCAACATCGCGCTGCTGCACTACGCCGACGGCGAGAAGCGCTACATCATCGCGCCGAAGGGCATCTCGCAGGGTTCGCCCATCGAGTCCGGTGCGACCGCGGACATCAAGCCCGGTAACAACCTGCCGCTGCGCAACATCCCGACGGGTACCACCATCCACGCGGTGGAGCTGCGTCCCGGCGGCGGAGCCAAGATGGCCCGCTCCGCCGGCGCCGGAATCCAGCTCCTCGGCAAGGAAGGCCCCTACGCCACGCTGCGTATGCCCTCCGGTGAGATCCGCCGCGTCGACGTGCGCTGCCGCGCCACCGTCGGCGAGGTCGGCAACGCCGAGCAGTCCAACATCAACTGGGGCAAGGCCGGCCGCATGCGCTGGAAGGGCAAGCGCCCCACGGTCCGCGGTGTCGTCATGAACCCGGTCGACCACCCGCACGGTGGTGGTGAGGGCAAGACCTCCGGTGGTCGCCACCCGGTCAGCCCCTGGGGACAGCCGGAAGGCCGTACCCGCAAGAACAAGCCGTCCGATCAGCTGATCGTCCGCCGCCGCCGCACCGGCAAGAAGCGCTAGGGAGGAGTTAGAGAATGCCACGCAGCCTCAAGAAAGGCCCGTTCGTCGACGACCACCTCCTGAAGAAGGTGGACGCTCAGAACGAGAAGGGCACCAAGCAGGTCATCAAGACCTGGTCGCGCCGCTCGACCATCACCCCCGATTTCATCGGACACACCTTCGCCGTCCACGACGGTCGCAAGCACGTCCCGGTGTTCGTCTCGGATGCCATGGTCGGACACAAGCTCGGTGAGTTCGCGCCGACGCGCACGTTCAAGGGACACATCAAGGACGACCGGAAGGCGAAGAGGCGATGAGCATCTCCCGTTCTGGGATTGTCGCGACCGACAACCCGACCGCTCGCGCGACGGCCAAGCACGTCCGCGTCACCCCGATGAAGGCGCGTCGCGTCGTCGACCTGGTCCGTGGACGCAGCGTCGAGGATGCGCTGAACATCCTGAAGTTCGCGCCGCAGGCCGCGAGCGAGCCGGTGGCCAAGGTCGTCGCCAGTGCCGCGGCCAACGCCGAGAACAACCTCGACCTCGACCCCAGCACGCTGGTCGTGGCCGCGGCGTTCGTCGACGAGGGCGCGACGCTCAAGCGATTCCAGCCCCGCGCCCAGGGTCGCGCGTTCCGCATCCGCAAGCGCACATCGCACATCACGGTCATCGTGGAGAGCCTGCCCAAGACCGGCGGCTCGGCACGTGGTCGCCGGAAGGGAGCTCAGTAGTGGGCCAGAAGATCAACCCGCACGGCTTCCGCCTCGGCATCACGACCGAGTGGAAGTCGCGCTGGTACGCAGACAAGCAGTACTCGGAGTACGTCAAGGAAGACGTCGCGATCCGCAAGCTCCTCGCCACGGGCATGGAGCGGGCCGGCATCGCGAAGGTCGAGATCGAGCGCACGCGTGACCGCGTTCGCGTCGACATCCACACCGCGCGTCCGGGCATCGTCATCGGTCGCCGCGGCGCCGAGGCCGACCGCATTCGTTCCGAGCTCGAGAAGCTGACCGGCAAGCAGGTCCAGCTGAACATCCTCGAGGTCAAGAACGCCGAGTCCGAGGCTCAGCTCGTGGCTCAGGGTGTGGCCGAGCAGCTCAGCAACCGCGTCGCCTTCCGTCGTGCGATGCGCAAGGCCATCCAGTCGGCCATGCGTCAGCCGAACGTCAAGGGCATCCGCGTCCAGTGCTCCGGCCGCCTCGGCGGCGCGGAGATGAGCCGCTCCGAGTTCTACCGCGAGGGTCGCGTTCCGCTGCACACGCTGCGTGCGGACATCGACTACGGCCTCTACGAGGCGAAGACCACCTTCGGTCGCATCGGCGTGAAGGTCTGGATCTACAAGGGCGACATCGTCGGTGGACGTCGTGAGGTCGCAGCCGCGGCCGCACCCGCCGATCGTCCCCGCCGCGAGCGTCCGTCTCGTCCGCGTCGCAGCGGTGCCTCGGGCACCACGGCGACCAGCACCGAGGCCGGCCGCGCCGCGACCGCAACCGCTGATGCACCCGCTACGACCGAGCAGAAGGAGGGCTGACGCATGTTGATCCCCCGTCGGGTCAAGCACCGCAAGCAGCACCACCCCAAGCGTTCGGGTGCCGCCAAGGGCGGGACTCAGGTGACCTTCGGTGACTACGGCATCCAGGCTCTCGGGCCGGCCTACGTCACCAACCGTCAGATCGAGGCGGCTCGTATCGCCGTCACCCGCCACATCAAGCGTGGCGGCAAGGTCTGGATCAACATCTACCCGGACCGCCCGCTCACCAAGAAGCCGGCCGAGACCCGCATGGGTTCCGGTAAGGGTTCGCCGGAGTGGTGGGTCGCCAACGTCAAGCCCGGTCGCGTGCTCTTCGAGCTCAGCTACCCGGACGAGGCCATCGCCCGCGAGGCGCTGACCCGCGCGATCCACAAGCTGCCCATGAAGGCACGCATCGTCACGAGGGAGGTTCAGTTCTGATGGCTACCGGTACCCCGGCTGCCGAGCTCCGCGAGCTCGGTGACGAAGAACTGATCGACCGCCTTCGTGAGTCGAAGGAGGAGCTGTTCAACCTCCGCTTCCAGATGGCCACCGGTCAGCTGGACAACAACCGTCGACTGCGCGTCGTCCGCCACGAGATCGCGCGCATCTACACCGTCATGCGTGAGCGTGAGCTCGGGCTGGCCAGCGGTCCGTCCGAGGACACGGCAGGTGACGCAGCGTGAGCGAGGAAGCAGTGACTGAAGAGACCCGCAACAGCCGGAAGACGCGTATCGGCTACGTCGTCTCCGACAAGATGCAGAAGACGATCGTCGTCGAGCTCGAAGACCGTGTGAAGCACGCCCTCTACGGCAAGATCATCCGACGCACCACCAAGGTCAAGGCCCACGACGAGAACGGGATCGCCGGCGTCGGCGACCGCGTTCAGCTCATGGAGACCCGCCCCCTGTCCGCCACGAAGCACTGGCGACTGGTCGAGGTCCTCGAGAAGGCCAAGTAAGACCTGCACCACCGCGAACGGCCCCGCACTCCTGGTGAGTGCGGGGCCGTTCACGTTGGTCGTCAGGCGTCGAGATCGGACGTCGGGTGCGTTGCCGTGCCCGCCCGCTCCCGCCGATGGGCCTGGTAGTCCCGCAGTTCACGTCGTACCACGGGCAGCAACAGGTAGAGCCCGATGATGTTGACGAAGGCGAGGGCGAACAGTGCGGCGTCGGCGAAGTCGAGCACCGCGCCGAGCGACAGCACTGTGCCGACGACGGTGAACATGCAGAACATCACGTTGAACGACTGCCGGGCAATCGTGCTGCGTCCGAACAGCGACTGCCAGGCCTGCGATCCGTAGTAGGCCCACGTGATGGCAGTGGACAGGGCGAACAGGGCCACCGCCACCGTGAGGATGTACGGGAACCACGGCAGGACGGTCGCGAAGGCGTCCGAGGTCAGAGTGACCCCGCCCGCGGGAAGTTCGCCCGTCTCGGCCACCACGGCCCGCTGATCCTGCCAGGTCGCCGTGTTGGCGATGACGATGGTCAGGGCGGTGGCGGTGCAGATGACGACGGTGTCGATGAACGGCTCGAGCATGGCGACGAAGCCCTCGGTCACGGGATGGCGTGTCTTGACCGCGGAGTGGGCGATGGCCGCGGATCCGAGCCCCGCCTCGTTCGAGAACGCGGCCCGTTGAATGCCGATGATCATCACGCCGAGCACCCCACCGGTGACGCCCTCCGGCGAGAACGCGCCGTCGACGATCGCGGTGATCGCGCCGGGCACCTGCTCGACGTTGACGGCGATGACGACAAGGCAGGCGACGACGTAGACGATCGCCATGGTGGGAACGAGGCGAGCGGTGACCGCGGAAATGGACTTCATCCCGCCGATGATGACCAGGCCGATCACCACGGCGACGACGACACCGAAGGCGAACTTCGCCGCGTCCGAGCCCAGGAATCCGTCGTCGCCACCCGTGACGCTCCGAACCTGCGCGTACGTCTGGTTGGCCTGGAACATGTTCCCACCCGAGAGAGCGAAGAACAGGATGATGACGGCGTAGACGGCAGCCATCGCCTTCCCGAGTCCGCCCAGTCCGCGCTCGGCGAGGCCCTTCGTCAGATACTTCATGGGCCCGCCGGACACCGTGCCGTCCGCGTGCACGTCCCGGTACTTGACGCCGAGGGTGCATTCGACGAACTTCGTCGCCATTCCGAGGAAGCCGGCGAGGATCATCCATAGCGTGGCGCCGGGGCCGCCCAGCGTGACCGCGACGGCCACACCCGCGATGTTGCCGAGGCCGACCGTGCCGGACACGGCCGCCGTGAGGGCACGAAAGTGGCTGACCTCGCCGGGCGCGTCCGGATCGTCGTGCTTGCCGCGCACCAACTCGACCGCGTGTTTGACCCCTCTGACCTGTAGGAGCTTGAAGGTGACGGTGAAAATCACGGCGGCGGCGAGTAGCCACAACACCACGATGGGAACGTCGGCACCCCCGAGCGGAACGGCGTAGAAGATGACGGCCGCGACGGCAGTGGTGATCGGCTCGAAGGCCCCGTTGATGGCGCTCTCGATCGACGACAGGGTTCCCCCGTCGGCGGCGAGCAGCGTGGGTGGAGGAGTCATCCGCCCATTCCACACGGGTTACGGCTCTTCCACCGTCCGAATCGTCCGTTTCGGGGACACCGGCTCCGCCTCGGTCAGACCAGACGCTTCTCCGGGCTGACGGTCTTGGCCGGGTCCGTCTCGACGATGTCGCCGAGGGCCTCGTCGATCCGCGCGAGCACGTCGGCCTCGAGGGTGACGCCGGCGGCCTTGACGTTGTCCGCGATCTGCTCCGGGCGGGAGGCGCCGACGAGGGCCGCGGCGACGTTGTCGTTCGCCAGCACCCAGGCGATGGCGAGCTGCGACATCGACAGGCCCAGATCGTCGGCGATCGGCTTCAGCTTCTGCACGCGGGTGAGGGTCTCGTCGTTCATGTACCGCGAGATCATGTCCGCGCCGCCCTTGTCGTCCGTGGCCCGCGATCCCTCGGGGAGCGGCTGGCCGGGCACGTACTTCCCTGTCAGCACGCCCTGCGCCAGCGGGGACCAGACCACCTGCGAGATGCCGAGCTCCCTCGACGCCGGAACCACCTCGGCCTCGATGACGCGCCAGAGGGCGGAGTACTGCGGCTGGTTCGACACGATGGAGAAGCCGCGCTGTCGAGCCAGGCTCTGCGCCTCACGCAGCTGGTCGGCCGTCCACTCCGAGACGCCGATGTAGAGGGCCTTGCCTTGCTGCACGACGTCACCGAAGGCCGCGATGGTCTCCTCGAGTGGCGTCTCGTAGTCGAAGCGGTGTGCCTGGTAGAGGTCGACGTAGTCCGTGCCGAGTCGGCGGAGCGAGTTGTCGATGCCCTCGCGGATGTGCTTGCGCGAGAGGCCGGTGTCGTTGGGACCCTTCGGGCCGACGGGGAAGTAGACCTTGGTGAAGATCTCGAGGCTTTCCCGGCGCTCGCCCGCGACGGCCTTGCCCAGCACTTCCTCTGCGGCGCCGTTCGCGTAGACGTCGGCGGTGTCGAACGTGGTGATACCCGCGTCGAGCGCCGCCTTCACGCACGCGGTGGCGACGTCGTTCTCCACCTGCGAGCCGTGCGTCAGCCAGTTGCCGTAGGTGATCTCGGAGACCTTGAGTCCACTGTTGCCCAGAAATCGGTAAGCCATGGCAACCAAGTTACGCGCGGACGCCATGGCCCCCTCCCCGTCACTCACGCGCGAGGGCGAGGACCTCCTCTTCCGTGGGCGGGCTCTTGGGGTGGTAGGTCAGGCACAGCGGGGTGGCGGTGCGACGGAACTCGGCGCCCTCGACCGCCGCGTAGAACTGCCCGGCCGGCAGCCGACCGACGTCCGGAACCGACCCGCCCTTGGCTCGCGCCATCTCCTGCGCGGCGGTGATCTGCGCGGGGCTGTTCAGGAGGCCGTAGAACTGGGTGGCCGCGTTGCCGGCGATGCGGTTGTGCAGACCCTTCGGCGCCTGCGTGGCGAAGACCAGGCCCAGACCGTACTTGCGGGCCTGCGACGCGAGGGCCAGGGTGCTGTGCGTCGCGGGGGTGTAGCGGTCGGACGGTGCGTAGTTCTGGGCCTCGTCCATCACGAACAGCCCGCCGAGCGGCCGGTCACCGGCGGGGTTCTTCTTGATCCACGCGAACAGGCCCATCTGCAGCTGGTTCACGAAGCTCTGCTTCTGGTCTTCGGTGGTGAGCCCGGCCAGGTTGATCACCGAGACGCGGGCCTTCTTGCCCTCGGCCGGGGTCAGCAGGACCCCCGGATCGACGGGTGTCCCGCTCCCGGCGAAGAGCGGGTCGTTGGTCATGGCGGCCTTGAGATTCTCGGCGAGATCCGCGGCGATGCGCGTCGCATCGCGCATCTCGCTGACGTCGTCGGGCAGGTGCTCGAGCAGCTCGACGAAGTCCGCGAGCGACCCGCCCTGCGCGCGACGTCCGAAGCCGTCGAGCGCCGACTTCAGAACGGCCTGGCGGTGCTTGGCCTTCTCGGTGGTGCCGACGGCGGACGCAGCGGGAGCGAGAGCGGCGAGCGCCGACTCGACGGACGCGTCGAACTCGTCGCGGTCACCGACGACGCTGGCGAAGTCCGGCAACGGCTGGAAACTCAGCGGACGTCCCGACGACTTCCGCGGCGTCCAGACGACGACGTCGGTGTCGCGGAGGTAGGCCGTCGCCTTGGCCTCGTCGCCGGGCGGCCAGGTCCGTTCGTCGTCGGGCCACGCGGTGCCGAGGCGGGCGAGGTCGTTGTTGATGTCGAGCACGATGGCCGAGACGCCCTGCAGCGCACACTCTTCGACGAGGCGACGAATCAACACCGTCTTTCCGGACCCGGATCCGGCGAAGATCGCGGTGTGCTTGCGCAGCGCCTCGAGCGGGATGCGGACCTCGGCGTTGGTGCTCAGCTCCGTCCCGATCTCGATCTCGGGCCGACGCGCCGGGCGGCTGGTGATCGGCTCCGGCTCGATCAGGGCTCGCTCGTCGTCGACCACGCTGACCTCGGGAAGGGTCTTGCGGAACAGCTCGATCTCGTGCGCCGGCTTCCGGGACAACAGCCACGAGGTGAGAGCAGGGGAGTTCTCGTCGAGCAGCCGGCCCAGCGCCGTGAGGGCGCGTCGGTCCGCCTCGGTGAGCGGAACCTCGATGGCCCCGGCCTGCCGGACCGCCGCGATGGTCTGCTGCGTCTTGGCGCCCGACGGCCACGGGCCGTTGCGGATAAGGATCAGCTTCCGGCGCGGCATGTCGATGTGCAGGCCGGCGGCGGTAACCGCGCGCTCGATGCGAGCACTCGCCGCGCGATAGTGCGTCGCGGTGATGGCCCGGAAGCACCAGTGCTCCTCGTCGTCGGTGTCCGTGTCGACGGTGTGACGCAGCCGTGCGTGCAGCGCGGCCCGACCGCTGGGCGGCGGGTCCTGCGCGAGGCTGTCGTCGGAGGACTGGTGCTCGTGGATCCAGGCCGTCAGGCCCGCGGCGAGCAGGGTGGGGACCAGCACGTCCTCGGTGGTGGGGGAGAGGGCGACGCCGATGTCCGCGTCGGCGATCAGCGCGGCGTACCGCTGGTCGAGGGCGGCCAGCTCGTCCTGCTGGACAACGATGCGTTGCGTGCTCTCGTCGCCCTTGTCCCGGAAGTCCGTCAGCTCGGCGGCCACTCCGCTGTCCAGGCAGCGTCGGATGTGTCGGTCGACCGCAATGAGCAATTGCCGAGGCGTGAAGTCCGGCGCCTGCTCGAAGGCCTCAGGGGACACCGGCCACGTCTCGTGGGGCGGGACGAAACCGACGTCGCGGAAGCAGGCGTTCAGACGTCGTCCGAGCAGCAGCCGACCGATGTCCGACGACGGGATGCGCTCGAGGTCGGTCGTCACACGGAAGCGGTCCTTGACCGGCGCCGTGCCCCTTGCCTCGATGAGGTCCCAGGCACTGGACAGGGCGGACAGGACCGATGCCGTGCGCGGCAGCGTCTCGCGCAGCGACATCAACCCGTGGGCCAGCTGTTCGACGACCTTGTCCTCGCGGGCGTCCGCGAACTCCTGGTCCGATCCCGTCCGCGCCTGCGCGACGAGGGTGTCGATCTGATCGATGGCGAGCACCGTCGGACCGGTGATGGCGAGCAACCGCGAGATGTTCTCGGCGATGCCCTGGTGACCCAGCTCGGCGCGCACGATCCCCCAGGCGCGGAACTCCTCCGGATCGACGTCGTCGATCGACTGCAGGTACGCGTCGCCGATGTCCTGCACGCCGGTGTCCGGGGCGACCGACAGCACCAACGACCGCAACGTGTGCTGGGAGGTACGCCGGTGCCGCGGGTGCACCTTGTAGACCGCCGCGACGAACGTGTTCAAGGCGTCGACGTCGATCATCGTCTCGCCCATCACCTGCGCGCGGACGGCCTCGTCGACGCCGCCGACCTCGCACAAGCGGCGCAGCATCAGCGCGAGCTGACTGTCGTCCCCGCGCCCGGACGGGCGGGTGAGGTCGTCGAGCATGCCCATCAGCACCGACCGCCAGAACCCGGCGGCGTCGAGTAGCCGGATGAGGAAGAAGTAGCCGCCCCGCTCCTGGATCTCCTCGCGCACCTGGCCCAGCAGGTGGGTCTTGCCCGATCCGGCCGGTCCCCGCACGACCACGCCCAGCGGACTCGCGTCGTCCGACTTCTCGGCGTCGGTGTAGGCCGCCATGACGTCGGCGTACACGCGGTCGTGCAGCCCGGCGACGTGGACGTCGGACTGGGATCGCCACACGTCGTCGGGTGTCGGTGCCCAGCTCAGGCGCACCGACTCGAGGGCGCGGATACGGTCGTCTGCAGTGCTCATGGAAGTACCCATCACGAGGTGATCGTCAGCAGGTGGTTGCGCTGGTTCCCGACGGTCACCGCGGCGGCACGGTCGTCGTCGGACAACGTCTTCTGGTTCTCTTCGGGGATCAACGAGACGCCCGGTTTCCGCTGCAGCGCGACGAGAGCGTCGTCGAGGTGGTCGCGGGGGACGTCGGACAGGGCGGGCCGCAGCCTGGTCAACCGCACCCGCGCCCCGGGCTCGCGGGCGAGGTCCGCGTACGCGCGCCGGATGCGGGTCTCGAGGTCGGGCCCGGCGTCGGCATTCTCGTGCTCACGCACCGACTGCGGGACGACGGCGTTCGCCGGGGTGGGCAGCGGCTCGATCTCGGCCGGCGTGTCACGGGGGAAGAAGACCTCGGCGGGGCGGACGTCGTCTCGGTGGAACCAGCGGCCCAGGCCGGCGAGGACGGTGTAGAGCGCCTTCGCTGCAGGGCGGGTACCCGCCGGCGGCTCGGTCCCCATCAGGTCCGCGCAGAACTTCCACCCCTTGTCGGTCAGTTCGAGCGTCATCGAGCGGCCCTCGCGGCCGAGGTCGATCAGCCCCTGCGCCACGAGACGGTCGCGGGACGGCTTCGCGAGCGCCGGTCCCAGCACGGCCAGCTCCGGGTTGCGCACCGCGCGCGCCTCCGCCATCAGCACCATGAGCACGGCGACCTCGGTCCCGGTCAAGTCGGTCGTGCTCACGTGTCAGTCCCCTTCGCGCGTCGTCGCTGCAGTGCCTGTTCGATGGTCGCCACGACTCTCTCGTGGTCGGTGAGCACGTCCTCGTTGGTGAAGCGCAGCACCATCCAGCCGCGGGTCTGCAGCAGGTTGTCCCGCGACCGATCGTCCGAGAACCGTTGTCGCGACCGGTGTTCGGGGCCGTCGATCTCGACGGCGATCTTCTCCCGCTTCCACACGACGTCGACGGTGAACGGTCGGCCGAGCTCGGACGGGCGCACCACCTGGTTGTGCCCTCGGCCCGTCGCCCACTCCCGCATCGACAGCAGTGTGTGGAGACGCTCCTCTGCGGCGCTCGCGGCGTGCGGATGCCCGACGACGGGCGGGTAGCTGCCGGGGCGGAACCGATCGACGATCGTGGCGACGTCGCTCGGCGCCGCGGGGACGTCGACCCGGTACGTCGGAAATCGGTCCACGGACTCTGCGCCGTCACCGGTCAGCCAGACCCCGACACCGGCCCGGCACAGCCATTCCGCGGCGGCCGCGACGTCCCGCGCGGGCGCACCGGCGGGAACGTCGACGACGAGGACCGCGGTGTCCCGGCCGTGCGCCTGCGCGACGACGCGGGCGGCGCCGGTCAGCCGGGTTTCGCGGGAGAACGTGTCGGTCCGCGGGGTGCGGGCCGATGCGCCGGCCGCGGCCAGGTGCGCGAGGTAGGGCCCGAAGTGCTCGCTCGATCGAGCCGTCTCGACGGCGCGCGCACGGGCGGCGCTCCGGGCGAGCGACGAGCGGTCCGCGGGGGAGTCGCTGCCGGGCACGCAGAGGGGGATCAGCTCGATCGCGGCCTGCTCGACGGCCGCGACCACCGCGTCGGTGAGCGTCGCCGCAGTGGCCGCCGCTGCGTCGTCGGCACGGAAGAAGAGTGGCGCCGCGGTGTCGGCGGGCAGCGGGTCGACGTGGTCGGCGAGATCGCGCAGCGATGCCCCCTCGACACGCACGACGCGGTCCAGCGGCAGGGTGCGCCACCACGCCGGCGTGACGGTGGAACCGGCACGAGTCATCCCGCCCTCACCGCCCCGTGGGGCTGTAGCGGTCGCGCCGACGGTTCCCATCCCCGAAACCGTACCCGGGGACCGGAACGGACGTCGCTCGGGTCGGGTCGCCGCAGGCCATTCAGCGTGCCGCGAGCCGGTCGGAGTCGGGCCACCAGCGAGCGCCCTCGACGTCGACGATGCCGCGACGCAGCGGGGTGCGTTCGAGATGCCAGTGCTCCTGAGCGTCGATCACCAGGTGTGCGGGCAGCGTCCCGTTCGCGCGCACGACGCGCCACCACGCGACGGCCGCGCCCTCGCGTGCCATCACTCCGCCGACCCCGCGCGGGCCGCCCTGCTGCAGGAACTCGGCGATGTCGCCGTAGGTCATCACGCGCCCGACCGGGATGCGCTCGACCACGCTCAGCACCCGCTCCGCGAACTCCTCCCGTGCCTCGCTCATCGTCGGTGGGCCTCACCGGCCGAGCAGGCCACCGAGAGCGCCGCCCACGCCGGCCTGCTGGCCACCGCCGGTGCCGCCGATGAATCCGCCCGGCGGCAGTTCCGACGGCTGGACCACGACGAAGCCCTGTCCCGAGAACTGCAGGGTGAAGCGTTCACCGGTGCTGCGGCCGATCAGCGTGCCGAAGTTCAGCTGGTCGTTGCTCTTCACCGACGTCTGCAGGCTCGACGACCACGCCACCGCCGCCTGCGGATCGGCGAACGTCGGCTGGTCCACGGTCAGCACCACCGGCTGGCCGTCCGTGGTGATCGCGATGCGCCCGCGACCGGTGAAGACGCAGTTGAACAGACCGGCGTTGGAACTGGCGGCCGCGCCCTGGACCCGGCCGATGCGGTAGGAGAGCGACGTGTCGAACGCGAGCACGTTGGACCCGTTGATGGTGAGGCCGTCGCTGCCGTCGAGGTCGATGATGTGGACGTCCTGCGCGGCGTTGGCCAGGAACAGGTCGCCGCGGCCGCTCACCTTCATGAGCGGGACACCCTCACCGGTGACGGTGCGGCGGATCATGTTTCCGATGCCGCCCGAGCCCTGCGCCTCGAACCGCAGATCGCCCTGGTAGGCGACCATGGACCCGGATCGCGCCATCACCTCGCCGTTCATGGCGACGCGGGCCATCTTGCTGCCCTGCTTGAGGATGCCGTTGCCCTGAACTTCGGCGTTGGAGGGGGCGAACAGTTCGCTGCGCACGGCGAGACCTTCCTGACGGACCGGTGGGGCGGGCTGGGGGTAGTCGGGCTGCTGGGGTACCGATTGCTGGGGGACGGGCTGCGGGGGCACGGGCTGCGCGGGAGGCGCGGCCGCCGGCTCGGGCTCCGGCTCGTCCACGGTGATGCCGAACGCCGTCGCGATGCCGGCCAGTCCGTCGTCGTATCCCTGCCCGACGGCCCGCACCTTCCAGCCGTCGCCGCGTCGGTAGATCTCGACGCCGACGACGGCGGTCTCGGTGGTCAGGCCCGTCATGGGGAAGTCGAGTTCGGACCCGACGGTGGCGCGCAGCGGCACCCCGCCGAACGTGGCCGGGCCGGATCCGTCGAGACTGGCGGTGATCGCGACGGTCTCGATCTCGGCGGGCACGCCCCGCGTGTCGACCGTGACGCCGTCGGGCGCGTAGCGAACGCCCGGCCCGACGGGGTTGTTGAAGAAGACGAGGTCCTGGTCCGAGCGCACGCGACCGGCGGCAGTGAGGAGCAGGGCGGAGACGTCCACGGCGGCACCGGTCACCGAGACGGTGATCGATCCGGACGCGTCGAGTGGGGCAGGGCGATTCTCTCCCCGGGCGAGGCTCTGCACGTCGGCCAGTGTGCCACCGGCCACCGACACTCGGCAGGGGTGCGCGCGACGCGATTCGGCCCGATTTGGTTCGTGTCGGCGCGTTCTTTACACTTGAGCGGTTGTCCGTGGTAGGCGCATGCGCCGGTCCGGGCGACACGACCGCGCGCGTCGGGTCGGTATCCGCCGCGCACGCACATCCAGGTCATCGAGGAGACCCATGATTCAGCAGGAGTCGCGGCTGCGCGTCGCCGACAACACGGGTGCCAAGGAAATCTTGTGCATTCGCGTTCTCGGTGGTTCGTCTCGCCGCTACGCCGGGATCGGCGACGTCATCGTCGCCACCGTCAAGGACGCGATCCCCGGCGGCAACATCAAGAAGGGCGAGGTCGTCAAGGCCGTCATCGTCCGCACCACGAAGGAACGGCGTCGTCCCGACGGCTCGTACATCAAGTTCGACGAGAACGCCGCCGTCTTGATCAAGCCGGACAACGATCCGCGCGGAACCCGCATCTTCGGCCCGGTCGGCCGCGAGCTGCGTGAGAAGAAGTTCATGCGCATCGTGTCGCTGGCTCCGGAGGTGTTGTGAGATGAAGGTGCACAAGGGCGACACGGTTCTCGTCATCTCGGGTAAGGACAAGGGCGCCAAGGGCAAGGTCATCCAGGCCTACCCGGCGACCGAGAAGGTCCTGGTCGAGGGCGTCAACCGCATCAAGAAGCACACCGCTGTCTCGGCCAACGAGCGCGGCGCGTCCTCGGGCGGCATCGTCACCCAGGAAGCCCCCATTCACGTTTCCAACGTCGCCGTCGTCGACTCGGACGGAAACCCCACCCGCGTGGGCTACCGCACCGACGAGAACGGCAAGCGCGTTCGGATTTCCCGTAAGAGCGGGAAGGACATCTGATGACGACCACCGAGAAGATCGTTCCGCGCCTCAAGACTCGCTACCGCGAGGAGATCAAGGACGCGCTGAACGCCGAGTTCCAGTACGCCAACGTCATGCAGATCCCGGGCGTGGTCAAGGTCGTCGTCAACATGGGTGTCGGCGACGCCGCCCGTGACGCGAAGCTGATCAATGGTGCCGTGGCCGACCTGGCCGCGATCACCGGTCAGAAGCCGGAGATCCGCAAGGCCCGCAAGTCCATCGCGCAGTTCAAGCTCCGCGAGGGCATGCCCATCGGTGCCCGCGTCACGCTGCGCGGCGACCGCATGTGGGAGTTCCTGGACCGCCTGACGTCCATCGCCCTGCCCCGCATCAGGGACTTCCGTGGCCTGTCGGGCACGCAGTTCGACGGCAACGGCAACTACACGTTCGGCCTGAACGAGCAGTCGATGTTCCACGAGATCGACGTCGACAAGATCGACCGCCCTCGCGGTATGGACATCACCGTCGTCACGACGGCCACCAACAACGACGAAGGCCGCGCGCTGCTCAAGCACCTCGGCTTCCCGTTCAAGGAGAACTGAGCGTATGGCTAAGAAGGCACTGGTCAACAAGGCCAACAAGAAGCCGAAGTTCGCGGTGCGCGCCTACACGCGCTGCCAGCGGTGCGGTCGCCCGCACTCGGTGTTCCGCAAGTTCGGTCTCTGCCGTATCTGCGTCCGTGAGATGGCGCACCGCGGCGAACTGCCCGGAGTGCACAAGTCCTCCTGGTGAGACGAGCACCCTGGTGAGCTGATCACCACCCGACAGGCCCGAGCCATCACGGCTCGGGCCTGTCGGCGTTTCGGTGCGTCCCCCCGCGACCCGCCCCAGTGCACACAGGACGCGCCGATCGCCGGGATCCCGCCCATTCGGCCGACCCGTGTGCAGACACGCAGGTCCGTTTCGCCGCACGCGTCCGTCGCGGGAGGCATAGGCTCCCGCGGCAGGGGGTTCGAACGGGGACTGCGACGTCAGGAGTCGATCATGGCGCAGGCAACGGAAGCCGCGGCGGCGGAGAAGAACCCGGAACTCAAGCGCGTCCTGGGTCCGGGTCTGCTGCTGTTGTTCATCGTCGGCGACATCCTGGGCGCGGGTGTCTACGCGGTCACCGGCGACATGATCGAGAACGTCGGCGGGATGGCGTGGTTGCCGTTCGTGCTGGCCTTCGTGGTCGCCACCCTCACGGCGTTCTCCTATCTCGAGCTCGTCTGCAAGTATCCGCAGGCCGCGGGCGCCGCGCTGTACACGCACAAGGCGTTCGGCATCCACTTCTTCACGTTCCTGGTGGCGTTCGCCGTGATCTGCTCCGGCATCACCAGCGCGTCCACTTCGTCCAACGTGGTGGCCGGCAACCTCCTCGCCGGCTTGCACGAGACGTTCTCCACCGAGGACGGCATCGGGTGGTTCGACGTGCCGACCGGCAGCACCGCGCAATTGGTGGTCGCGCTCGTCTTCATGGGACTGCTCGCGGCAATCAACCTGCGCGGTGTCGGCGAATCGGTGAAGTTCAACGTCATCCTCACGATCATCGAGATGACGGCGCTGGCCATCGTGATCGTGATCGGGTTCGTCGCGGTGGGCAGCGGTAGCGCGGAGGGTGACATCGCGAACCTCGTCGTGTTCGAGGACCCCAACGAGAAGGGCTGGTTCCTCGCCGTCACGGTGGCGACGACGATTGCCTTCTTCGCGATGGTGGGCTTCGAGGACTCGGTGAACATGGTCGAGGAGACCAAGAACCCCGAACGCATCTTCCCGAAGATGATGCTGTCCGGCCTTGGCATCGCGTGTCTGATCTACGTCCTCGTGGTGGTGGCGGTGATCGCGGTGCTGCCGCTGGACTACGACTCCGGCAGCGAGGGCATCCTGCTGCACGTGGTGCGACTCGGGGCGCCGGGGCTGCCGATCGACGAGATCTTCCCGTACCTCACGGTGTTCGCCGTCGCCAACACCGCCCTGATCAACATGCTCATGGCGAGCCGCCTCATCTACGGGCTGGGCCGTCAGCGCATCCTGCCGAAGACGCTCAGTTCCGTTCTGCCCGTGCGGCGTTCGCCGTGGGCCGCGATTCTGTTCTCGACCGTGCTGGCGGTCGTGCTGATCGTGGTGGTCAACCGCCTGTCCGGCAATTCGGTGGTGAGCGCGCTGTCCGGGACGACCGGACTGCTGCTGCTCGCCGTGTTCGCGGTGGTCAACGTGGCATGCCTGGTGCTCAAGCGACGACGCCCGTCGAACGGCTTCACCGCGCCCGTCGCCGTGCCGGTCGTCGGCGCGGTGATGTGCCTGTTCCTGGTGGGACCGTGGGCGCGGACCGACGCGCAGATGATCCAGTACCGCATCGCGGGCGCGATGCTGCTGCTCGGTGTGGTGCTGTGGGTGATCACGCACTTCGTCAACAAGGCGACGATGGGCAAGTCGCGCTTCGTCGACGTCGACCGCCTGACGTACGACGAGCAGGCGAACCTCGGCGACCGCGTGCGCGACCGTGGGGACGACTACTAGGCGACGCCACCCGAATCGAACTCCGATCGAGCACGAGCCCCGACCCGCGGTGCGGATCGGGGCTCGTGCGGTGAGATACGGGTGTCAGCTCTCGAACAGGTCCGTCGGGAGCGAGCCGCCGCCGGGGACGGGCGGGACGACGGGCGGAAGTTCGCCCTCGGCGAGGACGGTGGTGGGCAGCGAGACGAGACTGTCGACCGGGGTTCCACCGTCGTTGCAGGTGGCGGAGACGGTGTAGACGTCGCCGGGTTCGAGCCCGTCGATGACGATCGTTCCGACGGCGGGGACGCCCGGCAGCGGAAGGACCGGGCCGGTCAGCGTTCCGGTCTCGGACGCCGTGTTCTCCACGTTTCCTACCTCGGTGGCGGTCACGGTGCACGTGACCTCCCCGGAGAAGGTGAGGCCGGGGTTCGCCGTGACCAGGGTGCTGATCGACTCCACGCCGGGCGTCGGGACCGCCACCACGGTGAGGACGGCCGCGGACGCGGTCCCGGAGGTGGCGAGAACGCCGGCTGCGGCTGCGGCGACGACGATTCCGGCGCGGCCGAGTGTGCGAGAACGAACTGTCATGCTGTGCTCCATCACGTGAGAAGGGGTCGAGCATTGGCCCGCCCACCATAAAACGAACCGGACATTCCGCACGTAACGAATGGCGAACAATGGCTCGGTCGGCGCCGCCGGGAGCGGCCGCAGGTCCTCCCACCTGCACCGATTTGGTCTCACCGGGTCTCGACCGTAGACTGGTGCGGTTGCCCGGGTACCGTCATGCCTGCAGACGACCCGTGTGACCAGGGTTTTCGTGCCACATGATGCTCGAAACACCCACCAGTGCCTGCATATTCGACCGCTCGCACTGGCGGGAGCGCAACCCCTGACCGGCAACAGTCGGTCAGGACGGAACACTTCGCGGTAGGCCCACGGCGGGACGAGCCAGGCCCCACTTCGGTGCGGCACCAGCTCGCTCGTGCTGTATGGGAACCGCTGCGAGAAAGGGCCATGAACTCTGTCATGACCATGACCGACCCGATCGCAGACTTCTTGACGCGTCTGCGCAACGCCAACTCGGCGTACCACGATCAGGTGAAGCTGCCGCACTCGAAGATCAAGGCGAACATCGCCGAGATCCTCAAGCGCGAGGGCTACATCTCCGACTACCGCTCCGAGGACGCCGAGGTGGGCAAGACCCTCATCGTCGATCTGAAGTACGGCCCCAGCCGCGAGCGCAGCCTCGCCGGCGTGCGCCGGGTCTCCAAGCCCGGTCTGCGCGTGTATGCAAAGTCCACCAATCTGCCCAAGGTCCTGGGCGGCCTGGGCGTGGCGATCATCTCCACGTCCACCGGTCTGCTCACCGATCGCCAGGCGGCAACTCAGGGCGTCGGCGGCGAAGTCCTCGCCTACGTCTGGTAAGGGAGGCCACCACAATGTCGCGTATCGGAAAGCTTCCGGTGACGGTTCCGGCCGGTGTCGATGTCACCATCGACGGCCAGGACGTCACGGTCAAGGGTCCGAAGGGCACCTTGTCTCTCACCATCGCCGAGCCCATCGCCGTCGCGAAGAACGACGACGGTTCGATCTCGGTGACTCGGCCCGACGACGAGCGTCGCAGCCGTTCCCTCCACGGCCTCTCGCGTACCCTCGTCGCGAACCTCATCACGGGTGTGACCACCGGTTACACGACCAAGATGGAGATTCACGGCGTCGGTTACCGCGTGGCTCTGAAGGGCAACGACCTCGAGTTCGCGCTCGGCTTCAGCCACCCGGTGCCGATTCCTGCGCCGGAGGGCATCACCTTCGCGGTCGAGACCCCCACCCGGTTCTCCGTCTCGGGTATCGACAAGCAGAAGGTCGGCCAGATCTCTGCCAACATCCGTCGTCTCCGCCGTCCCGACCCGTACAAGGGCAAGGGCGTTCGGTACGAGGGTGAGCAGATCCGCCGCAAGGTCGGAAAGACAGGTAAGTGATGAGCAACACCGCAGCCAAGCAGGGTTCCGAGGCGAACCCGAAGCGCATCCCGCTGGGCAAGGACGTCTCGACGCGTCGTCGTCTCTCGAAGACCCGTCGCCACTTCCGCCTCCGCAAGAAGGTCTCCGGCACCGCCGAGCGTCCCCGTCTCGTCGTCAACCGCAGCTCGCGTCACCTGCACGCGCAGCTGGTGGACGACCTGACCGGCCGCACCCTGGCCGCCGCGTCGTCCATCGAGGCCGACGTGCGTGCGCTGGACGGCGACAAGAAGGCGCGTGGCGCCAAGGTCGGCTCCCTCATCGCCGAGCGCGCCAAGGCCGCCGGCATCGAGGCCGCGGTCTTCGACCGTGGTGGCCACGACTACGCGGGTCGCATCGCGGCCCTCGCGGACGCAGCTCGCGAAGGCGGGTTGAAGTTCTGATGCCCACTACGAACACGATCCAGTTCATCGACGGAAGGACAGCCTGATGCCGGGACGTCAACGGCGTGACGGCGGAAACGGCCCCGCCGGACAGAATGGACCCAACACCGGAGGCGACAACCGCGGGGACAACCGCGGCGGTCGCGATCGCCGGGACAACCGCGGCGGCAACGCCCCGGAGAAGAACAACCTCGAGCGCGTGGTCGCGATCAACCGCGTCTCCAAGGTCGTGAAGGGTGGTCGTCGCTTCAGCTTCACCGCCCTCGTGATCGTCGGTGACGGCAACGGTCTGGTGGGCGTCGGCTACGGCAAGGCCAAGGAAGTTCCCGCCGCCATTCAGAAGGGCGTCGAGGAAGCTCGCAAGGGCTTCTTCCGCGTTCCGCTGATCGGTAGCACGATCACGCACCCCGTCCAGGGTGAGGCTGCGGCCGGTGTGGTCATGCTGCGCCCGGCAAGCCCCGGTACCGGTGTCATCGCCGGTGGCGCGGTGCGTGCCGTGCTCGAGTGCGCCGGCGTCCACGACATCCTCGCCAAGTCGCTCGGTAGCGACAACGCGATCAACGTCGTGCACGCCACCGTTGCAGCCCTCAAGGGTCTGCAGCGTCCGGAAGAGGTCGCGGCTCGCCGTGGTCTGCCGATCGAGGACGTCGCTCCCGCCGGCATGCTGCGCGCACGCGCCCAGGCAGCAGCAGGGAGTGCCGATCGTGGCTGACCTCAAAGTGACCCAGATCAAGAGCACCATCGGTCAGAAGCAGAACCAGCGCAACAGCCTGCGGACGCTGGGCCTCAAGGGAATCCGCCAGTCGGTGGTTCGTGAGGACACGCCGCAGACGCGTGGTCTGATCAACGTGGTGCGTCACCTCGTGACAGTGGAAGAGGTCTGACCATGACCATCAAACTGCACCACCTCCGCCCCGCCCCCGGCTCGAAGAGCGCGAAGATCCGCGTCGGCCGTGGTGAGGGTGGCAAGCGTGGCAAGACGGCCGGTCGCGGCACCAAGGGCACGGGCGCCCGCAAGAACGTCTCGCCCGGGTTCGAGGGCGGCCAGATGCCGATCCACATGCGCCTGCCGAAGCTCAAGGGCTTCACCAACCGCAACCGTGTCGAGTACCAGGTGGTCAACCTGGGCGACATCGAGCGGCTGTTCCCCCAGGGTGGCGAGATCTCGAAGGACGATCTCGTGGCCAAGGGCGCTGTGCGCAAGAACCGCCTCGTGAAGATCCTGGGCGACGGCGACCTGTCGGTGAAGGTGTCCATCACCGCCGACAAGTTCACCGGCTCCGCCAAGGAGAAGATCGCTGCAGCCGGCGGGTCCGCCACCGAGCTGTGATCGATCGGTGCCTCGCCTCCGCCCGGAGGCGAGGCACCGGCGTTCGTTCGTCCGATGGCCGTGGTACGCGAGTCGTGCTGCGGCCATCGGTCTGAGCGCCGCTGTTAGAGTTCGACGGGGTGCCCTCGCGGCACCCCGACCAGTTCGTGCCAGTAACCCGCCTTTGGAGGATCGTTGCTTTCCGCCTTCGTGTCGGCCCTCAGGACTCCTGACCTGAGACGGAAGATCCTCTTCACCCTCGGTCTCGTCGCGCTCTACCGCTTCGGTGCGACCCTGCCGTCTCCCGGCGTCGACTACGGCAACGTCCGCCAGTGCATCGACCAGGTCTCCGGCGGCGACTCCGCCGGCATCTACTCTCTGATCAACCTGTTCTCCGGCGGCGCGCTCCTGCAACTGTCGGTCTTCGCGATCGGCATCATGCCGTTCATCACCGCGAGCATCATCGTCCAGCTCCTCACCGTCGTCATCCCGCGGTTCGAGGAACTCCGCAAGGAGGGCCAGGCCGGCCAGGCGAAGATGACGCAGTACACCCGCTATCTCTCCATCGCCCTCGCGGTGCTCCAGGCCACCGGCCTCGTGGCGCTGGCGTCGCGCGGGCAGCTGCTCCAGGGCTGCAACCTCGACATCATCGCGGACACGTCCATCTTCGGACTGGTCACCATCGTGCTGGTCATGACGGCCGGCGCCGCCCTGGTCATGTGGTTCGGCGAGCTCATCACCGAGCGCGGTGTCGGCAACGGCATGTCGCTGCTCATCTTCGCCGGCATCGCCTCGCGCATCCCGTCCGAGGGCAAGGCCATCCTCGACAGCCGCGGCGGGCTCGTGTTCGCCCTCGTGTGCGTTGCCGCCCTCGCCATCATCGTCGGCGTCGTCTTCGTCGAGCAGGGTCAGCGCCGCATCCCGGTGCAGTACGCCAAGCGCATGGTGGGCCGCCGCATGTACGGCGGATCGTCGACGTACCTCCCGCTGAAGGTCAACCAGGCCGGCGTCATCCCGGTGATCTTCGCATCGTCGCTGCTCTACCTGCCCAACCTCATCGCCCAGCTGACCAACGCGAGCACGGCGGCGAACCCGAGCTGGTGGCAACGCGCCATCAACACCTATCTCGTCAATCCGGCCAACCCGGTCTACATCGCGATCTACTTCGGCCTGATCGTGTTCTTCACGTACTTCTACGTCGCCATCACCTTCAACCCCGAAGAGCGTGCCGACGAGATGAAGAAGTACGGCGGCTTCATCCCGGGCATCCGGCCGGGACGTCCCACGGCCGACTATCTGCAGTTCGTTCTCAGCCGCATCACGCTGCCCGGTGCCATCTACCTCGGCACCATCGCCGTTCTGCCCAACCTGTTCCTCGACATCGGTAACTCCGGCGGCGCGCAGAACCTGCCGTTCGGCGGCACCGCGGTGCTCATCATGGTGAGCGTCGGCCTCGACACGGTGAAGCAGATCGAAAGCCAACTGATGCAGCGCAACTACGAAGGGTTCCTCAAGTGAGACTCGTCCTCCTCGGTCCTCCCGGAGCCGGCAAAGGCACGCAGGCGACGCTGCTGAGCGAGAAGCTCGGCATTCCGCACGTGTCCACCGGCGATCTGTTCCGGGCGAACATCGGACAGCAGACGCCCCTCGGCATCGAGGCCAAGAAGTACCTCGACGCCGGTGATCTTGTGCCGAGCACGCTGACCGTGGACATGGTGCGCGACCGTCTCGCCGAGCCCGACGCCACCGGCGGATTCATTCTCGACGGGTTCCCCCGCTCGGTGGACCAGGCCGACTCGCTCGGGACCATCCTCGAGGACATGGGCACCCGGCTCGACGCCGTCGTCTCCTTCGTCATCGACGAGGACGTCGTGGTCGAGCGGATGCTCGCGCGCGGCCGCGAGGACGACAAGGAAGACGTCATTCGCAACCGGATGAAGGTCTACCGCGACGAGACCGCGCCCCTTCTCGAGTACTACAAGGGTCATGGTCGACTCGTGACCGTCGACGCCGTCGGCGAGGTCGAGGACGTCAACGCGAAGGTCATCGACGCGATCCAGGGCGACTCCTGACCCATGGCCTTCGGACGCAAGCGCAAGGTGGTCCCGTTCCGCAGCGCCGGTGAGCTCGACGCCATGGCTGCGGCCGGGGCCGTCGTGGGTGCCGCGCTGGTCGCCGTCCGGGAGGCTGCGAAGCCCGGCGTGTCCACGCTCGAACTGGACGCCATCGCCGAGGCCGTGATCCGCGACGCCGGCGCCGTGCCGTCGTTCCTCGGGTACCACGGCTTCACCGGCAGCATCTGCAGCTCGGTGAACGACCGCGTGGTCCACGGCATCCCGTCGACCGGTGACGTGCTCGCCGAGGGCGATCTGGTGTCCATCGACTGCGGCGCGGTGCTCGACGGCTGGCACGGCGATTCCGCGTGGACGTTCGGCGTCGGCACGCTGTCCGACGCGGACGCCGATCTGAGCGAAGCCACCCGACTGTCCATGGAGGCAGGCATCGCCGCGATGCTGCCCGGCAACCGGCTGACGGACGTCTCGCACGCCATCGAGCAGGGCACCTATGCCGCCGAGAAGGCACACGGGCGCAAGTACGGCATCGTGGACGGCTACGGCGGCCACGGCATCGGACAGCAGATGCACATGGACCCGTTCCTGGCCAACGAAGGTGCGCCCGGCAAGGGGCCCGAGCTGGTGGTCGGGTCCACGCTCGCCATCGAGCCCATGCTCACCCTCGGCACCCACGAGACGCGCGTGCTCGACGACGACTGGACGGTCGTCACCACCGACGGCTCCCGCGCCGCGCACTGGGAACACACCGTGGCCGTGACCGAGGACGGGCCGAGAATTCTCACCCTCCGGCCCTGACCCCCGGTCCGTTCGCTCCGCTCACGCCCAGTAGCCGATGTGGGCGTTCGCTCCGCTCACGCCCAGTATCCGACGTCGGCGTTCGCTGCGCTCACGCCCAGTGGTCCGCGGGGACCCGCTCGCTCTCCTTCGGCTCTCCCGGCGGCGTGCCGTCCCCGAACGGTCGCCCGCCGAGCGCCTCGCGGCCGTGCGGTGACAGCCAGCTGGACACGTCGGGACCCTTGGGCACGATGCCGGTGGGATTGATGTCGGTGTGCACCTCGTAGTAGTGCGACTTGATGTGCACGAAGTCGGTGGTGTCCCCGAAGCCCGGCGTCTGGAACAGGTCCCGCGCGTAGGCCCACAGCACCGGCATCTCCGAGAGCTTGCTGCGGTTGCACTTGAAGTGGCCGTGGTAGACGGGGTCGAAGCGCGCCAGGGTGGTGAAGAGACGCACGTCGGCCTCGGTAATGGTGTCGCCGACCAGGAACCGCTGGTTCTCGAGCCGGTCGCTCAACCAGTCGAGGCGCGCGAAGAGCGCGTCGTACGCCTCCTCGTACGCGTCCTGGGATCCGGCGAACCCGCATTTGTACACACCGTTGTTGACGTCGTGGAAGATCTTCTCCGCGACGTCGTCGATCTCGTCGCGCAGCGGCTCCGGGTAGAGATCGGGCGCGCCCTCGCGGTGATACTGCGTCCACTCGGTGGAGAAGTCGAGCGTCATCTGGGGGTAGTCGTTGGTCACCACCTTGCCGGTCGAGATCTCGACGACCGCCGGCACGGTGATGCCGCGTGAGTAGTTCGGGTCGCGCGCGAAGAACGCGTCCTGCAGGCGTGGGATCTGCAGAACGGGATCGACGCCACCGGGATCGAGATCGAAGGTCCAGCTGCGCTTGTCGTGGGTGGGTCCGCAGATGCCCATCGACAGCGCGTCCTCGAGACCCAGCAGGCGCCGCACGATGATGGCGCGATTGGCCCACGGGCACGCGCGGGCGACCACCAGTCGGTACCGACCGGCCTCGACCGGGAACCCGTCGCGACCGTCCGCGGTGATCCGCGTCTCGATGTAGTTGGTGTCCCGCTCGAACCCGCCGGCCTCCACGTAGGACCCGGACTCGCCGGACGACTGCTCACTGTCGCTCATGGCGGTAACTTACCCGGGCGCAGGCAAATCCATCGCGATGGCGACGCCGAGTTCGGTGAATCCGAGGGAACGTCCGAACAATCGGGCCCCGGCATCGTCCATCGCCACGCGTAGTTGCGGGATCAGACCGGAATCGATGGCGTCGTTGGTCGCCAGCCGAGCAGACGTCTTGCCGTAGCCGCGGCGACGATGCGAGGGCACGGTGACCGCGACGGTGTCGGCCAGGAAACCCTGCCATTCGACGTAGCCCGCCGCCGAGACGGGGACGGCGTCGGCCTCGCCCGCCGAGTCGTCGAAGACGGTGACCCAGGTGGTGGCGTCGGCGGCGCGGGCCGCGACGGCGTCGTCGGGCGGGGTGGTCGACAGCACCCGTTCCGCGTCGCGACGGGAGTGCGACAGCAGCGGATTTTGGGCGCCGACGTCGGTGCGGACGTCGTCGAGGTACGCCAGGACCACCGGTCCCGAACACCGTCCGCGACGCGGCCCGACGACGTCCGCGAGGCCGTCGCGGGTGACGAGGACGTCGGCCGGCACGCCGTCCGCGCGCTCGAGCACGTCCGACGGGCCCACCAGGACGGCGTGGCCGTCGAGGACGACGAAGCGGACGCGGCGGGCGGTGTCGTCGACGAGGAGGGTCCGGTCGGCGGTAAGGCCGGAGGCCGGTCGGTAGTCGGCGGGCAGGCCGGAGGCCGGTCGGAAGTCGGCGGGCAGGCCGGAGGCCGGTCGGAAGTTACTGTCCGGCAGGCCGAGGTCCCGTGCCCAGGCGAGGCGCACGATGTCGATCTGGTGGCTGTTCATCGGGTTACACGGTAGTGCGAGAGGCGGGGTCGCACCGTCCTGACCATGTGGCATGCTCCGATTCATGACGGAACCCACCGACGCCGCTCATCCTCTTCGTCTCGAGCGCACGACCACCGAGGCCGGAGCCGAGGTGGCGGTGCTGACGCTGCAGAACGGCGCCTTGAACCTCTTCGATCAGCCGATGTTCGACGCGATCGAGGCGGCGGTGGCGGATCTGGTGGCGTCGCCGCCGCGCGGGGTGCTGCTGCGGGCGGAGGGGAAGGTGGTCTCCGGCGGGGTCGACGTCCACGTCTTCGACGGGTTGTCGGCAGCCGAGGGCGCGCAGTTGTGGCAGGGCCTGTTCGACCGGGTCGCGCATCCGCTCGAGGACCTTCCGTGCCCGGTGATCTTCGCGGCGCACGGGTTGACGCTGACGGCGGCGCTGGAGATCGCGTTGGCGTGCGACATCATCCTGGCCACGCCGCGGGCGAAGTTCGGACTGGTGGAGACGGTGGTGGGGTTGACGCCGTCGATGGGTGGTCCGCAGCGCATGGCGGAACGTGCCGGCAGTGGCCGTGCGCGGGAATTCGTGATGACCGGGGATCTCTACTCGGC
Organism: Rhodococcus sp. PBTS 1; assembly: GCF_001620025.1. Lineage (NCBI taxonomy): Bacteria > Bacillati > Actinomycetota > Actinomycetes > Mycobacteriales > Nocardiaceae > Rhodococcus > Rhodococcus sp. PBTS 1. The sequence goes on from NZ_CP015219.1 coordinate 532,863, forward strand.
GGAGACGCTGCGCGAGTGGGGTGTGGTGAACCAGGTCCACGAGGATCTGGACGAGGCGGCGACGGCGCTGCTCCACCGTCTGGCCGACGGCCCCACGCGGGCCCATGCGGCGACCAAGCAGATCGTCGGTGCGTGGCGTTCCGGCGGTGTGCGCCATGCGGATTCGATCACGCCGGAGGTGTCCGGCGCGTTGTTCGAGACGGACGATCTGCGCGGGGCGGTCCGGAGTTTCCTCGACGTCGGCCCGGGGAAGGCCACCTACACGGGACGCTGAGCGATCAGCGTGCGGCGCAGCGCCGCGAGCAGGTCGGCGTCGGCGCCGAGCCAGTCGAGGTAGTTGTCGAACGACCCGTGCGCGGCGTCGACGGCGTCGAGCCCGGCCCGGAGGTACTCCTCCCGGACGCCGAGCAGGTCGTCCGCGATGTGCTCGGGCGGAACGCCGTGCGAGAGAACGTGATCGCGCAATGCACTCACCGCGTCGTTGCTGCGGAGATAGTCGGCGAGGATGTCCGAGTCCGTGACGCCGGCGGCGCGCAGCACCGTCGCGACGGTCCATCCGGCGCGGTCCTTGCCGGCAGCGCAGTGCACCAGCACCGTGCCCTCGCCGGCGGCGATCGTCCGCAGGACCGACCCCACCGCGACGCGGGCGCCGGGCCGGGTGGGGAACGCGCGGTAGGTGTCGAGCAGGTAGCCGCGCGCGTCGGTCACCCGACGGTCGGGTTCGTGTGGGGCCGAATCCGATTCGGCCGGAGCTGCAGCCGATTCGGCCGGGGCTGCAGTGGATTCGGCCGGCGCCGGACCGGTGTCGGGCTCGACCACCACCGCGTCGACGAAGGGAACGGCGTGCACCCGCACCGTCGGCGGGGTGCGGTCGCTGCCGAAGCGTTCCACCTCCGGCCGCCCGCGAAAGTCGAAGACGTCACGCACGCCCAGCCGATCCAAGCCGGCACGTCCGGCGTCGGTCAGGCGAGTCAGTTCCGAGGAACGCAGGAGCACGCCGGGTCGGGTGGTGCCGCCGTCGTCGGCGCGCAATCCGCCCACGTCGCGGACGTTCCAGGCGCCGTGGAGCAGAGTTGCCGCAGTGTCGGTCACCGCTCGACCCTAATCGGGCCGGTCCTCACGACCGGGGTCAGGCCGGGCTGCTCACGCTCGCCAGATGGGCGTCGACGAGGGGACCCACCTCGGCCAGGGCCTCGCTCGACATGAGCTCGCCGTGCCGGAAGGACACCTCCGCCGTCCGGAGGTGGCCGGTGCACCAGGTGCTCCAGAACTCGGAGGACCGCATCAGTTCGGCCGCGGTCACGGTCGAGTCGATCAGGAGGACGTCGGCGTCGATCGTCGGCGGAACGTGGGTGTCCACGAGTTCGTAGACGCGCAGCATCGCGGCGGTCACCACCCGCGCCTGCACGTCGGTGAGGGGGAGTTGGTCCCCGCCGAGACTTCTCCACACCGACCACAGCTCGTCCGGGCCGAGGGTGGCCGCGTCGGCAGGACGACGATCCGGGTCGCCGAACAGGGCGGCGTTCTGCTCGCGCTTGACGGTGCTGTCCGGGTCCAGGCTGTGCACGGGGTCGAGCAGGATCACCGAGGCGACCTCGAACCCCCGCTGGGCCATGGAGTCGGCGATCGCGTGGGCGAGGACGCCGCCGACCGACCACCCCAGAAGGTGGTAGGGCCCGCGGGGATCGACGGCGACGATCTCGTCGACGTAGCGGTTCACCAGCTCGGCCATCGTCGCCGGCAGGAAGTCCGGATCGGTGAGGGCCGGCGTCTGCACACCCCACACCGTCGCGCGCGGGTCGAGGTACCGACTCAGCTCCAGGTAGGGCCAGGCCAGGCCCATCATCGGGTGGATGCAGAACACCGCGGGCGATCCGTCGCCGTCCGCGAGACGCACCACGACGTCGGTGGGGTCGGCGAGGTCGTCGATCGTGGCGAGCAGGGCATCGACGACGCTCGGGCGACCGGCCGACGACGGTGTCTCGCGCGCTGCGAGCCGGTGCAGCAGATCGAGGTGGGTGACCGTGACGGGCATCGTCGTCACCCCCGGTCGGTGTGCGACGACGGCGGGCGCGTCGGGGCGGAGTGGGGCGACGCGGTCGGCGTCGGTCAGCGGACCTCGTCGGCGGCGGGCGAGCGATTCCTCCAGTTCTCGGTCACCGAGCGGCAGGCGCGGGAGCCAGGGGGCCACGTCGGCGAGGTCGGCGACGTCCGTGACGGAGGTGAGAATCCATCCCGCGCGGCACGCGTCGAGGGTGGCGACCCGACGCTCTGCGGGGTCGTCGGAGTCGAGGATGGTCACGGCGGCGCCCGATTCCGTCGCCGCCCAGATTCCCAGGACCCGATCGAGTTCGGACCGCATCGCGACCGCGACGACGGCGCCGGGTCCTGCTCCGCACGCGGCCAGTTCTCCGGCGATGCGATGGGCACGTTCTGCGAAGGGAGCGTGGCCTGCGTCGCCGAGAACGTGCAGAAGGTGGTCGGGCAGAGTCGTCGCTCGTGCTGCGGGCGTGAGGTCGGGTTCCGTGGGTGCGTGTGAGGGTGCGGGATCGGGCCGGGGCGGTGGGATGCGAGAGGGCGGCTCGGGACGGAGCGCCGAGCGCACGGTGCCGTCGAGCAGTGCGGCCACCAGTCGGTCGCGGTGGTGGAGAGTCGGCTCGTCGCGATGATGCCCGACGCGGGCGTTCAGGGTGTCGGTGTGGTCGACGACCATCGACAACCAGGAGGGGCCTCCGGGAGAGGTCCGGTCGGCCTCGACCGGTTCGGTCTCGACGAGAACCGACGTGGGATGACCGAGTGTCACCGCCCAGACGGACTGCAGGAGGGACGCGGGGGTGACGCCGAGGTGCGCGGCGCGCTCGGTCAGGGCGCGCGCGTCCGCCGTGTCGAGATGGATCGGAGAGGTGTCGAGAGCAGGTTCGTCGTCGGACCGGTCGTCGGCGCCGGCGAGGGTGCGCGCGAGTGTGGCCGCGTCGGCCGACGGGTGCGGTGCGGTGACCACGACGAGATGGCGGGACGCCTCCAGTCGGACGACGGCGGTCCGCGGGTGGGCGGACGGGACGACCGGTGCGGCTCGTCGGTCGTGGTTCAGGAACGCGGCGACGGCGGCGACGGGGTTGGGATCGCCGGTCGTGTCGACGGTGACGGCGAGCGTGGTGCCCAGGGCGTCGCGAATCTGGGCGAGCGTGGCGAACGGACCCGCGGAGTCCGTGGTCACCGTGAACTGGGCGATGGGGTGTGGGGGCTGCCGTTGCGCATCGTGCGCACCGCGCGCGGAGTCAGGCCCGGCCACAGGACGAACCTAGGCACTGTGTCCGTGTCGCAGGTGGTGGGAGATCGTGTTCTGGACACTTCACAAGGTCGGTCCGCTCCGGTGTGGTGCCGCGTCGTGATGTCTCGGAGATCACCGCCTTTGACAGTTGTTTACCTACAGCATCTATCTATATAGTTGCCGACAGTAAGCAACTGGAAGGGGTGAGGGCAGTGGCCGTACGCACCGACACCGCCGCATCGCTCGTGGAAGAGGTCTTCCGATTCGGCCGGGCACTGCGGGTCGCCGTGGCCCGCAGCGACGACCGACTCGAACTGGCGCCGGCACTCGTCGGCGTCCTCGGCACCCTCGCGACCCACGGCGAATGCCGTCAGTCCGAGCTCGCCGTGGTCATGTGCACCAGCCAGTCCGTGCTCAGTCGCCAACTCGCCGAGCTGACCGACGCCGGACACGTCGTTCGTACACCCGATCCGGCCGACGGTCGGGCGACTCGGGTCCACGTGTCCGACCAGGGAATCGCCTGCCTGGAGCGCATCAAAGCGCAACGAGTGCAGCGGTTGTCGGAACTGCTCGCCGACTGGGACGAGGACGATGCGCATGCCGCCCTCGAATCCATCACTCGGCTGACCACCACTTTCACCGTCGACGCGCAGTCCCGGCATTCGGGCTCCCGCGTATTCGCCGGCTGACTATCCGAGATACGACCGAAGAGAGAATTCCCATGGCTACCACCTACGACGCGCCGCCGTCCCGGGCCGAACGGGACCGTCGGACCCCCACGCCGGACTCCGCCGCCGACCCGAAGGCGATGACCCACCGCCAGATTCTCGAGGCACTGGTCGGTCTGCTCGCGGGTCTGTTCACCGCGCTGCTCAGCACCACCATCGTCTCGACGGCGCTGCCCACCATCATCGGTGACCTGAAGGGATCGCAGACGGCGTACGCCTGGGTCATCACGACGGCTCTGCTCGCCAACGCGGCGTCCACCCCCATCTGGGGCAAGCTCGCCGACCTGTTCAACAAGAAGGTGCTGGTCCAGACCTCGCTGGTCATCTTCGTCGCCGGATCGGTCATGGCCGGGTTCGCCCACAACGTGCCGATCCTGCTCGCCGCTCGCGTGGTTCAGGGCATCGGCATGGGCGGTCTGACCGCGCTGGTCGTCGCCATCATCGGCAGCATCGTCTCCCCGCGTGAGCGCGGGCGGTACTCCGGGTACATGGGCGCCGTCATGGCCGTCTCGATGTCCGGCGGCCCGATCCTCGGCGGCGTGATCGTCGACAGCCCGCTCGGCTGGCGCTGGTGCTTCTTCGTCTGCATCCCGCTCGCCGTCATCGCGCTGTTCCTCCTGCAGCGGACCCTGCACATCACCACCGAGCGCAAGGACGACGTCTCCATCGACTGGCTCGGCGCGCTGCTCCTCACCGCCGGTGTGTCGATCCTGCTCATCTGGGTCTCGTTCGCCGGCAAGGCCGGCTACTACGAGTGGCTCTCCCGCGAGACGGCGATCTACGTCGGCTCGGGCGTGGCGCTGCTGGTGCTGACCGTCATCGTCGAGGCTCGCGTCAAGAGCCCGATCATCCCCCTGAAGATCGTCACCGAGCGCACCACCGGTCTCGCGATCATCGCGTCGGTCGCCGTCGGTGTCGGTCTGTTCGGTGCCACCACCTTCCTGGGTCAGTACTTCCAGACGGCTCGGGGCTACTCGCCGACGGCGGCCGGTCTGCTCACCATCCCGCTGGTCGCCGGCATGCTGGTGTCCTCGGTGGGCTCGGGTCAGCTGATCTCGCGCTTCGGCAAGTGGAAGCCGTTCATCGTCACCGGTTCCGTGCTCCTCGTGGTCGGCTTCGGCCTCCTCGGCAGCATCGACCACGCGACCGAGCTGTGGCTGGTCGGCATCTTCATCGCGGTCGTCGGTCTGGGCACGGGCATGCTGATGCAGAACCTGGTGCTCGCCGTGCAGAACACCGTGTCGGTGCAGAACATCGGTGCGGCGTCGTCCACGGTCGCGTTCTTCCGCACCTTCGGTGGCGCGATCGGCGTCTCCGTCCTGGGTTCGGTCCTCGCCACCCGCGTCGCCGAGAACTCCGCGTCGGGCCTGGCCGCGCTGGGTGTGCCCGCCGGGTCGTCCGGCGGCGGTGGATCGCTCGACTTCGCCTCGCTCCCGGCACCCGTCGCCGCGGTCATCCGGACCGCGTACGGCGACGCCACCGGTCGCATCTTCCTCATCGCCGGTGCGGTGGCCCTGGTGACCGTGCTCGCCGTGCTGTTCATTCCGAACCGCCCGCTGCGCACCACGATCGATCTCAAGGCCGAGTCCGCGTCCGCCGTGCAGCCCGACGCCCAGGGCACGCCCGACGTCGATGCCGTGGCAGTGCCCACGGCGACGACGGTGCGCCCCGCGCCCGACGAGGCGCTGCCCGGGGAGTCCCGTCACGACGCAGGCTCTGCGCCGTCCGGACGTCACGAGGCTGCTCCCGGCCAGGCTCCGTTCGACGGATTGAGCACCGACGCTCGTGATCGCCTGCTGTCCCTGCTCCTGCCTCGCCCGACGGAAACGCTCGAGGCCCTCGAGGAGGCGGAGGCGCTGCGCGCCGAGGTCGCCGAATTGCAACAGCGTCTCGACGCCAAGATGCTCGGGTTCGACGCAGCCTGCGAACGACTGCGCCGGCTGGGACTCAGCGAGGACCAGATCGCCCGCGTGCTCGGCGACGTGCATGTGCCCGACGACGCCGGTCGGTACGCCACCAACTGATCGCCGGTTCGGAAGCGCCCCGCTCCATCCCGTTCGGATGGGGCGGGGCGTTCTGCTGTCCCGGTTTTCGGTCTTTGTCGTGGCGGGTGTCGGTGGGGGACACTACAATCGAACACATGAGCGATCGGGGGGTCGGCGCGGTGGGCGCGGCGCAGGTGGGGGGTGTGCCGTGGCCTTCGCGTGACCCTGCCGCGTTGGGTCTGCCGGTGTCGTTCGACTTGCCGGTGGTCGGGCATCTCGACGCGCTGGCCGATCTCGCTGCGGGGGCGGGCTATCTGGAGTGGCGCCGCTATCGGCACGCCGCCGCCCTGCACACCGAGTTGGTGGTGCCGGAGGAGGACCACGACGAGCGGGCCGTGGATGCGTTCGCCCAGTGCGCCGCCCGCATCGCGACCGCCCTGTCGGTGTCGCAGTACGTCGCCGAACGGATCCTCGACAACGCCGTGGCCCTGCGGGACCGGTTGCCGCGGGTGTTCGAGTGCCTGCGCGACGGGGTGGTTTCCCCGACTTTCATTCGCACCATCGTCTCCCGCACCGAACTCGTCCACGGCCGCCCGTACCAGGAGCAGGTGGACGCCGACATCGCCGCCGCGTTGCGCAAGCCGGGGTCGTGGTCGACGGCGCGGGTGCGGGACCTGTGCGACCAGATGGTCTACCGGCGTGATCCCGACGCCGTCCGCGAACGCCGCGAGGAAGCACTGAAAGGGCGGTGCTTCTTCACCGAGGCCGGTCGCGACGGGATGGGAACGGTGGGGGCGACGATGTCCGCCGAACGCGCCGCCATCGTCGCCCGCGTCGTCGAACGCCTCGCCGCGCAGGTCTGCAAGCACGACAGTCGCAGCAAGGGTGCGCGGGCATCGGACGCGCTGTTCGCACTGGTCAAGCACGCCCCGTTCGGCTGCGACTGCGCCCGCCCCGACTGTGCCTTCACGGTGGTCGATGCGGACGAGGTCGCGGCGACCGCGGCACGAATCGTGATCCACGTCGTCACCGACACCACCACCCTCACCGGACCCGTCCCCGCGAACACGGCGGCGCACCCGCAGGCGCAGAACGTGGAGACGACGGCAGTCGCGGCAGATCAGGGCGTCGCCGACGAGGTCACCGTGGAAGAGGTCGTGGTCGACGAGGCTGCAGCCGTTGCCGTAGAGCCCGAGGCGGTCCCGGTCGACGAGGCAGCGGTCGACGAGGCTGCGGCGGAGCCCGAGCCCGACCTGATCGACGGCGTCGGGTACGTCGCCGGGCTCGGCATCATCTCCGGCGCCCACGTCCGCGACCTCGCCCACGACCCCGACACCCTGGTTCGCCCGTTGGGCGACGGCACGGACACTCCACTCCCGGCGACCCAACCGGCCGACCCCTACCGGCCGTCCGCGGCACTGGACACCTACATCCGCGCCCGAGACCGGTACTGCACCTGGCCCGGCTGCAACCGGCCGGCGTGGGACGGCGACCTCGACCACATCACCGAATACGACCACGCCCACCCCGAGCGGGGCGGGCAGACCACTGCGACCGGGCTCGGCGCGAAATGCCGGTTCCACCACCTACTGAAAACGTTCGGGGACTTCGTCGACGACCAATACGACGACCCCGACCACCCGGGTCGGATCGTCCGCACGGTCACCATCCCGGAAGGCCGCACCGTGCTCGGCCCGGCGCACACCGGGTTCGACACCCACCCCGGACTCGACATGATCGTCTTCGGCGACCCACCCGCCACCGGCAGAACCGCACCACCGCGCACCCCGGCACCGGACGAGCCCGAACCCACCCGACCAGCCCCACGCACCGAGCAGAAACACGCCCGCCGACGCCAGGAACGCAACCGAAACCGACTCCGCAACAACCTGAACGGGGTCCGACCACCCGAACCCGACGACGCACCACCCCCGTTCTGACGAGCGGACAGGTGTGCCCGGTCAGCCGAGGGGAAGGACCCGCCGGAGGTAGTCGTTGTCGAACACCCCGGTCGGGTCGACCTCGGCGCGGACAGCGAGCGCGTCGTCGTAGCGCGGGTAGAGCGCGCGGAGCTCGTCGGCACCCAGGCTGTGCAGTTTGCCCCAGTGCGGCCGACCTCCGACACTGCGCGCGATCGCCTCGAACGCGGCGAAGTAGTCGCCGTCCGGTCGGCGGTGGTACTGGTGCGCGGCCATGTACGCGCTGGGTCGACCGTGCGCAGTGGACAGCCACACGTCGTCTGCTGCCGCGCAGCGGATCTCGACCGGAAAGGTCACTCGGTAGTCCGTGCGTCGAATCCAGGCGTCGAGCTCGCGAATTACCGTGGGCACAGCTTCCGGTGGTATCGCGTACTCGCTCTCGCGGAACCGCACCCGCCGGCTCGACGTGAACACTCGGTGGCTGCGATCGGTCATCGTTCGTCCCGACCATGCCGCCGCCGAGACGCGGTTGACGCGCGGGATCACCGCGGGCACCCGGGTGCTCGCTCGGTTGAGAACCTCGAAGGCCCCGTTGGCCATCACGTCGTCGTCGAACCAGCGTCGGATCCGGCTCAGAGGCGCCGCCGTAGCGTCCGCGGGGAGGCGCGTATTGCGTTTGACCAGAACACGATCGGTGTGGGGAAACCAGTAGAACTCCGGATGGTCGATCGTGGCGGCGTCGTGCGGGAACCGCTCGAGGGTGTCGCCCAGTCGACCCGGAGTCTCCTCGGCGCGCAGCAGGAACGCCGGCACACAGCGGAGCGTCACGGCGGTGAGGATGCCGAAGGCTCCGAGCCCGAGTCGGGCACACTCGAACACCGGACCTTCCGTCACCGTCCGTTCCGTTCCGTCCGCGAGGACCACGCGGACTCCCACCACCTGACCGGCCAGCCCGGTGAATCGTGCTCCGGTGCCGTGTGTCCCGGTCGAGATGGCCCCGGCCACCGATTGCACGTCGATGTCACCCATGTTGGTCAAGGCCAGGCCGCGGTCGTCGAGCATCGCGCACAGCGCTCGGAGTCGAGTGCCGGCGCGCACGGTCACATCAGTGGTGCCGTCCGGGCCCGGTGTCGTCGACTCGATGCCCGTAAGCAGGTCGAGTGAGACGAGGGTTCCGTCGGTCACCGCGGCGCCGGTGAAGGAATGGCCGGCGCCGACGGCCTTGACACGCCCCGGAGCCCGACGGACGACGTCGCACACGTCCGCCTCGTCGCGGGGTCGTGCCACCTCGACGGGACTCGCCTGCTGATTACCGGCCCAGTTCGACCATGTCATGCCTCGGATCAAATACTGGACAAGCGTCCAAGTCAAGCCCTAGGGTCGTCGACGTGCCTACTCGACTCTCCGTCGACGACAGACGTCGACAACTCGCCGACGCCGGACTCGCTCTCGCCGTGGACCAGGGCATCGCAGCCGTGACGGTCCGCGGAATCGCGGAGCGCGCGGCCGTGTCCCTCGGCGTCGTGCACTACTGCTTCGAGAACAAGGACGCCGTGGTCGGTGCGATGGCGGACGTCCTCGTCGCGGAACTCGGTGAGGCCGTCCGCGCCGCCCTCGACGCGGTGCCGCGTACCGGTGTCGGCCCTTCGGCCGTCGGTGAGACGGTGCGACGCGGGCTGGCCGCGCTCTGGGCCGCGATCGAGGCGACCCCCGAGCGTCAGATCCTCACCTACGAGATCACGGCGTACGCGGTCCGCGCCGACGGCCCGCATCGCACCATCGCGGAGCGGCAGTATCGCGCGATGGACGACGCCACCGCCCCCTTCCTGATCGACGTGGCCGAGGCCACCGCCACCACCTGGACGGTGCCCGTGCCCGTGATGGTCCGCTCGATCCTCGCCACCCTCGACGGCGTCGTGCTCCGCTGGCTGGTCGACCGCGACTCCGATTCCGCTGCAGGGGAACTCGATGCGTTGGCCGATCGGGTCGCCGCGTGGGCGGTGGCACGATGACGGCCACCGATCCGCGGATCGACCGTCTGAACTCCGCGACGGCCGATATCGATGCGCCTCTGCTCGCCGCCGACGTCGCCGCGATCGACACCAACCTGGCCGCCCTCGTGCGCCGTGCAGGTGGGACGCCCATTCGGGTCGCATCGAAATCCGTCCGGGTGCGGGCGGTGCTGGATCGCGCGCTGGCCACCCCCGGGTTCGCCGGGATCATGGCCTGGTCCCTGCGTGAGGCGCTGTGGCTGGAGTGCGACGACGTGCTCATGGGTTATCCCACCGTCGACCGCGGCGCTCTCACGCAGCTCGCCTCGAATGCCGCTGCGACGCAGCGCATCACGCTGATGGTCGATTCCGCGGACCACCTCGACCTGCTCGAGGCCGTGGGCCCGTGGGCATCGCCGCCGCGGGTTTGTCTGGACGTCGACGCCTCGCTGCGGCTCGGCCCGGCGCACATCGGCGTCCGACGCTCCCCGCTACGGACGCCGGCCGACGTCGTCACGCTGGGACGCGACGCGTCACGCCGGGGGATGGCCGTCCAGGGCGTGATGTTCTACGAGGCGCAGATCGCCGGCCTCCCCGATTCCGGGCGAGCCGTGCGGTGGATGAAGCGAAAGTCCGCCGGTGAGTTGGCCTATCGCCGCGCCGCGGTGGTAAACGCCCTGCGGGACGCGGTGGGCCCGCTGCGCATCGTCAACAGCGGTGGCACGGGGTCTCTCGAGGTGTCCGCGGCCGACCCGTCGGTCACGGAAGTCACGGCCGGGTCGGGCATCTTCGCGCCCACCCTCTTCGACGGGTACGACGCGTTCACGCCCGCCCCCGCACTGTTCTTCGCCCTCCCCGTCGTGCGGACCCCCACCTCCCGCATCGCGACGGCGTTCGCCGGCGGGTACATCGCGTCCGGACCGACCGGGCGGTCGCGCGTGCCGAGCATCGTCGGTCCGGGCCGCCTGCTGCGCGCCGAGGGTGTCGGCGAGGTCCAGACCCCGATCGTGGGATCCGGTGCGACACTCGGCGATCGGGTGTGGTTCCGGCACGCCAAGGCGGGGGAGGTGTGCGAGCGGTTCGACACCGTGCACCTGGTGGAGTACGACAACCGCACCGCGGTGCCCACCTACCGCGGCGAGGGACGTACCTTCGGCTGAACGAGGTCCGGGCTGACCCGCATGAACGCGCCCAGCAGTGACAGCTCGACGGGTGTGCCGGGCAGGTAGTGGGTCAGCGCCGGGGAGCGCACCACGTACGACACCCACTGTCCCCGCGAGAGGGCGACGTTGATCCTGTTGCGCGACAGCAGGAAAGGCATGCCTCGCGGCACGTCCTCCGGCGCGGAGGCCGCCATCGAGACGATCACCACCGGCGCCTCGCGGCCCTGGAACCGGTCCACTGTCCCGCAGGCGGTGTCCGTGAGTCCGGCGTCGTCGAGTGCCGCCCGGATCACGGCCACCTGTGCGTTGTACGCCGCGACCACCAGGACGTCGGCCGACTCCAGCGGTCGCGACTCGGCGCCGGTCCGCCACGTCCGGCCGATCACCGACCGCGCGAGTCGCACCACCTCGGCGGCTTCCTCGCGAGACGACGTCGCATTCCCGACATGGTCGACGAACGCCGTGTGGACGCCCGGCGAGACGCCGTCGAGTGACCTGGCCCCGACGCTCTCGTGTGCGTGCAGGCGGCCGTCGTACGACAGGTCGGACACGACGCGGCACACGTCGGGATGCATGCGGCGCGTGGTGGCGAGGAACCAGCCGAGGTCGGCGGGGAGCGTGTCCGCTCCGTCGGCCAGCCACCCGAGGGCCGAGGTGTCCACCGGCTCCGGGTGACTGCCCTGGCTCACCTGGGGGAGCTGCTGCGGGTCGCCGAGCAGAAGAAGGTTCCGTGCGGCGCGGCCGACGGCGACGGTGTTGGCCAGGCAGAACTGGCCGGCCTCGTCGATCACCAGTAGGTCGAACGCGTTCTCGGCGATGTTCTTCCGGTTGGTCATCGTCCACGCCGTACCGCCGACCACGCAGCCGCCGTCGAGGGCGGCGACGTCGACATCCTTGGCCGACGCGGTCCAGCGGCGAGGCCGATCCGATCCGGGCTTCTTGTGGACGCGTGTCCCGTCGAGTCCGGCGTCGACGACGGCGTCGAGGAAGTTCTCGACGACGGCGTGCGACTGGCCCACGACGCCGACGCGCCATCCATGGTCGCGGACCAGCGCGGCGACGACGCGAGACCCCGTGTAGGTCTTGCCCGTTCCGGGCGGGCCCTGGACGGCGACGTAGGACCGATCGAGGTCGAGCAGCGCGGTGGTGATTCCGGCGACGGACGGGTCGTCGGTGCGTAACGGGTGACCGGACCGGGTGCGCGGTCGGCGGCGCAGGAGCAGGTCGAGGACGGCCGACTCGGGCACATGGGGGAGTGCGTCGGCGACCTCGACCGCCGTGGTGGCCACGGCGGCGCGCAGGGTGGTCGTGGCGGGTCCGCGCGTGGGCGCGGTGGCCACGGGCTCGAGGTCGTGCGGGTCGGCGCCCTTCGGAATCGACTCCTCGAGCGTCACGGAGGACCCGTCCGCGGAGACGTCCACGATGGTCCCGGCGGCGGTCCACCGGTACTGCGGATTGGCGCGAAGCTCGGGCTTGATCCACTCCGGTGCCGGGGGCGCGTACAGCACGGCGACCTTCGCGCCCCGGACGGCGCTGCCGGGACCGAACTCACCGCGCAGCACCGAGGTTCGGCGAACGTTGTGTCGGGGCGTGGGCTTCGCCCAGTCCGACATCGACTCGACGCTCTCGACCACGAAGACGTCGCGGGTGTCCGCCCACTCGTCCACCGGTGACGAGAGACGGTCGAAGTGCGCCCACCAGAACGGCTTCTCCTCCCGTCGGTGGTAGTCCACCGCCGCGGCGAGCAGCGCCGCGCCCTGGCGTTCGGGCGTGCGCCCGTCGGTCGGCCCGGCGAACTCGCGCAGAGCATCTCGCGCCGGGTTCGGCGAGTCGTCGTCGTCGGTCGGCGGTGTCGGCTCGATCGGACCGCGGGGCGTGACGCCCGCCTCGGCGGCGTTTGCCAGCAACCAGTTCCGCAGCTCGAGGGTCGACTCGCAGTCGTATCGGTTGTAGTCCGCGATCTCGGCGAGCACCGTCGCAGCCTCGTCGAGCTCGCCCCGATCGCGCAGGTCCCGCCACCGGGCGTACTCGGTGATCGAGGCGACCGCGTCGGCCACATCGCCGCGCACCTCGGACATGTACGCCGGCTCGAGCTTCTTGATGCTGTAGCTGCGGGCCCCAATCCTCAGGGTGCTGCGCACCACGGGGTAGAGGTCCACCAGCACCTGCTCGCGCAGCAGGTCGTCCACCTCCTCCTCGTACACGCCGTGCCGCGACGCCAGCCGGAGCAGGGCCGACTTCTCGTAAGCCGCATAGTGATACACGTGCATGGCGGGGTGCTGTCGTCGCCGCTCCCGCACGTAGTCGACGAAGGCCACGAACGCCGCGCGCTCCTCGTCGCGGTCGTGGGCCCAGAACGGGCGGAACGCGCGATCGGTCTCGAGCACGCCGAACAGGTACTCGAGCCCCCAGTCGGTGGACCCGTTCTCGGTGTGCAGCGGGTCGCCCTCGAAATCGAAGAAGATGTCGCCGTCGTCGGGCGCCGGCAGCGCGCCGAGGGCCGACGGCGTGTGGAACTCGACGACGGGTGATTCCGTGGACTCCTGCTGAACCTGCACGCGCGCCTGGTCACGCAGCCCCGCGAGGCTGCGGGCCGACAGATCGGGCACCGGGCCCGACGACGCGGCCAGCGCGTCGATCGTCGCGACGTCCGCCGCGAGCAGAGCGGCCCGCTGCGACACCCGCATCCCGGCGACCAGCAGCAGATCACGACTCGCCTCGACCTCCGGCGCGCAGTGCTCGCACCGGAAGCAGGCCCGCACGGTCGCATCGGCCCAGTCGGCCGGGAGCAGTTGAGTGCGATGCTCGTCGAGCAGAGCCACCAGCTCCGCTCGCGCGCGCCGGTGGACCGGCAGGACGTCCGGAAGGTGGACGGCGGTGCGCGTGCCGTCGCCGAGCACGAGGCGGGCGGTGTCCGACACCGGAATGCCCGCCGCGGTCAGCGCCTCCGCGTACGCCGCGAGCTGCAGGATGGACGGAACCCGTTCGGTCCGTGACAGTTTGGTGTCGTGGACCTCGTAGGCGTCGGCCTCCTCGTCGTACACCAGGAAGTCGCCGAACCCGAGGAAACCGTCGCCGAAGAACGTGCCCTGATAGATCACCGGTGCCCGCCGCGCCGCCGCGTCCAGGGTGGTCGCAGCGGCGGCGGTGAGCTCCGAGCGCAGACGTCCCGGTCGCTCCACCGCGATCGCGTCGTCGCCGAACTGCCGACGGTACGCGGCCCACTGCCGTGCCTCGTGCTGGGAACCCAGCCGGGACAGCCGGGCGAGCATCGCGTCGTCCGTCCCTGCGGTCGCGCCGGCGTCGAGGCGTCCGAGATGCGCGTCCAGGGTCCGCAGCACCGCGAACTCGCACTGCGCGGCGAGAGCGAGGTCCCCCGCACTGTGGATCAGGTCGTCGTCGAGAACGAACACGAGTGCCAGCGTAGTGAGAGGGTCCGTCAGCGGGTGCCGAGCGCCGGGGCGATCGTGGAGTACCACGCGTCCCGCAGCTCGTCCTCGAACAGCGCCCAGCTGTGCGAGCCGTGATCGCGCATCGAGATCGTCGCGGGCACGCCGGCCGCGCGGACGGCGTCGGCGAAGAGGCCGGTGCACACGTTCACCATCGCCTCCACGGCGGCGCCGCCCACCGGGAAGAGGCTGCCCGCGGGGATGTCGTCGACCGGTCCGGGCATGCCCGAGGCCGACGCCGCGTAGACCGCGGTGCCGCGCAGTCGGTGTGCGTTCTGTGCCGGGTCGTGCTGCGTCCATCCCGGCGCGCCGGGGACGCCCCACATGGCGAACGGGTTGGTGAGCGCGCCGCCGATCATCACCGAGATCGCGGCCTGCGCCAGCGGGTGCGACGACGCCGGGCAGCCGCTGAGGGACGCGGCCGCGCGATAGAGACCGGGCGCCTGGACCGCGAGATCGAGGGCGGGTCCGCCGCTCATCGAGACCCCGGCGACGGCGTTACGACGGGTGCTGCCGAGGTGGCGGTCCATCACCGCGGGCAGCTCCGCGGTGAGGTACGTCTGCCACTTGTTCCGACCGATCAGCGCGTCGTCGGCCAGCCAGTCGGTGTAGAACGACAGCCGACCGCCGATGGGGAGCACCACGTTGACGGCCTTGTCGGCGAAGAACCCGACCGCGCCGGAATTGTTGATCCACCCCACGCCGTCCTCGTTGCCGAGGGCGCCGTTCAGCAGATACAGCGTCGGGGCAGCCCCTCCGCCCCGGGGCCGCAGCACGTCGTTCGAGACCACCTTGTCCATGGCGGGGGAGTAGACGTCGACCACCGAGTGCGTCGGCGACAGGTCGCGGACGCCGACCACGCGCGGACCGTCCTGCGCCGCCGCGGTCGGGACCACCACCACGGACACCGTGAGAGCGGCGACCACGGCGGTCACGACCGAGGGGAGACGGGAGACGGCGCGACCACGGAAAACGGACTTCATGGTCCGATCGTGTCAGACGGCGCCGCGCGGCCGGAGTCGGTCGCGCGTCGATGCCGTCACAGCTCCGTCACGACTCCCGGCGCTCTGCGGACCAGAATGGTCCTCATGCCGTTCTTCGAGGGATCACGCGGACGCGTCCACTACCGCCGGTGGCCGGTCGAGTCGCCCCGCGCGCACGTGGTGTTCCTGCACGGGCGCGGTCAGCACTCGGGGCACTATCACCGCTTCGCCGCGGCCCTGGCCGCGCACGGCATCGAGACGACGGCGCTCGATCACATCGGCCACGGGCTGTCGGAAGGCGACATCGGGGACGACGTCGCCTACCTGGACGCGCTCGCGGAGAACGCGCGCCTGCTCGTCGAGCAGATCGGCGACCGGAACGACGACACGGCCGGTCGGATCGCCGTCATGGGGCATTCCCTGGGCTCCGCGACGGCGGTGCGAATGCTGGCCGACGGGTCTTCGAGGGCCGTCACGGCGTTGGTTCTCGTCGCCCTGCCGACCCGACTGGTGGATCGGGCCACGCTCGTCCGGGCGGCCGCCGTCCCGACGCTCGCGCTGCACGGTGTCGACGACCGGATGGTGCCCATCGACGGCGTCCGCGACCTCGTGCGCGGCACGGCGGTGACCCTGCGGGAGTACGACGACGCCGGGCACGACCTGCTGCACGAGAAGATCCACCGCGTCGTGACCGACGACGCGGCAGCGTTCGTCGCCTGAGACAGTCGACGCGGCAGCGTTCGTCAGCTGACGATGATCGTGCGGGTGTGCCAGCCGGTGGACCCGCCCGGAATCGGCGGCGTGCGCTCCTCGGTCTGCGTCTCGCCGGTCCGGTCCGTCGCGCGGACCTGGACGTTGTGGTTGCCGGCCGTCGCGTCCCAGTCCCAGTACCACTGACGCCAGGTGTCCACCGAGTACTCCTCGGCGAGGGTGGCCTCCTGCCACGGCCCGTCGTCCACCCTGACCTCGACGCGGTCGATGCCGACGTGCTGGTGCCACGCCGTTCCGGCGATACGGACCCGGCCGGGCGACACCGGCGCGAATGCGGCCGGCACGTCGATGCGCGACGCGGTCTTGATCGGTCCGCGTTCACCCCAGCCGCGCTCGGTCCAGTACGCCTGCGCCTGGTCGAACCGAGTCAGCTCCCAGTCGACGACCCACTTCGTGGCGGAGACGTAGCCGTAGAGGCCGGGCACCACCTGACGCACCGGGTAGCCGTGCTCGAGGGGGAGCGGTTGCCCGTTCATCGACACCGCCAGCATGGCGTCGCGGCCGTCCCGAAGGGCCTCGACGGGGGTGCCGATGGTCATGCCGTCGATGGAGGTCGAGAGCAGCATGTCCGCATCGGCCTGCACGCCGGCCTCGTCGAGGATGTCCGCGATCGGGAACCCGACCCAGGTCGCGTTGCCGGCCAGGGGCCCTCCGACTTCGTTGGAGACGCAGGTCAAGGTGATGACGCGCTCGATCGGCGTCCGTGCCATGAGGTCGTCCCACGACAGGGTGATCTCGCGGTCGACCATTCCGTGGATGCGGAGCTGCCATTCCTCGGTGGTCAGCTGCGGTACCTGCAGAGCCGTGTCGATGCGGTAGAACGTGTCGTTCGCGGTGACGAACGAGGTAGCTCCGTCGACACCGATGTCGGTTCCCGCCGGAATGGCGGGGGCGGCGTTTCCGGCGGGCACCGTCGGAATGCGGAAATTGCGCATGTCGTCCGCGAGTCCGGCGGCCCGCTCGCCGACGTAGCGGCCGACGGCACCGGCGGCCACCGCCACCGCGGCCGCGGCGCCCGCGAGGACGAGGAATTTCCGGCGCGGCATCGCACCGTCCCGCTCGCCGGGCGGCGGGACGAGAGCGCGGGTCAACAGGCGGAGCAGAACGATGCCGACGATCACGCCGACGACGGTGGGGATCACGTCGACCGTGTCGGACGTGGGTCGCTGGGTCACCGCGAACACACCCACCGCGCCGAGCACGGCGAGAATCACGGACCCGATCGGCCGGGACGGCCGCTCGAGAAGACCGGCGACGGCCGAGATCAGCACGATCAGCACGCTCATGCCGACGAAGAGCGCGACCTTGTCGTTGGTGCCGAAGGTGTCGATGGCGAACTCGCGCGCCCACGAGGGCGTGCGGTCCACGGTGGTCGACCCGACGGCGAGGAACGGCGACGACGACGGGGAGAAGAACAGCGACAGCACCTCGCCCACCGCCAGCACCAGGCCGGCGGAGATCACGCCCGCGAGCATCCGGGAGAACGGGTGGATGCGGGTGCGGGTGTCGTCCGGCGGGGTGTCGACGGTGGGCGAGGTGGTCATGTGCGGTATTCGAGGCCGTTCCTCGAACGGCTTGCCGGAACGGCCCCGAATGTCCGGTCCGCTCAGCCGTAGATCTCGGAGACCTCCTTGGCGTGCGACTCGAGAATGACGTTGCGCTTGAGCTTCATCGTCGGGGTGAGTTCACCGGATTCGATGGTGAAGTCGCCGGGCAGAATCGTGTACTTCTTGATCTGCTCGGCGTTGGACACCTTCGAATTGGCCGACGCGACCGCCGCGTCGATCTCCGCGACCAGATCGCTGTTGGTGGTCAGCTCGGAGGCCTGGGTGTCCTTGTCCAGCCCGTGACGCTCGAGCCAGCCCGGCAGTGCTTCCGGGTCCAGCGTGATCAGCGCTCCGATGAACGGCTTCGCGTCGCCGACCACGAGGCACTGGCTCACCAGCGGGTGCGAGCGGATGGCGTCCTCGAGACCGGCGGGGGCGACGTTCTTGCCGCCGGCGGTCACGATGATCTCCTTCTTGCGACCGGTGATCGACAGGAAGCCCTCGTCGTCCAGCGAGCCGATGTCGCCGGTGTGGAACCAGCCGTCGCGGATGGACTCCTCGGTGGCCTTGTCGTTGTGCCAGTACCCGGAGAAGACCACCGGCCCCTTGACCAGCACCTCGCCGTCCTCCGCGATCTTGACGGCATGGCCCTCGAGGGGACGGCCCACCGAACCGATGCGCTGCTTGTCGGTGGTGTTGACCGTGACGGCCGCACTGGTCTCGGTGAGCCCGTAGCCCTCGCGGACCGGGACGCCGATGCCGCGGAAGAAGTGTCCGAGCCGGGCACCGAGCGGACCGCCGCCGGACAGCGCGCTCTGGCACCGGCCGCCGAGGGCCGCGCGCAGCTTGGAGTAGACCAGCTTGTCGAACAGTGCGTGCTTGAGCTTGAGCCCCAACCCGGCGCCGCCGGCGTCCTGCGCCTTGCTCCACTCGATGGCGACCTCGGCCGCCTGGTCGAAGATCTTGCCCTTGCCGCCGTCGTGTGCCTTCTGCTTGGCCGAGTTGTAGACCTTCTCGAACACGCGGGGCACCGAGAGGATGAAGTCCGGCTGGAACTCCGCGAACTGCTCGACCAGCGTCGTCGTGTCCGAGGTGTGGGCGACGGTCACCTTGGCCTCGAAGGCGCCGAAGGACACTGCGCGGGCGAACACGTGCGCCATCGGCAGGAAGAGCAGCGTGCGCTTGCCCTCGGTCATCTGGTCGTGCAGAGCCACCTGCGTCGCCGAGGTCTCGGCGTAGAAGTTGCCGTGGGTCAGCTGCACACCCTTCGGGCGACCCGTGGTCCCCGAGGTGTAGATGAGCGTCGCCGCGGAGGAGGCGGTGACCTGCCTGCGTCGAGCGTGCAGATCCTCGTCGGAGACCGACCGGCCGCGGGTGACCAGCTCGTCGACCGCGCCGCCGTCGATCACCAACGTCTCGCGGAGCGCCTCCGCCTTCTCGGTGACCTCCTTGACCCGCTCGCGATGGTCGTTGGTCTCGACGATGAGCAGCTTCGTCGCCGAGTCCTCGAGAATCCACGACGCCTGGTCGGCGGCCGAGGTCTCGTAGATGGAGACGGTGCAGGCACCGGCGGTCCAGATCGCGTAGTCGAGGACGACCCACTCGTACCGGGTCGCGGAGAGGATGGCGACGCGGTCGCCGAACTCGATGCCGGAGGCCATGAGGCCCTTCGCGGCGGCGGCGACCTCCTCCGCGAACTGCTTCGCGGTGACGTCGACGAACGCGGACCCGCTCCGACGCTGGAAGGGAACCCAGCTCGGGGTGTCCTGCGCGTACGTGAAGACGCTGTCCGCCATGGAGACGTCGTCGGGAACGGTGTAGGACGCGGGGACGGAGTATTCGCGCACGGTCGTGATTACCTTCCAGTAGCACCAGATGTGCTGTGTATTGGATCACAGGTCGGGCCGAAGCGGGCGGTCTCCCCGGTATCCCGTTTGTCCGAATCGAACCACCGCGAGAGGCGTGCCCCGGGCCGGGGGCGCGTCGGGTGGGAACCGTGGGGCCCGATCGGGACTAGACTCTGGTGCACATGAGCACTTCCGACGGTGAATCCACCGGCGATCGCCCGGCGTCGACCGCGTCCGAGCCCACCCCCGAGCCCGACCACGAGGCACCCCGCGACGCGGCCCCCGCGCAGACCTTCGCCGATCTCGGCATCGACGATCGCGTCCTCGCGGCGCTCCGCGACGTGGGGTACGAGTCCCCGTCGCCCATTCAGGCGGCCACCATTCCGCCGTTGATGGCGGGCAAGGACGTCGTCGGACTCGCGCAGACGGGCACGGGCAAGACGGCGGCGTTCGCCGTTCCCATCCTCTCGCGTCTCGACGTCGCCAACCGCGTTCCGCAGGCGTTGGTCCTCGCCCCCACGCGTGAGCTCGCGCTGCAGGTGGCCGAGGCGTTCGGCAAGTACGCCGCCAAGATCCCGGGCCTGCACATCCTGCCGATCTACGGCGGCCAGGCTTACGGCGTGCAGTTGTCCGGTCTGCGGCGCGGTGCGCAGATCATCGTCGGCACCCCCGGCCGGGTCATCGACCACCTGGAGAAGGGCGCACTGGACCTCTCGCACCTCGAGTACCTGGTGCTCGACGAGGCCGACGAGATGCTCAAGATGGGCTTCCAGGAGGACGTCGAGCGCATCCTCGCCGACACTCCGGAGTACAAGCAGGTCGCGCTGTTCTCGGCCACCATGCCGGGCTCGATCCGCAAGATGAGCAAGCAGTACATGCACGACCCGGTCGAGATCACGGTGAAGACGGCGACGTCCACCGCGCCGAACATCACGCAGCGGTACGTACAGGTCGCGCACCAGCGCAAGCTCGACGCCCTCACCCGCATCTTCGAGGTCGAGGACTTCGAGGCGATGATCATCTTCGTCCGCACCAAGCAGGCCACCGAGGACCTCGCCGAGAAGCTGCGGGCCCGGGGCTACTCGGCGGCCGCCATCAACGGCGACATCGTGCAGGCGCAACGCGAGCGGACCATCGGCCAGCTCAAGAGCGGCGCCCTCGACGTCCTCGTCGCCACCGACGTCGCCGCGCGCGGACTCGACGTCGACCGCATCTCGCACGTCGTCAACTACGACATTCCGCACGACACCGAGTCCTACGTCCACCGCATCGGCCGCACCGGTCGCGCCGGCCGCACCGGCCAGGCGCTGCTCTTCGTCGCGCCGCGCGAGCGCCATCTGCTCCGGGCGATCGAGAAGGCCACGCGCCAGCCGATCACCGAGATGCAGCTGCCGAGCGTCGACGACGTCAACGCTCAGCGCGTCGCCAAGTTCGCCGATTCGATCACCACGTCGCTCCAGTCGCCGTCGCTGCACCTGTTCCGTCGCCTCATCGAGGACTACGAACGTGAGCACGACGTGCCGCTGGCCGACATCGCCGCGGCGCTGGCCACCCAGTCGCGGGACGGCGAGGCGTTCCTCATGGCGCCCGAGCCGCCCCCGGCGCCGCGGGAGAAGCGCGAACGGCCCGAGCGGACGTTCGACGACCGGAACGCGCCGCCCGTGCGCAAGTCGCGCCGGACCGATCAGGACATGGCGGTCTACCGCATCAGCGTCGGAAAGCGGCACAAGGTGGTGCCGGGCGCGATCGTCGGCGCCATCGCCAACGAGGGCGGTCTGCGCCGCAGCGACTTCGGGCACATCAGCATCCGCCCCGACCACAGCCTGGTCGAACTGCCCGCCGACCTGGCGGACGAAACGCTGGAAGCGTTGCGCCGCACCAGGATCAGTGGGCAGTTGATTCAGCTGCAGCGGGATTCGGGACCGCCCCGCGGCCGCCGCTGAGTCGAGGCGACGGCCGCCGCTGACTCAGCGCGCGGTCGGGTGGGCCTCCGTGTCCACCCCCGGGACGGCGCGGCCGCGCAGCGACGCGCCCGCCGTCTCGGCGACGAACAGCAGGGCGATCAGGCCGACGACGCACGCGCCCATCATGTAGAACGCGGGCACCAGGTCGTTGCCCGTGCGTTCGACCAACCATTCGTTGGCGGCGGGTGCGGTGCCACCGAAGAGCGACGTCGACACGTTGTAGGCGATGGCGAAGCCGGCGAACCGCACGTGGGTGGGGAACATCGCCGGGAACGTCGCGGAGATGGTCGACAGCTGCAGCACGTACAGCAGCCCCAGCACGGTGAACGCGACGATCGCCCAGGCGAAGTTCACCGCCATCAGCAGGTACATCGGAATGGCGAAGACGAACAGGCCGACCATCGAGACCAGCCAGAGGGGCTTGCGGCCGACCTTGTCGGAGAGCGACCCGGCGAACGGAATCACGGCCATCATGGCGAGCTGACCGATCACCACCAGGAACAGCGACGACGTGCTGGTCAGCCCGATGCGCTGTTCGAGATAGGTCGGCATGTAGCTGAGCAGGGTGTAGTTGCAGACGTTGAGCGCGACCACCAGACCCATCAGGGTGAGGATCGGTCGCCAGTACTGCGCGATCAGCTCGCGGAACTGCGTGCGGGTCTCGTGCGCGACCTCGTTCGACTGCTCGAGCTCGCGGAACACCGGGGTGTCCTCGAGCTTGGAGCGCATGTAGAGGCCGATCAGGGCCAGCGGGCCGGCGACGAAGAACGGGAGCCGCCAGCCCCACGTGTCCATGAACGCGTCGGTCGACGCGAGATCGACGGCCAGCACCACGAGGGCACCCAGCGAGAAGCCGCCGAGCGTGCCGAATTCGAGAAAGCTGCCGAAGAATCCGCGCTTGCGGTCGGGGGAGTACTCGGCCATGAACGTCGCCGCGCCGCCGTACTCGCCGCCGGTGGAGAAGCCCTGGATCATGCGCAGGAGCACCAGCAGCACGGGCGCCCAGAATCCGATCGAGTCGTAGCTCGGGATCACACCGATGAGGAACGTCGCGGTGCCCATGAGCACGATCGTCAGGGCCAGGACGTGCTTGCGGCCGAGTCGGTCGCCCAGCGGGCCCCACACGAGGCCGCCGAGCGGACGCACGAGGAACGAGATCGCGAAGATGCCGAGGGTGAAGAGGGTGGCGGACTCGAGGTCGTCCGGGAAGAACGCCCGGGAGATGTAGGTGGCGGTGTAGGCGTAGACGCCGTAGTCGAACCATTCGGTGGCGTTGCCCATCGCCGAGGCGCCGATCGCGCGGCGCAGGACACCGTCCGGTGGGTCGTGAGGAGTGCTCGGGTCGGCGGTGCCGCCCGGTCGGTCGGGACTTCGGTCTGGGGTCGTATCCGGGGAAGTCACCCACCGTGCCTACCCAACCGGGGTCGGAATCGTGGCATCGAGAGGGACGGCGATCGCCTTCGTTACGCCATCGTGACCCATGCGAACGACGGTCGACGCTCTCACCTGCAGCGCTGCAGAATGTCCTCGACGAGGTCCGACGTCCCGTCCCTGCCCTCCGCCGCGGCACGGGCGGTCGCCACCGCGGCGGCGGCCGTGTCGGCGGGGATCGACTCCGTCAGCTCGGCCACGTAGGGCCCGAGGTCGACCGGATCCATCGCCGCGGGCCAGTACCCGATGGACTCGCTCCGGAGGTCGACGACGGCGCGCAACGCCGCCGCGTCCTCGACGTGGCCGCGGCGGAACAGGGCGTAGGCGAGCGTCATGAGCCCGACCATCGTCGACGTCGTGTCCGCGGCCTCCTCGCACGCGTCGAGCATCCGCAGCAGCGAGGCCACCGCGCGGTCGTCGTCGTGTTCGGCGAGGGAGACCTTGGCGTCCAACCACAGCGACGACGCCTCGCACCAGCGGTACCCCGACGCGGCGGCCACGTCGACGGCGCGGCGGAGGAACTCGTGGGCGCGGACCGGGTCACCCGCCCGGAACCACGCCGTGCCGGCACTCATCGTCGCCTCGGCCGCGGACGACGGCACCCCGAAGTTCTCGGCCAGCGCGACGGCCTCGGCGGCGTGCGCCAGGGCGGGCTCGACCAGCCCGGCCCCGGCCTCGAAGTACGCCAACGCCACCAGGGCGTCGGTGCGCGGAACCGGATCCCCGACGGTGGTGGGTTCGATCTCCGCGAGGCGGCCGAAGGATTCCATGAGCCCGGCGATGTCGCCGGCGAGATAGCGGGTGATGGTCAACCCGGCCACGGCACGCGCCGTCACCGCGGCGGGCAGATCGCGGGCCTTCATCGCCGGTTCCAGATAACGGAGGCCCTCCGCGACGTGACCACGCCGGTACCAGAACCAGTACAGGCCGCCGGCGATGTGCAGGTGGGTCTCGAGGTCGTCCGCGCAGTGCTCCAGTGCGGCACGAACGTTCGGCATCTCCCGGTCCAGGCGGTCCATCCACTGCGCCGCACGCGGGCCGCGCAGTTCCACGTATGCGGCGTCGGCAAGGTCGGTCACCCACTGCACGTGCCGACGCCGAACCCGCGCGGTGACGTCGTCGTCCCGCACGGACGCGGCGTAGCTGCGCAGAGTCTCGAGCATGCGGTAGCGGCGCGGGTGCCCGCCGAGCGCCTTGATCAACGACTTCTCCACCAGCGGAGCGAGATCGAGCACCGCACCCGGCCGGTCCACGACGGCGGTGACCGCATCCAGATCGAAGCCGCCCTCGAAGATACCGAGCTCGGTGAACAGCAGCTTCTCACCGTCGGTCAGGGAGCGGTAGGACCACTCGATCGCCGCGGCCATCGTGGCGTGCCGCGGGGTGGCCCGCGAGCCGCCCCGCAGCACCGCCAGCCGATCGTCGAGATGGTCGAGCAACTGCTGCACCGACAACGTACGTGCCTGTGCCGCAGCGAGTTCGATGGCCAGCGGCATCCCGTCGAGACCGTCGCAGAGGCGGGCCGCGGCGAGTCGATCGCCCTCGGTCGCCGCCGCGCCACCGGTGGCGTCGGAGGCACGGGCGAGGAACAGCTCCACCGCCGGTCCGTCACCGGTGGTGGCCAGAGGTGGTGTCTCGTGGACGAATTCGCCGGGCGTCCCCAGGCTGACGCGGCTGGTTGCCAGCACGGTCATGCCGGGGCACGAGCGGAGGATCTCGGTCACCAGGACGGCGACGGAGTCCACGACGTGCTCGCAGTTGTCCAGCACCAGCAGCGCACGACGGTCCGCGAGGACCGCGACCAACGCGTCGACGCCCCGGCCGCTCGTCACGCCCAGAGCCGTGGCGACCGCGCCGGCCGGGTCCGCCCCGACGTCCGGTCCCGCCTCGTCGGCCGACCGCCCGGGGAGACCGGCGAGTTCCACGAACCACGGCCCGTCCGGATCGTCGCGCCGACCCGCGACCTCGAGGGCGAGTCGGGTCTTGCCCATCCCACCCGGTCCCGTCACAGTGACGGACCGGTGGTCGCGCAGTGCGTCGGTCACCGTCCGGACGTCGTCCTCCCGGCCGACGGTCGGGGTGAGCGGTACCGGAACCCGCCGGTGCCGACGTGTCGACGGCGTCGTCGCCGGCGTGGGCAGGACGGCCGCCACCCCGGCGTCGTCCTGTCGCAGCACCGCGTCCTGCAGGGCGACGAGGTCGGGACCGGGGTCGGCGCCGAGTTCGTCGGCCAACGTGCGCCGTGCCGTGCGCAGCGTCGTGGAGGCGTCGCCCTGACGCCCGGATCGGTAGAGCGCGGCCGCCAACAGTGCCCACCCGCGCTCGCGGAGCGGGTGCTCCCGGGTGTGGGCTTCGGCCATCGCGACGGCGCGGGTGTGGTCGCCGAGAACGAGCGCCGCGGCGGCGCGGTCCTCGATCGCGCCGTGGCGCAACGCGGTCAATCGGGCGATCTCCGGTGCGGCGAACTCTCGATCGAGACACTCGACGTAGGCCGGACCGCGCCACAGGGCCAGCGCGTCGTCGAGCAACCGTGCCGCCGTCTCGGGCTCCCCGCGGCCGAGCGCGGTCCGCGCCTCGGCGGCCAGGGTCGTGAAGACGGCCGCGTCCAGGCCTCCCGGCGGAAGGCGTAGTGCGTAGCCGGGGCCGTCTCGAACGACGATGCGGGCGCCGAGACCGGTCCGCGCAGTCGCCGGATCGAGCGCCTTGCGTAGCGACGAGATGTAGCCCTGCAGGGTGAGCAGAGCGGTGCGCGGAGCGTCGTCGCCCCAGACGTCCTCGATGAGGGCGTCGTCGGTCACCATACGACCGTCGGCGACGGCGAGACGAGCGAGCACCGCGCGGGGGCGGGGACCCCCGAGTGACACCGGGGCGCCGTCGACCTCCGCGGTCAGGGCACCGAGCACTCGCACCACGACGGGGGGAGGACCGGACGGAACGGGCGCCACGCCGGGAATAGTAGATCTCTCCCGGCGCGGCGCCACTCGAATCCGTGCTCCCCGGTCGGTGTCCGGGAACCGCGAGGTCAGGTCATGTCCACCGCGAAGGAATTGACCACCCGGTCGGCCGCGGCGACGTCGTCCGCCGAGTTCGCCTGCACCGCCACCAGCACCAGGTACTCGCCGCTGTCCGCCGCGGCGCCGACCAGCATGTACTTCGCCTTCTCGGGTCCGCAGTTCTCCCACACCTCGAAGGTGCCGGTGTGCAGGGCGTCGGAGTAGGGCTGGCGGCCCTTCGACGTGCAGCCGGACTCGGGCAGGGACTTCCCCGCCCAGGTCAGCAGGTCCTCCGGGGACGACGTGCGCACCGCCGTGTCCGACGCCAGGACCGACGCGCCCACCGCGCCCCAGCCTCCCTGGTAGGTGGCCAGATCGCTCGACGCCTCGACGCCGTAGTACCGGTTGCCGCGGTCGTCCTCGAACTGGGTGCCGTCCACCTGGTTCCATTCGGCCGGGACGTCGACGCTCACGACGCCGGAATCGTCGGTCACCGTGGTGAAGCCGGTGGTGTCCACGCTCGTCTGCGCTGTGGTCGACCCGGCCACGCCGCCGACGCTGCTCGAGATGGTCGTGGTCGCCTCGAGCGGCGTGCCGTTGACGCGGCCGCGCAGGTAGGTCCCCTCGTCCGGTCGGTACACCTCGACGGCCAGGGCCGAGTCGGTGCCGTGGGTCTGCAGCACGTCGCAGTACTCCTTCAGCGTGCCGTCGGTGCCCAGGGTGACGCCCTCCATCGAGGTGAGGATGTCCCCGGGGCGGATGCCGGTCTCGTCCGCCGCGGACCCGGAGGCCACCGAATTCACCCAGATGCCGGCACCCTCGCCGGAGTCGTCGACGAGCGCCTCGCCGTTGATGCCGATGCTGAGCACGTTCTCCCCGGCCCGGAGCTTCTCGACGATCTTCTGCACGTCGTCGCGGTGAATGGCCAGGTTGGTGTCGTTGGTGTCGCTCCCGGCGTAGTTGACGCCGACCAGGCGACCGTCGGTGTCGACGAGAGGTCCACCGGAATTGCCGCTGCGGATCTTCGCGTCGTGCTCGATGACGTGGTCCAGCGAGGCCCACGGGGTGTCGGCGGGGGTGTCCGCCTTGGAGACGATGCCCTTGGTCATCGTGAACGTGGGGTCCCCCAGGGGATAACCGGCCGCGTAGACCTCGTCCGCGACAGCGATGGGGCCCTCGTGGAACCCCACGTACGGCAGGTCCGTCGCGTCGAGTTTCACCACCGCCAGATCCATGCATTCCGACGAGGCGACGATGCGGGCCGACAGCGTCGTCGACTGATCCCCGCCGCGCCACACGTCGAGAGTGCCGGCGCCGGTGACGACGTGGTTGTTGGTCAGGGCGTAGCCGTCGGCGGAGAGAATGACACCCGATCCGCGGCCGGCCGACTCGTACCCGCCCTCCTCGGGCGAGACGAACGAGCCGCGTGCCTCGAGCTGGATCGTGGCGTCCTGCAGACGGTCGAAGGGCACCGCCCCGTCGGACGCGGCGGATCCGGAACCGGTGCCGACGGAGAACGAACAGGCGGACAGTGCCAGTGTGGTGACGGCGAGCGCGGCGAACGCAGCGCCGGTGCGTGGTGTGGTCATGGTGCAGACCGTGCACGGACCTGCTTGGAGAACGCTTGGAGCCGACTTCCCGGGTCAAAAGCGCCGGCGGCGAACCGGGACCGAATCGATCGTCCGCACCGTCCATCCCGTGCCGTCGGTCTCGACGACGGAGATGCCGGCGTTGGAGATGCGCGGCGGCGGATGGCCGATGATCGTCTCGAGGATCGCGCGGATGACCCCGCCGTGCGCGACGGCGATCACCGACCGGCCGCGGTGGTCCTCGGCGAGCAGGTCCAGTCGTCGGCGACCGCGTTCGGCCAGGTCGGCGCGACTCTCCCCGCCGGGATAGCGGCCGTCGGGCCAGTAGGCCCACGCCTCGTACCCGGTGAGTCCCTCGGCGTGGCCGAACCGACGTTCGACCAGGTCGTCGTGGGCCGCCGAGCGGGTCAGCCCGACGACGTGGCCGATGATGTCCGCCGTCTCCGCCGCGCGCACCAGCGGCGAACTCACCAGGACGTTCCAGGACCCGGCGGACAGGGTGATGCCCGCATCGCGGGCCTGGCGGCGGCCCTCGTCGTTCAGCGGGATGTCCGACGAGCCCTGCAAGCGGCCCTCGAGGTTCCAGTCGGTTTCGCCGTGGCGGACCAGGGCGACCGTGACGTGGTTCGAGGTCGAGTCGGGGGACGGGGTCTCGGGCATGGTCGGCCCAGCGTATCGGGGGCGGACGGGGTCACCGGACGGGCGGGCGGCGTGCCTGGTCACCGCCCCTTCGCCCCGGAGTTACCGGGGAGTACGGTGCAGAGCAGACGACATGCCGACTGTGAAAGGTCACTCATGAACCTGGCACTCACCGAGGACGAAGCCGCGTTTCGCGACGAGATGCGGAACTTCTTCCGCACCGAGATCCCGGCCGACATCCGCGAGCGGAACGCCGCCGGCGAGGAACTGTCCCGCGAGGACATGGTCACCACGCTGCAGATCCTCAACAAGCACGGAATGGCCAGCCCGCACTGGCCGGTGGAGTGGGGCGGCAAGGACTGGACCCCCATGCAGCACCACATCTGGCTCGACGAGCTGCAGCTCGCGTCGGTGCCGGAGCCGCTGGCCTTCAACATCTCCATGGTCGGGCCGGTGATCGCGACGTTCGGCAGCGAGGAGCAGAAGCAGAAGTTCCTGCCGCCGACGCAGAACCTGGACATCTGGTGGTGCCAGGGATTCTCCGAGCCGGAGGCCGGCTCGGACCTCGCCTCGCTGCGCACCGTCGCCATCAAGGACGGCGACGAGTACGTCATCAACGGGCAGAAGACGTGGACCACGCTCGGTCAGTACGCCGACTGGATCTTCGTGCTCGCGCGGACCAATCCCGATGCGCCGAAGAAGCAGGCCGGCATCTCCTTCATCCTGGTGGACCTGAAGACCCCCGGTATCACCGTGCGCCCCATCAAGCTCATCGACGGTGGCCACGAGGTCAACGAGGTGTGGTTCGAGAACGTGCGCGTCCCCGCCGAGAACCTCGTCGGCGAGGAGAACGCGGGCTGGACCTACGCGAAGTTCCTGCTCAGCAACGAGCGCACCGGCATCACCCGGCTCGGCTTCACCAAGACCAAGCTCGCCCGTGCCAAGGAACTCGCCGCGCAGACCGCCGTCGGTGACGGCACCCTGCTCGACGACCCGGTCTTCGCCGCGCGCTTCGCCGAGATCGAGAACCAGGTACTCGCACTGGAACTGACGCAGCTGCGCATCGTGTCGAGCTACGTCGAGGGCAAGGAGAACCCGGCGTCGTCCGTGCTCAAGTTGCGCGGCAGCGAGTTGCAGCAGCTCGCCACCGAGATCCTCACGGACGTCGCGGGACCGGACTCGCTGCCGTTCGAGGCGGGCGAGGACATTCCGACGCCGGTGTGGGCGCAGCGCGCCACCCCGACGTACCTGAACTTCCGCAAGACCTCCATCTACGGCGGCTCGAACGAGGTGCAGCGCACCATCATCGCCTCCGGCATCCTCGGCCTCTAGACCTCACGCAGGAGAACGTCACATGCAATTCGAACTGGACGACGAACAGAAATTGTTGCGGGACACCGTCCGTGAGGTCCTGAACCGCAGCTACGACAACGAGAAGCGCAAGGCCGCCGTGGAGAGCGAGCGCGGCTGGACCGAGTCGGTCTGGAAGCAGTTCGCCGAACTCGGTCTGCTCGGCCTCAGCTTCGCGGAGGAGGACGGCGGCATGGGCGCCGGCCCCGTGGAGACGTTCGCGGTGATGACCGAGATCGGTCGTCGCCTCGCTCCCGAGCCGCTGCTCGACGGCGTGCTGATCCCCGGCGGCCTGATCTCCGAGGTCGGCTCCGCGGAGCAGCGTCAGCGGATCCTGCCCTCGGTCGCCGAGGGGCAGACCCTGCTGGCGTTCGCCCACACCGAGCCCGGCCGCCGCTGGCCCGCGGCCGAGGTGTCCACCACGGCGACCGAGTCGGGTGGCTCGTTCACCGTGTCGGGCACCAAGAACCCCGTGCTGCACGGAAACTCGGCAAACCACCTCGTTGTCAGCGCGGCGCTGCCGTCCGGTGGCGTGGGGCTCTTCCTCGTCGACGCGGACGCCGACGGGGTCGCCCGCACGCCGTACCGCACGCACGACGGACTGCGCGGCGCCTCGATCGTGTTCACCGATGCCGCGGCCGAGCCGCTCGGTGACGGTGGGGACGCCACCGCCGCGATCGTCGCGTCGAACGTCCGCGCCCAGGCCGCGTTGGCGGCCGAGGCCCTGGGCGCGATGGAGGAGTCGCTGCGCCTGACCACCGAGTACCTCAAGCAGCGCAAGCAGTTCGGGGTCCCGCTGTCGAAGTTCCAGGCTCTGACGTTCCGCGCGGCGGACATGTACGTCCAGCTGGAACTGGCCCGCAGCATGGCGCTCTACGCCACCATGTCGCTGGCCGACGGCACGGCGGACCCCGTGGTGGCCTCCCGGGCGAAGCTGCAGATAGGGCGGTCCGCCCGGCAGATCGGTCAGGAGTCGATCCAGCTGCACGGCGGCATCGGCGTGACCGACGAATACCCTGTCGGCCACTACTTCTCGCGCCTGACCGCCATCGAGCACACCCTCGGTGGAGTCGACGACCACCTCCGGGTCATCACCGGGGTGGTCAAGGACCACGAGATGCTCGGGGTGTCCTGACCCCTGCGCCACGACGGCGGCCGGCGATCCTCACGGGGTCGCCGGCCGCTCGTGTGTTCGGGGTCGTGCCGCGTCAGTCGCGCGTGAACCGGCCGTCGACGCGGCGCACGATGCCGTCGGGATTGCCTTCGGCGATCGCACTCGGCAGAAGATCCGTCGGCACGTTCTGGTAGGCGACGGGGCGCAGGAACCGGTCCATCGCTCGGGCGCCCACGGACGTCGAGCGGCCGTCCGATGTCGCCGGATACGGGCCGCCGTGCACCATCGCGTGGCCTACCTCGACGCCCGTCGGCCACCCGTCGAACAGGATGCGGCCGGCTTTGCGTTCGAGAATCTCGAGCAATCGACCTGCTGTCGGCCGGTCGGTGGCGTCGGCATGGACGGTGGCGGTCAGCTGACCCTCCAGCGCACGGGCCACCTGCTCCCTTTCGTTCGCGTCGGCGCAGCGCACCACCAACGCCGACGCGCCGAACACCTCGTCGTGCAGTGTCGGGTCCGCGAGAAAGGCGTCGGCGTCGACGGCGAACAGTGCCGCGCGTCCCACGTTCGGTGCGTCGGTCGCCGGGCCGCGGGCGATCTCGATCGCGGCCGTCGCCAGGGCATCGACGCCGACGGCGTAGTTCCGTGCGATCGCCGGTGTCAGCATCGGCGCCGGCTCGGCCGCGGCAATCGCGTCGGCCGCGGCATCGAGGAACTCGTCGAGCCCACGCGCCTCCTCGGCCACGATCAGCCCGGGGTTGGTGCAGAACTGCCCGGCGCCCAGGGTGAGCGAGTCCACGAAGGCGCGGCCGAGTTCGGCCCCACGTGCCGCGAGCGCACCCGGCAGCAGGAAGACGGGGTTGACCGCGCTCATCTCCGCGTACACCGGGATCGGAACCGGTCGCCCGGCCGCCGCGCGCATCAGAGTGGTTCCGGCCGAACGTGATCCGGTGAAACCGACGGCCGCGATGCGGGGATCCGTGACCAGTGCCGTGCCGAGCGCGGGGCCGTCGCCGTAGAGCAGGGAGAACACGCCGGCCGGCATGTCGGTCGCGTCCGCGGCGGCGACGACGGCGCGCGCGACGTATTCCGAGGTACCCGGATGAGCGTCGTGCGCCTTGACGACGACCGGGCACCCGGCGGCCAGTGCCGACGCGGTGTCCCCACCGGCGACCGAGAACGCGAGCGGAAAATTGCTCGCCCCGAACACCGCCACGGGCCCGAGTGGAACAGCGCGTCGTCGGATGTCCGGGCGCGGAAGCGGAGTGCGGTGGGGTAGTGCGGGATCGAGATGGGCGTCGGCCCAACTCCCCTCGCGCAGCACGTCGGCGAACAGCCGGAGTTGACCGATGGTGCGGCCCAGCTCGCCGGTCAGGCGCGCGACGGGGAGGCCCGATTCCGCGGCCGCGCGCTCGACCACGGTCTCGCCGAGCGCGTCGAGGTTCTCGGCGACGGTCTCGAGGAACCGGGCACGACGACCCGACGTGGTGGCCCGGTAGGGGTCGACGGCATCCTCCGCGGCCGCGCAGGCGTCGTCCACGTCGGTCGCGCTGCCGTATCGGTAGGTGGGGGAGAGTGTGTCGCCTGTGGCGGGGTTCAGTCCGCTGACGGTGTCGGTGCCGCCGCCGAGTCGGGCCGCGCCGGCGACCGTCATCATGCCGGTCAGCGGCGCGGTCAGAGCGTCGATGTTCACGGTCACCGACGCTGCCGGGCGGTGACGCGCAGTGCAAGCGTTCCCACCAGCACCACCGCAGCCGCCAGGGCCGCCGTCCACCCGACCACCGTGTCGAGGTTCTCCCCGGCGAGGCGACCTTGCGCCACCCACGCCAGGCCCCACGACAACGACAGGGCCTGGGCGATCCGTCCGTTCGACACGCGGGCGAGGAACAGCCCGACCAACGCGGCGACGACGAGGACGACGACACCCCACAGGGAGGCACCGCCCGTCCATCCGGTCGCCGCCAGCCAGGCGCTGACGTTGGCGACCGTCGCGATGGTCACCCAGCCCAGGTAGAGGCCGAAGGTCCCGTCGGTCACCACGGTGTCGACGGCGGTCGCGGCGGAGGAGGTCCGCTCGATCGGATGCCGGATCAGGAGCGAGAACACCACGGCCAGCGAGGCCAGCAGGGCGACGATGACCACGACACTGAGGAACACCCGGCCCCACTGCACCACCAGGATCCAGGCGGCGTTGAGGAGCATGGTGGCCGCGATGGGGCGTCGCAGGATTCGCTGCCGGGTCGAACGCTGCTGGGCCGGGAGTGCCTGCCACACGGCGTAGGCGAGCAGGCCGAGGTAGATCACGGACCAGATCGAGAAGGCCGGACCGGCCGGAGCGGCCAACGTCGCCGTGGCGCTCAAGGCGCCGTCGGCGGCCTCGGCGATCGGGGTGCCGATCACGGCGCCGGAGCCGAGGACACCGCCGACGACGGCGACGAGCGCGGAGACGATTCCGAGGATCACGCCGGGTCGGTCGGGGGCGGTGCCGGCTCGTCCGGTGGGGGTGGTCTGCGTGCTCACGGCTGTCTCCGGGGGTCGTCACGGCTGTCGCGGCGAGAGTTCCCGACGGGGGCGTCGAGAAAACCGCGTTTCCTTGACCGGGTCCAACATTGGCAGGAATGGCGAAACACCGTTAACGAATGGGTACCTCAATGACGAATCAATGGTCGGGGTCACAACGGGACACGACAGGAGAGACGACGAATGAACAGAACCACCAAGGGTGCACTCGCCGCCGGCGCGGCCGGGGTCCTGCTGCTGGGCGGAGCCGGAAGCTTCGCGCTGTGGAGTGACAGCGAAGGCGTGCAGGGCGGCACGATCACCGCCGGTGACCTCGACATCGCGCCGGTGTCGCAGGGTGTCTGGACCGATGTCTCGCCCGGCTCGGTGAGCACCGCCGGACCGGTGGACCCGGCCACCTTCCGCATGGTGCCCGGGGACGTGCTCGAGTACCGAGCGTCGTACCGCGTCACCGCCGACGGCGAGAATCTGCGCGCCGTCCTCACGGCGGACCCGAACAGTGTGACACGGACGGGTGAGCTGACCGAGGCCAACACCCCGGTCACCGTCACCTCGACGTACAACGGAACTCCGTTGGCCGGCAATCAGATCACCGAGGCCGACAACGGTCGGGTCGTCGACGTGGTCGCACGGGTGACCTTCGTGACCACCACGCCGAACCAGGTCGGCACCAACGACAGCGTGAACCTGTCCGGCTTTCGCATCAACCTGCAGCAGTCGGCCCGAACCTAGAGCACCGATCTGCCTGATCCGGCTCGACGACGCGGGGCGCATCCGTCCCGAGACGAGGTGAATCACCGTGTCCCGCAGGGTGTGGACGGCGGCGGCCCTGACAGCCGCCGCCGGGTTGACCTTCGCGTCCGTGCAGACCACCGGGGCGTTGTGGCGGGACAGCGAGGCGGTGCCGGGGTCGACGATCCGGGCCGGCTCGCTGTCGTTGTCCGCCGGCGCCGGAAGCGGGAGCACGTACACGTTCGCCGCCCTGGCGAAGAACCCCGTCGTCGCCGACCAGGCCGTGCAGGCGCCGTTGACCATCACCAACACCGGGACCGCGCCGCTGCGGTTCCGCCTGACGAACGGGGGGCCCGCCGTGACGGGGACGACGTCCGCGGGGACCACGGGAGGCGTCACGGTGTCGCTGGCCGGCGCCGTGGTGACCGGCGCGGCGGCATGCACCCCCACGACCGGAATGGGATCGGCGTTTCCGACGTTCACCGCGACGGCGCCCACGCAGGCCGTGGCGGGGGTCTGGCAGCGGCTCGACCGTGGTGCCAGCCAGACGTGGTGCATCCGAACGACTCTGACCGCGGCACCCACCACGGGGTCGGTGACCTACCAGCACCGCTTCTCTTTTGCCGTGGAGCAGGTGCGATGACCGCCCGACACGCTCGGCCGGAGTCGAACTCGGACGCCGGCACGGACACCGGCGCGTGGTGGTGGATCCGCACCGTGCTCTCCTGGGTCCTGTTGCTGGCCGTGGTCGCGGTGGTGTCGGCGGCCGTCGTGGTGCCGAAACTGGCCGGGGCGCAGCCGTACACGATTCTCACGCAGTCGATGAAGCCCACCTACCCGCCCGGCACGCTGGTGGTGATCCGGCCCGCCGACACGTACGGCGTCGGTCAGGCGGTGACGTATCAGATCCGGTCCGGAGAACCCGACGTGGTCACGCACCGCATCATCTCGACCGGGCTCGATCGGGACGGCGACCGCGTCTTCGTCACGCAGGGCGATAACAATCCCCAGCCCGACGAGCCGGCCGTGCAGCCCGGCCAGATCCGCGGTGCCGTCTGGTACTCGATTCCGTATCTGGGGCACGTCAACACGTGGCTGACCGGCAGTACGCGAACCACCGTGGTGGCGGTCGTCGCCGGCGCGCTGGGCATCTACGCCCTCGCGCAGTTCGCGGGGGCGTTCCGCGGCCGACGCTCGTCCGGCGGGTCGACGTGATCTCGGTGCGGTCCTCCGTTCGGCTGCGGGCCGTCCTCGCACTCGGCACGGTGCTCGGCCTCGGATCGGTGGGCACACTGGCCGCGTGGTCGACCTCGACGACCACGACGTCCGGAGACTTCGTCACGGGCAACGTCGACATCACGGTCAACGGGACGGAGGGCTCGCCGGCACCGACGGCGATCTCTCTCACCCCGAACACGTTCGTGCCCGGCCAGTCTCGCGCGACCATCGTGACCGTCCGCAACGCCGGCACGATCGCCGTCGACTACACCACCACCGCCGCCGCCGTGACCGGCACTCTCGGTGCGAACCTCGCCGTCACCGTTCGTCCGGGAGCGACGGTCGCCGCGGACGGGACGTGCCCCGGCACCACCGTCGTGACGGGCACCGCGCGACGCACGGCGAGCGGCGCGTCCGATCCGTTGTGCGTACAGCTGACCCTGTCGTCGACCGCGCCCACCACGGCGCAGGGCCAGACCGGAACGGCGACTCTGACGTTCACGGCGACGGGGGTGGCCAGTGCCTGAACCCGACTCCGCGGACACCCCCGCGTCCCGTCCGCTGCCCCGCCCGCTCGACCGCGCGCTCTCGGTGGTCGCCGTGCTCGGCGCGCTGTGTGTGGCGTTCGCGCTGTGCACCACCGCCTTCTCGTTGACGCCGTTGGTGTTTCGTTCCGGATCCATGGAGCCGGCAATTCCCACCGGATCCCTGGCCGTCGCGCGCGAGGTCCCCGCGTCGGACGTGGCCGAGGGGGACGTCGTCAGCGTCCTGCGGAGCGACGGTTCGCGCATCACCCACCGGGTCGCGCGGGTCGAGTCCGTCTTCGGCGACACCGCGACCTTGATCCTGCAGGGCGACGCGAACGACGCACCGGACGCCGACCCGTACGTCGTGGCGGACATCGACCGCGTCGTCGGCCACGTTCCCGTACTCGGTTACGCCGCATCGTGGTTGGCGACGCCCGTCGCGTGGGTGATCGGTGCGCTGCTCGCCGCGGGACTGGTCGTGTTGATCGTGCGACCGGACGCGCCCCGGCCGAGTGGGTCGGGTGGTCGTCACCGCATCGTGGCGACGGCGGGTGCTGCGATGGTGGCCGTGATCGTGGTGCCGTCGGTCGGCCGTACCGACGGCACGGTCGCCGCCATGACCGATACCGCGCAGGTGTCGGCGGAGATCGCGGCGGTAACGTTGCCTCGGCCGGCGAGTTTCACGTGCACCGACTCCTCGAACGGTTCCAATCGAGTCGCGCAGCTGAGCTGGTCCGCACCCGGCAATCCCTACGGATACCGGCTCATCTACCAACCGACGTCGGGCACCCCTCGAGTCCAACAGGTCCCGGCCGGCACGACCACCGCGACCCCACCGGCCGAAGTACTGGCCCTCCTGCAAACGTTCACCGTCTCGCTTGTGACGCAGTCGGGCACCTTCGTGTCGGCCCCGGCCCTGACACGGCAGATCTCGGTCACGGCGTTGGGCGGATTGATCAACACCTCACGATGCGTGACGGCGGGCACGGCCACCGCAGGGCCCACTGCGGCCGCCCGACTGGCCGCCCCGACGTCGACGTCCGACCCCTCCGCCGCCACGTCGCCGACGACACCGCCGGCCACGACCCCGCCCGCCTCGACCAGCGCCGCCCCGACCACCACGACCCAGCCCACCACCACGACCCAGCCCACCACCACGACCCAGCCCACCACGACGACTCCACCCCCGCCGCCGGCGAGCGCCTTCGTCGCCGAGGGTGGTTCGTCGTCCAGCGGGGGCAGCACGGCCTCGGTCTCCGGCGGCACGCTGACCGTCACCGACGCGACGGGGGCGACTCTGCTCACGCGGCCCGTCACCACCAGCGCCCGCTACGGCACCGGCGTCGTGTGGTCGTCGACGGGCGATCTGTACGTGCTCGCCGACTCCGGCGTCACCCGCATCGTGGTGGGGAACGGCACGGCGAGTGCGAGCGCGGCGTCCACCGATTCGCTACCGGCCGACATTCGCGCGCTGCTGTAGCGGCGTGTGAGGCGGTGGCTCCTCGGGCACCCCGGACGGAGAACATGCGCGACCGCGCATGCGGGACGGAGGCAGCAGTGGACCACAGAGGTGTTCTGATCGACGGATTCGAGCGAGTGAAGGAGACGGTGCACGCCACGCTCGACGGACTGAGCGACGACGCCCTCACCGCGCGGCTCGACCCGGAGGCCAACACCATCGCCTGGCTGATCTGGCATCTGGCGCGCGTGCAGGACGACCACGTCGCCGGGGTCGCGGGATCCGAGCAGGTCTACACCTCCGCCGGCTTCGCCGCCCGGTTCGACCTGCCGTTCGACGACGGCGACATCGGCTACGGACAGTCGAGCGACGACGTCGCCGCAGTCACCCCGCCTGCTGATCTGTTGCTCGAGTACGTCGACGCGGTCCACGACCGCACGGTCGAGTATCTGGGCGGTGTGTCCGCCGAGGACCTCGACCGCGTCGTCGACGAGAACTGGGACCCGCCCGTGACCCTCGCGGTGCGCCTGGTCAGCGTTCTGTCCGACGATCTGCAGCACGTCGGACAGGCGGCCTACGTGCGTGGAGTGCTCGACCGCCGGTGATCCGGCCGGTGTCGGTGGGCCGTGCAAGGGTGTGGCCCTCGCGGCCCGGGTGGGCCGTCCGTCCCACCACGAAAGGACCCCTCATGACTTCCTGGCCCGCGACCTGGCCGCCCGCCGCCCACGACCTCGCCGATGCCGTGCTGCGCCTGACCGAGGCGACGGCCCGCGACGCCGAGGACGTCGAGCCCGCGATCGCGGCGTTGGTGGTGCTGCCCGTGCGGGTCGAGGACGTGGTCGCCGGGATGCTGCGGCTCCTGCTCGAGGCGGCGTTCGCGGACGGGGTGGATTCCGACGACGTCTCGGCACTGGTCCGGCAGGTGGTGCACCGCAGTCCGTCGCTCGACCCGACGGACGTCGTTGCCGTGGTGCTCGGGACGCTCGGCGTGCACCCGGAGCCGGAACGCCGGGAGAGTGACAACCAGGATCCCGACGACGTCCCCGTCGCCCTCACGGTCGAGCGGATGGCGCCGGAGGTCGCGCTGCGCGTCGGATCCGCGGTGGCGGTCGTGCTGGCCGAGCGGGTGGGCACTCCGCTCGCACCGGTGATCTCTGCCGTACTGAGCGACGTCGCGGCCGCCGAGTCCGTCGAGTGGGCCTGACCGGATCACTCGGGGTCGCTCGGCGCCGCGCCGACCTCGCCTCAGGCCGGCGAGACGTCGATGAGTACCTTGCCGGTGGCGCCGTTCTCGACGGCGGCGTGGGCGTCGGCGGTGCGGTCCAGCGGGTAACGGTGGAGCGGTAGACCGTGCTCCTCGCCGACCGGAAGTGCGCCCGCCCCAACGGCGTTCGCGACGTCGTGCTTCGCCGCCTCGAGCGCCGCGGTGCCGACGGTGTAGAGCAGCACGAACTGGTAGCGCAGGTTGCCGACCATGCTGGGGCGGATGTCGAGGGTGACCGCGTCGCCGCCGTTGTTGGCGTAGATCGCGATCGATGCCCGCGGTGCGGCGACGGCGACGTTCAGGTCGGCGTTCTGGGCGGGTGCGACCTCGACGATCAGGTCGACCCCGTCGGGGGCGATCTCGCGGATACGGCCGGCAGCGTCGTCGGTGCGGTAGTTCACCACGTGGTGGGCGCCGGCGGCGGTGGCCAGCGCACCCTTCTCGGGTCCGCTGACGGTGGTGATCACGGTGGCGCCGGACCAGCGGGCCAGCTGGATCGCGGCGTGGCCGACGGCTCCGGCGCCACCGGCGACCAAGACGGTCCTTCCGGACAGGGCGCCGGGGTGCAGCCGATCGGGGCCGTCCTCGGCGACGGTCAGCGCGCGGTGGGCGGTGACGGCCGGAACGCCGAGCGAGGCGCCGAGGTCGAAGGAGGCGTCGTCGGGAAGCCGGACCACTCGGTCGGAGGGGACCACGGTGTACTCGGCGGCGGTTCCGGTGGGGCGTTCGTGCTGGGCGAGGAGGAGCCAGACGCGGTCGCCGACGCCGAGGCCGGCCACCTCGGGGCCCACGGCGTCGACGACGCCGGCGCCGTCCTGACCGGGAACCACCTCGTCGAACGCGGGTTTCTGCCCGGGGCCGGCGCCGGTGCGGGACTTCCAGTCCGTCGGGTTGACCCCGGCGACGACGAGGCGCACGCGCACCTCGCCGGCACCGGGGTCGGTAACCGGGCGGTCGACGGTGGTCAGGACGGACGGGTCACCGGTCTCGGTGTAGACAATTGCCTTCATGTCCGGTCCCAACCACCGCACCCCGGGCCTGTGTTCCTGGCGACCCGATCAGCGGGTCGGTCGGACCGTCTCGTGGCGGGCGAGGAGAAGGCCCAGCACGGCGTACCCGGAGATCAGCTGGGCGGAGGCGACCCACAGGCCGGCGTCGCGCACGATCAGGACCACCGGAATGGAGGTGACGAACCAGGACTGCGCCCACAGGGTCGTCCACCGGATGCTGCCGGTCCAGCGGTTCGCGATCGCCACGCGGACGCCGATGCCGACCATCGTCGCCATGGACAGCGGCCAGCACAGATCGAATGCCATCCACACGGGTGTGCCGTGCAGCAGCCAGAACGTGTCGAGCACGGTCGAGACCACCGCGCCGGCGAGGAACACGCCTTGCAGGCGGTAGACGCCGCGGGCGAGGGGCCCGTCGCCCATGGCCGCGGTGCGGTACTGCAGCAGCAGGAGCCGGGCGATGCCGGCCTGGAAGAGCAGGGCGGTGGCGCCGCCGAGCAGCGACTGCCATCCGAACCCCTCGTGGTCGCCGGCGATCGCCATACCGACGGCCCAGGCGACGGTGCCGACGGCCAGCAGGGCGCCGGTGGTGCGAACGGTCGTCGCGGGTGCGGTGTCCGGACGCGTCGCGACGAGACGGGTGGAGCCGGCGGTGCGGGACGGAGCGGTCATGATCGTGTCCTTCGAGTCGGGTGAGCGTCGGGTGAGCATCGGGTGGAACCGGTCGGGGAGATCCGGTGCTGGACGTACCGTGCCGCGGCGCCCCGGGAAACCACTGGGAACCGGCTGGCAGCGAATCCACGAGTTCACTTGACCGCGAGGCGTCCGTGCCCTGAACTTGCTTGCGTGCCCGTGACCCGTCGCCGCTTCCTCGAGTCCACCGCCGTCGCCGCCGGAGTGGGAGCCGCGTCCGTGCTCACCGCGCGCGCCGCGTCGGCCGATCCCGCCGCGGTCTTCCGGCACGGAGTGGCCTCCGGCGATCCGCTTCCCGACGCCGTGATC
Source organism: Rhodococcus sp. PBTS 1 (assembly GCF_001620025.1). Lineage (NCBI taxonomy): Bacteria > Bacillati > Actinomycetota > Actinomycetes > Mycobacteriales > Nocardiaceae > Rhodococcus > Rhodococcus sp. PBTS 1. The sequence goes on from NZ_CP015219.1 coordinate 573,329, forward strand.
CTCTGGACCCGCGTCACGCCGACGCCGGACGCGGTGCCGGGCTCCGGTCGCGGGCCGGCCGTCGTCGTCTCCTGGGTCGTCGCGCGCGACGCTGCCCTCACGGACGTGGTGCGGTCGGGAACCGTCACGACCTCCGCAGACGCCGACCACACCGTCAAGGTGGATGTCTCTGGTCTGTCGCCCGCGACGTCGTACCACTACGGATTCACGGCCGCGGGGCAGTCGTCGCCGACGGGGACGACGCGCACGGCGCCGGCCACGTCCGCCGAGGTGGACCGGTTGCGGTTCGGTGTGGTGTCGTGCTCGAACTGGGAATCGGGGTACTTCGGTGCCTACCGACATCTCGCGGCCCGCTCCGACCTCGACGCCATCGTGCATCTCGGCGACTACATCTACGAGTACGAGACCGGCGGCTTCGAGGGCAAGAACGGGGTGGTGCGGGTCCACGACCCGGTGCACGAGATCGTCACCCTCGCCGATTACCGAATCCGCCACGGCCAGTACAAGACCGACCCCGATCTGCAGGCCGCGCATCGCGGCGTTCCGTGGATCTGCACGTGGGACGACCACGAGTCGGCCAACGACGCCTACGATACGGGCGCGCAGAACCACCAGCCGGCCACGGAGGGCGACTGGGCCACCCGCAAGGCGAATTCCGTTCGGGCGTACTACGAATGGATGCCCGTCCGTGCGGCCGGGACTCCGGACAACCGACACCTGTACCGGCGTCTGCGGTTCGGCACCCTCATGGAACTGTCGATGCTGGATCTGCGCACCTACCGGTCGCAGCAGGTGCTGCCGTTCCAGGGCGCCGCGGTGGACTCGCCGGACCGCACGATCACCGGTGCCGGGCAGATGGCCTGGCTCACCGACTCCCTCGTGACGTCCCCGACGCGCTGGCGCGTCATCGGCAACCCGGTGATGATCACCCCCACGCTGATCCCGCCGCTCGAGCCGGAGACCACCCGCGCGGTCACGCAGCTGCTCGGCCTCCCGGCCGGTGGAGTGTCCTACAACGCCGATCCGTGGGACGGCTACACCGCCGACCGGGCGCGGCTGCTCGACGCGCTGCGCACGAACGGCGTCGACAACACCGTCTTCGTCACCGGCGACATTCACTCGTCCTGGGCGTGCGACATCCCGGTCGACGCCGCGAACTACCCCGCGGCCGGCACGGTCGCGACGGAGCTGGTGGTCACCTCGGTGACGTCGGCCAACATCGACGACTTCCTGCGGGTGCCGGAACACACCGTCGGCCGCGTCGCCGAGGGCGCGTTCCGGGGACTGAACCACCACGTGAAGTACGTCGACCTCGACACCCACGGGTTCGGTGTCCTCGAGGTCACGCCCGCGGCGGTCCAGATGGACCACTGGTACCTGGTGGACAAGGAGGATCCGAATACCGCCGCGTACGTCGGCGCGGGCTACCGGGTGTCCAGTGGAACGCAGGCCGTCACCCCGGCGGCGCCGCTCACCTGACCCCCGGGCCGGTATTCTGGCCTTCCGTGTCGACCCCCAAGATCGTGCTGTTCTACGTGTTCGCGCCGCTGCCGGACCCGGAGGCGATCCGTCTGTGGCAGTTCGCGCTGGCGTCGTCGAACGGTCTGACGGGACGCATCGTCGTCTCCCCGCACGGCATCAACGCGACCGTCGGGGGAGACGTGCGGGCGGTCAAGCGGTACGTGCGCGGCACCCGTGAGTACGCCCCGTTCGCCGGGGCCGACGTCAAGTGGTCGGACGGGCGCGGCGACGACTTTCCCAAGCTCAGCGTCAAGGTCCGCCCGGAGATCGTCACGTTCGGCGTGCCCGATCGCGTGCGGGTCACCGCGGACGGGGTGGTCGGCGGCGGTACGCCGCTCTCGCCGGACGAGGTCCACGCGTTGGTCGCCGAGCGCGGTGACGACGTCGTGTTCTTCGACGGTCGCAACGCCTTCGAGGCGGCCGTCGGCCGGTTCGACGGTGCGGTGGTGCCGGACGTGGAGACGACGCGCGACTTCGTCACCCAGCTCGACGCCGGGGTCTACGACCATCTCCGGTCGACACCCGTCGTCACGTACTGCACGGGTGGGGTGCGGTGCGAGGTGCTCTCCGCCCTCATGCGCGAGCGCGGGTTCGAGGAGGTCTACCAACTCGACGGTGGCATCGTGCGCTACGGGGAGAGATTCGGTGACGACGGGCTGTGGCAGGGATCGTTGTTCGTGTTCGACGAGCGGCGGACGGTCGCGTTCTCGCCGGACCCGGCGGTCATCGGAACCTGTTCGGGCTGTGGACATCCGACGTCGCGGTACGTCGACCTCGACGACGGTGACGGTCGCTCGCTGACGCTGCGCTGCCCCGAGTGCGCGCCGGCGTGACGCCGCTGCCGTTCCGCGACGGTCTGCCGCCGCTGCGGGTGCGGTTGCCGCACGGGGCGCACCCGCCCACCACGCTCGACTTCCTCGCTGCCCTCCAGCCGCCCGAACCCTGGGCGGATCGCATGGCGGCCGGCGAGGTGGTCGACGAGCGCGGCCGCCCCTGGGCGCCCGAGAGTGCCTATCGCCCCGGCGCCTTCGTCTGGTTCCACCGCACCCCGGCGCCCGAGGTGCCGGTGCCGTTCGAGCTCGAGATCCTCCACCGCGACGAGGCGATCGTCGTCGTCGACAAGCCGCACTTCCTCGCGACCATCCCGCGCGGGCGGCACGTCACCGAGACGGCGACGGTGCGACTGCGGCGGTTGCTGGACGATCCCGATCTCACGCCCGCGCATCGACTGGACCGGGCGACGGCCGGGGTGCTGCTCTTCACCACCGCACCGCGATTCCGGCGCGCCTACCAGGACCTCTTCGTCCCCGGCGGCGGCGCCGTCAAGGAGTACGAGGCGCTGGCGGGCTACGATCCCGCGCTCGAGTTCCCCCGCACCGTGCGGTCGCGCATCCTCAAGGAGCACGGGGTGATGACGGCCGTCGAAGTGCCGGGCGAGCCCAACAGCGAGACTCGAATGGACCTGATCGAGCGGCGGGGCGGTCACGCACTCTACCGGTTGCGTCCACGGACAGGGCGAACCCACCAACTGCGAATCCATCTGTCGTCGTTGGGCATTCCCATCGTGGGCGACCCCTACTACCCCGAGTTCGTCTCCGTGCCGGCGGACGATTTCTCCACGCCGTTGCAGCTCGTGGCCCGTCGACTGGCGTTCGACGATCCGCTCACCGGCGTCCGGCGGGAGTTCGTCAGCCGGCGTCGGCCGACCGATGCTCCATGAGCCCGTTCGGATCGTCGACGTGGACGTCGCGCCCGTCGCCCCGGAGTCGCTCGATCAGCTCGTCCAGCAGCCGGATCGCCGCCCCGTTGATCGCGCGGGCCGGTTCCAGGTCGAAGGTGACGGGGTCGCCGCCGTCCGCTGCCGATTCGGCGTCGTGCGGTTCCGTGTCGTCCAGCACCCGGTTCATGATGTTCTCGGCGCCCGCGAACCGGATGTCACCCTGCAACTCGTAGGTGGTGCCGGCGCCGTCCGTGCGTACGGCTCGCACGGCGGAGTGCCCGGACGGGGCGATGTCCATCATGTGCAGATCCATGTCGCGCGAGAGTCGTTCGAAGACCTGCACGCCCCGCACGCTGTTGCCGCGGTCGTCGAGACCCGGTGAGTGCACGGCGATGCCGAGTTGTCCGGGCAGGACCCCGATGACGGCTCCGGACACGCCGCTCTTGGCCGGGATCCCGACGGTGGCGATCCAGTCGCCCGTGCCGTCGTACATCCCGCACGTGGTCATCGTCGAGAGGACCTGGCGCATCACCGCACTCGACGCCACCCGCTCTCCGCTGTCGGGGTGCACCCCGCCGTTGGCCATCGTGGCGGCGAGCACCGCGAGGTCGACGCTGGTGACGTCGATGCTGCACTGGCGGGCGTAGCCCTCGACCACCTCGTGCGGGTCGCACGCCAGCACACCCACGGACGCGAGCATGTGCGCCAACGCGAGATTGCGGTCCGCTCCGGCCATCTCGTCGTCGACCACGCTCTCGTCGACAGCGAGCTCCCGCCCGACGAAGGACGCGTGCAACGCGAGGATTCGATCGGCGCGCTCGGTCGCGTCGGACCCGTGCACCAGCGAATGGGCCGCGATGGCACCGGCATTGATCATCGCGTTGCGCGGTCGGCCAGTCTCGGCTTCGAGCGAGATCTCGTTGAACGCATCGCCGGACGGTTCGACGTCGATCTTCTCGTGCACCGCGTCCAGCCCGTGGTCACTCAGCGCCAGCGCGTACGTCAGCGCCTTCGAGATGGACTGGATGGGGAAGGACACCTCGGTGTCACCCGCGCTGTACCGCGTGCCCTCGACGGTGACGACGGCGACCGACAGCGGCGACTCGTCGTCTTCCTCGGTGCACGCGCTCACGACGTCGCGGAGGTAGTCGGTGATCGGACTCCTCACGCGTCGTGCTCCACCCGCGCCCGGCGGCGGACGTCGTCCGGCGAGACCTCGTGCAGCGCATCGAGATACGCGACGGCGAAACTCCCGGGTGACGACGCGCGATCGGCGGCGACGTCGGCCGCCACCGTCACGTGGGTGTGGGCCGCGGCGACGGCGAGTCCGACGTCGGGCACCGCGGCGCAGTAGGCGGCCACCAGCGCCCCGAGCGAGCACCCGGTGCCGGTGACCCGCGTCAGCAGGACGGAACCGCCGGTGACGCGGGTGGTTCCGGCCGGGGACACGACGTGGTCCACGGCGCCGGAGGCGGACACGGCACCCGCCCACTCCAGGAGCCCGCGGGCGGCGGGGACGGCGTCGGCGGGGTCGTCGGAGGAGTCCACGCCGCGTCCTCCCCCGCCCTCCGCCCCGCCGGCCGTGAGGCCGTACAGCCCGATGATCTCCGACGCGTTGCCGCGCACGGCTGTCGGACGGTACTCGAGCAGGTCGCGAGCGAGGGCGCCGCGCCAGGGGAGTCCGCCGGCGCCGATCGGATCGAGCACCCACGGGGTGCCCGCGTCCTGCGCACCCCGCGCCGTCGCGTGATAGACGTCGGCGGTGTCGTGCGGGGTGCCGAGGTTGATCAGGACGGCGTCGGCGACACCGGCGAAAAGTGTTGCCTCGTCCCGGTTGTCGACCATCGCGGCGCTCGCCCCGGCGGCCAGCAGCACGTTGGCGGTGAACCCGGCGGTGACGTAGTTGGTGACGGCATGCACCAGGGGAGCGCGGTCGCGCAGCGCGGCGAGAGCGTCGGCCAGGGCGTCGGCGGTGATCGGAGCGGAACTCATGACCCCGGTGTACCCGACGCCGGGTGGCTCACGCGAGGTGGCCGAATGGCCACCACCGGCCGCGGTGCGGTAGCCTCGTCGGTAGCTGAATGGTCGTAGTTTTTGTGTGTTCGTGTATCCGCACGCTCGCTGGGAACTTGTCGTTGCGAGCGTGGTCGTCGTCCTGGAGCCTCACCCGAGGTTCTCGGAGTCTCGCCCCGCTTGAAGAGCCGGCCCGGGCATCGCACAGTGCGGTACCCGATGTACGTCAGCTGTAGGGAGCTCGTCATGACTCAGGGAACCGTCAAGTGGTTCAACGCCGAAAAGGGCTTCGGCTTCATCGCTCAGGAAGACGGCCCGGACGTCTTCGTTCACTTCTCCGAGATCCAGGGCACCGGATTCAAGAGCCTCGACGAGAACCAGCGCGTCGAGTTCGAGGTCACCACCGGACCCAAGGGCCCGCAGGCCAGCAGCGTTCGCGCTCTCTGATCTCGCATCACCCCGACGGGGCCGTCCACCGCACTGCGGTGGCCGGCCCCGTCGGTCTTTTTCGGGCAGGTGCGCGGCGGACGTCGGTGGCTCGGGTTAATGTTCCTTCACAGCCTCCCGGCGCGGGCACCATCCCGGCGCCGGCTCCCCGTCCGAAACGGAGTACTCCCGTGCCGAAGACCCTGTCCACTCTCTCCGCCCGGTCGCGGGTGCCCGCCCTGGCCGGAGTGTCCGCACTCTCGCTGCTCGCCGCCGCCTGTGGCGCGGCGCCGGAGGAGAGCGGCAACGGCGGATCCGCCTCGGGCGACTTCAAGCCCTGCATGGTGTCGGACTCCGGCGGCTTCGACGACCGGTCGTTCAACCAGCTGAGCTTCGAGGGCCTGCAGAAGGCGAGCGAGGACGCCGGCCTCGAGCCGATCACGGTGCAGTCCAACTCGCCCACCGACTACACCCCCAACCTCAACAACCTCGTCGACCAGGGCTGCGGCCTGATCGTCACGGTCGGATTCGCGCTCGCCGACGCCACCAAGCAGGCCGCGGAGCAGAACCCGGACGTGAACTTCGCCATCGTCGACGACAACTCGATCGAGCTCGACAACGTCAAGCCCCTGACGTACGACATGGCGCAGTCCGCGTTTCTCGCCGGCTACGCCGCGGCCAGCTTCAGCACCACGGGTGTCGTCGGGACCTTCGGTGGCTCGCAGTTCCCCACGGTCACCATCTTCATGGACGGCTTCGCCGACGGTGTGCAGTACTTCAACGAGCAGAAGAACCGCGACGTGCGGGTCATCGGCTGGGACGTCGCCGCGCAGAACGGCTCGTTCACCGGCGGATTCGAGGCCAACGAGGTCGCCAAGAACACCGCGCAGGGTCTCATCGACCAGAACGCCGACGTGATCTTCCCCGTCGGCGGTCCGATCTATCAGTCGGCGGCGCAGGCCATCCGCGACACCAACCGGCCCGTCGCCCTCATCGGTGCGGACGCCGACGTCTACGTCTCCGATCCGACGGTCGCCGACCTGGTGCTGACGTCGGTCACTAAGGGACTGGCCACCAGTACCGAGGAGGTCGTCACCACCGCGGCCGACGGCTCGTTCGACAACACCCCGTACGTGGGCACCCTCGAGAACGAGGGCGTGGGCATCGCGCCCTTCCACGACTTCGAGTCGCGGGTCGATCCGGCTCTGCAGGGTGAGTTGGACGCCATCCGCGCGGGCATCGTCGACGGGTCCATCGAGGTCGTCTCGCCCTCGTCGCCCAACTGACCCACCGGTCCATGACGTCTCAGCAGCCGCCCAAGCTCGAACTGCGCGGCATCACCAAGCGGTTCGGGTCGCTGGTGGCCAACGACTCCATCGATCTCACCGTGGAGGCAGGTCAGATCCACTGCCTCCTCGGAGAGAACGGTGCCGGTAAGTCGACCCTGATGAACGTCCTCTCCGGCCTGTACCGGGCGGAGGAGGGCGAGATTCTCCTCGACGGTGTTCCGCAGGCCTTCGCCGGACCGGGTGCCGCGATGACGGCCGGCATCGGCATGGTGCACCAGCACTTCATGCTGATCCCGGTGTTCAGCGTCGCCGAGAACATCGTGCTGGGCAACGAGAAGACGTCCTTCGGTGGGCGGCTCGACCTCGACGCCGCGCGCGCCCTGGTGCGTGAGGTGTCCGGTCGGTTCGGCTTCGACGTCGATCCGGACGCGATCGTGGGCGAACTGCCGGTCGGGGTGCAGCAGCGCGTCGAGATCATCAAGGCGCTCTCCCGCGACGCGGACATCCTCGTCTTCGACGAGCCCACGGCCGTCCTCACGCCGCAGGAGACCGACGAGCTGATGGTCATCATGCGTCAGCTCGCGGACGCCGGCACCGCCATCGTGTTCATCACCCACAAGCTGCGCGAGGTGCGCGCGGTCGCGGACCGCATCACGGTCATCCGGCTCGGCTCGGTGGTCGGCGAAGCGCAGCCCACCGCCACCGACGGCGAGTTGGCGTCGCTGATGGTCGGCCGCGACGTCCAGTTGCGAGTCGGCAAGCAGGACGGGCAGTTCGGTGATCCGGCGCTGGTGGTGCGCGACCTCACCGTGCTCGGATCCACTGGTCCGGTCGTCGACGCGGTGTCCTTCGAGGTCCGCTCCGGCGAGATCCTCGCCATCGCGGGCGTGCAGGGCAACGGTCAGACCGAGCTCACCGAGGCGCTGCTGGGCCTGCGACCCCCGGTCGCCGGCAGTGTCGAACTCGACGGGCGCGAGCTGGTCGGGCGATCGGTGCGCGAGGTGCTCGACGCCGGGGTCGGGTTCGTCCCCGAGGACCGCTCGCACGACGGTCTGGTCGCCGAGTTCTCCGTGGCGGAGAACCTCATGCTCGACCGGTCCCACGGGGAACCGTTCACCCGGCGGGGCGGCGTCGTGCGGTCGTTCCTGCGCCGGTTCGCCACCGAGAAGGTGACGGAGTTCGACGTCCGGACGCCCGACGTCGACACGCCGGTCGGTCGCCTGTCCGGTGGTAACCAGCAGAAGGTGGTGCTCGCGCGCGAACTCGGCCGCGAGTTGCGCCTGCTCATCGCCTCGCAGCCGACGCGCGGCATCGACGTCGGCTCCATCGAGTTCGTGCACAAGCGCATCGTCGCGACGCGCGACGCGGGCACACCCGTCGTCGTGGTGTCGTCGGAACTCGACGAGGTCGCGGCGCTCGCCGACCGCATCGCCGTGATGTATCGAGGGAGGATCGTGGGCATCGTGCCCGGCGACGCCTCCCGTGAGGAGTTGGGAATTCTCATGGCCGGTGGACCCGCCGATGCCGCCGACGGACCCGCCGATGTCGCTGCACGTCGACGGGAGACGTCGGCGTGACCACCACCGACACCGCGCCCACCGGATCGACGCCGCCCGCGGCCACCGAGACCGAATCGGTGCTCCGGCGCATCGCGACCGGCAGTGTGCTGCTCTCGTTCCTGTCCGTCGTCATGGCGTTGGTGGTCGGGGCGGTGCTCATCGCCGTCACCGATCCCGAGGTCCGCACCGCGTCGGGCTACTTCTTCTCCCGGCCGACCGACACGCTGTCGGCGGTCTGGGACGCGGTGTTCGGCGCCTACTCCTCGCTGTTCCAGGGCAGCGTCTACAACTTCCGCCGTCCGCGGTTCGTCGACGGCATCCGTCCGCTGACCGAGACCCTCACCTTCGCGACGCCGCTCATCGCGGCGGGTCTCGGTGTGGCCCTGGCCTTCCGGGTCGGCATGTTCAACATCGGCGGCCGCGGTCAGATGCTGATCGCCGCCGCGTGCGCCGGGTACGTCGGATTCACCTACGACCTGCCGCCGGTGGTCCACCTGATCGCCGCGATCGTCGCGGGTGTGGTGGGCGGCGCGCTGTGGGGCGGGATCGCCGGTCTGCTGCGCGCCCGCACCGGCGCGCACGAGGTGATCGTCACGATCATGCTCAACTACGTCGCGTTCTACCTCATCTCCTACCTGCTGCGGACTCCCGGAGCCCTGCAGGCGCCGGGGTCGAACAACCCCAAGACCCCCGCCATGGCCGACACCGCGGTCCTGCCCTCGCTGTTCGGGACGCGGTACTCGTTGCACTGGGGCTTCGTGCTGGTCGTCCTCGTCACGGCGGCCGTCTGGTGGCTCATGGAACGCTCCGCCGTCGGGTACCGGTTCCGGGTGGTCGGCGAGAACGCCGCGGCCGCGCGGGTCGCCGGAATCCGGGTCGAGCGCACCTACGTCTGGGCCATGGTGCTGTCCGGTGCTCTCGTCGGACTCGCCGGCGTCGCGCAGGTGCTCGGCACCGTGACCACCGGCTTCACCGCGGACATCGACGCCGGCATCGGCTTCGACGCGATCACCGTGGCGTTGCTGGGCCGCTCCCGGCCGTGGGGCGTGTTCGCCGCGGGCATCCTGTTCGGCGCGTTCAAGGCGGGTGGCTTCGCCATGCAGGCCGCGGAGTCCATCCCCGTCGACATCGTCCTGGTGGTGCAGTCGGTGATCGTGCTGTTCATCGCCGCCCCGCCCTTGGTGAGGGCCGTGTTCCGAGTACCCGAATCCCGATCGAAGGCGGCAGCCCGATGAGCACGGTCGTCGCCGAGCGCGCCCCCGAGGTGCGGCCGGGCGTGTCCTGGAAGCTGCCGATCGTCTTCGGCGTCGTCTCCGTGCTCGCCCTGGTGTTGTTCGGCCTGCGGGGAGAGAGCGGCACCAGCACCTTCCGCCTCGCGTCCGACGGTGACGTCGTGGCGCTGCCCGACGTCGGACTGCCCGCGCGGGCCACGTGCATCGTTCTCGTCGTGGTCCTGTTCGCGCTGACGGCCTTCGCCGCGGCGCTGAGGCGAGCGGGTCGTCACACGCCACTCGCGGTGACGGTGGTGTTCGCCGTCGCGTTCGTGCTCACCTTCCTCACGTGGTCCGCGGCAGGCGAGACCATCCCTGTGCCGGGCCTGCTCCTCGGCACCGTCGCTCTCAGCACACCGCTGATCTTCGGCGCCCTCGGCGGCGTGATCTCCGAGCGCGTCGGTGTCGTCAACATCGCGATCGAGGGTCAGCTGCTCGGCGGCGCGTTCGTCAGTGCCGTCGTCGCGTCGGTCACCGGATCGGCCTACGTCGGACTGGCGGCGGCTCTGATCGCGGGCGCCCTGGTGGGCAGCGTGCTGGCGGTGTTCGCCATCCGGTACTTCGTCGACCAGATCATCGTGGGCGTGGTGCTCAACGTGCTCGTCGTCGGCCTCACCAGCTTCCTGTACTCGAAGGTCCTGGTGCCCAGCGGAGCCACCCTGAACTCGCCGCCGCGATTCCCTCGGCTCGAGATCCCGGTGCTGTCCCAGATCCCCGTGCTGGGGCCGCTGCTGTTCCGACAGACCGTGATCGAGTACGTCATGTTCGTCGCCGTGATCGCGGTCTTTATCGGCCTGTTCAAGACCCGCTGGGGTCTGCGGCTGCGCGCCGTGGGCGAACATCCGCGGGCCGCGGACTCGGTGGGCATCGACGTGCGCCGCACCCGGTTCTGGAACGTGTGCCTCGCCGGTGCCATCGCGGGCCTGGGCGGGGCGTACTTCACGCTCGGGTCGGTCGGGGCCTTCGGCAAGGAGATGACCGCCGGTGCCGGCTACATCGCCCTCGCCGCCGTCATCTTCGGCCGGTGGGATCCGGTGCGCGCCACCCTCGCGGCCCTGCTCTTCGGCTTCGCGTCCAACCTGCAGAACGTGCTCGGCATCATCGGCTCGCCCGTACCCAGCGAATTCATGCTGATGCTGCCGTACGTGGTCACCATCCTGGCCGTCGCCGGACTGGTGGGGAAGGTGCGCGGCCCCGCCGCCGCCGGCAAGCCGTACCGCTGACGAGTGCAGATGTTTGTGGTCGCTCCCGCTCGATGTTTGTGGTCGCGCCCGCTCGATGTTTGTGGTCGCTCCCGCTCCGGGCATCCCGAGCGCTGGTAGGAGTAGGGCCCCGCGCCCCGCTCGACACGCACTCGAAGGGAACACCATGTCTCGCATCGCCATCGTCGGTGGTCACGGAAAGATCGCACTGAAGCTCGCGAAGCTCCTCACCGAGAGCGGTCACGAGGTGTCTTCCCTCATCCGCAACCCCGACCAGACGCCGGACATCGAACAGGCCGGTGCCACCGCCGTCGTCGCGGACGTCGAGAACCAGACCACGGAGCAGATCGCCGGCACCATCGCCGAGCACGACGCCGTCGTCTTCGCGGCCGGCGCGGGTGGCGGCAACCCCGACCGCACGTACGCCGTCGACCGCGACGCTGCCATCCGCACCGTCGACGCCGCCCAGTCGGCCGGGGTGTCCCGCTTTCTGCTGGTGTCGTACTTCGGCGCGGGCCCCGATCACGGTGTCGCGCCGGACAATTCGTTCTACGCGTACGCCGAGGCGAAGGCGGAGGCCGACCAGCACCTGAAGAACAGCGACCTCGACTGGACCATCGTCGCCCCGTCGAGCCTGACCGACGACGCGGGCACCGGCTCCATCCGGACGAAGGAGCAGGGCGCGACCGGGGAGAGCGTCAGCCGGGACGATGTGGCCGCCGTCCTCGCCGCAGCGCTCGACACCCCCTCGACGTCACGTCGCATGATCGAGTTCGACCAGGGCGACACCCCGATCGCCGACGCCCTGGCCTGACGCCGGGCGTGCGCCGCAGGCCTGACCCTGCGGCGCACGGGGGCCGTCAGTCGGGGGCGCCGATGTTCAGATCGTTCGGATGCGCCCCCACCCGCTCGCCGGTGTCGAGGGCGTCGATGCGCTGCAGGTCATCGTCGGACAGTTCGAAGTCGAACACGTCGATGTTCTGCGCGATCCGTTCCTCGTGCACGGACTTGGGGATGACCACCAAGCCGTTCTGCAGGTGCCACCGGATCATCACCTGCGCGGCCGACTTGCCGTAGGCGGCGCCGATGTCGGTCAGCGTCTCGTCCGTCAGCAGGGTGTTCGGCTTCGAGTCGCGCCCCCACCCCGAGTTGCTGGTGCCGCCGAGCGGGCTCCACGACTCGACGGTGATGCCGTGGTCGCCGGCGACGTGCCGAATCTCCTTCTGCGCCAACCGCGGGTGCAGCTCGACCTGGTCCACGGCGGGCAACATTCCACCGCGGTCGACCAGCAACCCCAGGTGGCGCGGCTCGAAGTTGCAGACACCCACGGCCTTCGCCCGGCCGGACTCGGAGATCTTCTCGAACGCATCCCACGTCCGCAGCAGCCGCTCGTCGTTCTGCAGCGGCCAGTGGATCAGGTACAGGTCCACGTAGTCGGTACCGAGCTTGCGCAGGCTCTCGTCGAACGCGGTTAGCGCGGAGTCGTATCCCTGGTCCGAGTTCCACAGCTTCGTCGTCACGAAGAGGTCCTCACGCGGCACCGACGACGCCGCCAGTGCCCGCCCCACCCCTTCCTCGTTGCCGTACGCCGCGGCGGTGTCGACGTGCCGGTAACCGGCCTCGTCGATCGCGTAGCGCACGGCTTTCTCGGTCTCGTCGTTCGTGGCCTGCCAGACGCCCAGTCCCAGTGCGGGGATCGACGTTCCGGAGTTCAAGGTGATCGTCGGAGTGGTCATACCCCCACGGTAGCCACCTGGAAGAGTGGTCGGTGTGAAGCTGTTCGCAACGGACCTCGACGGCACCCTCCTGCGCTCGGATCGCACCGTCTCCCCGCGCACCGCGGCCGCACTCCGGGCCGCCGGCCACGCGGGGATCGAGGTGGTGTGGGCGACGGCGCGGGCGCGGCACTCCGTGCACGAGTTCGCCGCGGCCTGCGGTTTTCGCGGAATCGCGTTGTGCGCCAACGGCGCTGTGGTGATCGACCTCGCGGACGGAACGCCGATGATTCGCAGCACCGTCGGACTGGACCCGGCGGCGGGTGCCGCTGCCGTCGACGCGGTACGACGGGCCGTGCCGGGCACGGTCTTCGCCGCCGTGGGCCCGACGACGTTCGTCGCGGAGTCCGGTTACGCCGCCCTGTGCGTGTTCTCCGACCATCATCGCGAGCCCGAGTCGATGGTCCTGGCCGACGAGCGTTTCCCGACGCTGACGGAGGACGTCGTCAAGATCGTCGCCCGGCATCCGGAGATGGCGAGCGTCGATCTCTACCGGGCGGCGGCGGACGCCGGGCTCGATCTGGCCGTGACGCATTCGGGTGCGCCCTACGTCGAGATGGCGGCTCGCGGGGTCTCCAAGGCCGCCGCTCTCGCCGCGCTCTGTCGGGAGCGGGGGATCGACGCGGTCGACGTGGCGGCCGCGGGCGATGCGCGCAACGATCTGGAGATGCTCGCGTGGGCCGGGACCGCGGTGGTTCCGAAGAACGCCATCGCCGAGGTGCGGGCCGTGGCGGATCGGCTCGTGCCCGCCAACGACGACGACGGGGTAGCCGTGTACCTGGAGGAGCTCACCCGCGCCGAGTCGACTTAGGTTACCCTCACCTCTCGTGAGCACTCAGACCAAGGGCTGGCAGGGCACCGTTCTCAAGTTGATGGGCGGCGCCGACGTCCGGTTGACCGTTCTGCACACGGACGACGTCACGCCGCACTATCGGCGCGTGCGGATGAACGCGGGTGGGCTGTTCGTCCGCAAGGCCTACCACCCGACGATGTGGCTGCGGTGCTGGTTCCCCACCGACGACGGCTCGTCGACGCTGCACCACCGCGCCTACACGGTCGTCGACCCCGATCCCGAGGCCGACGAGTTCACGGTCGAGTTCGCCCTCCACGCCGGCGCGGCATCGGACTGGGCGCGACGCGCCCGTCCCGGCGACACTCTGGACGCGACCTTCCAGGGATCGAAGTACGCCGTACCCGACCCGCTGCCCGCCGGATACCTGATCGCCGGGGACTCGGCGTCGGTGCCCGCGATCAGGTCTCTGCTCGGCGCGCTGCCGGACACGCTTCCGGTCACCCTGTGGCTCGAGACGGTCCACGAGTCGGACCACGACCTGCCGATCGCGGCCACCCCCGCGACCACCGTCCACCGCATTCCGCGACGCGACGGTGGTGCGGCCCTGGTGGAGGCCGTCCAGGCCGGGGTGTTCGACGCCCCCGATCACGCCGCCTGGATCGCGTGCGACACCGTGACCACGCGCGCTCTCGGGTCGATCTTCAAGTCCCGGTACGGGGTCGCGCGCGGGGCGCTCAAGGCCCAGGGGTACTGGATCGCCTGACGCGCGGCGCCGTGGCCGGGGCTAGGGCCGACCGTGGTACGTCTTGGCTGCGGTGGTCGACAGGAGGGCGACGATCACGAAGCCCATCAGACCGTTGACGATGGCCGCACCGATCGCTGCCGTGATCGCCCCGGCCGCGAGGAACGGGAGCACGATCACCGCCACCACGATCAGTCCCGCGATCCAGGAGAAGAACGTGTTCGGGGACGGCACGGCCTGGAACAGCAGGAGCATGAACGCGCCCGCGAGGACCGCGGCGAGCGCGCCGTAGATGCCCGCGATCCACGGGTCCGACAGCCCGTACATCCAGAAGACGCGGGTGTCGGTGCGGTTGTAGACGGCCTGCACGATCGCGGTGGCGACCCAGCCCGCGAGGAACGTCGTGATCGCGGTGGCGACCACCCCGCCCACGAAGGGGCCGACGTCGAACTTCAGGCCGGAATTCGGCTTCTGCGGCGGCGCCGAGTAGGGCTCCTGACGGCCGTAGGCGCGCGTCCGATCGTCGTACCCGCCCTGGTAGCCGCCCTGGTACTCGTCGCGGTAACGATCGCTCATCCGCTCCGTCCTCTCCTCGGTCGTGTGCCGGCCCAACCCTAGCCGCGTACCCCGCCGGGCGCGGGCGACACGGCGTCGTCCTCGCGGTCGGGGCCGGTGAGCAGGTGTCGAACCAGGGCGACCGTGGCAGCGGGGGAGGCGGGCTGCACCGTCAGGGTCGTCGCCGTCGAGGTCAGGAGGTAGCGGCCGCGTGCGGTGTCGATCCATCGGACGCTGCGGTCGGCCGCGAGGGGACCGTCCGGATCGTCACCGAGGCGGCCGACGACGACGTCCCCGATGCCGGTGCGCGGGAGGGCGAGCACCGACCGCACCCGGGTCGCAGCGTCGTCCCGATCGCGGACGGCGGAGCTGGACGCCTCGATCGCGACACGGTCGGCCGTCGCCGCGGGCAGGTCGCCCGCACGTCCACCGATCGCGCCGACGACGGCACTCGGCAGCGCGGTCGCGGACAGCTCGTCGACGGTGACGACGCCGTCCGGCTGCTGCACGACGAGTACGGCGCCGGCGCCGGTGTCGCGCACCGCGGCGCGGAGGCGGAGCCGCGTTCCGTCGACGTGGACGCCGCACACGGTGAGGTGGCGGGCAGTGGAATCCATCGTGGCCGCGGCGGTCACGACGTCCGCGGCGGCCAGAGTGCGGAGTGCGTCGCGACGACGGTCGGCCAGCGCCGCCGTGTCGGTGACGGTGTCGTCCGCGGCGGTCACGATCGGGAACGGTGGCCGCAACCGACCCACCACCCGGCTCAGGACCTCGAAGGCGAGCGGCGAGAACACTCGTGCCGTCATCCGATGACCGGCGGTGCCACCAGCGGGAGGTCGCCCACCAGCGCGTCGCCGTTGTCCGCCGTCACGAGGTAACTCGCTGGACGATGCTCGCTGTCGTCGGCGCCGCCTCGACCGGGCATCATCGCCGCCGGCCCGTACATCCCGCCCCGGCCGACTGCGGCGGCGCCGGAGGACCCCGGTGCCGGGGATGCTGCGGCACCGGTCCCGGCCGGTCCCACCACGCGCTCGCCGAGGATGCGCGAGCCGGGCCCGTCGGGGTGGGCCGCTCCGCCGCCCGAACCGACTCCGCCCCCGCCGACTCCACCCCGGCCGACTCCGGGTCCGCCGATGCCGGGACGGTCACGAGGTGCACCGGCCGAGGAGGACGATGCCGCGCGGACCGGGGCGGACTCGCTCGCTCCGAGCCGCCCCGGAAGGACGCCGCCGGGACCGCCGCCGGCTGTCGAGGTGGGTCCCGTCGACGCGCCCGCGCGATCGGCCACCCCGGGAGTCCCCGCACCGGTCCCGTCGACGGCCGCCGGGCCCGCGGACTGTCCCGCGCCGGCGGCGGCGACGGTGTCGGCGGGCCCCGACGTCGTCGATCCGACGACGCCGCCCGTTCCCGAGAGGGTCGACGTTCCGTGTTCGACACTGCCGAGGCCGACACTCTCGAGGCCGACACCGCCGAGGCCGACGCCGGCCCCGGACCCGCCGGGGGCAGGGTCGACCGGGGGCGGCAGAACGGGCGCGGCCCCGTCGGCCCGCAGCACCGTCGGCACGTACACGGTGTTCATGACCGCGACGGCGGCGGCGCGACGTTCCTCCTCCTCGGCGAACAGGGAGGTCACGCTCTGGACGGAGGCGAAGGGGTTCAGGGCCGCGGACGCCAGGGCGACCCGCGCGAAGTCCGACGGGGTGAAGGACTGCGGCGGGGGCACGTTCTCGCGGGTGGCGGCCAGCCCGTGACGAGCCACGTCCAGTTCCGCCGACACGGCGCCCATGAGATCCACCGACGCCGTCGACCGGTCGCGGTAGGTCGCCACCGCGGCCAGGGCGGCGTCGGCCGCCATGCCCTGCCAGTCGGTTCCGAGTACGGCCTCGAGGTCGTGCCAGAGCGTGGTCACGGCCGCGGCGAGGCGCTCGTGCGCCATACGCCAGGTCTCCGCCCCGGCGTCGAGCATCGCCGGTGTCAGCTCCACGGCATGGCCCCAGATCGCGGGGTGCGACATCGCCTCGAACGCCTCGGGCACCACTCCGCCGGGGGCACCCGTCGGCCCGGCGACGGTGCCGTCGAGGTCCCGGTACCGCGCGAGCGCCCGCTCCCCGGCGGCGAGGCGCTCGCTGTCGTCGCCGGTCAGCAGATCGCGCAACGCGACCCCCGCCCGGTCGATCACGTGCGCTCCGACGTCGCGGGCCGACTCCACCCATGCCCCGAGCGTGTCCATGCCGCTCATTCCGATCCCCTCCGGCCGTCCTCGGTGACGAGTCACCGATCCCCTGCGGAGGTTCGACGCAGCGAGGACCCGAACGGTTCCCCGCGGGTCAGGCCCGCGAGTCGGCGGCGCCCACCGCATCCGACCAGTGGCCCGACCGCACCAGGGCGAGGGTGAGGATCAGGCGGTCGTCGGGGTCGGCCGTACTGCGGCCGGTCAGGTCCTCCACCTGCCGCATCCGGTAGATGACGGTGTTGCGATGGCAGTAGAGCAGTTTGGCCGCGTTGGTGGGGGAACCGTCGGCCACGAGCACGTGCGCGAGCGTGCGCAGCAGCGTGTCCCGGGTGGCCGCGGGTTGGTGCACCAGGTCGCCGAAGGCGTGCCCTTCGATCAGATCGCCGATCTCGTCGTCGGCGGAGACGACGATGGCGGGTAGTCGGTCGGTGGCGACGACGGCGAGGCGGTCGCCGGTCGCGACGGTCGCGGCGGCGCGGGCCGCGGTGCGATACGCGGAGGCGAACGACGCCAACCCGTCGGCGGACGACGCGATGCCCACCGGTCCTGTCGCCCGCGGTGCGACGGCGTCGGCCACGGCGGACGTGCCACCGGGTCCGAGCCCGAGAAGACCGAACTGCACGCCGTCGCGCACGTGCCAGTACGACGACGTGGTCACGTGGTCGACCGTGTCCTCGGGTGCGGCGAGCGGCGGCTCGCCCAGGTCGGACACCGCGCCGACGGCGCAGGCGATCGCCTGAGATGTCGCGAGCCCCAGCGTCGCTCGGGCGTCGGCGGCGAACTGCGGGTCCGCGCCGCGCCCGTCGCGCAGGCCGTCGAGCACCGAGAGGATCTTCGACAGGTCGCGTTGCTGCATGCGTGCGGTCTCGCGACGGTACGCGTCCACCAGGATGGTGTTCTGGGTGTCGAGTGCTTGCCAGAGTCGTTGTCCCGCAACCAGAAGAAGACGCGCCTCGAGCAACGACGGTTTCTCGGCGACGGCCGCGGCCAGTTCCTCCCACAGCGTTCGGGACCCGAGGGTGTAGGCCTTGAGCACCAGCTCCATCGGGATGCCCTGGCGTGCGCGCTCGCGCCCCGTGCGCCGCCACACGTCCGTCGTCGCCTCGGGTGAGTCCGGCATGCCGCTCAGGCGACGGAGCCCGAGCCGGATGTGTTCGCGCGTGCTGGAGCGAACGATGGACGGGATGTCCGAGCCGGCCGCCATGTATTCCGGATCCTGCTCGAAGAGCGCCAGGGTGATCGAGTCCGCGAGGGCGTCGGACTCGGGAAGCAGGGTCGCCCAGGCACGTCGCACCGCGTCGCGTTCGTCCGGCGACAGTCGCGCGAGCACACCCGTGGCGCGGGCACGGGCGCGGCCGACGTCACCTCGTCCGTGCGTCGGCGAGCCCATGGGCAGAGCTTTGCGCACCGCGCCCGGAGAACGGGGCGAAATGACCGAAAACAGTGCCCGCGAACCCATCAGATTTGTGCGCTCCGCCCATATCCACACCTGTGCGCAGCGTCCATAGTGAGTGCCACCCGAACTGTGAGGTGGACCACTGTGCCGCTGACCGATCCATCACCCACCACGACCGATTCCGTCTTCGCCCTGACCGACGTCACCGTCGAATTCGGCGGTATCACCGCCCTGTCCGGTGTCGGACTGACGGTCGGCTCCGGCGAGATCCTCGGGGTGATCGGGCCCAACGGCGCCGGCAAGACCACGCTGTTCAACGTGGCGTGCGGGCTGGTGCGGCCGCAGGCGGGCTCGGTGGTCCGCAGCGGTGAGCCGATCGCCCGCCTTCGGCCGAAGGACCTGCCCCAACTGGGCATGAGCCGGACCCTGCAGGGCCTCGGGCTGTTCGACCGGATGTCCGTCCTGGACAACGTGATGGTCGGCGCGGACCACCTCTCCACCACGGGGGTCGTGGGTGCCCTCCTGGGCCTGCGATCGGCGGGGCGGGACACCGCGGGGCTCCGGGACCGCGCACTGGGTGTGCTCGTCGAACTCGGCATCGATCGCCATGCGTCGCGATATCCACCCAGCCTGCCGTACGCGGTCCGCAAGAAGGTCGCACTCGCTCGCGCTCTCGTGTCGGAGCCGACCCTGCTGTTGCTCGACGAACCCGCGTCGGGATTGTCCGACGCGGAGATGGACGACCTCGCCGCGACGATGCGGTCGTTGACGACGCGCATGTCGATCCTGCTGGTCGAGCACCACATGGATCTGGTCATGAGCGTCTGCGACCACCTGGTGGTGCTCGACTTCGGCAAGGTCATCGCCCGCGGAACCCCCGACCTGGTCCGTCGGGACCCCGCGGTGCTCGCCGCGTACCTGGGAGACGAGGTGGAACGTGAAGGCTGACAGGGGCAGTACTGGTGCGGGCGGGGCCGGGAGGGGCGCCGCTGCGACGGATACGGCGGCGCTGACGATCCACGATCTTACCGTTCGGTACGGCGCGGTCACGGCGTTGGACTCGGTGTCGATGACCGTGCCCGCCGGCGCCGTGACGGCGGTGCTCGGGGCCAACGGAGCCGGCAAGACCACGTTGCTGCGCACCGTGTCCGCCGTGCAGAGCCCGGTGTCCGGGAGCATCACGATGGGCGATCACGACCTGATCGGTGCCGGGGCCGAGAGCATGTCCCGCCGTGGACTGTCCCACGTCCCGGAGGGGCGCGGGGTGATCGTCGAACTCACGGTCGAGGAGAATCTCAGGCTGGGTCTGTTGGGCCGCAACACCTCTCGCCCTCGCATGGACATCGGCCGCGTCTGGGACATGTTCCCGCCGCTCGCCCAACGGCGGCAGGCAACGGCGCACACGCTCTCCGGCGGTGAGCGCCAGATGCTCGTGATCGCACGAGCGCTCCTGGCCACCCCCTCGGTCCTACTGCTGGACGAGCCGTCCCTGGGCTTGGCTCCCCGCGTGGTCGCGCAGATCTTCCGGCAACTCCGTGATGCAGTGGACACCGACGGACTCACGGTCGTGCTGGTCGAACAGAACGCCCGCAGTGCGCTGTCCATCGCCGAGCACGCGGTGGTGCTCTCGCTCGGCCGCGTCGTGCGCGAGGGCCCGGCCGCGGACCTGCAGGGCGACACGGAGCTGCGCCACGCCTATCTCGGCTTCTGATCCGCGGGAACGCATTCCGGACCTCCCGGCCACGACGGCCCTCCCGATCTCGAAAGGCCATGCGGTGCAGCAACTTCTCACCATCGTCATCAACGGCATCACCAACGGGATGATCTACGCCGCGTTCGCCCTGGCGTTGGTGCTCATCTGGCGGTCCACCCGCATCGTCAACTTCGCGCAAGCGCCGATGGCGATGATCACCACGTACGTCGCCCTGACCGTCATCGACGCCGGCTACTCGTACTGGATCGGGTTCGGCGTGGCGCTCCTGTCGGGCCTTCTCCTGGGCGCCCTGGTCGAACGGCTGATCATCCGGTACGTCGACAGTGCGTCGCACATCAATCCGGTGATTCTCACCCTCGGGTTGTTCATCGTGATCCACGCCGTCGCGGCGCTGGTGTTCGGCAACCAGTTCCGCTCGTTCCCGGCACCGTTCGGACTCGACGGGCAACGCATCGGGTCCGTCGACGTCGCGCTCACGGGGAACGACGTCTACACCGTCGTCGCGGTGCTGGTCGTGCTCGCCGCGCTGGTGGCCCTGTTCCGCTTCACCGACCTGGGCCTCACGATGCGCGCCAGCGCGTTCTCCCAGGAGGTCTCGCGCCTGTTGGGGGTGCGGGTCGGTCGCATGCTGACCCTCGGATGGGCTCTGGCCGCGGCCGTGGGATCGGTGGCGGGCCTGCTCATCGCGGGCGGGTCGCTGGTCCACCCCGGCTACATGGATTCGGTGGTGGTGTTCGGTTTCGTCGCCGCGGTGCTCGGCGGTCTCGACAGTCCCGTCGGAGCGGTCGTGGGGGGACTGCTCATGGGGGTCGGACTGTCCGCGGTGAGCGGATACGTCGGCCAGGACCTGGTGTCGTTCGCCGCCCTGGTGATCCTGATCGTCGTTCTGCTGTTGCGCCCCAACGGATTGTTCGCCGCCGCCTCGGCCAGGAGGGTCTGACATGAGCGCACCCACCCGATCCCGCCCGTCGTCGTCGCCGACGCAGACCTCGCGGTTCGGCCGCCTCGTCGCCACCCCGGTGCGGCGGCGTCTGCTCGGTGCTCTGGTGGCCGTCGTGGTGATCGTCCTCGTCCTCGAGAGCGTGAGTACCTTCCGCCAGAGTCAACTCACCTCGGTCGCGTATCTGGCGGTCGCGGCCGGGGGCCTGACCGTGCTCACCGGCCTCAACGGACAGTTGTCGCTCGGGCACGGGGCGTTCATGGCCATCGGGGCCTACACCGCCGCACTGCTGTTGCGCGCGAACGCATCCGGATGGTCCGTACCGCTGGTGCTGCTGGCGGCGACCGTCACGGCCGGCGTCGTCGGAATCGTCGTCGGTCTGGCCGCGGCGCGACTGCACGGGCCGTATCTCGCCGGCGCGACTCTCGCCCTGGCGGTGGCCGTACCCGGTCTGGCGCTGTACTTCTCGGAGTACCTGGGCGGCGAACAGGGACTGATCGTGCCCTCCCCGGACGTGCCGCGTGCGCTGGACGACATCGCGTACTTCGTCACCGGGAACGAACTCACCTCCACCAAGTTCGTCGCCTACGTGGCCTGGTTCCTCCTCGTCCTGGTGTTCTTCTTCCTCGCCAACCTCTCGGTCGGCCGCGTCGGTCGGCAGTGGCGCGCGGTGCGTGACGACGACGTCGCGGCGGAGATCGCGGGAATCGACCTCGCGCGCAGCAGGATTCTGGCGTTCGTCGTCAGCGCCGCGTGCGCCGGTGCGGCCGGGGCGGTGATGGCGATGGCGTCGAGGATCGCCGCGCCCAGTGGGTTCACGCTGGTGCTGTCGCTGACGTTGCTCTCGGCGGTGGTCATCGGTGGGTTGGGCACCCTCAGCGGTGCGTTGCTCGGCGCGGCGTTGCTGACGTACATCCCGCCCGTGGTCACCAACCTCGGCCTCGACGGCGGACTGACCAGCCTGCAGGCGGCCGAACTGGCGCCGCTGGTGACGGGCGTCTTCACCGTCCTGGTGATCCTCTTCGCTCCGCTCGGGCTGGTCGGCACCGTGCGGATGCGCTACCTGCGGTACCGGTCGACCACCGCTGCTCGGGACCTGAACGACTCGAACGATCCGGAGAAGGAAGGGACGCGATGACATACCAGACGCACTCGAGGAGAACGGGTCCGCGGCGCTTGGCTCTGCGGTCCACGGCACTCGCGGCGGCCGCGCTGCTGGCGGTGTCCTGCGGGGCCGGCGGCCGCGAGGAGGGCGAGACCTCGTCGGAGGGATCCACCGTCGGTATCACCGACACGACGGTCAAGATCGGCGCCCACTATCCGCTGACCGGTGTGGCCGCGCCGGGGTACAGCGAGATCCCCACCGGCGCCAAGGCCTACTTCGATTTCGTCAACGCCGCCGGCGGGGTGAACGGTCGACAGATCGAGTACGTGGTGCGCGACGATTCCTACGACCCCACCACGACGACGCAGGTGGTCAACGAGCTCGTTCTCCAGGACGAGGTGTTCGCGATGGTCGGCGGATTGGGCACGGCGACGCACAGCGCGGTGATCGACTTCCTCAACGAGGAGGGCGTGCCGGACCTCTTCGTCTCCTCGGGCGCGATCATGTGGGGCAACGATCCCGAGAAGTACCCCAATACCTTCGGATGGCAGCCGGATTACCAGGTGGAGGGGAAGATCATCGGGGACTGGGTCCTCGAGAATCGGCCCGACGCGAAGGTCGGCCTGTTCCTCCAGGACGACGATCTGGGCCGCGACAGCGAGGAGGCGGTTCGCCAGTACCTCGGCGATCGGATCGTCGGCGTCGCGCGCTACACGTCCGGCAACACCGACGTCGCACCGCAGATCGCGCAGTTGCAGGCGTCCGGTGCGGACCTGGTGCTCGGGTTCAACGTTCCGTCGTACACGGCCCTGAGTCAGTTGGTCTCGCGTCGACTGAACTACACGCCCGAGTGGTTCTACTCGTCGATCGGGTCCGACGTCGATCTCGTCGGCTCCCTGCTGGGCCGGTTCTCGCAGGGCGCGGTGACCGACGGCGCGTCGTCGTTGGAGAACATCCTGTCGCTGCAGTACATCGACGGCACGGACGACCAGGAGAGTCCCTGGACCCAGCTCTGGCAGCGCGTGTGGGAGCAGAACGGAACCGGGGAGCCGTTGACGAACTACCGCATCTACGGCATGAGTCACGCCTACGCGTTCGTTCAGGCGCTGCAGGCCGCCGGGGAGAACCCGACCCGCGAATCGATCGTCAGCGCCCTGCAGTCGGAGGGCAAGTCCTTCCAGGGGCCGCAGCTGGCGCCCTTCCGCTACTCGCCCGAGAGTCATCTCGGCATCTCCGGAGCCAACGTCTACCGCATCCGAGGAGGCGTGCCGGAGAACCTGACGCCGGTGCTCGTGACCGACATCGGTGACGCACCCGTCGAGGAGTACACCGGCGAGCGGGCGACGCCGCCGGAGAACGGAATTCCCGACACACCGCCGGCAGGCTGAGGCGGCGGCGGCCCGGTGACCCGACACCGGGCCGCCGCTCTCGACCAGCGGTTCGTCCAGGTTACCGGGCGGACGGGGTGTCGGTGTCGGCATCGGTGTGGGTGGCGCTGTCGCCGTTGCCGAACAGGTCCGCGTCGGCCAGACCGTCCCGGACCGCGTGGCACAGTTGCGGCGGCACCAGCACCACCTCGCCGTCGACCAGCAGCCCGTCGTCGACGAGGGATTTCAGTCGTGCCGTCACCAGTTCGGCGGTCCGCCGATCCTCGCCCTCGAGGCTCTCGTAGTCCTCGTCGAGGTTGCCTTCCGGCGGATCCGGCGTCATGGCCGCCAGCACGGTCTGGGCCACGAACGACGCGGCGACGGACGCCGAGACGTCGACCTCCGGCCCTGCGGAGAGTTGCGTGCTCACGTACCCCGCCACGGCGGCCCGCAACGCCAGGACGTCGCGCGCGGTGAAGGGGCCGGCCTGCGGTCCGGGTGCGGCCACGCCGTTCGAGGTCGTGATCAGTCCGCCGAGGAGAGCCCCGAACCAGAGATCGGCGATCTCGGGGACGTCCGCGGGTGCCTGGAACGTCGACGTCGGCACGGACACCCGCAGGGCGTTGGCGACTGTCGCCGCGTCGACCGTCTCGCCGGCGGCGGACCACGCGATCAGGGCGTCCCACCGCGCGATCATGGGCAGGTCGGCCAGGGCCGCCGCTTCCTCGTCGGCGGGTACGTCCGGCAGGGTCACGTCGTCCACCGTGAGGGTGTCCGGCATGGAGTCGACGAAGGACGTCAGGTCCTCCATGCAGTGCTCGAAATCGGCGTCGGTGCCGCTCCAGAGATCGGTCTCGTCGAGGAACGCGAGATACGTGAGGGAGGAGAACACCAGGTGCAGCGCCGCGTCGTCGGCCTCGTCCGTGTCCTGTGCCAGCACGGATTCGGCGGCGTCGAGGACGAGATGCGCGTCGTCCGGCTCCCAGCCGGTGGCGGTGAACTGCGGCCGGACGCGCGTGAGTTCGCGGAGGAGGGATTCGACGACCCGCACCGTCGCCTGCGGGTCGGTCTCGGGATCGTCGAGGCCCTCGAGCCAGTCGGAGAATCGGCCGAGCGTCTTGTCGACGGTCGACGGTGTCGGCGCGCCGGCCCGTCGGCGACGGCGAGCGGCGGACTTGGCGGCGCGCTTCTGCCCGCGGGACGACGGTCGCTGGGAACCCATGGCATCCGACCTTACGGTCCGGGGCAGGCGCGGACGACCACGCCGGGGCCCCCTGTGGAGCGTCTCCACTGTGACGTAGATCATGTGACGGCGGCGTGCGCTTCCTCGTTCTCCGTACGACTGACCTCAGACACCGAGCGCGCCCGGACCGGGCGGCGCCGAAAGGAGCGGATCATGGCCGATTTCGTCGACAAGGCACAGAGCAAGGCCGAAGAGGCCGCAGGCGCTGCGAAGAAGAAGGTCGGCGAGGCGACCGGCGACGACAGCCTGCGCACCGAGGGCGCGGCTCAGCAGAGCAAGGCCGACGGCAAGCAGGCCGCCCAGAAGGCCGGCGACGCGGCGAAGGACGCGGCCGGTGCCGCGCAGGACAAGGCCGAGGACGTTGCCGAGAAGGCCGGTGACGTCGCGAACAAGGCCGAGAAGAAGGCCGATCAGGCCGCCGGCGCGGCGCAGGACAAGGCGTCCGACGTCGCCGACAAGGCCGAGGGCGCTGCCTCCGACGCGGCCGACAAGGCCGAGGACGCCGTGTCGAATGCCGCGGACAAGGTCAAGCAGTCCGACGCTCCCGACGCCGTCAAGAAGGCCGCGGACACCGCCCAGGACGCTGCGTCGCAGGTGGCGGGCAAGGCCAAGCATGCTGCCGACGAACTCGCCGGCGCGGTGAAGAACTACGACGCCGACGCCAAGGACGTCGCCAAGGCCGGCGCGGTCAGCGCCCCGGTGATCGCCGCCGTCGTGGGTGCGGTCGTCGCGCTCGTCGTGGTCCGTCGCCGTCGCAACGATCCCCGACGCGTCGCCGAGCGTCGCCTGAAGAAGGCGCGCAAGAACGCGCAGAGCTTCGGCCACGATCTGGCCGAGACGGTGAAGCAGGCGCGCACGCGCTGATCCCGTCACCTGTCGACGCGACCGCCGACGCGGGAACCGAGAGGGCGAGGGGGCTGCGTCGGGTCGCGGAGGGAGGACAGTACGACGAGCGGGGCGGGCACATCCAACCGATGTGCCCGCCCCGCTTCGTCGTGGTCGTTCCCCTCGAGGCTGCACGGAACCGATCGCTCCCCGGCGTCGTCCAATCCCCCGACGAGCCGCAACGATCGGGGGAGCGACATGGACCACGTCGACGTCGGGGTGGAGGAACTCCGCGCCGCGAGCAGAGCGATCGCGGAGACCGCGGGCGCATGGGGGTCGGAACTGGCCGACGCAGCGGCCACCGTGCGGTCCGGGACCGTGGGGTGGCAGGGCGCCGCGGCCGCGGCCTTCGCCGCCGGGTGGGAGCAGGTGGACACCGGCGCCCGGCGGGTCGTGGTCGCTCTCGGTGAGCAGGCCCGACTGCTCGAGACCGCCGCCGGCGGCTACGAGCACGAGGACAACACGGCCGCGACGCGTCTGGCCCTGACGTGAGCGCGTTCCGGGTCGAGTTGGACCCGCTGATGGAGGTCGTGTCCCGGCTGCAGGCCGTGGCCGAGAGTGCCGACCGCCGCCTCGCCGAGGTCGACGCTCGGGTGGCCCACCTCGGCTCCGCGTGGACGGGTGAGGCCGCGGCGGCGCATCGACGAGCCCACGACGCCGCCGTAGCCGGCGCCCGCGAGATGGCCGAGGGGCTCGCCGTCATGGCGGAGGCGGCGCGGTCCGCTCATGCGGCGTACTCGGCCGCGGTCACCGCGAATCTGCGCATGTTCGGGGCTCGCTGATGGCTCCGATCGTCGTCGACCTCGCGCCGGAGGCGCTCACTGCTGCTGCCCGCGCCCTGTACGACGAGGCGCACACCGTCTCGACCGCCGTGCGTCGTCAGTGGGTCCGCTCGTCGGACTGGGCCGGGATGGCGGGCAGCGACGAGGCCGGCGAGCGCTGGGGCACGGCGTACGACGAGGACGTCGACGCCTTCTCCCGCGCCGTGCGCACGGTGGTGTCGGCGCTGTCGTCGCTCGGCCTGCTGATCGAACAGTCGGCCGTCAACCATGCGACGGCGGACTCGATCGCGGCGTCCGCGACGCCGCCGGATCCGACATCCGGTCCGCCCGCCACCCTGGAAGACCTGGCCTTTTCCAGCGCGGTCGGGGACGCCGGGCCCGGCCTGCAGGGAGCGGTCGAGATCGCCGACGCCGTGGGCGTGCCGTGCCCCAACGGCGACACCGATCGGTTGCGCGCGGCGTCGGAGGCCTGGATCACCGTCGGCCGCGAGTTGCTCGACGTCCGCACCCGACTGCTCGGGGTGGCCGACGGCCTGCGTGAGTCCACGAGCCCCGAGATCGACGCCATGCAGGACGACGTGCGCCGTGTGCTGAATGCGGTCGAAGCGGCGGCCGGGGCCTGTTCGGGTCTCGCGGCCCTGTGCCGGGACTTCGCCGATCAGCTCGCCGACACGCGGTCGCAGATCCGCGATCTGATCGAGCAGTTCGCGCTCGAGGAAGCGGCGGCCGTCGCCGTCGGAATCGGGTTGGCGTTCGTCTCGGCCGGACTGTCCGCAGCCGCGGGTGCGGCGGTGGCGGCCGGACGATTCGCCCGCACCGCGTCCCGGGTCCGCGCCGTCGTGGCCGCACTCGGGGCCTTCGCGCGGATGCGCCGGAACGAGACCGCGATGGCCACCCTCGATCGCGTCGTCGACGACGTCGAGGAGGTGACCACCCGCATCCCGGTGCGCTGGGACGACGTCGTTCCTCGGGAGACGCCGCCCGTGGCGCCGGGATGGTCGTCGTCGCGGGCGCTCGACGACCACTTCGCCCGGCACGGCGCCGACGTCGGCGCCCGGACGGCTCGGGAGTACGCCGAGCTGGCGGCCCGATTCCGCGACGACCCGTCGCATCTGGTGAAGATCGGACCCGACGGCACGGTGCGGATGTACGACCCGGCGACGAACACCTTCGCCGCCTACACTCCCGACGGCATCACCAAGACCTTCTTCCGACCGGGGTCCGGTGCCGCCTACTGGGACCGTCAACCAGGAGTTCCTCGATGAGCGCGCATCTCTGCCCGGTCTGCCGCTACCCCGAGCTCGCGGAGCCGCCCCGAACGGACGCGGGTCCGTCGTACGAGGTGTGCCCGTCGTGTGGTTTCGAGTTCGGTGTGACCGACGACGATCTCGGCATCCCCGAGAGCGAGTGGCGACGGCGGTGGCTCGCGGAGGGCGCGCGCTGGCAGTCGTCGTCCCCGGCCCCGCCGGGATGGGACGGTGCGGCGCAAGCCCTCGGGTGAGCCGTCAGGGAAGCAGGTGCGAGTAGGCCGAGCATTCGGCCGCCACACCGATGTAGACCAGGCCGTCGGACTGCGCGTCGCTCCATCCGAGGGGTGCGGTGCGTCCCGACACGTCCTCGAGCACGTCGATGCCGGCGCGCCCGACGGCGAGGTCACGGCAGATGTCGGCGGCCGTGCGATCGATGAACCCGAGAGTCGCGGGGTCGGCGGGGTAGCCGACCGAGGTAAGGACCTGCGTCAGGGTGGTGTCCGGATCCGACACCGACGCAGCCGCGGGTGCGGCGATGTCGATCGCCGACGCCGTGATCGCCGAGGGTGCGGTGGGGGTCTCGACCGGGGCGGGCCGGTCGGCGGGCGCGACGTCGCTCGCCGCCACGGCAGACTGGGTGTCGACCACCGTGGGGAGGACGGCAGCGGGCAACGCGACCGCGGTGATGCCCGCAGCGGCCCACAGAACGCGTCGACGGGTGCTGGTCGGGCGGCGGTGAGCAGGCATGTCGAGTCTTCCGTGCGAGGGTCGGACGCTGACTTATACCCAAGATCCAGTGAAATGTTACGTCGATCTCACATCATGGAACGGAGGGCGCGCCGATGGCGGCGGTATCGCGCGCGAACCTGGGCGCCTGGCTGATCACGGTGAATCCGCGCCTGACGGACGTCGTCTCGATGATCGCGGCGGGGGACCTCGGCGGCGAGTGGTGCGTGGCGCCGAACTACCGGACGGCCCTGATGCAGCCCGGTGATCCGATCGTCGTGTGGGTGTCGGCCGGTGGTGGAGTCGGTCCGGGGCGTGGGGTCTGGGGTGTGGGGGAGGTGACGGGACGGCCCGGCGAGGGCACCGATCCCGCCGATCGGCGGCTGCACGTGCCCACGCGGATCACCGCGTTGCCCCGCCCGGTCACCGCGGACGAGTGCCGCGCGTCGGCGGACCTGGCCGGCCTCGAGGTGCTGCGGTCGCCGCAACAGTCCAACCCGTTGTTCCTGACCCGGCAGGAGTGGGCAGCGCTCGCTCCGAGGACGCCGAGAATGCCCGGATTGCCGTGGTAGCCAGTACCGTTCGGTTGGTACTCTTGTTTCTGAAGTGACTCGTGTTACGGATGTGACTCCAATGTTGGTCGGGTGCCGTCGTCGCACCCGTATCGGGTGGGAGTCACCATGGTCCGTACGGTCGTCACACGAATCCTTCTTCTGCTGGCGGTGATGCTCATGACGCTGACGGTCACGCCGGCGTCCGCCGCCAGTTCCTACGTCGGGCGGCAGGGAATCGGCCTCAACGGCATCGATTTCCGAGCCTCGTCGACGGTGCAACGTGCCCAAGCAGCCCGCATCGCCGGCACCGGCGCTGCCTGGGTGCGCATCGAGATCGACTGGTGGTGGGTGCAGGACGGCGGCCCGTCGTCGTACAACTGGGCGGGGCCCGACGGCGCCGTCGCCGCGGCGCGCGCCCGCGGCCTGAAAATTCTGCTGTTGATCCAGAAGACACCGCCCTGGGCGCGTACCACCGCCGACGGCAGCACACCCCCGACGGATCCCGCCGCCTACGCGCGCTTCGCCGCCACCACCGTCGCGCGCTACGCGCCGCAGGGAATCCGGGCGTTCGAGGTCTGGAACGAGCCGAACCTCTGGATGTTCTGGGCCGATCCCGTCACCGGCAAACCCAACGTCCAGGGGTACGTCGACCTGCTCCGCGCGGCCTATCCGGCCATGAAGGCGGCCACGCCGTACGCCATCACCGTCGTCGCCGCGGGCCTGTCGCCGTGGGGCACCACCGGTCAGTCACCCGAGGGGCACGCGATCGCGCCGCTCACCTATCTCGATCAGATGTACGACCTCGGGGCGGGTGGATCCTTCGACGCCCTGGGCTGGCATCCCTACACCGCACCCGCTCTGCCGAACGACGTCGCCGACTGGAACGCGTGGTCGCAGATGAGCATCGACTTCCGGAACCCCGACGGCTCGATCTACCAGAAGAGCGCGCGCACGATCATGACCGAGAACGGTGACGCCGGGAAGCTGATCGTGATGACCGAGGCCGGTGCCGCCACCGCGGGCGACCCCAGCCTCACCGAGCAGGCGCAGGCCACCGCCTACCGCCAAGCGGTCGACCTCCGCCTCTCCTACACCTGGGCCGGCCCGATCTTCTTCTACGAGACCACCGACCGCGCCCCCCTCACCACCGTGAACCCCGACAAGGAGAACTACTTCGGGGTCTACCGCAACGACGGGTCCGCCAAGCCCGCCGTCGCGGTGCTGCAGTCCGTCCGCTGACCCCCTGCCCGGTGCGCAGCGCACCTCACCGCGCGCATGCTGGAACCTGCGCGGATCCTGGTGCGCTGCGCACCGGAGCGGCGGGGATCAGCTCTCGCAGCCCACCCCGTCGCCGTCGCGGTCGAGGTGGGAGCCGTATCCGGGATCGCCGGCGTAGACGGGCGCTGCGCCCGCGGCTCGGGCCGCCGAGCAGTTCTTGTAGTAGGCCGACTTCTCCGCCGAGGCCTGAGCGGGCGCGACGTACGGCGCGGGTGCGGGTGCCGGCGCCACGAACGGCACCGGGGCAGGCACCGGCGCGGGAACGTAGGCGCGGTCGACGTCCGGATCCACGTACGGGGTCTGCACGGTCGGCGGCGGGGCGTAGACGGTGACGGTCTCGGTGGTGGGCGGGACGGTGGTGGTCGGCGTCGTGGTGGTCGCCCGCGTGGTGGTCGGTGTCGTGGTGCGGGTGGTGGTCGGCGCGGCGGTGGTCGGCGCGACCGTGGTGGTGATGGGTGCCTCGGTGCTCGCGGACACGGGCTCGGTCTCACCGCCCATGGCCATTCCGATCGCGGACAGGCCTACCAGGACGCCCGCGGCGATCCCGATCCGACCCTTCCGGCTCTTCTTCTTCGTGTCGACGACGGGCGGCTGAAACGGGGGCGGGTACGAACTGGGCATGACAACTCCGACTACAGGCGTGACAGGTCACAGCACACGTCGCCGGAAACGTGACGAGTGTTACGGACCGCCCGGTGCGGTGCGCAGCGCGCCTCACTGCGCGCATGCTGCAACGTGCGCAAGTCCGGGTGCGCTGCGCACCGCGGCCCGCGGCGGCCCGCTGCGCACCGCGGCTCGCTGCGGCACGAGACCCGAGCGCAAGCCTCACGGCAACCCCTGCAGCACCTCCACGACGTCCGCCGCCCCGGCCAGCCCGCCCACTACCCCGACGACCCGCCTCGCATCGGAGGCGCCGACCAGCCCGACGATCTTGGCGACGACGGCATCCCGGTCGAGCGGGAAGTGGTCGCTGTCGCCGACGGGGTTGGGTGCGCCCGCGGCGACCACCTCCCCGGAGCGCACCGTGAGCTCCACCTCGACGGCGCGACGGTCGGGGAGCAGCGCGGTCAGGTGGTCGGCCACCTCGACGTGAACCCGGTCCACCACCGACGTCGCGCGGACGAATGTGGCGCCGTCGGGGTCGAGGGTGTCGACGCCGATCTCGTCGGCGACCAGCGCCGCGGCGACGACGACGGGAAGCGAGAACATCGCCTGCAGACGATTCGTCGGGGTGCGCCCGAACAGTGGCTCGGCGAGCCCGTGAATGCGCACCCGCACGTCGGTGACGTCGTCGGCGGACAGGCCGCCGGTGCGGCGCAGGTGCTGAATCACGTCCACGGCGGCGTGGGTGTACGAGCAGCTGGCGTGGCGTTTGGCGTAGCCCCGGTCGATCGACAACACACCCGGCTCCACTGCGAGCCGGTCCGCGTGCAAGGTCCCGACCACCCCACCGAGCGTGGCCGACGCGATCCCGACGTTGTCCACCAGTCCGGCCTCGGCCAGCCGTGCGGCGTCGAGCCCGGCGCGAACGGCGTTGCCCATCCACAGGTTTCGGCCGAACTGCCCCTGCAGCACCACCTCCCACGGAGCGATCGAGACGAGGGACGTCGAGGCGTCCACCGCGGCGGCCGCGCGGTCGACACTCAGGCCCCACACGACGGCGGCGGCCATGGCCGCACCGGTCGCGCCCCAGTGGCCGTGGGTGTGCCAGCGCGGGTCGCGGTCGAGGGCGTGGCCGAACCGGGTGGCCACCTCGTAGCCGGCGACGACGGCGGTGAGAAACGTGGTCCCCGGGACCGGTTCGTCCGCGAGGCGTGCGGCGGCGACGGCGGCGGGAACGACGTGCGCTGCGGGGTGGCCCGCGGCGTACTTGTTGCCCTCGTCGAGTTCGAGGCAGCACGACGCCACCGCGTCGAGGAGGGCGACGGCCTCGGCGGAGCCAGTGGCCCCACCGCCGAGGGTGATCCAGCGCCCCGGTTCGCGACGGCGGGAGGCCACCAGGGCAGCGACCTCGGGCGTGCGCGCGCCGGCGAGGCCGACACCCCACAGGTCGATCAGCACGGTGTCGACCCGCGATGGCCCGCGGGTCTCGGCGGCGGCCAGGGCGTCGATCACCAGGGTGTGCACGGCGCCGCGCATTTGTTCCGCTGAGCGAAACGACGAACCAAGGGGCATGAATGCAGTGAACGCGACCGGACGAAGGTGGTCAACCCGCAAGCGCTGCCGCAATACGCCTGCTAGCGTCATCGTCACCAGGCGCGCACCGGTTCGGCATCATCGAGCTGGGTTCGCTCAGCGGAACGACACACAGGAGACGGGTATGGCGGACAGGCTTCTCGAGGCGGTCACGGCGGGGGTGCGGCACGTCGACCTCGGGCGTCAGCTGCGTGTCGGTATGCCGCAGTCGCCGAACCACCCGCAGTTCTGGCACACGCTGCCGCGCCGACACGGGGACATGGTGCGGGCGGACGGCGGCAGCGCCGCGAACGACATGATCACCACCGGAACGCACGTGGGTACCCACATCGACGCGCTCGCGCACGTCTCTCAGGACGGACGGCTTCACGGTGACGCCGACGCGACCGACTCCTGCATCGGCGGCAAGTACGTCGAGCACGGTGTGCACACGATCGCCCCGATGGTGTGTCGCGGTGTGCTGCTGGACGTTCCGGCCACCCTCGGGGTCGAGCGCCTCGACGGCGGATACGAGATCACGGTCGCCGATCTCGACGCGACGGTGGAACGTCAGGGTGCCGCCGTCGAACCGGGCGACGTCGTCCTGATCCGCAGTGGCTGGTCGCAGTTGTTCGAGCAGGGCCAGCCCTACGTGGGCGGTCCGTCGGGAGTGCCCGGGGTGAGCGAGGCGGGCGCACAGTGGTTGGCGGAGCGCCGCATTCACGCCGCAGGCGCCGACACCATCGCGTTCGAGCGGCTCGCGCCCGGCAAGGGGCACGGCCTGCTCCCGGCTCACCGCGTGCTGTTGGTCGAGAGCGGGATCTACATCATCGAGGCACTGGACCTCGAGCAGCTGGCCGCGGAGGCGATCCACGAGTTCACCTTCGTTCTGGTGCCGCTCAACATCTTCGGCGCCACCGGCTCACCGGTGCGTCCGCTCGCGGTGGTGTCTGCATGACCGACACCCTCGCCTACGCTCTCGCCCGGTTCGCCGACCGCACGACGTACGACGATCTGCCGACCGACGTCGTCGACAGCGTGGGGGTTCGTGTTCTCGACACCCTCGGCATCGCTGTCGCCGCAACGCAACTCGACACCAGCGCGGCGGCGGTCGCCTGGGCGCGTGAGGAGGGCGGGACGCCGGTGGCGTCCGCCGTCGGCGTGTCCGAGAACCTGTCGCCGGCGTTGGCGGCGTTCGTCAACGGCGTGCTCGCGCACTCCCTCGATTTCGACGACACCCATCTGCCCTCCGTGCTCCACCCGAGCGCGAGCGTGATCCCGGCGGCGCTCGCTGCCGCGCAGCAGCACGGCGCGAGCGGCCGAGACCTGGTGCGTGGCATCGCGCTCGGCCTCGAGGTGTGTGTGCGGCTGGGGATGGCCGGGTTCGATCCCGCGACCCGCAACTCCGTGTTCTTCGAGCACGGCCAGCACGCGACGTCGATCTGCGGAGCCATGGGCGGCGCCGTCGCCGCGGCCGTGATCGCGGGCGCCGACGCCGATCGGATCGTCGACACGCTCGGTATCGCGGCGTCGATGGCCGCCGGCATCATCGAGGCCAATCGCACGGGTGGCACGGTCAAGCGACTGCACTGCGGGTGGGCCGCGCACGCCGCGGTGTCGGCCGCGGGCCTCGCCCGCCACGGTCTGACCGGACCCCCGACCGTGCTGGAGGGCCGCTTCGGGTTCTTCCAGGCGTGGCTGCACGACGGCCCGCGAGCCGACGAGATCACCGAGGGTCTCGGCGAGAGCTGGGCCGCGCCGTCGTTGTTCGTCAAGCCCTACCCGGCCAACCACTTCACCCACGCGGCGGTCGACGCTGCGGCGGCGCTGCGTGCGCGGGGGATCGGGCCCGACGACGTCACTCGGCTCGAACTCGGCGTCCCGGCCGCCAATCTGCGCACCATCGGGGAACCCATCGAGGTCAAGCGCGCGCCCGAGACGGGCTACATGGCGCAGTTCTCCGGGCCGTACGCGGTGGCCGTCGGTCTGCTCGGCGGTGGGGGACTGGGCGCGTCGTTCGACGACTACTCGGACGAGAAGGCGACCTCCCCGGAGCGTCGGGCCATCATGGCGAAGGTCGACGTCGTCCCGAACAGCACGTGCGACAGCATCTTTCCGTACCAGTTCCCGGCGATTCTCACCGCTGAGTTGCAGGACGGCTCCACCGTCGTCGACGAGGTGCTCACCACGCGTGGCGGCCCCGAGCGTCCGCTGTCCTTCGAGGAGGTGACCGCGAAGTTCACCGCCAACGTGGGGTCGTTGCTCGACGCCGACACGGCGACGCAGTTCGCGGAGCGCTGCCGTGCCCTGGGCGATCTGGACAGTGCCGACACGCTGCTCGCGCCCCTGCGCGCCGTCGGGAAACGCTGAGGCCCGCCCTCGCGCGCCGTCGGGAGACGCTGACGTCAGGCCGGACGGTGCGCGCGGGCGAGGAGTTCTCTCGCCCCGCGCACCACGGCCTCGTCGACGAAGCGGCCGTCGTCGTCCACGGTCGGGCCACCCGCCGCGCGGTCGAAGAGGTCCACCAGCCGGCGGGCGACGTCGAGTTGGTCGTCGGACGGGGTGAGGGCGTCGTTGATGACCGGCACCTGTCCCGGGTGCACCGCGGTCCGCGCGCGAAAGCCGAGCTCGACGAAGGCCGCTGTCGTGCGGGCGAACTCGTCGAGATCGCGGAAGTTCGTCGACGTGGGGGCGATCGGGGCCGCGAGTCCCGCGGCGGCACAGCCGATCACGACGTCGAGACGTAGCGCGTCGACGACGTGCTGTGTGCCGGTACTCCGCGTGATGCGCAGATCCGCGAGCAGATCCACCTCGCCGATGCCGAAGGTCGCCACCCCGGGCACGGCTGCCAACCGGTCCAGGTGTCGCAGGGCGTAAGCGGTTTCGATCAGGCCCACCACCAGGGTGGCCGTCCCGCGGTCGGAGATCTCGTCGGCCGTGCGCTCGAGGCCGTCCTGCGAACACTTCGCGACGACGATGCCGGTGACGGACGGATGCACCGCGACGTCGAGATCGGCGTCGAGGAAATCGGGGCTGACGCGGACCCAGACCTGCGCCGTTCCGCCGGTGCGATCGTCGAGCCATGCCGCCACGTCGCGTCGGGCGGTCTCCTTGTGCTGCAGTGGAACCGCGTCCTCGAGGTCGAGGATGATCGCGTCGGCGGGACCGCTCGCGGCCTTGTCGAACAGTGCCGGTTTGACGGCGGGGACGTAAAGGAACGACCGTGCGTCGATCATGCCGGGCCCGCCAGTCCGCGCGTGATGTCCTCGGCCGCCGAGACCACCTGCGCCGCATGAGCGACGTGATCGTCGTCGGCGGTCGAGGAGTACCGGAACGCCGGTCCGGACGAGCTCACCGACCCGATCACGTGTCCTGCCGAGTCGAAGAAGGGGGCCGCGATGGACGCGGCGCCGGTGTTGCGTTCGTTGTTCGAGGTGCCGTAACCCAGCTCGCGGATACGATCCAGGGAGGTCAGGAACGCGTCGAGGTCGGCCTCGGGCCGGGTGACGCGCAGTTCCTGCGTCGCCTCGACGACGAAGTGTTCGGGCAGGAACGCGAGGATGGCCCGGCTCGAGGCACCGGAATGCAGCGGGTACTGCGGGCCGATCTCGACCACCATCTTCACTTCCTGCGGGCTCTCGTACTGGTCGAGGTAGACGCGTCGGTGACCGACCAGCACGGACAGGGTGGCAGTCTCCCTGGTCCGATCACGCAGGCGTCGCAGCACGGGGGCGGCGACGGTGCGCACGTCCAACTGGCTCCACGCCTTGGTGCCCAGGCCGATGGCGGCGGGGCCGAGGGAGTAGGTGGTGTCGCCGTGGACCGGTTGGACCAGAGCCCGGGACGCGAGCGACTGCAGGATCCGGTGCACCACAGCCTTGCTCAGCGACAGACGACGGGCCAGCTCGGACACACCGAGCGGCTTGTCGGACTGCGCGAAGGCGATCAACACGTCGGCGACTCGATCAGCCGATTCGGTACCGGCGGACTGCTCGGTGGTCGCGATCGGGGGAGAGACGGGCATGTACTCAACCTTCCACAGTCGGGCGGTGCAGGCCATGCAATCGGCAATCACCTGCGTTCCGCTGAGCGAACCATAGTCGTAACAAGAAAGTCATGGAAAGTCCTGTTCTCGGCCCAAACTGCGTGCAATACTCGACCGCAGTGCAACTCAATCACCGTCGAGTGGTGCGCTGAGCGGAACACCGATCGTGTCGTCACGGCCTGTCGGTCACCTCGGACTCGACGCCCCCATCGGGCGCGGAAGGCAGATCCCATCATGAAGAAAGTCGTAGGCGTCGTCGCAGCGGTCGCTCTCGTGGGCACCGCGGCGTGCGGATCGTCGTCCGGGTCGGACGGATCGGGGCCGATCAAGATCGGCTCCGTGCACCCCACGACCGGCGCGCTCGCCGGCGTGGGTGGTCTGATGAACGACGGCGCCGCGATGGCCGTCGAGGACATCAACGCCGCGGGCGGTATCTCCTCGCTCGACGGCCGCACCCTCGAGCTGGTCTCGGGTGACAGCCAGGGCAAAGCCGAAGTGGGACAGAGCGAAGCGCAGCGGTTGATCGACGACGGCGCGGTCGCCTTGGTCGGCACCTACCAGTCCGACGTCACGCAGAACGTCGCCTCGGTGGCCGAACGCTCCCGCGTGCCGCTGGTCATCGACGTCGCAGTCGACGACAAGATCCTCGACCAGGGCTACCAGTACACGTTCCGCATCCAGCCCAACGCGTCGTCGATGGGAACCGATGGCGCGAAGGCGCTGGCCGCCATCGAGGAGCAGACCGGTCAGGCCATCGACCGCGTCTCCTACCTCCACATCGAAGGATCGTTCGGCGACAGCGTCTTCGACGCCTTCGAGAAGGAGGCCGTGAACCAGGGCATCTCCTCGGTGCAGGAGATCACCTACCCGGCCACGAACTTCTCCGACGCCACCACCCAGGTGCGCGAGGCAGCCGTCTCCAACCCCGACGTCATCGTCGCCACGGGCTACTACCCGGACGGCCTGCTCATCGCCAACGCCGTGCAGCAGTTGAATGTGAACGTCAAGGGGCTCTACGGCATTGCCAACGGCGCCTTCGACGACAGCTCGTTCCCCGGCGCGGCCGGTCCCGCCGGCGAGGGTGTGTTGTCGGCCAACTACCACTTCGATGCCACCGACGATCGGGTCACCGACATCCGTACGCGCTTCCAGGAGAAGTTCGGCCGCCCGATGGAGACCGCGGCGATGCTGTCCTACCAGGCCGTCGAGGTGATCGCCGCCGGGCTCGAGGACGGCGCCGACGCCGATCCGGAAGCGTTGCGGGAGGCCATCTCCGGTGTCTCCATCGAGGATCCGCTGCTGGCCTTCTCCGGCCCCATCACGTTCGACGAGACCGGCCAGAACAGCAACGCCACCGTCATCGTCATGCAGGTGCGCGACGGCGCGGTCACTCAGGTGTTCCCGGAGGAGTTCGCGCAGGAGCAGATCCAGTTCCCGACGGGCGGCGGGCGGTGACGGTCGCCGCGGCGGACACCGAGGCCACGACGACGACGTCCCGCCGCAAGCTCGACCCCGGTATCCCGGTGGCCGGCGCCGTCGTGGTGATCCTCGCCATCGTGTTCTTCGTCGGCGGCAAGGACCAGGGCCTGGTCGGCCAGGCCATCGTCTCCGGTCTGCTGCTCGGCGGCGTCTACGCGCTGATCTCGGTCGGGTTGACGCTGATCTTCGGTGTGCTCGGCATCGTGAACTTCGCGCAGGGCGCCATGCTGACGCTGGCGATGTACATCGTCTACGCGTTGTCGACGGCCGGTCTACCGGTCTACCTGGCCACGATCCTGGCCGTGCCGGTGATGTTCCTGTTCGGGATGGTCGTGCAGGCGACGTTGCTGACCAAGCTCACCATCGGTGGCAGCCACGAGGGGCCGCTGCTGGTCACCCTCGGGTTGTCCCTGCTCATCATCAACGTGCTGCTCATGGTGTTCGGCGGTCGACCGAAAGCCGTGGCGGCCCCGGTCGACGGCTCGCTCTCCATCCTCGGCACCGTGGCATCCTGGCCGCGCGTCATCGCGTTCCTCGGCGCCGCGGTCGTGGCCGTCGCGCTCAAGGCGGTGCTCGATCGCACCAAGCTGGGACTGTCGATCCGCGCCGTGGCGTCGAACTCGGAGGGCGCCAAGCTCGTCGGGGTCGACATCGGCCGCGTCTACGCCCTCACGTTCGGCATCGGCGCAGCCTGCGTCGCCGTGGCCGGCGGGCTCATGACCCCCTTCACCTCGCTGACCCCCTCGGTCGGTGAGCAGTTCACCATCCTCGCGTTCGTCATCGTCGTGCTCGGCGGTCTCGGCAGCATCGTCGGCGCCATGGTCGGCGGGTTGGTCATCGGCCTGGTGCAGACCGTCGGTGCGCTCTACCTGCCGGGCACGGGCTCGCTCATCCTGGTGTTCGCCGTGTTCGTGATGGTGCTGTTCCTCAAGCCCGAAGGTCTGTACGGAGGACGTCGATGACCACCACCGCACCCACCGCGGCGTCGGCCACCACGGCGGACCCGCGACTGAAGGACACCTGGCTGACCCGCCAGTTGCTCACGCTCGTCATCGGTTTCGTGGTCGTCGCGATGCTGCCGTTCCTGCTCGGCGAGCAGGCGCAGACCGTCGCCGTCCGCACGCTGATCTTCGCGATCATGGCCGTCGGCTGGAACATCATGAGCGGCTTCGGCGGCATGTTCAGCTTCGGTCACGCCGCGTTCTTCGGCATCGGCGCCTACACGGGGGCCTATCTGCTGGTCGACCACGGAATCTCGCCCTGGCTGTCGATGATCGTCGCCGCCGTCGTCTCCGCGGCCGTCGGGACCACCATCGCGTACCTGTGCCTGCGGTACCGCCTGGCCGGGTCGTACTTCGCCCTCGCCACGTTCGCGTTCGCGCAGATGTTCCTGCTCCTCGTGCAGAACCTCGAGGTCTTCAACAAGACCGAGGGCTTCAACGTGCCGATCCTGCCGCGGGATTCGTGGTGGATGTTGCAGTTCGAGAAAGGCAGCGCCAACTACCTCTGGATCCCGTTGGTGATCCTCGCGCTGGCCGTCCTCGGGACCATCTTCTACGTACGGTCCCGTGCGGGCCAGTACGTGCAGGCGATTCGCGACGACGCCACGGCCGCAGCGTCGTTGGGCATCGACACCATGAAGTACCGGCTGATCGCCGTCGCCGCCAGCTGCGCCCTCACCGCCGTGGCGGGCGTGTACTACGTGCAGTACTACTTCTTCGTCGGACCGGAGCAGGCATTCGGGTCGGCGGTCTCGGTCGAGGCCATCGTGCCCGCCGTCATCGGCGGCATCGGCACCATCTGGGGCCCGGTGCTCGGCGCGGCCGTCATCGGTCCGCTGTCCGAGGTGATCAACGAGATCCTCCGTCGTCCGCCGGCGTTCCTCGAATTCCTGCAGGGCTCCATCGGTCTCGACGTCGCGGTGTACTCCGTGATCCTGATCCTCATCGTCATCTTCCTGCCGAAGGGCATCTTCGGCACCGTGCGAGAGAGGTGGCGCAAGTGAGCGTCCTCAGCGTCGAAGGGCTCGGGAAGTCCTTCTCCGGGCTGCACGCGGTCCGTGACGTCGACCTCGACGTGGCCGATCAGGAGTTTCTCGGCATCATCGGCCCCAACGGCGCCGGGAAGACCACCCTGTTCTCGCTGCTGTCCGGTGAGCAGCCGCCCACGTCGGGACGAGTGATCTTCGACGGCACGGACATCACGGGCTGGTCGGCGGATCGCACCGCGCGTGCCGGTCTGGTCCGC
This sequence comes from Rhodococcus sp. PBTS 1, assembly GCF_001620025.1. Taxonomy (NCBI): domain Bacteria; kingdom Bacillati; phylum Actinomycetota; class Actinomycetes; order Mycobacteriales; family Nocardiaceae; genus Rhodococcus; species Rhodococcus sp. PBTS 1. Next base: position 613,614 of record NZ_CP015219.1, read on the forward strand.
ACGTTCCAGCTGATGCGTCCCTTCGAGTCGATGACCGTGCTCGAGAACGTCACCATCGCCGCCCTGTCGGTGCGGAAGTCCCGCAAGGACGCCCGTCGGCATGCATTGGAGGTGCTCGATCGGGTGCAGCTGTCCGATCAGGTGGGCGGCGTCGTCTCGACTATGTCGACGGCCGGCCTGAAGCGACTCGAACTCGCACGAGCACTCGCGATGGAGCCGCGCGTCGTGCTGCTCGACGAGGTTCTCGCGGGACTCGTTCCCGCCGAACGTGCTCCGATGATCGACCTGCTCCGCTCCCTGCACACCGCGGGACAGACCGTGCTCTTCGTCGAGCACATCATGGCGGCCGTGATGGCGCTGTCCGAGCGACTCGTCGTCATGCACGAGGGTGCCGTGCTCACCTCCGGTGACCCGCGCACCGTCGTCGAGGACCCGCGCGTCGTCGAGGCCTACCTGGGTGAGGAGACCGCATGATGCTCGAGATCGACGATCTGCACGCCGGGTACCGGCGGCTCGAGATTCTGCACGGGGTCACCATGCACCTCGAGAAGAACGAAATCGTCTCCCTCATCGGGGCCAACGGTGCCGGGAAGACGACGACGTTGCGCGCCCTCTCGGGTCTCGTTGCGCCGCATCGTGGTCGGGTTCTGCTCGACGGCGAGGACATCTGTGGCCGCCGGGCGGATCGCATCGTGCGGTCGGGTCTCGTGCACGTCGCGCAGGACCGCGCGCTGTTCGGCAGCCTGCCCGTCTCCGAGAACCTCGAGATGGGCGCGTACACCCGCAAGCGCGGCGCCACCGCGGAGTCGCTCGAGCGCGTCTACGAGCTCTTCCCGATTCTCGCGGAGCGGCGGAACCAGCGGGCGGACACCATGTCCGGCGGTCAGCAGCAGATGCTCGCCATCGGCCGGGCCATGATGGCGGAACCTCGCGTGCTCACGCTCGACGAGCCGTCGGTGGGCCTCGCCCCCAAGCTCGCCGCCGAGGTGCTCGAGGCCATCGTGCGGATTCGTGACGACGGGGTCACCGTCCTCATCGTCGAGCAGAACGCCGCCCAGGCCCTGGCCATCTCCGACCGCGCGTACGTCATCGAGAGCGGGTCGATCGTCCTCACGGGCACCGGCACCGAGCTCGCTCACGACGATCGCGTCAAGTCCGCGTATCTCGGCATCTGACCTCAGGAGCTCCACTTGCGTTTGCTCGCTTTCACTCCCGTCCACGTCGACGACGCCGAACTGGCGCGCCGACAGGCGCGGTACGACGCACTGAGTCCCACCGGGCTCGTCGTCGTGTTGCGTGACCTCGGTCCCGACGCCCCGCGTGCCCTCGACACCGAGAGCGACGTTCGCGCGTCGGAGGACGCCGTCGCGGCCGCGTTCGCCGCGGCCGACCCCACCGGGTACGACGGCTTCCTCCCGGACTGCGTCCTCGACCCCTGCGCCGAGCAGGCCGGGCAGTTCGCGCGTCCGCTGTACGGACTGACGCGGCTGACGGCGTCGTACTACGCCTCGCAGGGACATCGTGTCGGGGCGTTGGCGCGCAACGCCGCCATCGCCGCCGAGCTCGATCGTCGCCTGGCCGGGTACGGCATCCCGGCGGAACCGACGACGGTCATGAACCTGTCGTTCGACGACATCGCCGACTCGCGCGCGTGGACCGCGGCGGTGGCACGGTACGCGCCGTCCCTGGAGTCGGCCGTCGCCATCAACGCGTGCTCGGCGGTCGATCTCGCCGAGCGCCGTACCGATCCCGTCGTGGTCGATCCCACGGCCACGGCTCTGCGCCTGCTGGCGCTGCGGGCCGATCTCGAGGTGGCGGCGTGAGCGAGCACGGTCCGGATCTGGTGGTCGCCGGCGCGGGCGGTGGCCTCGTCGGGGCGCTGCGTGCGGCGGAGCTCGGTCTCGACGTCGTCGTGGTCGAGGCCAGCGAGCATGCCAAGCGTGGCAACAACACCGCGATGTCGACGGCGATGATTCCGGGTGCGGGGTCGCGGTGGCAGCGCGAGCAAGGCGTCGACGACTTCCCGTCGCGGTTCGTCGACGACGTCGTGCGCAAGACCAAGGGCACCGCCGACGTCGGGCTGGCGACGGCGCTCGCCGAGGTCAGTGCGCCCCTGGTGGAATGGATGGCCGATCACCTCGAGATCCCGCTGTCCCTGGTCACCGACTTCGCCTATCCGGGGCACTCGGCGCTGCGCTGTCACACCGTCGAGGGTCGCCACGGCAGCGTGCTGCTCGATCACCTGACGCGCGCCGTCGCCGAGCACCCGAACATCGACGTCTACGCGCCCGCCCGGGTGACGGACGTGCGGACCGAGGACGGACGCGTGAGTGCCGTCGTCGTGACGCTGCCCGACGGCACCACCGACGAGATCCCGACGCCGGCAGTTCTGTTGGCCACCAACGGATACGGAGCGGACCACGCGGCCGTCGCCCAGCATGCCCCCGAGATCGCGTCGGCGGTCTATCACGGCAGCGAGTACTCGACGGGCGACGCGCTCGCCATCGGCACGCGCCTCGGTGCCGAGGCCAGGTTCCTCGACGCCTATCAGGGCCACGCGGCCCTGTCGAAGAAGGCGGCGACGCTGGTCGGTTGGGCGACGGTGATGCACGGGGGCGTCGTCCTCGATTCCACGGGCAGACGCTTCGGCGACGAGACCACCGGTTACTCGGAGTACGCGGCGCAGCTCGCGGCGCGCCCGGGGTCGGAGGGCTGGCTGGTCATCGACCGCGAGATCCACGATCGGTGCCTGGCGTTCACGGACTTCCGGCAGACCGTCGAGTCCGGCGCCGCGGTGTGGGCGGACGACGCCGCGGGTCTCGCCGCCGCCACCGGATTGCCGGTGGACGCGGTCGTCGACGAGATCGCCGCCGTCGGCCGCTACGCTCGCGGTGAGGACTCGGATCCGTTCGGACGCAACTCGTTCGAGCACGAGATGGCCGGTCCGTACGCGGCAGTCGCCATCGTCCCGGCGCTGTTCCACACCCAGGGCGGTCTCGTGGTCGACGGACACGCGCGTGTCCTGCGCACGGACGGCTCGCCCATCGACGGGCTGTTCGCCGCCGGCGGCGCCGCCATGGGCATCTCCGGTCACGGCGCCTCGGGTTACCTCGCGGGCAACGGTCTGTTGCCCGCCCTCGGATTGTCCTTCCTGGCCGCGGACGCTGCGGCCGCTTCTCTCGATATGCAAAGGACCTCGTCATGACGACACTGCTCATCACCAACGCCCGCGTCGTACGTCCCGGTGCGGACCACCCCGAGGAGGGGGAGTTCCTCGATCTCCTGATCGAGGACGGCAAGTTCACGCAGATCGCTGCCGGTATCGATCCGTCGGGGGCCGACACCGTCATCGATGCTGCGGGCAAGGTCGCCTTCCCGGGAGTGGTGGACGCGCACCAGCACTGGGGCATCTACAACCCGCTGGGTGAGGACGCCGAGACCGAGTCGCGGGCCTGCGTGCAGGGCGGCGTCACCACCTCGTTGTCGTACATGCGCACCGGCCAGTACTACATGAACACCGGTGGGTCCTACGCGGACGTCTTCCCCACGGTCCTCGAGGCCACCGAGGGACGCCCGTACGTCGACTACGCGTACCACCTCGCGCCGATGTCGAAGGAACACATCGGCGAGATCCCCTCGCTCATCACCGATCACGGTGTGACGTCGTTCAAGATCTTCATGTTCTACGGCAGCCACGGTCTGCACGGTCGGTCCACCGACCAGAGCGAGTTCCTCATGACTCCCGAGGGCGAGCGGTACGACCTGGCGCACTTCGAGTTCGTCATGCGCGGCATTCAGGCTGCGCGCGAGCAGCTTCCGGCGATGGCCGATCACATCTCGCTGTCGCTGCACTGCGAGACCGCCGAGATCATGAGCGCCTACACCAAGATGGTCGAGGAGGAGGGCACGCTGACCGGCCTCGCCGCCTACAGCGCGTCGCGTCCGCCGCACTCCGAGGGCCTCGCGGTCACCATCGCGTCGTTCCTCGCCGACGAGACGCAGCTGCCGAACATCAACCTCCTGCACCTGTCCTCGCGCAAGGCGCTCACGGCGGCCATGCGCATGGCGAAGGCGTTCCCGCACGTCAACTTTCGACGTGAGGTCACCATCGGGCACCTGCTCGCCGACATCGACACGGCCTACGGACTCGGCGGCAAGGTCAATCCGCCGCTGCGCCCGCGCGAGGACGTCGAGGCCCTGTGGGAGCACCTCATCGCCGGCGACGTGGACTGGGTCGTCAGCGACCACGCGTGCTGCAAGGACGAGAAGAAGTTCGCCGAGGATCGCGGCGACATCTTCGCGGCCAAGTCCGGCTTCGGCGGCGCCGAGTACTTGCTGCCCGGCCTGGTCAGCGAGGGCCGCAAGCGTGGGCTCAGCTGGCGTCGCATCGCCGAGCTGACCTCGCTGAATCCGGCCGAGCGCTACGGACTTCCGGGCAAGGGCTCGATCGCCGTGGGCATGGACGCCGACCTCGCGCTCGTCGATCCGGACCACACCTGGACCGTACGGCCCGAGGATTCCGAGTCCACCCAGGAGTACACGCCGTTCGAGGGCTTCGAGCTCGGCGCCAAGGTGACCGACACGTTCGTCCGCGGACAGCGAGTCCTGGCCGACGGCGCCGTTTCCGGCGCACCGGCCGGCCGCTACCTGCACCGGCCCTACAAGTGACGGGTCCGCTCGACGGCATCCGCGTTCTCGACGTTTCGACCATCCTGGCCGGCCCGCTGGTCGCACAGATTCTCGGGGACTTCGGGGCGGACGTCGTCAAGATCGAGCACCCCAGCAAACCGGACGGGATGCGCGGTCACGGGTTGGACAAGGACGGGCATCCGCTGTGGTGGACCATGGTCAGCCGCAACAAGCGGGGGCTGACCCTGAACCTCGGCAACCCGGACGGCGCCGAGGTGTTCAAACGGCTCGTCGCCGACGTCGATGTGGTGGTCGAGAACTTCCGCCCGGGCACGTTCGAGCGGTGGGGATTGGGTTACGACGTGCTGTCGGCGATCAATCCGGGTCTGATCCTGTTGCGGGTGACCGGGTTCGGTCAGACGGGGCCGTATGCGACGCGGCCGGCGTTCGGCACCCTCGTTGAGTCGATGAGCGGGTTCGCCCACCTCACCGGTGAAGCCGACGGTCCGCCGACCCTGCCCGCGTTCGGTCTGGCCGATTCGCTCGCGGGGATCGCCGGGTCGTCGGCGGTGTCGATGGCGTTGCTGCACCGGCACAAGACCGGCCGCGGTCAGGAGATCGACCTGGATCTGCTGAGCCCCATCATGACCGCCGTGGGGCCGGGCGTGATCTACGCCGATCAGCTCGGTATCGATCAGGAGCGCACCGGGAACAGGTCGACCAACAACGCGCCCCGCAATCTCTACCGCACCAAGGACGGTCACTGGCTGGCCATCTCGACCAGTGCCAACTCCATCGCGGAGCGGGTGCTGCGCCTCGTCGGGCACCCGGAAGTCCTCGACGAGCCGTGGTTCGCCACCGGCCGCCAACGGGCCGCGCACGCCGACCTGCTCGACGACTACGTCGGTGGGTGGATCGGGGAGCGCACTCGGGACGAGGTGATCGCGGCGTTCGAGGACGCGGGCGCCGCGGTCGCCCCGGTCTACAAGCCGTCGGAACTGCTCGACGACCCCCAGGTCACCGCCATCGAGATGGTCACCACCGTCGACGACGAGGATCTGGGACCCGTGCGCATGCAGAACGTCATGTGGCGCATGGGGGAGAGCCCCGGCAGCATCCGGCACACCGGACGCGCGCACGGGGCGGACACGGACGAGATCCTCGCCGAATCCGGTTACTCCGCCGAGGAGATCGTCCGGCTCCGGGAGGTCGGGGCGGTCTGAGTTCCGTCCCCGGCCGCGGTGCGCAGCGCACGGTGGCCCCGGTGCGTGGTGCGCAGCGCCCGCCGGTACGCGCAGGTGCAACGTGCGCGGATCGAGGTGCGCTGCGCACCGTTGCCGTCGGACCGCCGTGGACCATCCACCCGGCACACTGGTCACATGACCTCCGCCCAGAGCATCGCTGACACACTCGGACGTCGCCTCGCCTGGTGGGGAGGGGGCAGCGTCGTCGGCGGGCTGGCGCTGGCCGCGTCGTCGTCCGAACGCGTTCGGGCATTCGGCCTGCAGAGCGCGGGCTGGGGAGCGATCGACCTGGCCATCGCCGGCATCGGTGCCGTTCGGTCCAAGCCCGTGACCAGCCCGTCTCTGCGCCGCACGCTCTGGATCAACACCGCTCTCGACGTCGGCTACGTCGCGGGCGGTGCCCACCTGATGTACCACCGGCCGTCGTTCGGCGGACGACTGACCCGCGATCAGTCGTGGGGTCACGGTGCAGCAGTCGTGGTGCAGGGTGCAGCCCTGCTCGTTCTCGACGCCGCCCACGCGCGGCAGCTCGAATCACACTGATGTAGTTCACGTTTCGCGACGGCATTCGGTTGCGCGCCCCCGTCCCCTCGGTAACACTCGTCACATCATTCACTTGAGTAACACCGCGACGGGTGGGGTTATGCGCGCAATCGGTCGATCTGCCGTTCACGGGGCGATCCTGGCTCTGACCATCAGCGGGCTCGGCGTGGCGACGTCGTCCGTTGCCTCCGCCGAGCCCTGCGGTGGCCGCATGGGTCCGGGGTCGTCGATGTTCGGCAGTTCGGGCGGCGGAGGAACCAATCCCCGCGGTCCCCAGGGCCCGTTGGCGCCCATCCGCTCGTCGAACACCCAATCCGTCGGTTGGGTGACGGGCCCCGCCAGCGCGAACAGCACCTATGACCGCTTCGGCATCTCCGGTACCGATCTCGGCATTGCCTGGGACAACGGCGCCGGCCAGGTGCTCTACGCCTTCGGTGACACGTTCGGCAACTGCTCCGTAAGCGGCGGGCAATGGCGCAACAACGTACTGCTGCGATCCGGTGACACCGCGCTCGGCGACGGCATCTCCATTCCGGACGCCGCGCCGGGCAACACCGCGTCGGGGTCGGTGGTGACCGCCGACGCGCCTCGGTTCGCACGCCAGATCGTCCCGACGCTCGGTCTACCCGAGATCGAGGCGACCACCATTCCGACGGCGGCCATCGCCATCGACGGGGTCCAGTACCTGAACTACATGTCGGTGCAGTCGTGGGGCGCACCCGGCCGGTGGGTCACCAATTTCTCGGCCATCGCCACCTCGCGGGACAACGGTCAGACCTGGACCACCGATCCGCTGACCATCAGGGTCAACAAGGGGGTCACCATCCCCGGCGTTGCACAGGTCAACGAGGCCAACGGCCGATTCCAGATGAATGCGTACGCGAAGGGGAACGACGGCTGGCTCTACCAGTTCGGCACGCCGAACGGCCGATTCGGTGCGGCATTCCTGGCGCGTGTCCGTCCGGCCGACATTCTGGACCTCACCAAGTACGAGTACTCGACGGGGAAGCCGGAGGCGCCCTGGTCGCCACGGGTCGAGGACTCGATCAAGGTGGTCCAGGAGCCCGTGTCGGAGATGAGCGTCGCGTGGAACGAGTACCTGCAGAAGTACGTGATGCTCTACGGGGACGAGACGCAGGGCTCCATCGTGGCTCGAACGGCCACCGAACCGCAGGGGCCGTGGAGTGCGCCGCGCACGTTGCTCGGCCGGGCCGAGACGATAGGCGGGGTGTACGCGCCGTACATTCACCCGAGTTCGTCGGGCCGCGACCTGTACTTCACCGCGTCCCGCTGGTCGGACTACAACGTCATGCTGCTCCGCACGAATCTCGACGCCCTGCGCTGATCACCGGGGTTCGGTCGGACGCAGCGATGCGGCGACGGCCTCGTCGGTCTCGACGTACTGCTCGCCCATCCGGCGGAACGTGTCGGCCAACTTCGTGGCGACCTCGATGTGGCCTTGCAGCATCGCCGTGAGCGAGCCCGATGCACCCGACGTGAGATCCGTGTACTTCGCATTCAGCGCCATGCCGGAGGGGAGGGTGCCGAAGCCGGAAATCTCTCCTCGCGATTCGACTTCGGCGTGGGCCTGTTGAACGCCTAGTGCGAATCGCGCGCACGCCTGGGCGCATTGCTCTGCGGCTCCCGGCGACAGTCTTATTTCATTCATGAGGTGCTTCTCTTTCAGAACGGCACAGTCGGGAGGAGAAGGAGAACGATCCGATCGAGGGAGACGCACATATCGTCGGTTGGCTCCCGCCCCGGACCGGCGCGAACCTCGAATTCTGCCGAGCCGTCCCAGGCGTCCAACGCGATTGCGCACGTCGGCAGACCGGCTGGCGAAGAGGCGCGGTAGCGAACCGCGGCGCGATCAACAACGAGCACGCGATCGCCCAGACTCGAACTGGGTACCCTCGCTTCGACGGGCTGAGCGAAGCTGTACGCCGTGAAATCGAAGTTCTGGTGGACGTAAGTACAGAATGCGGCCACCCGGCGGCTGCCTTCAACCCGTTCGCCGGGAATCGCTGCGTTCGGGTCGAGACCGGCCTCGGTGAGTGCCTCAAAAGGAATGCTGCACGGATCCCATAGCTCCGCGACCGGTGTCCCCGCGACGCTTCCGCCGCATCCGCCAATGAGGACCGCGGCGACGCCGGCAACTCCGACCATTCGTGACCGCATGTCTGGCACTATCAACCGACCGTGTCCGACGGCCGCAGCGACGCGGCCACGGCGTCGTCCGTCGCGACGTAGTGCTCACCCATGCGGCGGAAGGTGTCGGCAAGTTTTGTGACGACATCGATGTGGCCCTGCAGCGTCGAGGTGAGTGACCCGGCCCCTCCCGACGTCAGCTCCGTGTACTTCTCGTTCAATGCGATGCCGGAGGGAAGAGTGCCGAAACCGGAAATTCGCCCCTGTGCAGCAACGTCATTGAGAAGTCCTTTTATCTCTGCGCCAAGACGCTCGCACGCCATAGCGCATTGCAGGGCGTCCTCACGCGACACTTTCACATGGTTTGTCATGCGCACCTAACGCGGCAGTTGGGGAAGTAGCGATTTTGCGAGCTCCGTGGCGACCGAACAGGAGTTCTCGCCCGACGGTGCAATGACGTCGGGTCGGGCTTCTAGTTCGACCGACGAGCTACGGGCGTCGAAGCCGATAATGCACGACACCCACGTCGGCGTGATGGACCTGGTGAACCGGATCGCCCTGCGGTCACCGACGCCAATCTCGTCGCGTACTTCCGCGGGGGACGATCGCGATTCCAGCGGTGAACGAAAGCTATACACGGTCAATTCGAAGCTGTCAGTTGCGTAAGAGCAGAAGGACGCGTCGGCAACCCCATCAGCGGGGTTTGTTTCGGAACCAAGAGGCGCCGGATCGATACCGGCGTCGACCAACGCCTCGGTCGAGATGCTGCACGGATCCCACAACTCAGCGACGGGCGTCCCCACGACACCCCCACCGCACCCCGCGACGAGCGCGCACGCCAACCCCACCCCGACGGTCCTCACGACCCTTTGGACGCCCCCGACCCCCGGGCGGTTCCCCCCACACCCCATGTGATGTGTGTAACAGACGGTCGCAGGGGGTACCACCCGAGCAAACCGACGTCTCATGGGGGGACACCATGGCTTTCGATCTGACGCTCACGCAGGCCCAGCACGATCTGGTGGCGCGGACGCACGACTTCGCGGAGAACGTGGTCCGCCCGGTCGCGCAGCACTACGACCAGCAGCAGGAGTTTCCGTGGCCGGTCCTGCAAGAGGCGGCACGGGCCGGGTTTTATTCGCCGCTGTTCTACCGCGACCTGATCGGTGATCCGACGGGGCTGTCGCTGCCGGTGTTCATGGAGGAACTCTTCTGGGGTTGCGCCGGCATCGGCCTCGCGGTGGTCATGCCGGCCCTCGCTCTGTCGGCCATCGGCCAGGCGGCCACCCCGGAACAGATGCTCGAGTGGGCGCCGCAATGTTTCGGCACGCCCGACGACATCAAGTTGGCCGCCCTTGCCATCTCCGAACCGGAGGGCGGCAGCGACGTGCGGAACCTGCGCACGACGGCCCGCCAGGACGGCGACGACTGGGTCATCGACGGCCACAAGATGTGGATCGGCAACGGCGGCATCGCCGACGTGCACGTCGTCAACGCCAACGTCGACCCCGAGCTCGGCCACAAGGGTCAGGCGCTGTTCATCGTCCCCGGTGGCACCAAGGGGCTCGAACTCGTCCGGAAGCTGGACAAGCTCGGATGCCGGGCGTCGCACACCGCGGAGCTGAAGTTCGACGGCGTCCGGGTTCCCAAGGCCAACCTGTTGGGCGGCTGGGACAAGCTCGAGCACAAGCTGGCCAAGGCGCGGGAAGCGGAGAAGACGGGCATCCGCGGCCGGTCGGCCACGCTGGGCGCCCTGGAACAGACCCGGCCGATGGTTGCGGCGCAGGCCCTGGGTATCGCGCGCGCATCGCTCGAATACGCCACGCAGTACGCCAACGAGCGTGAGGCGTTCGGCTCACCCATCATCGACAACCAGGGCATCGCGTTCCCGCTCGCCGATCTGGCGATGCGTATCGACGCCGCCCGCCTCCTGACCTGGCGAGCAAGCTGGATGGCCGCCAACAAGATTCACTTCGAACGCGGCGAAGGCTCGATGTCCAAGTTGGCCGCGACGGAGGTCGCCGTGGCGGCCACCGAACGCGCGATCCAGACGATGGGCGGATGGGGCTACATCACCGACCATCCCGTGGAGAAGTGGTACCGAGACGCCAAGCTGTACACCATCTTCGAGGGCACCAGCGAGATTCAGCGCGTCGTCATCAGCAACGCCATCGCGCAGAAGGACGGCGACGTCCCGCTGCACGCGGAGATGGATCCCGACGGCGGTCCGCTGAACAAGGCCTTCGGCCGCGGCACCGAGACGCGAACCAAGATGATGAACAAGGCGATGGAAGCGAAGGACAAGGTTCCCGAGCCCGTGCTGCGCGGCGCCATGAAGCTCCTGCAGCCGCCGAGTCGGAAGTAGTTCTACCGCAGCCGATCCTGCACCGATCGGACGACGTCCGCCCACACCTCGGAGCCGGGGTCGACCACCGCGAAGTGCCCACCGGGCCCCTCGACGTGGTCGACCTCGTCCCCGGCCCTTCGAGCGGCCTCGACGTACTCCCGGCCGATGTCGTTCAGGTTCGGATCGTCCTCCGTCGCGCACGCGACGACGGTGGGTACGCCGAGCGGCAGACGCGCCCGTGGTGACGCCGCACCGTCGGCTTCGTCGATCACCTCGGCTGCGCTGTTCCCGAGCAATCGGGTGCGGGCGACCGCGAGATCGAGGACACCGGCCAGACTCACCACCGCGGCGGGACGATGGTCGGCGGCCCACCGCAGGGCCAGCTGACCGCCGGCCGAATGACCCAGGGCCACCACCGTGTCGGCGTCGACCACGCCCATCGCCGCCTCGACGTCGGCGGTCGTCGTGGACCACCCGTGCGCGGCGGGGCGGCGGTACTCGATGTTCCAGGTGTCGAAGCCGTGCGCCGGCAGGTCGATCGCGATCGCGTCGAGCGAGTCCAGTTCGAACGCTTCTCGCCAGTACCCGCCGTGGACCAGCGCCGCGGCGGGGGCTCCCGCACGGCCGCACCGGCGCAGCTCCACCCGCTGCTCCCAGTGCTCGCCGTAGCGCACCACCTCGGCCGGGTGGAGTCGGTGATGGAACACCCGGTCGACGGCGTACCGCAGCCCGTCGAGTCCGCGACCGCGGATGTGGGCGAACAGGTTCGGCGCTCGGTCGGGTTCGGCGAGTCCGAAGTCCACCCGCACGACGCACCGGTCGTCGCCTCCGAGGTCGACCGCACCGCCCGGTGCCGGGACCACCACCGCGTCACCGGTCGCCGTCGAGACGTCGTCGGTCACCGCGACGTCCCCGGCAACCCCGCGTGCGTCGAGTGCGCGCCGCGCCAGGTCCGTCGCCGTGCGCACGTCGAGGACGGAGTCGGGGTGCAGGAGGACGTCGATCCGGGTCTCGGTCATGGACCTCACGCTACGTCCTACGCTCGCATCGACCCGGCGACATCACCGGAACCCACCACCACAGCATCGAGGGAGCCCGCGTGGACCACCTGACCCGAGCGGCCGAGCTCGACGCGACCGACCCGCTGCGCCACTACCGCGACCGCTTCCACACCGACTCGCCGGACGCCGTCGTCTCCTATCTCGACGGGAACTCGCTGGGCCGACCCACCACCGCGAGCATCGCGAACGTCACCCGCTTCATGACCGACGCGTGGGGTGGGCGGCTGATCCGCGGGTGGGACGAGCAGTGGTGGGACCTGCCGATCACGCAGGGCGACACCATCGGTCGGGTCGTGCTCGGCGCGGCCGCGGGGCAGACCGTGGTCGCGGATTCCACCACGGTCCTGCTGTACAAGCTGATCCGAGGCGCCCTGTCCCTCCGCCCGGGGCGCACCGAGATCGTCGTCGACCGCGACAACTTCCCGACGGACCGGTACGTCGTCGAGTCCATCGCGCAGGATCGCGGTCTCGCCGTGCGGTGGATCGACTCCGACCCCCGCGGGGGCGTCGACACCGACCAGCTCGCCGCCGTCGTGACCGACCGGACGGCCGTGGTGGTCCTCAGCCATGTCGCCTACCGCTCGGGCTTCCTGCTCGACGCCGCCGCAGCGGCCCGGACGGCCCACGAGAAGGGTGCGCTCCTGTTGCTCGACCTCTCGCATTCGGTGGGATCGGTGCCGCTCCACCTCGACGACTGGGCCGTCGACCTCGCCACCGGCTGCACCTACAAGTACCTGAACGGCGGGCCCGGCTCCCCGGCCTTCGCCTACGTGCGCCGTGAGCACCTCGACGGGCTCGACCACCCGATCCACGGGTGGGCCGGCCGCGCGGATTCGTTCGCCATGGAGCAGGGCTGGGTCCCCGCGGACGGGATTCGCCGGCTGCTCAGCGGTACGCCGCCGATCACGGCCATGATCGCGATGCAGGACACGCTGCAGATGATCGACGAGGTGGGCATGGACGCAGTCCGCGACAAGTCCGTGGCCCTCACGACCCTGGCGCTCGATCACGCCCACACCGAGTTGACACCGCTCGGCGTCGAGATCGCCTCACCGGAGGACCCGGCCCGACGCGGAGGCCACGTCACCCTCGATCACCCCGGCTTCCGCGGCCTCACGCCGCGACTGTGGTCCCGCGGTGTGGTGCCCGACTTCCGGGCACCGCACGGCCTCCGACTCGGACCGAGCCCGCTCAGTACGTCGTTTCGCGAATTGGTGACGGGAATGGATGCGATACGGGACGAGGTGCGCCGTCCTCGGCGCGCGGAAGAAAACTGAACCGACCACTCCGAAATGGACGCTGTCGGGTTAGTCTGACGCTCCGAGTGACCGGGGGGTGGGGTGGCAGCACGTATCGGCATGGTGGACGACCATCAGTTCACCATCGACGGCCTGCAGGTTCGTCTGGCGGACTGCACCGACATCGAGTTGGTGGCGCACGCGTCCACCGTCGCGGACCTGTTCGCCGAACCCGCGGCGCTGGACCTGGTGGTTCTCGATTTGCGTCTGCGCGACGGCTCGTCGCCCACGGGGAACGTCGAGGCCATTCGGCAGCACGGCGTGCCGGTCCTCGTGCTCACTTCCGGCGAGGATCCGTATCTCGTTCGGGAGGCAGCGCGGGCGGGCGTGCTCGGTGTGATCCGCAAGTCGCGCAGTCCGGAGGAGATCGTCGACGCGATTCGGGCGGCGGTGCGCGGTGAGGTCGTGCCGACGACGGACTGGGCGGCGGCCATCGACGGTGATCCGGAAATCGATCTGGTCGACCTGAGCCCGCAACACCGCAAGGTGCTGGAGCTCTACGCCGCGGGAGAGACCGCCACGCGCGTCGCGTCGGACCTGAAGATCTCGCGCGAGACCGTCAACGACTACCTCCGGCGCATTCGCACCAAGTACGCCGACGCCGGCCGTCCGGCCCCCACCAAGTCCGAGCTGTACAAGCGCGCGCTGGAGGACGGGTGGCTGCCCTTCCCACGTCGACGCAAGAAGTGACTGCGGGCGCGGATTCTCGTGCGGCCGATCGCATCCTGCGCATATTCGGTCGCTTCATCGGCGCGGGCTACGTCTTCTACCTCCTGGTGTCGATGCCGTTGATCGTGCAGACGACGTCCATCACCCGGCCCTGGTGGACGCCCGTCGCGGTGGTCTTGTTCTTCGGACCGGGTCTCGTCTTGCTCGTCGCCGCGTTGGTCGGCTCGCCGCGGTCGATCACCGCGCTGGCCCGCGCGTCCGTGGTGGGGTACCTCGTCGGGTTGGCGACGTGGCCGCTGGGCTGGACGGGTGAGTCGTTCCTGAATGCGGAGCCGATGTGGTTCTCGTTCTTTCCCGCCCTCGCGGCGCTCGGAGCGGCGATGACGACGACGCCGGTGCGGGTGTTCCTCTACCTCGCAGTGGTGATCGTGGGTGCGCAGTCGATCAACTATCTCGTCCGAGAACCCGCCGACCGGAGTCCGCTGCTACCGGATCTGGTGTACGGCTACGGTTTCGGCATCATCTTCGTCGGCGCCGCCGTCATGGCGGCGCGGACGGGCCGACTACTGGATCGCACCCGAGCGTCGTCGTACGCCCAGGCGGCGCGGTCGGCGGCCCTCGACGCCCGCACCGTCGAGCGGCGTCGATTCGACGGACTGATTCACGACGGCGTGATGTCGACCCTCCTCGCCGCGTCCCGGCCCGGCGCCGGAGAGGCCGTCGTCCGCCAGGCGAGATCGACACTCGCCGAACTGGACACGTTGCGTGACGACGAGAGGTCGGGGGAGGACTTCACGCCCGACGACGTCCTGGCTCATCTGCGCCTCGCGGCCGGTGGGGTGGACGGTTCCACCCCCGTGATCGTGCGCGGCGACGGGACCACGACGGGTTCGTTCCCCGCCGAGACGGTCCGCACGGTCGGCGCGGCGCTCGCCGAAGCGCTGCGCAACAGCGTCCGCCACGCCGGATCCGCCGACAGATCGGTGGAGGTCGCTCTGGCGGACGACGGTCTGACCGTCGTCGTGCGGGACGACGGGCCGGGGTTCGACCCGGACGCGGTCCCGGCTCATCGACTCGGAGTTCGGGTGAGCATCGTCGACCGCATGTCACGACTGCCCGGCGGGTCGGTCGAGGTGCGGTCGGCGCAGGGTCGCGGCACGCAGGTGACGCTCGGCTGGCGGCGGTGACGTCCGTGCGGGGGCCGGGGGAGGTCGACGGCCGGGACGCCGACGTGACCACGCTGCTCGGGATGCGCACGCGAGCCGCGACGGTCGTGGTGGCGGTCCACCTGATCGGCGTCGCGGCGGCCGCACTGGGCGCGTTGCCCGGTATCGATCCGCCGATAGCACCCGTGCTCGCCCTGATCGCGCACTCCGCGTGTGTGGTGGCGCTCGTGCGCGTGCACGGCGACCCGATGCCGCTGCGCTGGACCGTGGCGATAGTGCTGACGGGACCGTTGCTGTGTGCTCTGGTGCTGTGGTCCCTCCCGGTGCCGAGAGACAATCCGCTGCAGACCTGGCCCATCGGAGTCTGTGCCGGCGTGGTCACGTTCCTGTGTGTGCGTGGTCGCGCGTGGTGGGGATGGGCGGAGTACGCCGCAGTCGTCGGCGTCACGGTGGTGTGGGTGTGGCAGACCGGCCAGGGGTTGGCCACCGCCGTTCCGCTCGTCACGCCCGCCGTCGCCTTGATTCTCATGGGCTCGTTCTTCGCGCTGGCCATCCGGAAACCGGTCGCCGACATCTTCCGGCTCCGGGCCGAGACCACCCTGCGTGCCGCCGAGGAAGCGGCCGCGGCGGCATCGCTGCACGAGCGGGACGTCCAGCTCACCCGTCTCGACGAGCTCGCGCGTCCGCTGCTCACCCGTATCGCCTCGGGGGAGCCGCTGGCCGACGACGAGCGACTCGCCTGCCGACTGCTGGAAAGTCAACTACGCGATTCGTTCCGGGCTCGGGGACTGTCCGACGTCAGCAGCGCTGTGCGCGCCGCACGCAGCCGCGGAGTGGACGTCCTGCTGCTCGACGATCGTGGTCAGCAGGACACCGAGACGGTCGACGACGCGATCGTCGACGCGGTGGTCGCCGCCCTCGAGAACCCGGCGGTGGAGGCGGTGACCGTCCGGCTCCTGCCGCCCGACCGCGATTCCGCGGCGTCGATCCTGGTCGACGGGGTCGACGGTCCGCGACGGGTGGACCTGCCCCATGCGGTCCGTGGTGACGAGACGCCGCGGCCCTCGACCTGAGCTACGGTGACCGCGATGGCCTCCCCGACCTCCTCCCGGATGTCCCCGGCAGTGCATCCTGTCGCTCGCTCCGCAGGCTCCGCTCGAGCGCGCGCACTCGACGTCGCCGTCTCGCTGATCGTTTTCGCCTACAACCTGCCGATCCAGGGCACGGCTTCCCTTGCGGCCCTGCTCGTTCCGGTCGGGTTGTGTCTGGCGTACCTGCTGAGTCGCCACCGGCCGGTTCTCGCCTTCGTCCTCGTCATGGTGGTGGCATTCGTGCAGCCCCTCGTCGGGCTCGGCCTGCTCGTGGCCGACGTGATGGTGATTCTCACGCTCGTCCGGGTGGCGGCCGTGCGTCCGTGGACCGTCTCGATCCCCACGGCGACGGTGGCTGCAGCATGGACTCTGGCGATCACGGTCTCCACGCGTCACACGGATGGTCTGACTCCGGGGGACATCGGACTGTTCGTGGCCATCGTGCTGGTCGCGTGGCTGGTCGGCACCCTGACCCGGACCCGGCGGCTGTACGTCGAGAGCCTGGAGGAGCGCGCGCTGCAGGCCGAGCGTGAGCGCGACACGGGCACGCGCATCGCCGTTCTGGACGAGCGGGCGCGGATCGCCCGCGAGCTGCACGACGTCGTCTCCCACGGTCTGAGCGCCATCGTTCTGTTGTCCGAGGGGGCGGCGTCGATGGCCGAGACCGACCCGGACCGCGCTCGCAACGCGATGCTGTCGGTGCGCGACACCGGCCGCCACGCGATGACGGAGATGCGGTCGATGCTGTCGGTTCTCCGGTCGGAGGACGACGCGACGGATCCGCAGCCGACCCTCGCCGGCCTCGAGAATCTGCTGGAACTGTCGCGAACGGTCGGGGTTCCCGTCACGCTGCGCGTCGAGGGGGCACCTCGCACCCTCACGGCCGGAACGGAACTCGTGATCTACCGTGTGGTCCAGGAAGCACTGACCAACGTCCGGAAGCACGCCGGGCCCGTCGAGACGGTCGAGGTGTGCATGCGGTGGACCGACGACGGAGTCGCCGTGTCCGTGACCGACGACGGGCGGGGCGGTGACAGCGCCACCGGCGGACTGGGGGTGATCGGAATGCGTGAGCGCGTCGAGGCGGTGGGCGGCAGTCTGACCGCCGAACCGGCCGACCACGGATTCGTCGTCCACGCGTGGATCCCGGCGCCCGCATGAGCATTCGGGTGGTGCTGGTCGACGATCAGGACCTGGTGCGCACGGGCCTGCGCATGGTGCTCGAGGCCCGCGGCGTCGAGGTGGTCGGCGAGGCCGCGGACGGGCGCGCGGCCCTCGACGTGGTGCGGGAGACGAGTCCCGACGTCGTGGTGATGGACGTGCGGATGCCGGTGATGGACGGGGTGGCGGCCACCCGTGAACTGTGTCGGCAACCGGGCGCACCGAAGGTGTTGATCCTGACCACTTTCGACCTCGACGAGTACGCGTTCGACGCCTTGCGGAGCGGAGCCAGCGGCTTCCTCCTCAAGGACGGCCCGGTCGACGAGTTGGTGGCCGCCCTGGGACACGTGCGGGACGGTGACGCGGTGGTCGCTCCGTCGACGACTCGGCGGTTGGTGGACCACTTCACCCGGGGCGTCCCCTCGCTCGTGACCACCGGGAATCCGGCCGACCTGACGCCCCGCGAACTCGAGGTGTTGCGGGCGATCGCGTCGGGCTTGTCCAACGCGGAGATCGCCACGGCCCTGGGTGTTTCGGAGGTGACGGTCAAGGCGCACGTCGGCCGCATCCTGGCGAAACTCGGCCTCCGGGACCGCACGCAGGCGGTCATCGTGGCGTACGAGAACGGTCTGATGGACCGGTCCTGACGCCCTGCCTCCTCCTCAGGTATACCCCCGAAGTTCCGTCCTCGGGCCGACGATCTCGGCGCCGCTTCCGAGCAGAGTGGCGGCATGGACATCGTCAGCACACAAGCACTCGGCAAACGGTACGGCTCCACGACCGTGGTCGACGACCTGCACCTGCGGATTCCCGAGGGCTGCGTCTACGGCTTCCTCGGGCCCAACGGGTCGGGCAAGTCGACGACCATGAAGATGCTGCTGTCCCTGATCGCCCCGACCAGCGGTCGCATCGAGCTGTTCGGGCGCCCGATGACGCGGGAAACCCGTCGCGACCTGCTCGCCGGCGTGGGGTCACTGATCGAGGCGCCGCCCGGTTACGGCCATCTCACGGGGGCGGAGAACCTTCGGATCGTGCAGCGCAGTCTGGGTCTGCGGAACGATCAGGTCGAGCGCGCCGTGCGCACCGTGCGCCTGCAGGACCAGATGGACAAGACGGTGCGGCACTACTCCCTGGGGATGAAGCAGCGTCTCGGCATCGCCATGGCGCTGGCCCGCGACCCCCGACTGCTCGTCCTCGACGAGCCCACCAACGGTCTCGACCCCGCCGGGATCGAGGAGATCCGCGGACTGCTCCGACACCTGGCGTCGACCGGCGTGACCGTGATGGTCTCGAGTCATTTGCTGGGCGAGATCGACAGGATCGCCGACGTGCTCGGGATCCTCAACGGTGGTCGGATGATCTTCCAGGGCTCACGCGCGGACCTCACCCGCTCCGCAAGCCCCGACGTCCTGATCGACACGTTGGACCCGTCGCGGGTCGAACCCGTTCTGCGGAGCGACCTCTCGGCTCGCCTGGACGGCCACACCGTGCGGCTGTCGGGGATCGACGATCGCACGACGGCGCGGGTGGTGGAAGACCTCGCCGGCGCCGGTGCCGGCGTGGTCGGCGTCCGGCGCGACGAGCAGTCCCTCGAGGACGTGTTCATGTCCCTCACGAGCGGAGGTCGACCGTGACCCGCGCGATGCCTTCCGTACGCCTCTCACCGGGCCGTGCGACGTTGTTGCGCAACGAGATCGCGAAGTGCCGTCATCTCCGGCTCGGACTCGTGACCGCCCTGCTCGCCGTCGGCATCGTGGGGCTCACCCTCGTCGGCACGCTCGCGGGAGCGTCCACCGACGGCGGCCTCACGGCCGCCCTGCCGTTGGCGGGATTGTCGCTCGCCGTTCCCGTCGCGTCACCGGTGGTTCTGGCGATCCTCGCCAGCCGTGCCGTCGACATCGAGCACCAGGGTGGAGGGTGGCTGCTGAACCGCACCACGGGAGTCGCACCGGGCCGGCTCTGCCGAGCCAAGCTGGGGGTGCTCGCTGCGGCGGTCGCCGTCGGCACCGGCGGGGCGTCCGTCCTCGTGGCGGTCCTGACCCGAGTCGTGGGGGCGACGGGCCCCGTCCCGGTGTCCCTCTGGCTCGGCTACACCGTGGCCGCGATCGCGGTCTCGCTGGTGGTCCTGGCCGTGCAGGTGCTGATCTCGGCCCGCGTCGACAATCAGCTGATCCCGCTGGGAGTGGGCATCGTCGGCACGGTGGTCGCGATCGCGGCATCCGCGCTTCCCTCCTGGGCGGCACATCTCACGCCCTGGGGCTACTGGTCGCTGATCGCCGCCGCCGATTACGCAGGCGAGTCGGTGGTGACCCTGCAGCCGTCCTACGTCAGCGTCGTTGCACTGGCGTCACTGGCCACCGCCGGCATCGTCGTCGCGACCCGGCGATTCGATCGACAGGAGGGTTGAGCGACATGGTGTCCGCAGAAGTGCTCAAGCTGAAGCGTTCTCGGGTGTGGGCCGTCGTGGTGGTCCTTCCCCTCGTCGTGTCGGCACTGGGGGTGATCAATACTGCAGCATCCGGCACCGGACTGGCCGAGGGATGGGACACGCTGTGGCTGCGTACCACCGTGTTCTTCGGTCTGTTCCCGCTGTCCCTCGGTGTCGCCGTCATGGCGTCGCTCGTCTGGCGGCCGGAGCATCGTGGCGGCAACTGGACCGCGTTGATGTCCGGACCGGTGTCTTCGGCGCGCATCGTGGTGGCCAAGACGGTCGTGGTCGCCGGACTCGGAATCGCCATGCCGGCCGTACAACTCGTCGCCGTGTGGGTGCTCGGTACGGCGTTCTTCGGTCTGGACGGCACCCTCCCTCCGCGGTACCTCGCGGTGGCCGCGGTGACGGCCGTGGCGGTGATTCCCCTGGCCGCGCTGCAGTCCCTGCTGTCGATGGTCATGCGCTCGTTCGCGGCGCCCATCGGGGTCGCGCTGGTCGGCGCGGGAGTAGCCGTGGTGTTGTTGACGGCGAAGGTGCACGCGGCCATCGCCGTCCTGCCCTACGCGCTGGTCACGCGGGCCAGCCAGCTCGCCTCGGGTGCGTTCGGCGATTCCGGCGCGCTCACCGCCGGCTCTGTCGTCGGGGTGCTCGCGGCGACGGTGGTGCTGGGCGCCGCCGTCGTGGCCGTGGCTGTCCGTGTTCTCGATCGTCGAGACGTCGTCACGCCGTGACCGCTACCGTCGGACCCATGACGTCCGCCCTCGCCCGCCTGGCCTACTCGACGCTCGAGCCGTATCACGTGGCGGCGTACTTCAATCCGGATCTGCCGAACGCGTACTCCGACACTGGGCTCGACGGGCACGCGTTCTACGTGGGTGCGCGCGGTGCTCCGCTGGGACCGTGCGCGCCGGCCGTGGTGTCGTCGACGTTCTACAACTTCTCGCCCGCGCTGGTCGCGACGGCATGGCCGGCGGCGGTCGAGGCCGGGCTGGAGCGAGTGTCGGATCGCCGCTGGGCCGCGTTGGACACCGTGCTGGCGGACGCGTTGGGGGAGCGGGCCGGGGATTCGCATCTCGCCGAGCTGGCCCGACGACTCCACGAGATCGGTGACCGAGCGGACTTCGCGGGCCGGCCACTCTCCGCTGCCTGGCACGCCGCGAGTCATCCGGATGCCCCGCACCTCGCGCTGTGGCACGCCATCGCGGTCCTGCGGGAATGGCGTGGCGACGGCCATCTGGCCGCGCTGGTCGACGCGGAATTGGACCCCACGGAGGCCGTGGTGTTCCACGAGGCGCAGCACCCCGAACCGGCGGGGCGTCGGACGCTCGGGCGCCGCATCACGCAGATCACGCGCGGGTGGTCCGACGAACAGTGGGGCGCGGCGATCGACCGACTGCGCACCCGCGGGCTTCTGCAGCCCGATGCGGAGGCGTTGTCCGACAACGGAGTCGAGCTGGATCGCCGCATCGAGGAGCGCACCGATCGCCTGGCCGCGTCGATCTGGCGCGACGTCCCGGACGCCGAGGACTTGCTGACGTCGGCCCGCCCCTACGTCAAGGCCGTCATCGCGGCGGGATTCCTGCCGGGGACGAAGAAGAAGTCCTGACCGGGGCTGATCGAGTCATGTCGAACGTGCGAGAAGGGTTGCGGCGCTGAGGTCGTCGATCACGAGGTCGGTGATCAGCCCGCCGGTGAGGGCGGCGTGCAGGGCGCGGAGTTTGTCCTCGCCGGCCACGACGCACAGGCGCCGCGGCACGCTCTTCAGGGCGTCCAGCGTCGGCCCGCTCGCCCGGTCGTTGAGCGCGATGCGGTCGTAGCTTCCGTCCGACCGGAAGAACACGGTGGCGATGTCGCCCACCACGCCGTCCCGGTCCAGTTCGGCCAGGTCCGACTTCTCGAGGTACCCGGCGCTGTAGACGTGGCTCGGCACTGCACCTCCGTGCACGCCGATACCGAACAGCGCCAGGTCCATCCGGTCCCGCAGATCCAGGACGCGGCGAATCGATCGCTCCCGCCACAGCAGCCGCCGCGTCTCGGGATAGTCGAACAGTGCGGGTACCGGAAACCCCTGTGCCACAGCGCCGTACGCGTCCCCGATGGTGCGGACGATGTCCGTCGCGTAGGAGACGCCGGTGGTGCGGGTGTTCGCCGCGCCGTTCAGCTGGACCACGTGCGTATTGTGCGTGCGTTTCGGGGCGACGTGCCGGCTCACGGCGCTGACCGTCGTGCCCCACGCGATGCCGACCACCATGTCCGAGGTGACGAAGGTGGTGAGCAGGCGGCCGGCGAACATCGCGACGCGATCGAGTCGGTCGACGTCGCTCACCGCTTCCGGCACCGGGACCACGTGGGCCCGCACCCCGTACCGGTCGGCGAAGGCACGCTCGAGACTCGGCCCCTGGCCGAGGGCCGTGCTGATCTTGATCTCCACCAGGCCGGAGTCGCGCGCGAAGGTGATGAGGCGCGAGACCGTCGACCGGGAAACGCCCAGTTCACGGCCGATCGCGGCCATCGTCAGGTCTTGGAAGTAGTAGAGCCGGGCGGCGCGGACGGCGTCGGATGCGCGCGGATCGGTCGCCGGGGACAGCGCGGAATCGGAGGCCACGAGCGCCCAGGCTAGTCCGTTTTGCACATATGTGCAGAGGTTGTGTGTAGACGTGCATCTGGACCTAGTCTGACGGCACCGAGCGTTTTTATGGCGCGCATCACAAATGTGGAGGACGACGATGACGGAAAAGCGGGCCAAGTGGGGCCTGGGCGCGGAGATGGCGGCCGAGTTCGCCGGAACGATGATTCTCATCCTGTTCGGCGCGGGCGTCGTCGCTCAGGTGGTCTCGGGCGGTGAGGAGGGCAGCCTCGGCGACCACGACTCGATCGCGTGGGCCTGGGGTCTCGGCGTCATGTTCGGCGTCTACGTCGCCGGTCGCGCGACGGGCGCGCACCTCAACCCCGCGGTGACGGTGTCGTTCGCCCTGTTCCGCGACTTCTCGTGGGCGAAGGTCGGACCGTACGTCGCCGCGCAGATGCTCGGCGCCTTCGTCGCAGCGCTGATCGTGCGCTGGAACTACAACGACATGATCACCGCGATCGACCCCGAGCACACGACGGCGACGCAGACCATCTTCTCGACCCTGCCCGGCAACGGCACCCTGCCGGTGAGCCTGCAGTCCGCACTGATCGACCAGATCATCGGCACCGCGATCCTGTTGTTCCTCATCGTCGCCGTCACCGACAAGCGCAACAGCCCACCGATGGCCAACATCGCGCCGTTCGTGATCGGCCTGATCGTCGTCGCCATCGGTTTCGCGTGGGGCACCAACGCCGGCTACGCGATCAACCCGGCCCGCGATCTCGGACCCCGCCTCGCGTCGTACATCACGGGATACGGTGGGGCATGGCGCGATCAGTACGGCAGCCTCTACTTCTGGGTCCCCATCGTGGGACCGCTGATCGGCGGTCCCATCGGGGTGTTCCTCTACGACCGTCTGGTCGGCAAGCACCTCCCGCCCGCCGACGACGAGGGGGCCCTCGAGCCCGGACGTCTCCCCGAGAGCGACAAGACCGCATGACCACCGTTCACCCCGCCACCCCTGCCGAGATGGAGAACCGATGACCGAGCAGCGCTACGTCGCCGCGATCGACCAGGGCACCACGTCGACCCGGTGCATGATCTTCGACCACGCGGGCACCGTCGTGTCCGTCGACCAGAAGGAACACCGGCAGATCTTCCCGCAGGCCGGATGGGTGGAGCACGACGCCGTCGAGATCTGGGAGAACGTCCGCACCGTCACCGCCGGCGCGCTCGCGAAGGCCGACCTGACGCCGTCGGACATCGTGTCCGTGGGCATCACCAACCAGCGCGAGACCGCGCTCGTGTGGGACCGAAAGACCGGCGAGCCCGTGTACAACGCCATCGTCTGGCAGGACACGCGCACCGACCGCATCGTCACCAAGCTCGGCGGCGGCGACGCCACCAAGTACACCGCCACCACCGGCCTGCCCCTGGCCACCTACTTCTCGGGGCCCAAGGTCATGTGGATCCTCGAGAACGTCGAGGGTGTGCGCGAGCGTGCCGAGGCGGGCGACCTCTGCTTCGGCACCATGGACACCTGGGTGCTGTGGAACATGACGGGCGGCACCGACGGCGGCCTGCACTACACCGATCCCACCAACGCCTCGCGCACGCTGCTCATGGATCTCGATTCCCTCACCTGGGACGAGGGAATCTGCGCCGACATGGGTATCCCCATGTCGATGCTGCCCGAGATCAAGAGCTCCTCCGAGGTGTACGGCAAGGTGCGCGAGCGCGGTTCCCTGCGCGGCGTACCCATCGCCGGCATCCTCGGCGATCAGCAGGCCGCCACCTTCGGGCAGGCGTGCCTGTCGCCCGGTGAGGCCAAGAACACCTACGGCACAGGCAATTTCGTGCTGCTGAACACCGGCACCGACAAGGTGATGAGCAAGAACGGTCTGCTCACCACCGTCTGCTACAAGATCGGCGACCAGCCCACGGTCTACGCGCTCGAAGGATCGATCGCGGTCACCGGTTCGCTGGTGCAGTGGTTGCGCGACAACCTCGGCATGATCGCCACCGCCGCCGACATCGAGAACGACGCGAAGTCGGTCGACGACAACGGCGGCGCCTACTTCGTGCCCGCGTTCTCCGGTCTCTTCGCGCCGCACTGGCGGTCCGACGCGCGCGGCGCCATCGTCGGTCTGACGCGGTTCGTCAACAAGGGCCATCTGGCGCGAGCTGTGTTGGAAGCCACTGCGTATCAGTCGCGCGAGGTCATCGAGGCCATGAACGCCGACTCCGGCGTCGACCTCGAAGTGCTCAAGGTCGACGGCGGTATGGTGGTGAACGAGCTTCTGATGCAGTTCCAGTCGGACATTCTGGGTGTCGACGTGGTGCGGCCCGTGGTCGCCGAGACCACCGCACTGGGCGCCGCCTACGCCGCCGGACTCGCCGTGGACTTCTGGGCGAGCGAGGACGAGATCCGCGAGAACTGGGCCGAGGACAAGACATGGACACCGTCCATGGACGACGCGGAGCGAGAGAAGCTCTTCGCCGGGTGGAAGAAAGCCGTGACGAGAACACTCGATTGGGTCGATGACGAATGACAACCACCAGCACAGCACTGAGTCCCGACGCGCGTCGTGAGGCGTTGCGCCGCCTCGCCTCCGAAGAGATGGACGTCCTGGTCATCGGCGGCGGTGTCGTCGGTACCGGGGCGGCGCTCGACGCCGTCACCCGCGGCCTGAAGGTCGGTCTCGTCGAGGCGCGGGACTACGCCGCGGGCACGTCGAGCCGATCGTCCAAGCTCTTCCACGGCGGCCTGCGCTACCTCGAGCAGTTCAACTTCTCGTTGGTGTTCGAGGCCCTCAAGGAGCGGTCCCTCGTTCTCAACGACCTGTGCCCGCACCTCGCGCGCCCGGTCCCGTTCCTCTACCCGCTGCTCAAGGTGATCGACCGGCCGTACGCGGGGCTCGGCATCGGGGTGTACGACGTCATGGGCGCCGGTCGCGGCGTGCCGTCGCACCATCGCCATCTGGGCAAGAAGAAGACGCTCGAGGCCTTCCCCTCCGGCAAGCGCTCCGCGCTTCGCGGCGCCATCAAGTTCTACGAGGGCCAGGTCGACGACGCCCGGCACACCATGATGATCGCGCGGACCGCCGCGGCGTACGGGGCGTTGTGCGTCAACAGCACTCGCGTCACCGGATTCCTGCGCGACGGTGACCGGGTGATCGGCGTCGTCGCGACGGACCTCGAGACGGGGGAGTCGTTCGAGATCGCGGCCAAGCATGTCATCAACGCGGCCGGCGTCTGGACCGACGAGATCCAGGAGATGCTCGGTGGCCGTGGGCAATTCCAGGTGCGCGCCTCCAAGGGTGTCCACCTGGTCGTGCCGCGCAACCGGATCAACGCGGCGGCGGGCATCATCACCCGGACGTCGAAGTCGCTGCTGTTCGTGATTCCGTGGGGGAGCCACTGGATCATCGGCACCACCGACACCGACTGGAAGCTCGATCTCGCGCATCCCGCGGCGAGCAAGAGCGACATCGACTACATCCTCACCGAGGTCAACCGGCTCCTGCAGGATCCGCTGGACCACGAGGACGTCGTCGGCGTCTACGCCGGACTGCGCCCGTTGCTCTACGGCGAGTCGGATTCCACCAGCACCCTCTCGCGCGAGCACGCGGTGTCCAGCCCGGTCCGCGGCCTCACGGTCATCGCGGGCGGCAAGTACACCACCTACCGCGTGATGGCCAAGGACGCCGTGGATTCCGCGGTGCACGGTCTCGAGCGCCGGGTTCCCGAGTGCGTCACCGAGAAGATCCCGCTGCTCGGCGCGGAGGGGTACTACGGCCTGTGGAACTCCCGCGAGCTCGCTGCGCAGCGCGCCGGGATGCGGGTGGGGCGGATGGAGCACCTGCTCGGGCGCTACGGATCCCTGGTCCACGAGGTGCTCGCGTTGATCGACGAGCGGCCCGAGCTCGGGCAGCCCCTGGAGACGGCGCCGGCGTACCTCAAGGCCGAGGCGGTCTACGCCGCCAGCCACGAGGGCGCGCAGCATCTCGACGACATCCTCACCCGTCGTATTCGCGTGTCCATCGAGCTCGACGACCGCGGTGAGGCCGCGGCCTCCGAGGTCGCCGCGCTGGTCGCCCCCATCCTCGGCTGGGACGAGCAGCACGTGGCCGACGAGATCGAGCACTACCGCAAGCGCGTTGCCGCGGAACGGGAATCGCAGATGCAGCCGGACGACGAGACCGCGGACGCCGCGCGGCTCGGGGCGCCGGACGTGCGAGTGCCCGTGGCTTGATCGCTCTCGCGCCGTGCGCCTTTTGCACATCCAGGGATGTGCAAAAGGCGCACGACGAGCGCAGCTCGGCTCACGAGTGCCGCTCCTCCTTCACCAGTTCCTTCGTGCGCACGAGGCGAAGGACCGTCACCAGCATCACGCCACCGACGATGTTGAAGCCGACCGTGTACCCGAACCACTCGATCCACTGCACGTAGTCGACCTCCGCACCGGCATGGATGGCGCCGAAGATCAGCAGCGAGTCCAGGATCGAGTGGAACAGCTGCAGCCCGGCGAGCAGGAATCCCGCAGCCATGGCCGCGATGATGCGGGCGACGTCCGACGACGTTCCCTGTTGCATCCTGGTCAGCAGCGTCATGGTGCTGCCGCCGAGGATCGCCAGACAGATCGACTGCGTGTTGAGCGGCGCGTCGACGAAGTGGTGCGCCGACTCGGACAGCACGGCGCGCCACTGCGGAAATGCTTGCGCCACAAGCCACATCACGCCCCACCCGCCGACCAGGTTGGCCAGCAGTGTGCCGATCCACAGCTTGGCAAGTTGGGCGGGCGTGCCGTCGCGGGAGACCACCGCGGCGACCGGCATGAGGAAGTCCTCGGTGAACAGCTCGCTGTGCGCGAGGTAGATCGCGACGAGTCCGATGCCGAACGCCAGTCCGGCGAGCAGGTGACTCCCCGTCTCGTCCAGGACAGCGACATAGGCCATCACGCCCAGGGCCACTTCGAGTCCACCGAACAGGCCGGTCACGATCACCGCCCGCACGGTCCGGTGCAGGCGCTCTGCCCCCTCGGTCACGACGGCGTCGAAGCTCGACTCCAATTCTTCCTCGACGGGTCCGTCGTTGTCGCCGTCGTTGCGGCGCGCTTCCTCGCTCATCACTCGGTGTACCCCGCGAGGGGGACGGCTACCGCCGGGCACCGGTACCCCGCCCCATGCCTCACCGCACACAACTCGCCCGAATCGCCGGGAACCCACCCATCGACGTGTCCTGTGTGCAGCCCCGCAGCATCGTCCCCCGGAGTCCTGAGTCGGGCGGGGCAGCGCGGTGGCTCACCTCCATGACTCACCGCACACAACTCGTCCGGATCGACGGGATCCCGGCCGTTCCGTCGTCTTGTGTGCAGCCACGCAGCACCACCCCGTGGAGTCGTGGAACCGATCCGACCCGCGCCCGCGTCCAATCCCCGAGCAACCGCACCACCGCACGAGGAGGAAACGCCGATGTCCGACGGCACGACCAGCGATCGCAGCGAGTACGTGGAGCCGCACATCCAGGAGCGGAACGTGCTTCCCGACGGCACCACCATCCAGCTTCGGACCGCCAGCAAGCGCGGCGGGCCCGTCATCGACATCGCGCCCGGTGACGGCGGCCGTATGATCCGAGTGGCGACCGCACGATGAACGTGGAACTCGAGACCGAGCTGCTCGCCGACATGGAGGACGACTGGATGCCCTTCTGGGGATTTCACACCATCGTCTCGTCCCTGACCCCCGAGCCGGTGTCCCCGGAGGACACCGCCCGTGTGATCGAGACCCTGCTCCGGAGGGGACTCATCACCCTGGGTCAGCTGGCGTGGAACGACGTGGGGCGCGAGGTGTGGGACGTGCCCCCGAGTGTGGCCATGGAGCGGATCCGATACGGCCACAACGGTAAACACGGATACGCGTCCGCGCCGAGCTGGGAGCACCTCATGACCACCGAGGTCATGCGCGCGGACCTCACCCCGCTGGGCGAGGAGCGTCTGACGGAACTGGCGTCGAGTGAGCGGCCGGTGAAGCCGGTGCAGTAGACGGCGTACAGCACCGCCTGCTGCACCGGATCGGGGCGATGCCGGCGCGAACCCCCATGCCTCACCGCACACAACTCGCCCGAACCGCCGGGAACCCACCCATCGACGTGTCCTGTGTGCAACCAGGCCGCCACGCCCACGGAAACTCGAATCGGACATCTCCACGCAAACGCTTACGCAAACGCTTGCGCCCGTCTTACGCTCCCCCGGTCACGCGATGCGGTCGGCGTCGCGCCCGTCGGACAAGGGAGTCCACATGTTCGAAACTCGCAGCAGGACCACGCTCACCGTCGGCGCGGTTCTCATGGCCGGTTCGTTGGCGCTCGGCCTCACGGCCTGCAGCAGCTCCGACTCGGACAGCGTCAAGGTCGGTCTGATCACCAAAACCGATTCCAACCCGTACTTCGTAAAGCTGCGCGAGGCCGCCCAGGCGCAGGCCGAGAAGGACGGCGCCGAGCTCATCGCCCTCGCCGGCGCGTTCGACGGCGACAACGAGGGCCAGGTTTCCGCGATCGAGAACATGGTCGGCCAGGGTGTGAAGGGCATTCTCATCACGCCGAACTCGTCCACCGGCGTGCTCGACGCCATCCAGAACGCCCGCGATGCCGGTGTCGTCGTCATCGCGCTCGACACCGCGACCGACCCCGAGGACGCGGTCGACGCCACGTTCGCCACCGACAACCGCGCGGCCGGCGTCAGCCAGGGTCAGTGGGTCAAGGCGGCCCTGGGCAGCACCGCTCCGCAGCTGGTCATGCTCGACGGCACCGCCGGCGGCACCGTGGACTCCTTCCGCCACGAGGGCTTCCTCGAGGGCATGGGCCTCGCCGAGGGTGCGCCGCAGATCGTCGGCCAGGAGAACACCAACGGCGATCAGACCAAGGCGCAGACCGCCATGGAGAACCTCATTCAGCGCGCACCGCAGACCAACGCGCTCTACACGATCAACGAGCCCGCCGCGGCCGGTGCCTACCAGGCCATTCAGGCCGCCGGTAAGGCCGACCAGGTCACCATCGGCTCCATCGACGGCAGCTGCACCGGCGTCGCCGACGTCAAGGCCGGCAAGATCGGCGCCACCGTCATGCAGTTCCCGGCCAAGATGGCCGAGCAGGGCGTGCAGGCCGTCGTGAAGTTCGCGCAGGACGGCACCAAGCCCAGCGGTTTCAACGACACCGGCTCGGTCCTCATCACCGACAAGCCCGTCGCCGGCCTCGAGTCCCAGGACACCACCTGGGGCGCCGAGAACTGCTGGGGCTGAGTCGTCCCATGACCAGCAGCAACACCGCCGCCGCCCCGGCGACGGAGAAGCCCCCGGTGTCGAGCCGGTTCACGGTGGGCAACATTCTCCGTGAACCGCTCCTCGGCCCTATGGTGGCCCTGGTTCTCGCCGTCATCGTGTTCAGCGCGATCTCGGACTCGTTCCTCAACCCGCAGAACGTCTCGCTGATCCTGCAGCAGTCGGTCGTCGTCGGAATCCTCGCTGTCGGACAGACTCTCATCATCCTGACGTCCGGCATCGACCTCTCCATCGGTGCGGTCGCCGTGTTCGGCACCATCGTGATGGCGCAGACCGCGGGCGCCAACGGCCCGATGGTCGCGCTCGGGTCGACCCTGCTGGTGTGCCTCGCGTTCGGGGCGATCAACGGCGGTCTGGTGACGGTGCTCCGGCTACCCCCGTTCATCGTCACCCTCGGCACCTTCACCGCGATCCAGGCGGCGACCCGCCTGCTCGCGGGGTCGGAGACCTACCGGGTGGAGCAGGGCCCGCTGACGTTCCTCGGCACCTCGTTCAAGATCGGCTCCTTCTCGACGACGTACGGCGTGGTCGCGATGCTGCTGGTCTACCTGGTGATGTGGTACGCGCTGTCCCAGACGTCGTGGGGCAAGCACATCTACGCGGTGGGCGGTAATCCGCAGGCGTCCAACCTCTCCGGTATCAAGTCGGGGCGCGTGCTGTTCTCCGTCTACATCGTCACCGGGGTCATCGCGGCCATCGCCGCGTGGGCCGCGTTGGGCCGCATCCCGAATGCCGATCCGAACGCGTACCAGAACGCCAACCTCGAGACGATCACCGCGGTGGTCATCGGTGGGACCAGCCTCTTCGGTGGTCGCGGCGGCGTCATCGGCACGCTGGTCGGCACCCTGATCGTCGGCGTGCTGCGCAACGGTCTCACCCAGGCCGGCGTCGACAGCCTCTACCAGAACATCGCCACCGGCATCCTCGTCATCGTTGCGGTGGCCGTGGATCAGTTCGCCCGCAGGAGGTCTCAGTGACGACGGTGGAGAATCCCGGCGGTACGTCCGGGAGTGCAGCCACGGGCGTCCCCGTGCTCGAAGCGCGCGGACTGGTCAAGCGGTACGGCAACGTCACGGCCATCAACGGTGCGGACTTCGAGCTCCGTGCCGGCGAGGTCCTGGCCGTCATCGGCGACAACGGCGCCGGAAAGTCCAGTCTCATCAAGGCTCTCGCGGGTGCGGTGATCCCGGACTCGGGCGAGATCCTCATGAACGGGACGGTGCAGTCCTTCAAGAACACTCGTGACGCGCGGGCCGCCGGTATCGAAACCGTGTACCAGGACCTCGCCGTCATCCCGGCGCTCGACATCGCGTCCAACCTGTACCTCGGACGCGAGATCAAGCGAAAGGGTGCGATGGGCAGTGTGTTCCGTCGTCTCGACATGCCGCGGATGCGGCAGGAGGCGTCGCAGCACCTCGCCGATCTGAAGATCGGCATCAAGTCGGTGAACCAAGCGGTGGAGACCCTCTCGGGTGGCCAGCGTCAGGGTGTGGCGGTGGCGCGTGCGGCGGCGTTCGGTCGCGGCGTCATCATCATGGACGAGCCGACGGCGGCCCTCGGTGTGCGGGAGTCGGGGATGGTCATCGACCTGATCCGGTCGATCCGTGATCGCGGCATCCCCGTGGTGCTCATCAGCCACGACATGCCGCACGTGTTCGAGGTGGCCGATCGCATCCACATCCACCGCCTCGGCAAGCGCGCCGGTGTGGTGGATCCGAAGCAGCGCAGCATGTCCGAGGTGGTGGCGCTCATGACCGGCGCCACCGAACCCACCGACTCGGAACGCGCTGGTCTGTAGTGACACCTCCCCGCGGCGTCTTCGTCGGACTCGCGACGCTCGACGTGATCCACCGCATCGCGGCTCCGCCCGCGGTGAACCAGAAGATCACGTCGAGCGCGCAGTTCGTCGCGGCCGGTGGACCGGCCGCCAACGCGGCGGTCACGTTCGCCGCGTTGGGCGGACAGGCCGTTCTCGTCACGGCGCTCGGTGACGAGCCGGTCGCCGACCTGGTGCGGGCCGACCTGGCGCGCCACGGTGTGGAGGTGCACGACGCCGCGGCGGGCACGGTGCGACCCGTGCCCGTCTCGGCGGTGTCGGTGGTGGAGACGACGGGCGATCGATCCGTCGTCTCGCTCGACGCGGTGGCGTCCGAGGCCACGCCACCGCCCGATCTCGACGACGTCCTCGGCGGTGCCGACGTCGTCCTCGTCGACGGCCATCACCCCCGCCTCGCTCGTGCCGCAGCCGAGTCGGCGTCGCGGACGGGCAGAAGGGTCGTCGTCGACGCCGGCCGGTGGAAGCCGGTCATGGCCGATCTCGTCCCGTGGGCGTCGGACATGGTGTGCTCGGCCGACTTTCGTACCCCCGGTTCGGACGACGCCGAAACGACCGCGTCGTCGCTGATCGACGACGGCGTCCCGACGGTCGTCACCACTCACGGCGGCGACCCCATCCGGTGGCGGGTGGGAACGGAATCAGGGGCGGTCGACGTCCCGGCCGTCACCGCCGTCGATACGCTCGGTGCGGGCGACGTCTTCCACGGCGCGTACGCCTGGTTTTCGACGGACGGTGAGAGCAACCTCACCGACCGTCTCGCGCGCTCGGCGCGCGTGGCTGCTCTACGGTGCTCGGTGGTGGGACCGTGGTCCTGGATCGAACACGTTCCCTCCCTCGACTTTCGAAAGCGGTGACCGTCATGAGCGGCCAGGACGTGCAGGACGCCTCGTTCGACGAGCTCGTCGCGTGGGCGAGTGCGCTGGCGGTGCCGGGGCAGCGGCGCATCCTCGGTCTCACGGGTGCTCCCGGTGCGGGCAAGTCGACGGTGGCGGCGGAGCTCGTCGCGGCCCTCGGGTCCGACCTCGCGGTCCTCGTCCCCATGGACGGCTTCCATCTGGCCAACGAGGTGCTGATCGACCTGGGCCGGCGTGATCGCAAGGGTGCCCACGACACGTTCGACGACGACGGGTACGCCCGGTTGATCGAGACCCTCCGCGCGCAGACGACGGACGCACCACTGGTCTACGCGCCGCGCTTCGACCGGGACCTCGAGGAGTCCATCGGCTCGGCCGTACCCGTGCGTGGCGACGTTCCCCTGGTGGTCACCGAGGGGAACTACCTTCTGCTCGACGTCGACGCCTGGCCGCGCGCCCGTCGTCACGTCGACGAGGTCTGGTTCCTGGCCCCGGACACCGACATTCGGCACGAGCGCCTTCTCCGTCGCCATCTGTCCTACGGCAAGACGCCACAGGAGGCGTCGTTCTGGACGCTCGGGTCCGACGAGCGCAACGCCGAGCTCATCACCTCCACCGCGGTGCATGCCGATCGCGTTCTGCGATTGCGATGACGGTCGTGTCGTCGACGTCGTTCGAGGTGGCCTGACATGGCCACCATGGGCGACGTCGCACGCCTGGCCGGAGTGTCGGTGTCGACGGTGTCGCACGTGCTCAACGAGACTCGCAAGGTCAACGCGACCACGCGCGAACGCGTCGAGTCCGCCATCGCCGAGACGGGCTACCGTCGCAACGTCGTCGCGCGGTCGCTGGCGGCGGGGCGCACGCACACCATCGGCCTGTCGATCTCCGCGCTCACCAACCCGTATTTCGGCAGCCTGGTGCACGCCATCGAGGAGCGTCTCTCGGCCGCCGGTCTGGTGATGTTCCTCGGGGATTCGCACGACGATCCGGCGGCGGAACGACGCGTCGTCGATTCGTTGCTCGACCGACAGGTCGACGGCATCATCGTCGCGCCGTCGGCGGACGCGGAACGGAAGACCATCCCGACGATCCAGGCCAACGGAACGCCGTTCGTCCTCATCGACCGTGGCGTCGAGATCCCCTGCGACCAGGTCGCTCCGGAGAACGTCGAGTCGGCCGCGCGGCTGACCGAGCACCTGCTCGATCTCGGCCACCGCCGTATCGCGGTGGTGCGCGGTCTGGCCGGCATCACGTCGTCCACCGAGCGGGTCGACGGGTTCTTCCGCGCGATGGCCGACCGTGGACTCGCGATCGATCCCCGCCACGTTCTCGACGGACATTCCCGTGTCGACGACGCAGAACATGCTGTGCGCGAGGTGTTGTCCGCCCCCGATCGGCCCACCGCCATCGTCAGCCTCAACAATTCCATGACCATCGGCACCGTGAAAGCCGCACGGGCACTGGGTCTTGATATCCCGTCCGACGTCGCGCTGGTGAGTTACGACGACTTCGAATGGTCGGACCTGTTCGAGCCGCGCCTCACCGCCGCGGGGCAGGACGTCGGCACCATGGGCCGTGCCGCCGTGGACATGCTGCTCGAACGGATCGACGGGTACGACGGGCCGGCGCGCCGTGTGCAGGTGCCCACCAGCTTTCATCACCGCAATTCCTGCGGGTGCTGAACCACTCTCGACCAGAACAGGATTCCCATGCCGATCGCGACTCCGGACCAGTACGTCGCCATGCTCGACCGCGCCAAGGAGGACGGGTTCGCCTACCCGTCCATCAACGTCACCAGCTCGCAGACACTGAACGCTGCGCTCCAGGGCTTCGCCGACGCGGAGAGCGACGGCATCATCCAGGTGTCGGTGGGGACGGCGCTCTACCTGTCGGGCAACCGCGTGCAGAACCGGTTCGCCGGGTCGAAGGCGTTGGCGCTCTACGCCCACGAGGTGGCGGCGCACTACCCGGTGACGGTGGCACTGCACACCGACCACTGCCCGGCCGAGAACCTCGACGACTGGGTGCGCCCGCTCCTCGCTGACTCCGTCGAGCGACGAAGCCGCGGTCTCGACCCGCTGTACCAGTCGCACATGTGGGACGGGTCCGCCGTGCCGCTCGACGAGAACCTCTCCATCGCACGGGAACTGCTGGACCGCTCGGTCGAGGCGAACACGCTGCTCGAGATCGAGGTCGGTGTCATCGGCGGCGAGGAGGACGGGGTGAGTCACGAGATCGACGAGAAGCTGTACTCCACCGTCGACGACGCCCGCGCCACCGTCGCTGCACTGGGTGCGGGGGAGCGGGGTAGGTACCTGACCGCTCTGACGTTCGGCAACGTGCACGGCGTCTACAACCCCGAGTCGGTGCACCTGCGACCCGAGCTGCTCGACGAGATCCAGACCGTCGTCGGCGGCGAGACCGGCCGGGACAAGCCGTTCGACCTGGTATTCCACGGTGGGTCCGGATCGTCGGCCGAGGACATCGCGGCGGCCGTGCGGGCCGGCGTCGTGAAGATGAACATCGACACCGACACCCAGTACGCCTTCACGCGGTCCATCGCCGGCCACATGCTGAGCAAGTACGACCAGGTGCTCAAGGTCGACGGCGCCTACGGCAACAAGAAGGCCTACGACCCCCGCTCCTGGGGCAAGCCCGCCGAGCACGCCATGGCCGCGCGGGTGGTGGAGGCGACGCAGATGCTGGGGTCCGCCGGGCGGGCGATGCGCTGAGGCCGCGGCCTCCCGACCTGCCTGGCTGCACACAGGTCGCCCGAATCGACGGCATACCGCCGATTCGTGTGAATTGTGTGCGCCTGCGCAGGTAGAGCGAGATCGATTCACCGCGATTTGAACTGTGGCGTTTCCTCCCGATTGCGCCGATCGTCGACAGGTCGGTGTTCGGTCGATCGGAAGGCACGCCCCATGGTTGTCACGTCCTACGCGGTTCCCGCCGGAACCGTGCGCGGGACCGCGGCGTCGGAACCCACCCGCGCGCCGTCCTGGTGGCAGCGCCGCCGGTGGACCGTGCTGCGCGCGCTGTCGCCGGTGGCGATCCTGCTGCTCTGGCAGGTGGCGAGCGCCGCGGGAGTGCTGTCCGAGCGGGTGCTGCCGGCGCCGTCGCTCATTCTCGACGCCGGATGGCAGTTGACGACCAGCGGCGAGTTGGCCCACGCACTGGCCGTCTCCGGAACCCGTGTGGTGCAGGGCCTTCTGCTCGGCGGGGTGATCGGTGTCCTGCTCGGCACGATCGTCGGGCTCTCGCGGTTCGCCGAGGCCACCGTCGACCCGCCGCTGCAGATGCTGCGCGCGCTGCCCCACCTCGGGCTCATCCCGCTGTTCATCCTGTGGTTCGGCATCGGCGAGACGCCCAAGATCCTGCTCGTCGCCCTCGGTGTGGCGTTCCCGCTGTACCTCAACACGTTCTCTGCCATCCGGCAGATCGACCGCAAGTTCCTCGACACCGCTGTGGTGCTGGGCTTCTCGTGGTGGCAGCGGTTCACCGTCATCATCGCGCCGAGCATCGCCCCGCAGCTACTGGTCGGTCTGCGCCAGTCCCTCGCGATCGCGTGGCTCTCGCTGATCGTCGCCGAGCAGATCAACGCCGAGTCCGGGCTCGGGTACATCATCAACAACGCTCGTGACTTCCTGCGTATCGACGTCATCATCTTCGGTCTCGTGGTCTACGCGCTGATGGGCATCGCGACGGACGGCATCGTCCGCATTCTCGAGAAGCGCTCGCTGCGCTACCGGTCGGAGGCATGAGCATGACGACCACCACGTCCGTGGCGACGCTGTCCGGAATCGACAAGTGGTACGGCGACTCTCACGTGTTGCGCTCGGTGGACCTCGAGGTCGGCCGCGGCGAGATCGTCGCGCTGGTCGGCCGGTCGGGCTCCGGTAAGTCGACGATCCTGCGGGTGCTCGCCGGACTCTCCACCGACCACACCGGACGACGCGACGTCGCCGGCCACCCCGCCGTCGCCTTCCAGGAACCACGCCTGTTCCCGTGGAAGAGCCTGCGCCAGAACGTCTCCTACGGGCTGAACACGGCCGGGGTGACCGGGGAGCCGGCCCTGACTGCCGCCGACGCCACGCTCGCCGAGGTGGGCCTGGGCGACAAGCTGAACGCTTGGCCGCTCACCCTCTCCGGTGGGCAGGCGCAGCGCGCCGCGTTGGCCCGCGCCCTCGTCGGCGAGCCCGAACTGTTGTTGCTCGACGAGCCGTTCGGCGCCCTCGATGCGTTGACACGGTTGTCGATGCAGTCCCTGCTGCTCGACCTGTGGTCCCGACACCGCTTCGGCATCCTGCTGGTGACGCACGACGTCGACGAAGCCGTCGCGCTCGCTGACCGCGTGCTCGTCCTCGAGGACGGAGCCGTCATCGACTCCGTCCCCGTCTCGCTCGATCGTCCGCGCGACCGCGGGACCGCCGACTTCTCCCGCATCCGCAGCCGCCTCCTCAGCGCGCTCGGCGTGCACTGATCGTTCCTGTTCACCGATCCCGAAAGTAGCCCTCTCCATGTCGCCGTCCCTTCGTGCGCGTTCCACGCGGACAGTCGCAGCCGTCGCCGTTCTGGCCCTGAGCGTGGCCGGTCTCGCCGGGTGCGTCTCGCGGGAGAGCGCCTCCGCGTCGTCGGACGCGCCCGCCCTGGTCTCGAACGACCAGTTGAGCACCGTCACACTCGATGTGGGTGATCAGAAGGGCGGCACGGAGGCGCTGCTCCGTGCGTCCGGCGAACTGGACGGAACGCCGTACGCCGTCGCGTTCTCCACCTTCACGTCCGGTCCGCCGCAGGTGGAGGCAGCCACCGCCGGGCAGATCGACTTCGCCGTCACCGGTAACACGCCGCCGGTCTTCGGCGTCGCGGCCAACGCCCGCATCAAGGTCGTGTCGGTGTACACCAACGACGCCAGCGGCGACCAGATCCTGGTGCCGCCCACCTCGACCGCAACGACGTTCGCGGATCTCAAGGGCAAGAAGATTGCCGTCGGGAAGGGCTCGTCCGCCCACGGTCACGTGCTGTTGCAGCTGCAGAAGGCCGGTCTGACCCTCGACGACGTGCAGCTGGTCTTCCTGCAGCCGGCCGACGCGTCGACGGCGTTCTCGTCCGGGGACGTCGACGCGTGGGCCATCTGGGACCCCTACACCGCGATCGCGCAGGTGCAGAACGGATCCAAGACCCTGACCACCGCGGAGGGCGTCGCCAACGGGTACGGCTTCGGCATCGCCTCCCAACAGGCACTGGACGATGCCGCGACCAACACGGCGTTGCAGGACTTCGTCGTTCGCCTCGCCAAGGCGTCGGCATGGGCGGAGGCGAACCCGACCGAGTGGGCCGCCGCGTATTCCGCCGCCGTCGGCATCGATCCGAAGGCCGGTGAACTGGCGCAGGGCCGCAGCCAGCGTCCTGCCATCGCACTGGACGACAGCGTCGTCGAGTCCGAGCAGACCTTGTACGACGCCTTCGTCGAGGGTGGTGCCATCCCCGGTGGCAACCAGTTCGCAGACTTCGTCGACACCCGCTACAACGACGCGGTCGCTCAGGCGACCACCTCCAACTGATCGCAGGAGTTCTCACTCGTGACCGCTCGCATCTTCTGGTTCCTTCCCACCGCCGGTGACGGCCGCTCGATCGTGGGGGCGTCGCACGCGTCGTCGCATCGCGTCGAGCCGGCCGGGTTCCGACGGCCGTCGCTCCGCTACCTCACCGAGGTGGCGCAGGCCGCCGACCGCCTCGACTACGAGGGGGTGCTGACGCCGACAGGCACCTGGTGCGAGGACGCGTGGCTCACGACGGCGGCGCTGCTGCAGGCGACGCGGCGGCTGAAGTTCCTCGTCGCGTTCCGTCCGGGCCTGACTCCGCCGACGCTCGCCGCGCAGCAAGCTGCGACGCTGCAACGCTTTTCGGAAGGCCGGGTGCTGTTCAACGTGGTGACCGGCGGTGACGATGCCGAGCAGCGGCGGTTCGGTGACTGGGTGGATCACGACCGTCGCTACGCGCGCACCGACGAATACCTCGACCTCGTGCGCCGCATCTGGACCGAGGAGTCCGTCGACCACGACGGCGAGTTCTACCGCGTCGAGGACGCGCGGGTGTCGGAGGCGCCGGACCCGTTGCCGGAGTTCTGGTTCGGCGGCTCGTCGGACCCCGCTCTGGCCGTCGCCGCCAAGCGGGTGCAGACCTACCTGACGTGGGGCGAGCCGCCCGCGGCGGCCAAGGCGAAGATCGAGCGGGTGCGTGCCCTTGCCGACGCGGAGGGCCGCAAGCTCACGTACGGCATCCGGCTGCACACCATCAGCCGCGACACGTCCGAGGAGGCGTGGGCCGTCGCGCAGCGCCTGCTCGACGAGCTGCCCGACGACGCCGTCGAGAAGGCGCACCAGCTCCATGCGGCGTCGCAGTCGGAGGGGCAGCGCCGCATGGCGGCCCTGCACGGCGGCAGCAAGGACTCGCTGCAGATCTACCCCAACCTGTGGGCGGGCGTCGGCCTCATCCGCGGCGGGGCGGGCACCGCGCTGGTGGGGTCGCACGAGGAGGTCGCGAACCTCATCGGCGAATACCACGACGCCGGGTTCGACGAGTTCATCTTGTCCGGCTATCCCCACCTCGAGGAGGCGTACCACTTCGCGGAGGGGGTGCGGCCGATCCTCGACCAGCGTGGGGTGACGGCGCCGGCGAGGAGGTAGGGCCTGCCCCATGCGGCGCAGGAGCAGTGCTCGGCAGTGCTTGTGCTTGTGCTTGTCCACGCAGGCATAGCGGCCTCTCACTCGTGGGGGAGCGCAGGCACCCGGGGTCTGTGCTTGCGTACGCAGGCACAAACGACGGCGAGGTACTCGACCTATCCCGCGCGGACTGTGGTCGGCAGTACGAGGCGACATGCCACCCCTGAGTGGTCACTGAGTCGGATCTCGTCCGTCCGGCCCGGCCAGGTGCTCAGTCCGGTGCAGGCAAGGTCCGAGGCGATGTGGTCGATCAAGGGACCGTGCTCGACGTCCCCCGCGGTGTGAATCGTCCAGCGGGCACCGATCACGTCGACGAGTCGGTCGGCGACCGCCTTCGGTTGCCGGGTGCGTGGCAGCCGCTGGTTGAAGTCCCCCGCGACGACCGTGGGAATCGCTGGATCGAAACCGGCGGCGAGCTCGTCGAGACGATCGAGGCAGTCCAGGTGCTCCGACCACGACGTCGCGTCCTTCCTCCCGGTGCTCACGTGGGCCGACGACCACGGGATGCAGACGGCAACGATGCGAATCGGCCCTTCCGGCGTGGCGGCGATCGCCGTCGCCACTCGCCCGGCTGCGCCGCCGGTGGTTGCCCGGTAGACCTCGCTCACGGGCCACCGCGACCGAATGAGGACCTTGCGCCGATCGGGCTGCACGCCGTAGCCCCAGTCGTCGCCCGCGTCGATGACATGCCCGCCGTCCGGCAGAAGTGATCGGCGGCCTTCCGTCACGACGAGAATGTCGGCGGCGGTGGACGCGAGCCTGTCGCGAACCGCTGCGGTCCGGGCGCCTTTGGCCGGTGCCCATTCCGTGTTCCATGTTGCGACGACGATGTCTGTCTGGTCCACGGTCGGCACCCTACGGCCCGCGACCTGTGCTGCCGATGTGTCGGCGCTCTTACGACGGCCCGTCCATGGGTAAGCGCGTCGGTATGACAACCCCAGCCGCACCCGAGGTCTTCGTCTTCGACGTGGTCGGAACCCTCGCAGATCTGCAGCCCGTGGAGAACCGCATGCAGGCCCGCGGACTCCCCGCCGGCTCGCTCGACCCGTGGTTCCGCCACATGCTTCGCGACGCGATGGCCCTCACGTTGGCGGGCGACTACCTCCCGTTTACCGACGTCGCCGCGTCCGCCCTGCACAGCCACACCCGCGGGGCGTTGTCCGACGACGACGTCGAGTGGATTCTGGGCGGCTTCTCCGAGACTCGACCCCACCCCGACGCCGTGCCTGCCGTCGACGCCGCACTGAAAAGCGGGGCGCGGGTGTTCGCGCTGTCCAACGGTGCGGCGTCGTCGACCGAGGGCTTTCTCGACCGGGCGGGGATCCGCGACCGGGTGGAGCAGATCCTGTCGATCGACGACGTCCGCGCTTGGAAGCCGTCGCCCGCGCCCTACCGCCTGGCCGTCGAGCGGGCCGGGGTGCCCGCATCGTCGATGGCCATGATCGCCGTGCACGGGTGGGACCTGCACGGCGCCAGTCGAGTTGGTCTGCGCACCGGGTGGTGTTCCCGCGAGGAGGGCGTGCTGACGCCGGCGTTCGCGCGCCCGGACGTCGTCGCCGACAGGCTCGACGACGTCGTCCGGGGGCTGGCGACCCCGAGCGTCACCAGCGAGTGACGGCGCCCTCGATCCGCCCCGCCCATCCGTCCATCACCGTCGCGATGCTGCCGCCGGACGGCTCGCGATACGCCGACGGGGACAAGTCTCCGACAACCCTGAGCAAGGCCCGCGGCTCTCTCTCGCTCGCGCCGTGGTTGCATGGACTCGACACGGGGTGCCGGGCGGCCGGCTGAGAACACACCCGTCGAACCTGACCGGGTCATGCCGGCGGAGGGATGTCGAGATGGCGACAGCGATCGCTGATCAGGTGGTGCTCGTGACCGGTGGCGCTCGGGGCCTGGGTGCGTCGATCAGTCGGGCGTTCTTGGCCCAGGGCGCCCGCGTTGTCGTGAACTACCGTCGCAGCGAGGAGTCGGCGCAGGCGTTCGTGACCGAGTTCGGACGCGAACGGGCGTGCGCTGTTCGGGCCGACGTCACCGTCGAATCCGACGTCGTCGACATGGTCGAGGCGGCACGGGATCACTTCGACGCACCGGTCACGACCGTCGTCAGCAACGCTCTCGTCGACTTCGTGTTCGACGGTGATGCGCGCGCTTCGGTGGACACCATCGGGTGGGACGCGTTCGATCAGCAGTTCAGGGGTTCTGTCGCCGGCGCGCTCAACACGACCAAGGCCGTGCTGGCAGGCATGAGAAAGGCGGGGTTCGGCCGAATCGTCACCATCGGAA
This sequence comes from Rhodococcus sp. PBTS 1, assembly GCF_001620025.1. Taxonomy (NCBI): domain Bacteria; kingdom Bacillati; phylum Actinomycetota; class Actinomycetes; order Mycobacteriales; family Nocardiaceae; genus Rhodococcus; species Rhodococcus sp. PBTS 1. Next base: position 655,013 of record NZ_CP015219.1, read on the forward strand.
CGAATCTCGTGCAGAACCCCGTCGTCCCGTACCACGACTACACGGCTGCGAAGGCGGCCCTGTTGGCACTCACGCGCACGTTGTCCGCCGATCTCGGTCCCGACGGGATCACCGTCAACATGGTGTCCGGCGGCCTTCTGCGAACGACGGACGCCAGCGCCGCCACCCCCTCTGCCGTGTTCGACATGATCGCCGCGAGCACCCCGCTGCGCCGGGTGACGACGCCGACCGAATTCGCCGACGCCGTCCTGTTCTTCGCTTCCCCGTGGGCGCGGGCGGTGACCGGGCAGAACCTCGTCGTGGACGGCGGGTTGGTCAAGGACTGACGCCTCGGCCTGACCTCCGACACGCGAAGTGCTGAGCGGTCCACAGCGCGGCCGAGATCGCGCGTGAATCGACTGCGCTGTTCCAGCGAGCAGTTCCACTGACGCAGGTTCAGCCGAACCCGAAGGTTCGGTCCGTTTCCGTGCGAGAGTGGTCGCGTGATGTTCAGGACGCCGGCGGCCAGCGCCGATCGTTGGGTGGTGGTCGACGTCGAGACGTCCGGCCTGAAGGCACACCGGGACCGTGTCCTCAGCGTCGCGGCGATCACGTTGGACGACGACGGCAGGGTGGGCCAGGAACTGTCCACCCTGATCGACCCGGGGTGCGATCCCGGTCCTGTTCACATCCACGGTCTGACGAGGGAGCGTCTGCGTGGAGCGCCGCGTTTCGACGAGGCGGCGCCGCACCTGATGACCCTGCTCGCCGGCCGCACCATGGTGGCGCACAACGCCAGTTTCGATCACGGGTTCCTCCACCGTGAACACCTCCGTGCCAAGGTGACGATGCCGACGGAACACCGGTTGTGCACCCTCGCTCTGTCCCGTCGGTTGCAGCCCGATCTCGAGAATCACACGCTGTCCACGCTGGCGCGGCGGTGGAAGATTCGGCAGTCTCGGGCCCACGACGCGTACGACGACGCACGCGTACTTGCCCAGATCTTCACGCACAGTGCGCGATTGGCGCGCTCGCTCGATCTACCGTTACCCGTGGTCGCCTGCACCGAACGCATATCGGTCTACCCCGACTCCATTCCGCGAACTCCATGCCCGTGGCGGAATCCCGGTCCGTTGGACCCAACGGTCGGCCTGGTGCAGGGCATGCGCGTGGTCATCAGTGGCGACACCCGTGTTCCGCGTCTCCGACTCGCCGAACAACTCACCGCCGCCGGCCTCGACGTGATGAACTCGGTCAGTCGCTACACCAGTGTCGTGGTCTGTTCGGATCCGTCGTCGGACAGCGTCAAGGTGCGTCGAGCCCGTGAACACGGACTCCAGGTGGTCTCCGAACAGCGAATCCTCAATCTCGTCCGCACAATTCGACCCGGTGCGCCGAAGGCGGAGCGAACACCGGTGGTTGTCGTGCCAGCGAAGCCGACGCCCGTCGTCGGTCCGTGGGCTAACCGCCGCGTCCTGGTGATGGGCGGAACGCACGGTGAGGCCGTTGTGATGCGTTCGCGTCTCGTGCAACTCGGCGCGCGTCCTGCCGTCAACCTCCATGCGAGCGTCTCGGCGGTGTTGATCCTCGACGGCGGTGACGGGGATCCGAGAATGCCACGCGTCGTCGAGCGGGGTCTGACGGTTCTCGCTGCCGACGACGTCGATCGCGCCCTGAACCTGGACGTCCCCGCCGCGGCACCGCTGACCCCGCGCAAGGCCGAGACGACTGATGCGCCACAGCTTTCACGCGGGGCCGTCATCGACCTCGAGGCGTCGACAACCGCGTTCACCATCGACGCCTCGTGGAACGCGTCGGGCCCGACGCTGCCGGTCGACGTGGTGGCGTTCCTGCTCACCCGCGACGAAGTGGTGTCCGAGGACGAGGATTTCGTGTTCTACAACGCCCCCGCAACGTCCGACGGTGCCGTCGCTCTGACGGTCGACGGCGATCGCGAGCAGGGCGTTCGTCTGGACCTCGCGCTGGTGCCCGACGACATCGAGCGCATTGTGGTCGCCGCCGCGGTCGACGGCGAGAACACGTTCGGCGACGTCGGTGCGGTGTCCCTGTCGGTCGCGGGTCCCGAAAGATCGATTGCCACAGCCGTTCTCGATGCGGCGACCACGGAGCGGACCCTGCTGCTTACGGAGGTGTACCGCCGGGGGACCGGTTGGCGCCTCCGTGCGATCGGACAGGGTTACGACGACGGCTTGGGCGCGTTGGCTGTCCGGTACGGCGTGGAGGTCGACGACTGATCGGTCGAAGCCGGGTGCACCGGGGTCACCACCGCGGGATGACGTCCAGAATCCACACGACACCGAACTTGTCGACCAGCTTCCCGTAGAGCGGTGAGAAGCCGACCGGGCCCAGCGGCACCAAGACCGTTGCCCCGGCCGACAATCCGGTGAAGGCCGCGGTGATGACGTCGGCGTCGGGACTACGCAGCGCGCTGTAGAACGCGTTCTCGCCGGGGTGATACTCGAGCGAGTCCTGGATGTCGTACGCCATGATGCGGAACCCGTCGGGCGTGCTCACCTCGCCCCACGCCACCTGGTCGGCCTGGTCCGGGCCCTGGCCCGACGGGGTGTCGCCGTACGGAAAGGCCGTCAGCTCGCCGCCGAACACCGACTGATAGAACTCGAGCGCCTCGCGGGCGTTGCCGCGGAGGTTGACGTGCAGTGCGCTGATGATGGTCACGGTGAATCCTTCTTCCGGAGTTCCGGCCTCGTGGCCGCTGCAGACCACGTTCTCAGCGATATAGGTCAGATCCTGTCCTAGTGGTGCGCGATAGTGGGACGCATGTCGGAACCGTCGTCGCGGATGCTCGCCTTGCTCTCGCTCCTGCAGCTGCGTCGGGAGTGGTCGGGGACCGTGCTGGCCGATCGCCTCGGCGTCACCCCGCGCACCATTCGGCGCGATGTCGACCGGCTCCGTGAGCTCGGCTATTCGGTGTCGGCGGTGCGGGGTTCCGAGGGCGGGTACCGACTCGACGCAGGCGACGCGGTACCGCCCCTGTTGCTCGACGACGAGCAGGTGATCGCCTTGACGGTCGCGCTGCAGATGGTCCCGTCGGTGGGTGTCGACGTCGGTGACGCGGCGGAGCGCGCCCTGGCCACGTTGCGACGGATCATGCCCGACCGAGTACGACGCCGCGTCGACGCCGTTGAATTCGCCTCGATGCCGACGACGGTCGACCCTGTCGATGCCGATGTCCTCCGGGCGATGGGCGAGGCGGCGCGGGCGCGAGAAGTGGTGCGCTTCGATTACGTTGTCGACGAGAAGGTCTCACCCGTGGGGCCGCCCCGCCGGGTGGAACCGCACGGCGTCGTCGGGGCCGGGTCTCGCTGGTACGTCGTCGGTTTCGATCTCGACCGGGACGACTGGCGTCTGTTCCGCGTCGACCGCATACGCCCGAAGATGCGCACCGGCGTGACGTTCACGGCACGGGACGTTCCCGGTGGGTCCGCGGGGGAGTTCGTCCGTCGCCACTTCCGCGGGACCGCATCCGGGGAGTGGGCGTGTGCCGGGGAGGCGGCGGTCGCCGCGCCCGCGTCGGCCGTCGCGCCGTTCGTCGGTGACGGCGTCGTCGAGAGCCTGGACGACGGCCGGTGCCGCGTGCGGATCGGCGCGTGGTCCTGGGCCGGGGTAGCGGCGTCGCTGCTGCGTTTCGACGCTGCGTTATCCGACGTCGAACCCCCCGAATTGGTCGACACGATGCGGACGATGGCGGGCCGCCTCGAGGACGCCCTTCCCTAGTCTTACGGGCACGCACCTTCGTCGTGTCGGCCGCCGTACGCTCGGCTCATGACGCCGACCATTGCTGTCACGGGTTCCACCGGTGCGGTCGGGGGTGCAGTAGCGGCACTCCTCGCGGACTCTGGAATGGCGATTAGATTGCTGGTTCGTGACATCGGGCGGGCACCGGCGATCCCGGAGAGTGCCGTCGAGCAGTGTTCGTACGACGACGCGGATGCATCGATTCGAACCCTGCGCGGCGTCGACGTGCTGTTCATGGTGTCGGGGTCGGAGAGCGCGACTCGACTCGACGAACACCGGACGTTCGTCGACGCCGCGGCCGCGGCAGGGGTGCGGCACCTGGTCTACACGTCGTTCTTCGGCGCGGCCCCGGACGCGACGTTTACGTTGGCGCGGGACCACTTTCACACCGAGCAACACATCGTGGCGTCGGGGATTGGCCACACGTTCCTCCGCGACAACTTCTACGCCGATGTGATGGAGCACTTCGCCGGCGAGGACGGCGTGATCCGTGGGCCCGCCGGCGACGGACGGGTATCGCTGGTCGCCCGAGCGGACGTGGCGCGGGTGGCCGCGACGGTGCTGAATGACCCCGCGTCGCACGTCGGCAAGGCCTACGACCTCACCGGCCCCGAAGCGTTGACCATGGCCGAGGTGGCCGCCACGATTGCCGAGGTGCGGGGGCGGGACGTGACGTTCCACAACGAGACGCTCGACGAGGCGTACGCGTCGCGCGCGCAGTGGAACGCTCCGGACTGGCAGAACGACGCGTGGGTGTCGACGTACACCGCCATCGCATCGGGCGAGTTGAGCCGGGTGAGCGACGACGTGGAGCGGGTGACGACGCGGCGGGCAATGACGTTGAGCGAGGTGCTGCGCGCGGGCTGATGTCCGCTTGCGTAGATCGGCGGAACCGACGGGGGTCGTGCTGCGTCCTACCCCTCGGGGGTGAGGCGAGATGCTCGTCGATGCTGACATCGAGGCCATGAAGTTCGTCAGTCGTACCGTTCTCGTCGAGGCGGAACGACTTGCCGCGGTGCCCGCAGCGCGCGCCGCGGTTGCGATGCCGGGCGCGGCCACTGCAGCGGCGATGGCAAGGGCGAACAGGCGTCTGTCGTCCGCGATCAAAGAACTAGCCGCCGGCGTCACGGCGACGGCCCGGTCAGTGGCGGCATCCGCGGTCGGCTACAACGTCGTGGATTCCGCGAACGCGGCCCGACTCGGTGGGGTCACGAATGGCGGTCTCTGAGGCCCTTCGCGACAGGGAAGCTGTGGCGACCTGGGAGTCGGCGGCGATGCTGACCGACGCGACCGGGATCGCCGACGTCACGCTCTCCGTGGAGTTTTGCGCCTCGGCCTTCGACACCGGTGTGGGGCAACTGCGTGATGCCTGGAGCGGTGAGGCCGGGGATGCCGCGGTGCGCAGCCTGCAACGACATGTCGATGCTGCGCGACAGCTCTCTCGCGGAGCTCGTGCGCTGGAACGCGCGGTCCGAGACGGCGAGGCGACCCTCGACCACGCTCGGACGCAACTCCTGGACGCCGTTCTGGCCGCGGAGGCGGCGGGCTGCACGGTCACGTCCGAGTGGTCGGTGACCGGTCCACCCGACGCTGTCGAGGTGCATGCCGCGGTGGTCTCGTCGCAGCTACGGGCCTTGATCGTTGCGGACGAGTCGGTCGCTCGATCCATCGACGATGCGTCGCGGACCTTGGTCGACAACCATGCGCGGACGTTCTTGCCGGTTGCGGTCGGAATCGCGTGGGCTGTGGACGCGGCCGTGAGCGCCATGATCGCGGCAGGGGTTCTCTCGGCCGGAGCAATCGCATTCGCGTTGGTCGACAGGTTCGGAATCGAGGCGTGGGAGAGCATTCGAGAGGCCATTCCGAATGCATTCTTCGAAAGTTCCGGCCCGATCGACGAGGCTGGCGTGCGTGAGGCGGTTCAGTCGGCTACTGAACCAGGGAAGAACCCGCCGTTCCGTCAGGTGGACACTCCGGCGGAGGTGGCTTCGATCTACGACAGAGTGGCCTCTGAAGGGCGGGTGCTCGACGTCGGACGTTACCCCGGGACCGGAGTGGTTTTGCCGGACGGGACCGAGTTGCGGTACCGACAAGACAGCAAGTCCGGAGGTCCAACAATGGACATACGCTATCCCGACGGTTCGATTGTGAAAGTGCATGTGAAATGACTGATATCCGACTCGAGAATTTTCTACTCTCCTCCCTGGCTGAGGACTGGATGTCGTTCGGGGAGTTCCTGTTCTTTGCCGGGCGAATTACTCCTCGAACATCGGCTCCCCCCGACGTCGCGGAGGTCGTTCGAGATCTGGCAACACGTGGTTTGATCGAGCTGGGCGGCTGGTCCGACGACGGCCGTTTCGAGGTGTGGGACGTGTCCGTCGACGAGGCGCTCCACCGCATTGCGTACGGGTACCAGGGGGAGGCCGGGTACCTGAACGGGGATACCGAGGTCCTCGGCCGAACCGAAGTGTTCAGGGCGAACCTGACCGCGCTGGGGGAGGAGCGGCTGTCCGAACTCGGGGACCCGTACGACAACTACGGTGACCCCTGGTCCGAGGTCCCGCATCTGCGCATCGCTCGTACGGTGCCACCGTGGCGCGAAGTCGACGACCGTCCGTGATGTCGGAGCAATCCTCTACGTTCCGTGCACTCGGACGCACCGCACCCCAGGAGTCACGATGACCGGTCCTTCGAACTCACTCGTTTCCGTTCTGCTTCACCACTCGGGGTCGAGGCCGTCGATCGTCGACGCCACGTACGGCGGCTTCAGCCGCTTCGCCCAGGCAGAGCGCCGTCGATCGAGCTCGACCATCGTCGAACTCGCGCAGCTCGACGACCCTGACGAGTCGGACTACGGGCCGGGTTACTTCGAGATGGACTACGAGGCGGAGTCCTTCGGCGGGGCCGGACTTACAAGGCTCCAGGGGTTTCCGCGAAGGCCAACCGCGTTGTGCGACGAATTGGGCAACTGGATCACGGCGGTGGATGCGCTTCACTCGATACTGCCGGCGGAGAACCAGCCGGGGGCGGTCACCGTTGTGGTTCTGACGGCCGGGCATGCCGTTGCTGGCCGTCAATGGTCGCTTGACGACGTGCGCCGACTCATCGAGCGGCAGGAAGCAAAGTTCGGATGGGACTTCGTCCTTCTGGGCGCCAACATGGACGCGGTCGAGACGGGGGCGAAGATGGGCTTCGCCCGAAACAAGTCACTCACGTTCGACGCGTCGTCTGCGGGTATCGACTCGGCCTTCTCCGCTGTGTCGCACTATCAGATGCGAAAACAGGAGGCTGGTACACAAAGAATCGCGGGGTTCTCCGACGAGGATCGTCGGCGCGCGTGTCGACGCTTCGCTGCAGTGTCACGGCGACGTCGGTAACAGGGAGGTCTTCGTAGCGTGCCGCGCTCGGGATCGCGACTGGTGCAGAGCCCGAATGATCGCGTTGGACAGCCGTGGCGCACCAACGGCTGCTTGCTCACGAGCTACTCGACCAGTCCGCACCGAAAGGCCGTGAGTGCGGCTCCGACTCGGTTGGACACCCGCAGCTTGTGGTTCACCGACGCGAGGTGGGACTTGACCGTCGTCTCCGACATGAACAACCGCCGCGCGATGTCGGCATTCGTGGCGCCGGACGCCATGACGGCCAGCACTTCCCGCTCGCGATCCGTCAGCGAGTCCAGAGCGACCGTCGGTCGCTGCGACGGTGAGTGTCGAACGATGCGGCGTAACGAGTCCTCGGAGAAGAGGGTGTTGCCGGCCGCGACGGCCCGGACCGATTGGTGATAGGTCTCGGGCGGCTCGGATTTGCTGAGGAAGCTGTGGGCACCGGCTTTGACGGCTTCGACCACCAGGTCGTCGACATCCATCGCCGTCATCGCGACGACTTTCGGCGGATCCGGCATCGTCATCAATGTCCGTGTTGCGTCGAGCCCGCCAACACGTCCCATCATCAGGTCCATCAGCACGACGTGCGGGCGCGTGGCCTCCACAGCCGCGGGGACCTCGTCGCCGTCGGACCTTGACCCCACGACGACGATGTCCGTGGTCGCCGCGAAGATGTCTGTCATTCCGCGCCGGACGAATGCATCGTCGTCGACAACGAGAACGGAAATCTGCGCTTCGGAACCCATGATGCGTCGACCGTAGCGAACGACACCGACACGGCCGACCCATTGGATCTAGAGATTCCGTCGTGGACGTCGAGTCGAACTGAGCCGGGTCACGAGTACCAGGGCAACCACGCCGACAGGACGAACTCCCCACCGTGGACATCCCACCGCACCCATCCGCCTGCCGTCTGCGCTTGTTCGGCCAGACCGACCAACCCGCTCCGCAATCCCGGCCCTGGACTCCCGGACGCCGCCGGGTTTCGCACGACCAGACTGATGCCGTCGGTGTCGGCACCGCTAACAGTGATCTGCAGCGGCGAACCGGGTGCGTGCTTTTGGCTGTTGGTGAGGGCCTCTTGGACGATGCGATACGCGGTGTGACTGGTCAGGTCGCCGACGGTCCCCGGAAAAATGTCCTGGATCAAGGTCACCCGACATCCCGCCGAACGCGCCGCATCGACCAGGTCGCCGATACCCGCCAGGCTGCGCCGGCCGGCGTCGGCGCCACCGGTCGCCGATCCACGGAGAACGCCGATGATGCGTTTGAGCTCGTCCAGGGAGTCGTGCGCAGTGGCACGGATCAGCGCCGAGGTGTTCGAGACCTTCTCCGGTCCGTCGGTACTTCCGACTTGTAATCCGCCGGCGAGCAGCGAGATCCGGCTGAGGCCGGCTGCGAGCGTGTCGTGCATGTCGCGCGCGATGCGCGCACGTTCCTGCTGAATCAGCATGTCTTCGTGCAGACGCCGAGACTGCGCGGTTGCTTCGTTTCTCGACCGGACCGCCACGTCGAGGTCGGACCTCGTTCTGCGTAGTTGCGAAAGGCCCACGACCACGGCGACGAGCACCGCGGCGACGAGCATTGGGAGCCACCACGGGAGCGACCAGGTCGGAGGGGGCTGACCCTCGATCTGCTTCACGCCCAGCGTCAATACCGAGAAATCACGTCGTCGGGACGCGTCGTATGTCAGCGAAACCGCGCAGGCCAGGTACACGGCCGCCGCCGCGCCGACCAGGCGACGCCCGCCCGCCCTGGCGCCGACTGCGTACAACGTGATGAGCGCGGCCGTGGCATCGGTCGCGAAGAACAGCGGTCCGGCGACCGACATCGCCAGGACGATCCAGGGCTTGTCGTGCCGCCAGACCAGCGCCACCGCCGCCGCGACGTTGAGGACAAATCCCAGCCCGGCGTTCCAGGCGGGAGTACCGGATATTCCGGCCAGGCCCACCGTCATGATCGTGCAGAACAGGCTGAGCGTCACCGCGCCGACGGTCCAGGCGCGACGCCGAACCGTGGCTGCAGTCGTGGACACCTTGCCGACGTTACGGGGACCGTCCGACACGGTCGTCGGTTCTTCGGTCGCGGAATCCGCCCGAAAGGACGAGAAAGGTCGACCGGTTCGACGAGGTGGAGAGCGGGCTGGGTGCGGTGTGCTCGTCGTGAAGCATCGACCGGTGCTCGACGTGTCGAGAGGAAACACCATGACTCAGCCTCCGCGGAACCCCTACCCGCAGCAGCCGCCCGCCAAGAAGAACTGGTTCTTGCGCCACAAGATTCTCACCGTCCTCGGCGCGCTGATCGTGATCGGCGTCGTCGTCAACCTGGCCGGCGGTGGCGGTGAGAGCGGGTCGGGCGGTGGTGTCGACAACACGACTTCTCAAGCTGCGCCGAACGCCGAGGCGCCCGCGGAGGGCGGTCAGACACCGGGGATCGGGGCCGCGGTACAAGATGGCAAGTTCGAGTTCGTGGTCCAGAATGTCGAACGCGGTGTCACCTCGGTGGGGGACCAGTTCACGTCTCAGACGCCGCAGGGTGAGTACGTGCTGGTCACGGTGAATGTCACCAATATCGGCAACGAGCAGCAGTTGTTCGACACCACGTCGCAGAAGTTGCTCGACGCGCAGGGGCGCGAGTACTCGACCGACACCGTGGCGACGGTGACCGAGGATCCGAATCTCGGCTTCTCGCAAATTAATCCGGGGAACTCGCTGGTCGCAACCCTGGTGTTCGACATCCCGACCGGGGTGTCTCCGTCGGAGATCGAGCTGCACGATTCCCTGTTCTCGGGTGGTGTCACGGTGGCCCTCGGGTGAACAGGGATTCGATGTCGGACCCATCCTCCACAGTCCCCGCATTCGATCGCACCGCGTGTCAGGAGCCCTCATGACCGATCCGTCCCTCTCCCTCGTGGCCGCCCTTCTCGATCGCTCCGGGTCGATGGCGTCGATCGCCGACGACACCCGCGGCGGTTTCGACAGCTTCATCCAGTCCGAGCGCGGACACGACGGCTCGACGGTGGTCACGCTCGCGCAGTTCGACGACCGATACGAGATGGTCTACGAGTCGAAACCGATCGACGAAGTGGGCGGGCTCGAACTGCTGCCGCGGGGGATGACGGCGTTGTACGACGCGGTGGGCACCTTCGTCACCGAGGTCGGGGCGGCACTCGCGGCGCTGCCGGAGGAGCGGCGACCGGGATCGGTCACGGTGCTCGTCATGACGGACGGCCACGAGAACTCCAGTCGCGAGTGGTCGCATCAGAAGGTGCGCGCTTCGATCGAGCAGCAGGAATCGCAGTACGGGTGGGATTTCGTGTTCCTGGGCGCCAACATGGACGCGGTCGAAACCGGGGCGCAGATGGGCTTCACGAGGGACAAGTCGCTCACCTATGCCGCGTCGTCCGAAGGGGTGAACGCGGCCTTCTCTGCGGTGTCCGGTTACCAGGATCGGAAGCGGGCGTACGGGATGCGCAAGGCCGCAGGGTTTTCCGACGACGATCGGCGTCGGGCGGGTCGGTGACACAGAGACGCCGGCCCAGCGGTGACCGACCACATGATCACGACAAATCGACCGTAAGGTCGGGTCTGCGGTGCCGAGACCGGCTATGTTCTCGATCGGTGTGAGGGAGGATTTGCGATGTGGTGTGGAGACGCGCGCCTGGCGAGGTGGTCGGCGGACAACGGCTTCGGAGTCGAGCGGGAGTACAGCCGTGACTGGCTCGACGAGCTGACGCCGAAAACCAGTGGCCTGTACATCTTCGAAGCCGAGAATCACGAGGCGTACATCGGCATCTCCACCGACCTGCGTGCGCGGCTGGGGCAGCATTCCCGGCTCCACGGTGACATTCGAGCTTTCCGAGTGCGCGAGATGGCCGGCAACCCGATGGAACTGCGGACCGTCGAGCGAAAGCTGGTGCACGACGCGCAGAGGAACGGGCTGATTCTTCGCAATCGCGAACACGCCATGACCTTGACCGGCGAGAGCGTCTTCGATGACGTAATGGCTCCGGCGGAGCAATCGGCGTGGTTGCGAGATCCATCCGGCGTCAACGCGGCGGACTTGTCGTCACCTCCTCCGTACGACAGCAACCACCTGGCGGCTCATGCATCATCGTTCGCACGCTTGCAACAGCATCCCCGCAGCAGTGAGGTCATTGATGCGGTTGGCGCCTACCTGCGCGCCTGTGTTCCCGTTCCGGTTCGCACCGAAGGCACCTTCTGGACGATCAGTTGCATTCCCGGCTCCTCTCGAGCACGCCTGACGTGCATCTCCATGGCCATGCTCGAGACGTTCTATGTGTGGTCCCCACCGAACGAGGACCGGCTCGAGGTCCGGATGTTCGTCGACGGCAGTCGGATACCGAAGAGCCGGTTACCGCGTAAGGGGGACTGGCGACGGCTCGGCCCTGGCGTGAAGTTGGGCCCGCGCGCGCACAAGTCTGCGGGAGTGCACGAACGGGTCGTTGTGATCGACGACGTATCGAGGATGTCGGCGGCACTCGCCATTGCGGGCGTTGTGGACGCGGCAGCTCACCACGCTCTTGCCGTGATGCGGCAGCGGCAGTCCAATTACAAGATTTCTCACTGCCCTCAACTCGCAGCGGCGGCAACCGTCTCGGCTGACGACCGCGAAACCGTTCCTGTTCCGGTGCAGGAAGCCGTCGAGAGATCGACCGCAGACTTCATTCTGGCCGATGGAGTCGAAGACACTGCTGCTGATGCGGTGCCGAACGAGGTCCCCAGCGCAGTTGACAGTTCCCGACAGCAGACGAAAGTGGACAAGTTCCTCCGACTCGATTCGGATGGAAGCGTGCTGCGCTGGCTCGGCGAATTCATCGAATCGGCTGTCCCGGACTCCTTTACGGACGCCGGAGTGAATTGGGGCGTGACATGCGTGCCGTCGACGAAGTCGGGGCCTGGTTCGCAGCGGCTCTTCACGGTGAATGTGGGTGCGATGGAGGTGGCGTACGTTCGTGCTGCGACGAGGCCCGCGGGGGAGAACCCGACCGTCACCGTGGTTGTGTCACGTTCCGCGCTCGAGGCGGACTCCGGGTTGTCGATCGACGAATTGGCGCAAAAGTATCCCTCGGTCAGCTTCACGAACCACGGTTATGTAGCCGCGGCGGGTGACGACATCTCGCTGACCTGGCCATTGGGGGGCGTGGACGACGTGCCGTGGCAGTTTGCGTCGGGCGTTCTGGTCGATGCACTTCGAGGCTCTCGATCACCCTACCGGCGTTACCATTCTCCGGCTTTGCACAAGGAATCTCTAGCGGCCCTGGAGTAGAGGTCGGCGGATGAGGACGCGGGCCGTTCGATGTGTTCTGCTGCGGTTGAATACAATCCCGTGAGCGAAAAACCGATCACTGATGTGATGAGATGGCACCCTCGTCCAATGCCCCATGTTCCCGGTCCCCCTTCGCTCGTGAACGGCGCTGAGAGGACCGTCTACGAAGCGCTCGTCGACCAGCTAGGCGAGCACGACATCGTGCTGTCGAACCGGCGGGTCACCGACCACCACAAGGACTACGAGATCGACTTCGTCGTCCACCTCGACGGTCTCGGTGTCGTGTGTGTGGAGGTCAAGGGCGGACAGGTCTCGCACGACGGATCGACCTGGGTGCAGACGCGGCAGGGCACGGACCACGCCATAGACCCTGTCGCACAGGTACGGGATGCGAAGTACGCGCTCCGGACCTACGTGGAGGACGACCCACGATGGACGCTGGGCAAGGGGTTCCCGTGGACCCATGTCGTCGTCCTGCCGAACACCGAACTTGCTGAGGACTTCTCGCTTCCCGACTGCCCACGGTGGAGCGTCGTCGATCGGGCCGGGCTGCCTCAGCTCGGTCACTCGCTGCGTGCCATCCTGCGACACAAGTCGGACGGCACCCTCGATCCACGATCCGGTGAACAATTGCTGGCGGTGCTCGGTGGGCGAGGGTTGCCGCAGAAGGATGTCCTGTCGCGAGCCCTAGCGAACGAGGACGCCGCGGACACGCTGACCGCGCAGCAAGCGGTCATCCTGCGGGCCACCAGGCTGCTGAAGCGTGTCGAGATCCGTGGCGGCGCCGGCAGCGGGAAGACTTTTCTTGCGCTCGAGCAGACCCGCCGCCTGCAGAAGGATGGGAAGCGCGTTGCGCTCCTGTGCTACTCGCACGGCCTGGCGTCGTATCTCAAGCGGCTGACCGCGACGTGGCCGCGCAAGGAACGACCCGCGTACGTCGGCGAGTTCCACGCACTCGGCATGCAGTGGGGCGCGGCGACGGGCCCCGACGAGTCGGTCAGGACCGCCGAGAGCGTGAAGTTCTGGGAGGAGGACCTGCCCGCCCAGATGGCCGACTTGGCCGCCGCTCTCGCCCCGGGCCACAAGTTCGACGCCGTGGTCGTCGACGAGGCGCAGGACTTCGCCGATGCGTGGTGGAGTCCTGTGGTCGAATCCCTCCGGAGTGCAGAGGACGGCTCCATCTACCTCTTCAGCGACGAGGCGCAGCGAGTGTTCGACCGGCACGGCACCCCGCCGTTGGACCTGGTGCCGATCGTGCTCGATCAGAACATCCGGAACACCAAGCAGATCGCGACGTGCTTCGGTCCGCTTGCCGGACAACGCATGCGATTGCTGGGTGGGGACGGACCCGCGGTGACGATGGTGACGTGCTCGGCGGCGGATGCACTGGACCACGCGGACGACCAGATCGACGTGTTGTTGGAGTCGGGATGGCGGGAGCAGGATGTCGCGCTTCTAACGACCGGTACCCGGCACCCCGAGCAGGTCTCACGTCAGGCAGAGGGGCAGGCCGAGTACTGGAGCAGCTTCTGGGACCACGACCAGGTGTTCTACGGGCACGTTCTCGGGTTCAAGGGTCTCGAACGGCGAGCGGTCGTGCTCGCTGTGAACGAGTCCGGCGGGCGGGATCGGTCACGAGAGCGTCTCTACGTCGGATTATCGAGGGCGCGAGACCAATTGGTGGTGTGCGGGGATCCGGCCTACATCCGAGACGTCGGTGGGGCGGAGTTGGCTGCGCGGCTGGGGATCTGAGCCCGCACAACGTGGCCGAACTCGCCGCCGCATGGGTGCGCCGCGAATCAGCTCGAATCCCAGCCGTGGACCGTCAGTCCGTGACAGGCTCGTTGCATGACCGACTATGTCTACGGTGATGTCGATGGTGCGCTGGTCTTCGTACCGAAAGCTCGCGCCGAACAGCTTTCGATTCTGCGGTCGGATTTCGCGACATGGGGTGATGCAAAGCGGAATCTGAGTCCGGACACCTGGGCAGGCGTCGTCGAGCAATTCGACGCGGGCAAGGCCGATGTTCCTGCAGACGACGAGCCCTACGATCTCGATGCCGTTCCGGGTCATGCCGATGGCGACTGGCCGGCGTGGCCTGCCCGCGACATGCTCCGGGAGGTGCCGGCGGCGGTACGTGAGAAGTTCGGCCGGGTGGAAGACAGCGTGCACAACGGCACGTATCTGCATCTCGATGTGGCCGACGAACAGCAGATTCTCGAGGCACTCCGACCCTATGGCTGGACATGCACCCGTGACGACGCCATGGTGAACCGAGCAAGCGGGTACTGACAGCACCGGCTCTCCGGAGCGACGACAGAGGGGGTGGGCTCGACAATGGCCAGGGTTCCGCAGATCACGGTGGACGACAACGAAGTTCTCGACCAGTTGCACAAGGCGGGCGACGCCGTCGGACACAAGACGCTGCAACAGCGGTGCAAATTCAGTGACAAGAGATACGACGCATCGCGAAAGAACCTCATCGCCAAGAAGCTGGCCGTCAGCGTGGCCGGCGGATGGGGTTCCCTCGGCCTGACCGATGAGGGCCGGGCGCTCCCGTCCGCGAAGGTGAAGGAATCCCTCCTGTACGCACCGTTGTGCGAAGTTCCCGTCGAGGAATGGAAAGAGACGCTGGGACTCGTTCCCATCGCGGTCGACAACACCGCCATGCAAGGTGGTCGACTTACTGGTGGTCGATGGACGCGCCCGGACCTGGTCACCGTCGGTCTTGCGAATTTCGAGTTCGTTCCGCAACTGTCGATGGACGTCTCCAGTATCGAAGTGAAGTCGTTCGTGTCGATCGACATCGCCGCGGTGTACGAGGCCTTGGCTCACCGCCGCGCCGCAACGCGCGCGTGGGTATTCTTCTACGTACCACCACATCTCGAAACGGCGACCGAAGCGCAGGTATTCGAGGTGTGCGCCGTCGCCGGGGAGAACGGTGTCGGAGTCGTCACGTTCGGTGATCCGCGCGACGCCAAGACCTGGCGGGTCAAGCAACGTGCATCACGCGTGACCACCGATCCGGCCCTGCTCAACGACTTCATTTCGGTGCAGATGAGCGACGGAGCGAAAGACACGATTAGGGCCCGAGTTGCCGAGATCAAGAACCCGGCGCCATCCGACGACGTGACCGCGTCGATCATTGCGACGTGAACCGACCGACCTCCCGGTAGCGTCGAGGTGCGACTGCCCGAACAGACGAACGGAGACCGTTGGACACGCTGGATGGGCTTGCTGTGCTCAGATCGCTGGAGTCGAGTGTCAAGGCGCTTCGCGCGTCCGCGGTCAACGCTCCGGCTTCGCAGCCGACGGTCCTCGCCGATCTCGCCGATGCGTACGGGGAACTCCCGATGGGCGTGGCCCCGACGTCCGAGGGGCTGCAGTTTCTTCGGCCCGATGTCACCGCGAACGACGTACCGCCGGAGATGCTCTGGCCGCTGGACAGCCTCGTCGACGCAGGCGAGCTGATGGACTGGCGATCGCAACCTTTGGCTGTCGACCTCTCCGAACTACGGCACGAGGCGGAGTTCTACCGTCGCGAGTACGGCGTCGATGTAGAGCGATTGTTCACCGGCTACCGGCAGGAGTGGAACTCCTGGGCGAGGCGTCAGAGTCGAACCGCCGAGAGTGCCGAGCTGTTCGACGCTCTGGACGAGCTTCTTCAGTCCGGGGCGACATCGAGCAAGGAGCTGTACCTCGCTGCGTGGCGTCTGTACGTGCCGGAACTGGGAATCGACTCGCACGTGGTTCGTCGTCGTGTACAGCTTCGGTCGGTCGAGGCGAGCACGTCGCGGGCGGTCGCGACCGACGACCCCGTCGATGGGGGAAATCCGAGGTCCGACGAGCGGGGTCTTCTGCTTCGGGTTGATCTGGCGTCGTCGTTGTACTTCGACACAGAATCCGTGGGTGGGCTCCTCGACCAACCGGACACGCAAACGGCTATCCGCCCAAACTTGTTCGAGCGCAACGACCTTCCATTCGGCTCGCACGTTCGACAGCGGGTTCTGGCAGATGTGCGACCGGCGCTTGCTTCCGCGTTACGGGCGCGGAGGAACGACAACGTCGAATGGTCGTTGACGATGAGCCCCGCGTTACTGGTGCGGGATGCTCCGCCGTCGACAGAGGAGGACCCGCTACGAGACGTGAGAGCTCTGCGCAGTCGCCTCGACCAATGGTCCGACATCGCGGATGCAAGCGATCTGCTCATCCGGGGAGATCGCGAAGCGCTGAGTGTCCTGGAAGCGCGGCTTGCCCGCGCGATGTCGTCACTCGGCATTCAGACACCCGACATCGGTTCCGATTCGCAGCTGTCGTCGACGGGTTCCGGCTCGTTACCGCCGGTGACCGGCGGCAAGTTCAGGGACCGAATGCGTGCGCGACTCGGTGCGGTGGATCCCCTGGTGCGGTTCCGGGACCGTCGCCGCGCGGCCGCGGATGCGGCCGAGTCAGCCGCGGCCGGCGTCGGAAACGCAGCGCACGACACGGTTTCTGCGAACGACACCATTGTGTTGGACGTCTCGGCCGCAGCCCCCACCGCTCCCGCTGAACCGGATGGCGCTCTCGCTCTCGACCCACGTCAGAAATCGGTGGCCGAGGCGGCTCCGTCCGACCGGTTGGTGGTCGTCGCCGGAGCAGGTCAGGGCAAGACCGAGGTTGTGGCGGCCCGGTTGGAGTTCCTCGCGACCGAGCACGAATTCTCGCTGTCTACGGAGGTTCTCGTCCTGAGTTTCTCGCGCGCGGCCGTCGCCGCCGTGCGTAAACGACTCGCGACCCGAGGGTTGGCCGGCGCGGAGATCCGAACCTTCGACTCGTTCGCGAGCCGCGTCATCATCGATGCCGGATTGGACCCGTCGGGGACGTTCGACAGACGGATCGAGCAAGCAACCCAGTTGCTCGAGGACGACGAGACCGAGTTGCCCATGCTCGACGACCTCGGCCACATCGTTCTGGACGAGGTCCAGGATCTCGTCGGGAAGCGGGCGCGCCTCGCGCTGGCACTGATCGAACGCGTGGGATCGGAGGTCGGATTCACCGCTCTCGGCGACCCGAACCAGGCACTGTACGACTTCCAGCTGACGGACGCCGAGCGCGTCGCACACACGGAGATTCTCACGGAATTCGAACGCTTCGACGACACGCGGGTTACGTCGCTCGCCCGCAATTTCCGGGCGCGCGGTCAGATCCCACTCGCGGTCGTCGATCTCGGTCACCGTCTGCGGACGATGAACGACGGCACGAAGGCGCGGGCGGTCGTCGATGCGTTCATCGCAGAACTCACGCCCGTCGACCCGGAAGTATGGCTGGCCGATGTCTACCGTGCCGGTCGGACAACCGCCGTACTCACCAAGACCAACGGAGATGCGCTCCGGGTATCGCAGATGCTCACCGCGCTCAAGATTCGTCACACGCTGCGTCGACCCTCACAAGAGCAAGGCGCGAGCGCCTGGGTATCCGAACTGGCAAGGTTGTTGCCGCGTGCGGTGACTCGTCGCGACGAGGTCGTCACGGCGCTCCGTTCGACGTCCGTGGCCGATCCCGACACGGCGTGGAGTGTCTTGAAGGAAGCGGAGGGTGTGTTCCGTTCACCGGACGAGCTCGACATATCGCGCATTCG
Source organism: Rhodococcus sp. PBTS 1 (assembly GCF_001620025.1). Taxonomy (NCBI): domain Bacteria; kingdom Bacillati; phylum Actinomycetota; class Actinomycetes; order Mycobacteriales; family Nocardiaceae; genus Rhodococcus; species Rhodococcus sp. PBTS 1. The sequence goes on from NZ_CP015219.1 coordinate 673,058, forward strand.
GCGCGCTATCGGGGGCTACGGGATACCGACTGCGCTACTGGCCGACAACACCGAAGATGTCGTGGTGTCGACCGTGCATCGAGCGAAAGGCCTCGAGTTCGACCGCGTGTTCTTCCTCGATACCGACTGGGAATCGGACCAGGACGACTTTGCGATAGCGCGGCGCAACTACGTGGCATTGAGTCGAGCTCGCGACGAGGTTCGTCGCTGCAGTCCGAAGCCCGCGAAGGCGTGGATGAAGAAGCAGGATGCGCCGCCCGGACGGTGGATGGAGAAGGTCCACGGTCGAGGCGGTCAGCGCGTTCGCGCCATCGAGTTCCGCAACGGCGACGTCACGACGGATATCCCGTTCTCGACCGACGAGGTCGAGTCGGTTCATGCCGCACAGGCCCTCCTCGCGTCGGGTCGACTGACCGGCGCGCCCGTGACGCTGACTCTGGATACAGGGTGGAGCACTCGCGACGCTCCGATCTACCTCGTTCACGAGGCCGAGGGTGCGGCCTTCGCCCGCACTGACGAGGAGTTCGGACGCAGCGTCAGGAAACTCTTCGGCATCAGAAACTCCGCTTTTCCGATGGTGATGAACGGGGCGACCGTGATGACGGTGGAGTCCGTGACGGGCTCGCCCGAGGTCTGCGCCGAAGCAGGATTGGGTGAATCCGGCATCTGGCTGGCACCCCGATTGTCGGGGTTGGTGCGACCGCAATGGGACTCGAAGTGGGACGGAAGAGCATGACGAACACGAATGACCAGCTCGAGTCGATGTACGCCTTCCGGGCAGAGATGGTCGACCAACTGACGAAGGATCTGTTCGGTCCGGGGCTCGGTGACGACGAGGTCCTGGACGAGCTGCCATTGGACCGATACGTGGTGGGCGTGCTGTGGCCGACGGAAGACGAGCTCCAGGAAGAACCCGAGCCGGACAGCGCCGAGTCCGACTCCGAGGACAGCGCCGGCGACACGCCCGTTGCTCAGTCGATGATGCGGTATCCGTCGTCGATGGGTTTGACGTTCACCGTGGACGCGAACTCGGTGGAGTCCGTGAGCATCGACATCGCCGCAGCCCGGTACGTGCCGTCCGTCGACGTGGACGAGCCTCCGGAGGACACAACAGGACGCCGACGAGGCCGGGCGAAGCCGTCATCGTGGACCCGCGCTGTAGCGCAGATCGATACGGTCGTCCACCCGATCGCGACGGTGGGCACCATGACGCGAGACGTGGCACCCGGACTTCAGCTGTACACGCTCACGCGCACACCGCGGAACAGCACGGTCACGATCTCCGCAATTCTTCGGAACACCGCCAGAACCGGCAAGGGCGAACTTCGTGACGCGCATGCATGGTTTCAAGCCGAAATCACGGTGAGCACCGCCCCCCCGGCGCTGCTCGACCGTGGTGCTCCCAACCGCCTTGGCGACGACCCCGATCTGCAGAGTGCCGACCTGATGTATCGCAACGCGAGAACATTCGGCATCGGTCATGGCTGCGCTGTCACCTGGGACGCCTCGCCGCGGGTGGCGACCGATCGGATCCGGACGACGCAGCTGCCGGCATTCGAGGTGTCGCGGGCGCGTCCCGGCTCAGCGGACGGGATCGATCTTCGGATGTCGACCCTGGGTCGGAAGGACGCAGCGACCGTCGTTCACAACCTGGGTTTGCTGGTCGAGTCCTACCGAGCGTGGATCGACGAACGTCATGCGGCGGTGAGTGCAGACCGGGCCGATGTCGCCGACGAACTCAAGCCCACGGCCGACCGACACTTCGAGCAGGCGCGCGAAGCCGCCGATCGGATCGAGGCCGGTATCCGTCTCCTGTCCACCGACAGAGACGTCTTCGCCGCATTCCAGCTGGCCAACCGCGCGATGCAATCACAGCGGGCGCGACAGGTCTGGGTGCGGGCGGGCGCCACTGGACCGGTGGACGACGGCGCGGACCAGACGTGGTACCCGTTCCAGATTGCCTTCGTCCTGCTCAATTTGCCTGGTCTGGCCGACCCCGCCCACTCGGACCGCGATGTGGCGGATCTGCTGTGGTTCCCCACCGGCGGCGGTAAGACCGAGGCGTATCTCGGTCTGGTCGCGTTCATCTTGCTGCTCCGTCGTATCCGAGACGACGGCGCCATCGGGGTGGCGGTCATCATGCGATACACGTTGCGCCTGTTGACCATTCAGCAGTTCGAGCGCGCGACGATGTTGATGTGCGCGTTGGAACGGGTGCGCGCCGACCGCGGCGAACTCGGTTCGAGGCCGTTCGCCATCGGTCTCTGGGTCGGACGTGGGGGAACGCCCAACACGCATGACGACGCCAAGAAGGCTCTCCGAGCGCTTCGGTCCGGAACGGAAATCACCGAGTCGAATCCCGTTCAGCTGACGCAGTGCCCGTGGTGCGGCAGAGCGCTCGATCACTCGAAGTACTCGCTGGTGGTCGGTCCCGGCGCCAGGCTGCGGATTGCGTGCGGGAATTCCACATGCGAATTCTCGTCGGGCCTGCCGGTGTACGTCGTCGATCAGGATATTTACGAGTACCGCCCGGAACTTGTCCTCGGGACTGTCGACAAATTCGCCATGATGGCCTGGCGACCGGAGGTGCGGAAACTTTTCGCGCGCGACGGAGTAGGCATTCCACCCGACCTGATCATTCAGGACGAGCTGCACTTGATCTCGGGTCCGTTGGGGTCGATGGTCGGGCTGTACGAGACCGCTGTCGACGCCGCGTGCTCGTCGCCGATCGACGGGACCGACCGACGATCACGCCCGAAGATCGTCGCGTCGACGGCAACCATTCGGCGGTCGAGCTCGCAGATCAAGAGTGTGTTCGACCGAGACTCCCGACAATTCCCGCCGCCCGGCATCGACCCCGATCAGTCGTTCTTCGCCGAGCCCGCTCCGCGCGAGATGGCCGGCACTCGAATGTACGTCGGCGTGATGAGCCCGGGAACGAGTCATGCGACGCTGATGGTCCGGACCTACGGAGCCCTCCTGCAGGCGGGCCAGGACATCGATGCCGACCCGGCCGTTCGGGATCCCTATTGGACTCTGTTGGGGTACTTCAACAGTCTTCGTGTTCTGGGCAGCGCCTTGCTGCAGGTCGAAGGTGACGTCCGCGAGCGGCTGGGTGTGGTTGCTCGTCGGTCGGGATCGACTGCCCGCACCCTGCAACCGTCGAACGAGCTGACCAGCCGAGTTGCGTCCGCCGAAATCCCTCGGCGTCTCAAAAGCTTGGAGCAGCAGTACGGTTCCGGCTCGGCCGATGACGTCGTTCTCGCGACGAACATGATCTCGGTCGGTGTCGACATCGACCGGCTGGGTTTGATGACGGTGATGGGTCAGCCGCAGTCGAGCTCCGAGTACATTCAGGCCACGAGCCGGGTGGGCCGGAAGTACCCGGGGCTGGTGGTCACGATTCTCAACTCCGCACGATCCAGGGACCGTTCGCACTTCGAGAACTTCGTTCCCTTCCATCAGGCGATGTACCGGGCCGTCGAGGCCACGAGCGCAACCCCGTTCGCCGCTCGCGCTCGTGACCGCGGACTGCACGGTGTCTTTGTGTCCATGGCGCGGTTGATGATCGATGCCATGTCTGGAGAAGGCGGCGCTGCGGCTGCTCCCGCGGAGGAGCACAAGCTCCGGGAATTGATCGACGCCATCGAGCGGCGCGTGCAAGCGACCGCGCCGGAGGAGGTTGAGGACACCGTCGAACAGCTGAACGCGATGCTGCAGGTGTGGATGGACGAAGCCGGCGGGCGTAGCGCGTTCAAGTTCCGTGACACGAAGGCGCCCACCGAGGCGTTGTTGGTCGAGCCCGGCGCGGCCTTGACGGACGTCGACATCGAGTACACGCAGACCGAGACACCGTGGCCCACGTTGATGAGCTTGCGTGATGTGGACGCCGAAAGTGCGCTCTACCCGATCAAGATGAGGAGTCACACATGAGCGTGGCCAACGCTCGACGCACCCAGCTGCTCAGCACCTACGGAGTGGGAAGCCTGTTCCCTTCCGATACGACGAGCTACATGATCGCCGGGATTCACGAATGGAAGCCTCGCGATGCCGACACGATTTCGGAGCCGCGTCTGGCGCGCAGTCTCAACGTGTCCGAGCTGAAGTCCCCGCCGGCGGGTTCGAAGAACAAGAGAGACGTCCCGGTCATTCGCTTCCCGATCACTCAGGTCTGCCCGTCCTGCCGCCGCATCGACTCGATACGAGAACTGTCGAAGGACCCGGCGAAGACTCAGTGCACCTGCGAGAACAAGGCGGAACTGAGCCCGTTTCGCTTGGTGGTCGCCTGCACCCGCGGCCACATCGACGAGTTCCCGTATTACAGGTGGTTGCACAAGGGTCAGGACTCCTGCAAGGGCCAGAAGATGCACCTGAGGGCGGGCGGCCGCACATCGTCGCTGGCCGACCTCGAGCTCACCTGCACGTGTGGTGTCGACCCGCGGTCGCTGGACGGATCGGTGGGTCCGAGGGCTCTGGCAGAGTTTGGAACTTGCAGCGGTCGTCGCCCGTGGTTGGGGCCCGACGCGACGCAGCCCTGCGACGAAATCCCGCGGGCCGTGCAGCGCGGTGCGTCGAATGTCTGGTTGCCGGCTGTCCGGTCCGCCATTTCGATCCCGCCCTACTCGCAGGCGCTGGCGAAGTTCGTCACGAGACACTGGGCGGCGCTGGAGGACCCGGCGGCCGTGACGCCGGCATTGGTGGCGAGCCTGGCGAGACATTCTCGATTCACCGCACAGCAAATCGAATCCGAGGTCGAGCGCCGACGGGGTGAGCAGGTCGACGACCTGCTCACGGAGGAAGCCCTACGGAGACAGGAATACCGTGCGCTCGTCGAGGGTCGGGAGCAGGACGGCTTGGACGACGACTTCGTCTGCCTGGCCCGTGAGGTCCCGGTCGATCTCGAACACGTGATCGCCGACGTTCGCAAAGTGACTCGTCTGCGTGAGGTGCGGGCTCTCTACGGTTTCACTCGACTGTCCGACGAGACCGGCGAGGAGAATCTGTGCGCGTTGACCCCGGACCGCGTCCACTGGCTTCCGGCCGTCGAGGTGATCGGTGAAGGGGTCTTCCTCACGTTCCACCGAGACGAGCTCGAGCGGTGGGCGGGGAAGTCCTTCGCACAGGAACGGTGGACTCTGTTCACCTCTGCGACCAAGGGCCGCTCTCCGTGGCAGCAGCTGGGGGACGTCTCCGGTGTGATCGCAGTGGCGCTGCATACCTTCGCGCACGTGATCATCGACCAGATGGCGTTGACCGCCGGTTATCCGGCCGCGTCGCTGCGCGAGCGGCTGTACGTCGACGACGAGATGGCCGGTTTTCTCGTCTACACAGCGAGTTCCGATTCAGCTGGGAGCCTCGGAGGCGTTGCCTCGCAAGCGGAGTCGGACCGACTGGGCCCCGCTCTCCTCGAAGGGCTGCGTCGTTTGTCGTGGTGCTCCGCCGACCCGGTGTGTATCGAATCGCGCGGAGCTGGAGTCGACGCCGTGAACCTCGCGGCGTGTCACGCGTGCGTCCTCGTCCCGGAGACGTCCTGCGAATGCGGCAATCGTTACCTCGATCGCGCCTTGCTCTTCGGAACCCCGGAGGGCGGCCACGAGAACGACGGACTGTTCAGCGACGTGGTGTTCGACGTCTGATCAGTGGAAAGCGCGGTCTCTGTTGCGTGTCGCCTCGGTGCTTTCGAGGATGCGGTCACGGAGCCTCGACACCGTTTTCCACTTCATGGCTCGCTTGTCGGGATCCATGCCGTACTGATGGATGACGTCGCGCAGCTGGTCGAGCGAAAGCTCGGCCAGCCGGGACCGCAAGGCATCTCGTCCGTCCGACCGAAAGACGTCGAACGGGTCGAGGACGGCGGGAGTGCGGGCCGATCGCGTACGCGTCGCCGCGGACTGAGCGCGCGTCGGCGACGACGTCCGCCCCGAATCGACCACTCGCGCAGCGGCACTGGCGAACTGGGTGTTCTCGCCGCGCATGGCGTCGGCGGCCAGCCGCGCCATGGTGAGGACGACCACCGCGGCGTCCGGATCGACCGCTGCCAACTGGTCGATGCCGGCATCGAACTGCGCCCGCGCTTCGGAGACCGGTCCGGGTTGATTCATGTGTAGATCTTCGCATTCATCATCACGTGTTCGGTCAGGTCTTCCAACGTTTCGAAGACCTCGCCCCCGCCGTACCGTTTGGCCAGCGTGCCGCTACTCCCCGAGCCGTAGTCGGCCGCACCGGCGATCGCGATGGCGTCGGGAACCCAGAACGGGATCACGTTCGGGGGACGCTCGGTGGTACTGCGATCTTCCGGTCGCAGGGCGTCGAAGTCCAGTACGGCGTTCTGCAGCCGTTGAATGGTCGTTCGGTGGAGGTTGGTGCTCTTCCGATACTTCGTGATGATGAGCCCGAGGGCCTTGAGGCTGTGGCCGGACTTTTCCGCGAACGCCGCGACCCGTTTCTGGATCTGCGGGATTCCGTAAGTGGACAGGACATCCGGGATGGTCGGGATGACATATGCGTCGGCCACCATCAGACCGTTGCGGGTCACGATGCCCATGTTCGGCGGGCAGTCGAGAAGAATGTAGTCGTAATGGTGTGCCACCGACTCGACGGCGTTCTTCAGGACCGACAGAGGTTCCAGCGAGTCGGGCTCGTCGAACTGCCACGCAGCGACCTCCTCTGAGATCTCGATCATGTCGAGAGACGAGGCAAGGAGGTCGATACCGGTGACGCTTCGGAGTGGCGAGACGTCACGCTGAATGGCCCTGTCGATGTCGAACGCGGGAGCCCGCGAGTCCAAGGCTTGTTCGAACAGCGCTTTGATGGTCCGGTGCGACGTATTCAGTTCCTGCCACCGCTCACCGCCGATCATCATGGTGGTGAGGTTCGTCTGCGGATCGAGGTCGACGAGCAGCACCCGCTTCCCGAAGCTGCCGGCCATGATCTCGGCCATCGCCGCCGTCATCGTCGACTTGCCGACTCCACCCTTGAGGTTGATCGTGGCAATTGCGGTGACCATGGCGGTGCTGTCCCTCTCGCTCTGAACTCACCGCGGACCGAGCGGTTGGTGGACGCTCCGACTCTACGATGGCCGACCGACAAGGCCGTGGGGAGGGCGTTGCGCGTTGCGTCCGGGCTACGCCGAGAGTCCCATCGTCGAACCCAGCCACGGTGAAGAACGGCAGGGCCATTTTGCCCACTTGCACGGCCGTCATGGCTAGATTGAATCGAGACCGGGTGACGCGAGGATGGGAACCGAGACATGTCAGTGACACTGGCCAAGGGTGGGAATGTCTCACTCAGCAAGGAGGCGCCCAGCCTGACTGCCGTCTCCATCGGGCTGGGCTGGGACGTCCGAACGACGAGCGGTGGTGCCTACGACCTGGACGCCAGCGCGATTGCGCTCGACTCGTCTCGTCGCGTGCTGAGTGACGAGTTCTTCGTGTTCTACAACAATCTGCGCTCGCCGGACGGCGCGATCGAGCACACCGGCGACAACCGGACCGGCGAAGGTGACGGCGACGACGAGAGCATCGACGTCGACTTGGCTGCGCTGTCGCCCACCGTCGACTCCATCGTGTTCCCGGTGTCCATTCACGACGCCGAGGCGCTTCGTCAGAACTTCGGCCAGGTTGTGAACGCGTTCATCCGGGTCGTGGACAAATCCGACGGCCGGGAACTGGCCCGTTTCGACCTCAGTGAGGACGCGTCGACCGAGACGGCCATGGTGTTCGGCGAGCTCTATCGTCGCAACGACGAGTGGAAGTTCCGCGCCATCGGACAGGGCTACGCCTCGGGGCTGGCAGGTATCGCGCGGGACTACGGAATCAACGTCTGAGGCAGAACCTCCGGACCAGCGGATCGTGCCGTCGAGCTGCGCGCACCGTCGGTCTTCCGTGCCTACGACCGAGTCCGGCGACGGGCCGGCTACGACAAGGACATGCGCAGTGGACCCGTTCTACGAAGTGTTCGCGGGCTGGGCGAGAAAGACCTCGCTCGACTCCGCCATCAAGAGTTTCACCGGTCGGCTTAAGCCCGAGGAGCTCGAGAGTTTCGTCGAGGAGTACCGCAACGAGGTGACCACCGTCATCAACGAGGGACCACCCATCATTCACGGCCCGCGCGAGCCCTGGTACGCCGGACCGAACGCGTCCGCGGACACGTACTGGCCGGCCCTGGAGCGGTACATCCGCACGGATCTCGCTTGGCCCGAGAAGCGGGTCACCACGTTGGACCGGTCGTCCAACAAGGTGATTGCCTACACTCCGCGCCCCAACGCGACGGACTGGGACTCGAAGGGACTGGTCGTCGGGTACGTCCAGTCGGGCAAGACCACGAACTTCACCGCGGTGATCGCCAAGGCCGCCGACGTCGGCTACAAGTTCGTCATCGTTCTCTCCGGCATCCACAACGGCCTCCGTAAGCAGACGCAGGAACGCCTGGACGAGCAGCTCCACCAGCTGACACCCGCCAAGTGGAAGCAACTGACCAACGCGGGCGGCGACTTCGAGGCTCCGACGATGCAGTCCACGTCACTGCTGCACGTCGACGACAGCGGTGTGATCCTGGCCGTGGTGAAGAAGAACGCCGCGGTACTGAAGCGCCTGGACAAGTGGCTTCAGCCCGCCGTGAAACAACGCGCACTCGGGGACGTCCCGACCTTGGTTATCGACGACGAAGCGGATCAGGCGAGCGTCGAGACTCGCATCATCAATCCGCTCATCAGGGGCATCATTGCCAAGCTGCCGAAGAGCACCTACATCGGATACACTGCGACGCCCTTCGCCAACGTGCTGATCGACCCGGGTGCCGGTGACCTCTATCCGAAGGACTTCATCCTCAATCTGCCCGAGCCGGACGGCTACTTCGGTACCGAGAGAATCTTCGGCAGAGACGTGGTCGAAGGCGACGAGGCGAACGGGGTCGAACTCGACGGGTCAAATATGGTCCGAATCATTCCGGACGAGGATGTCGACGACGTCCGCCCGTCGGGCAAGAGTGCTGCGAAGGCGTTCATCCCGTCGATACCGCCCACTCTCGACGACGCCCTGACGTGGTTCGTCCTGGCGACCGCCGCTCGACGTGCCCGCGGCGACGAGGGCCACGCGACGATGCTGATCCACACGTCGGTGAAGACCGACATCCACGATCACTTCCGGGGACCCCTCGGCGCCTTCGTCTCCGGACTCGCGAAGAAGTGGGAGACCGGAGATTCCGCCACGGTGGAACGACTGACATCACACTGGGACAGGGAAATCGCGCTGGTGACGGCCGGAACGTTCGGGCTGGCCCCCCTGGCGTTCGACGATCTTCGTCCGTTCGTCGGTGACGTCCTGGGTCGATGCCGCATCGTCATCGACAACTTCCGCAGTGACGACCGTCTGGACTATTCCGAGGACGGTCAGGTGGCGATCGCGGTAGGCGGCAACACCCTGAGCCGAGGGTTGACTCTGGAGGGGCTGACCGTCAGCTACTTCGTTCGGGCAGCGGGAGCGTACGACACCCTGTTGCAGATGGCTCGGTGGTTCGGCTTCCGGTTCGGGTACGAGGATTTACCCCGTATCTGGATGACCGAGGAGCTGCGGCAATGGTTCCGGCATCTCGCGACCGTCGAACGAGAAATCAGGCTCGACATCGAACGGTACGAATCCGAAGACCTGACACCCACCGAGTTCGGTGTTCGGATCCGGACGCATCCCACACTGCGGATCACCGCCAAGATGGGTGCCGCCATTCCTGCATACGCCTCGTACGGCGGGCGGCGGGTGCAGACCCGGTATTTTCGCACGCAGGACGAAGACTGGCTGCTGCGTAACGTCGACGCTGCAGACGGTCTACTGTCTCGCGTCAGGACCAAGGGAATCGAGCCCAGAACAGTCGACTCGGGGGCTGTGTTGTTCGAGGGTGTCGACGCCGACGACGTGCTGAGCTTCCTGAACAGCTATGTCGTGCATCCCGATTCGCCGGATCTCGATGCAGACTTGATCGGCAAGTACGTTGCCAAGCAGCGCCGTCGAGGGAGTCTCGACACGTGGAACCTCGCCGTGATGGCGGCCAAACCGGGCTCGGAGCGTGGAATGGTGCGTCTCGGCGGCATGGAGTTCGGCCGCATCGTGCGATCGCAACTGAAGGTGGACGGGGTCGAACGCGCCGACATCAAGACGCTGATGTCCAAGGACCATCGTGCGGTCGACTTCCTCGACCAATCGGTGGCCCGGAAGATGAGTGAGAACGCGCTGATGGACGCGCGTGACAAGCATGCGGAGGTCAAGTCGAAGGGGCTGATACTCCTGTATCCCATCGACCCCACGTCGGAGCCGGACAAGGCGAACAAGGACTCGAGGAATCCCCTGAACGCGGCTGCCGATGTCATCGGCATCGCGCTGGTGTTCCCCGGGTCGGCGAACGACGACAGCAAGGTCAGCCAGACGTATGTCAGCGTCGATCTCACGGATGCCGAGATCGAATCCGACGACGGCGAACTGGTTGCGTTGACGGGATCCGACGGGTGAGTTCGATGACCGCCTCGACCGGGGCCACATGGTGGTCGCAGCGTGTCGCTGCAGAGGGATCGACCGCGTCCGAGGGCATTCGTCGTCAATTGGGAAAGCCGAAACTCGATCCGCTGACGGTGCTGGTTCGCGAGGCAGCGCAGAACAGTTGCGACGCAGCGTTGCCCGGTCACGATGTCGAGTTCAACGTCCAGATCCGTCAGCTGTCCGGCAGGAGGCTCGAGGGCTGGCGGAACTTCCTGCTGCCCGGTCCCGACGGTGCCGACCTGGGTTTGTCCCAGGCCATGACCACCGATCCGACCGTGCTCATCATTTCCGATCGTGGCACGACCGGCCTCGGGGGACCGCTCCGGGCGGACGAGCCTCCGCTCGATGGTGAGCGGGGTGATTTCGTCAAGTTCATACGGAACGTGGGGGAGCGGAAGGGTGTCGACCTCGGCGGAGGCTCCTACGGCTTCGGTAAGGGGATCCTCTACAACGTGAGCAAGTGTCACGTCATCGTCGCGGACAGCCAGTGTGTGTTTCGGGGCAAGATGCAACGCCGACTGATCGGCGCCGCTATGGGCGATGGGTTCCAGCACGATGGCGTGCGCTACACCGGTCGTCACTGGCTGGGAGTACGGGACGGGGATATCGCGCAGGCGCTGATCGACCGCGACGCCGAGGACATGGCGAATGCTCTCGGTCTGCCCAGATTCGCCGAAGGACAGACGGGCACGACCGTGGCCATCATTGCTGCCGATCTCGGGGCGGTGAGAACGGGAGAGTCCGAGGAACCCCGCACACCTCAGTCGGCCGCGGAGTACATGGCGTCGACGATGATGTGGAATCTTTGGCCCAAGATGCTGGACGGCGTGGAGAACCGGTTGCGATGCTCGGTGAAGTTCGAGGGCTTCGCGGTCGAACTTCCCGCGCCGGAGTCCACCATCGAGTTGAGACCGTTCGTCGACGCGTTTCGCAAGTTGTCCCGCGACGGTGAGTACGACGTTCCTCCGCGTCGTGCGAAACCGACCGAGATCGGGCGATTCGCGAAAGTGGAGACGATGGCTCCGTTGTCACGGCATCCGCTGCTCGCGCTGGCCGCGCCGTTCACCGGGTCGGCACGTCACTGCGCGCGGATGCGGCAAGCGAACCTCGTCGTCGACTACGTTGCCGGTGAACCACACTCGAACGAGGCGGTCCAGTACGGCGCCGTGTTCAAGTCGGCGGTCGAGGCGGACCGGTACTTCGCGGACGCCGAACCGCCGACGCACGACGATTGGGTCACCAGTGGGCTGCACGGAACAGCGTTGGGGGTCATCCGCCTGGCCGCCCGCTTCGTGAACGCCAATCTCAAGCCGATCTCCGTGGAAGCCGGTCCCGAGTCGCAACACGACGCCGCGCTCGCGCCGTTGGCGGGTCGATTGGCCGGCCTTGTCGGTGGCGTCGCGGAGGGTCGCTCGGCGTCCGGCGGGTCGGGTCGTGAAGGCGGTCATCGCGCCGGCCGGTCGCCCGGTTCCCGGATGCCCAGGCCGAAGGTGGTCGACGGTCCCGCACTGGTTGTCGAGGATGGTGTCGCTCTGGTGAAGGCGACCGTCGAAATGCCGGCGTGGTCCACCACCACCACGGTGACCGCCGAACCGTCCGTGGTGATCGACGGCGGGGTCGAGAGCCACGAGTTGTTGGACGCGCCCGTCGTGGTCGGCTGGACGAGCCCGGGAACGAAGGAGTTCCGACGGGGCGAGGATCTGAGAGTGGGTCCGCGGGACGAGCGTCTGTGGGTCGTCTCGGTGCAGCCTCCGCTCGATGCCGTCGTTCGTCTGGCCGTCTCGGTAGCCGCGGAGGGATGACGAGATGACGGATGTGAGGCCGTATTTCGTTCCCGGCGCCGATGCCGTGACGGTGTCGGACTGGTCGCAGCTCGTGGACGGTACGTGGGAGTCGCTCGGCGAGGAGGTCGAGAACTGGGATTACCGCACGGATCTCCGTCTTCGCTGCGCGGTCGAGGCCGACGTCGCTCGCATCAGGGCAGACACACATCTGACCGATGGCTCTCCTCTGGCATTTCACTTCGGTTGGCGTGCATCCGATACGTACCTCGTCGGACCCAGCACGCGGGTTCCCCTGGTGAACAGGCAATTCGACGTCGAGATCGAGATCGACCCCCAGTTCGCCGGAGCGTCGATCGTCCTGACCCGTCGGCTGGTCCTCGAGCGCGATCGGTTCAGTCCCCGAGCGGGGGAGGCCTCCCGCGCCGGGTCGATCCTGTGGAGCCATGAGCAGCCGCTCCGACTGATGGGTCAAGAGGCGTTGTTTCCCACCGAGGTGGTGGACTTCGAAGCCTTCGGCATCGATCCCGGGGCGAGCTGGCACCTCGTGATGCCCGCGTCCCCGGACGAGCCGGCCATGGGCGCGTTGCTCCTCCTGCTGAACCCTCTCGACACCAAGCTGGTGAAGGCAGTGCAACGGGTCAAGAACCATTCGGACGAGCAGTTGGCTCTGATCGAGGGTATGGAGGAGGGCGTGGTCGACGAGATGGTGCGGTGGTCGTTGGCGCACTGGGACGAGCTGGGAGAGTGCGATCCCGAATCGTTCGGTGCGGCGGCGCGCACCCTGACCTCACGTGTTCTCGACGAGCCTGCAGCATGGGCATCCGACGCTGTGCTGCGGTCGTCCATGGATCTCCGGAGCTCCATCGCCGCCGGTACCCGCGCCATCGGCTTCGGGAGGTCGCTGTCGTGACGGAGCTGTGGCCACGTCTCGGTCTCGCGCCCGCGACTGTGGCCTACCGCGTGCTGGAGGGCGAGCCTGCACAGCTGGCTGTCGCGGCCCGGACCAAACATCCTCAGATGACGTACGCGGCGACGGGTGGCCGACGCATCGGCGAAACCGGGGTCCGGCAGTTGGCGGAGGCGGTGCGTGCCAACGCCGAGGACTTCGGGTACCCGTACGAGGTCGACACCGCCGATCTGGTTCGGTTCGACCGGGTTGCGGCGGAGACCGTCCACAAGACGATGAATATCACGGCAGTGGAGGCCGGGACCCGCGGCGTGTGGTCGTTCCTGTCGGTGGTCGCGATGCCGGACATCACACAGTGGCGGTTCCCGAACCGGAACGTCGAGCGATGGATCGCCACGGACCTGACCCGGCACATGTTCGCCCGATTGTGGTGGCAAGCGACGACTTTCGTGGTGGTCACCGAGGCCGGGCACGACTACTCGCTACTGCGAAGCCTCTCGGAAAGCGACCTCAATCAGATCACCGAGCGACGGTCCATCGCCGGGGTCACACCCCTCGCTCGATCCATTGCCCGCGTCGCACTCGACCTGGGTTCGACCGACAGCCGACGTGCGGTTTTCCGCGAAGCGGTCCCGCGGCTGCGGCGACTGATGGCATTCGTCGACTTCGCCACCCTGTCGGACGATCAGCTCGACGACCGGGTGAGATCGGTGTTCGGTGCAGCAGCGTCGGCGGTCCGTGGACCGGCCTGATGCGTCCGTGTCAGGACGCGTCGGAGGCAGCCGGCGGGGCTCCGACGGTGTCGTAGACTCCGCCATCATGACCGACACCATCCACGAAGCATTCGATGGTGCGGGTCATGCGGTGGTGGACCTCTTCGCCGGCCCTGGCGGACTGGATGTGGCCGCGACCTGGCTCGGTCTGCCGGTACACGGTATCGAGTGGGACGCCAACGCCAATGCCACCCGCCGGAACGCCGGTCTCGACACCTCCGAAGGGGACGTGCGCGATCATGGTCCGGCTCGGTTTCCCGGCGCGACCATTCTGACCGGCGGCCCCCCTTGCCAGACCTTCACGGTGGCCGGCTCGGGTAGCGGGCGGGCTGCCCTCACCGAGCTCCGAGGTTTGGTCGGCCGCATGGCCGAGCAGGAGGACGTCAGCGCGTCGTTGACGATGCTGGAGGACGAGCGGTCGGGGCTGGTGCTCGAACCGCTACGTTGGATCCTCGAGGCCCTGCGTGAGGAGCACCCGTTCGAGGCCGTGGTGCTGGAGCAGGTGCAAGCGGCACTCCCGGTGTGGCGGGCGATGGAACCGGTCCTCGCTGCAGTGGGCTACGACGTGGAGTGTGCGGTCCTGCGCACCGAGGAGTTCGGTGTTCCCCAGACCCGACGACGAGCAGTCCTCCTGGCGAACCGGGTCAGGCCACCGCAGATGCCGACGCCGACCCATCAGCGCTACCGACGGGGTGTTCCGCGGCTGTCCGCCGGCAGCGATCCGCAACCGTGGGTGTCGATGGGGGACGTGCTGTCGCGACCGGAGCCGTTCGAGGTCATCTCCAACTACGGCACCGGTGGCGATCCGTCGCTCCGCGGACGGCGAAGGTCGTCCGAACCCGCAGCCACGGTGACGGGAAAGGTCTCGCGTAATCGAATCGTGAACGCGCGCGGCGAATTCCTGTCCAGGTTCACAGAGAAAGAGGCCGGGATTCTCCAGACGTTCCCCGCGAACTACCCGTGGGCGTCGGCCGGGTGGGCACAGCAGGTGGGGAACGCGGTGCCTCCGCGTTTGGGTGCCCACCTTCTCGCCGGGGCACTCGGGCACTCCCTCGATCCGGCCGTTCTCGACGCCGAAGCGAGTCGTCCCTGGGTGATTCCTCGTCGAGAAGCCGTCGACCTGGACGCGGTCGAACGGAGCCAGGTTGTGATCGGGGTGTCCTAGGTCCCTTCGGTGAAGTCCTTCACGATGGCCGACACACTCCGGCCCGCGTACGTCCACACGTCCCCGCCAGGTATCGATGCCGGTTCCGGCCGACCGGCCGACGTGATGATGTGCTTGGCGAGCCGGGTTAGTGAAAAGCGTTTGTCGGGATCGCCCGGCCACGCCAGAGGTTTCGCAGGATCATCTCCCCATACCGCGTAACTCAACTCGGGGTTGTTTCTCTTCCACTCCTCGACCGCGGCCACGACGTCACCGCCGATATATTTGTTCAAGTTCAGCGTCACTTCCGCGCCGACCGGTATGAGTCCGTTCCGAACGGCGATGGATGCCACGCGCGGTCCGCGACTCCGCTCCGCGATATCCTCGCGCGCCTCACGTTCTTCGGCGATGCGGGGCGCCAGCAGTCGGTCGTCCAGATCGTCGACCGGCCAGATGCGGGAGAAGCCGACCGACAGAGTGTTCGACGGTTCGCCGCTGGTGAACAGCGAGTACTGGACGCACTCGACGGTGACGAGGGTCGCTGATCGGTCGTTCAGCCACGACACGGTGGTGAGCACCTGTGAGGGGAAGTGCTCGGCGACGAGCACAATGCGCGGCCGCGCCAGTGCCTTGGGGTCCCAATTTCCGTCGACGTGCTCGAAGAGGCGTGCGTATCCCTCGGCGGGTGTGGGTTCTGATTCCGACGTTCTCAAGTAGGCAGCGTGGACCGCTCCGAGGTCCTCGGCTGTAAATCGCGCCACCAAGGCTGCATACGTGAGGGCTTGCAGATGCACCCGTTTGTCGCCTCCCCGCTTCAGCTCCACGACGACAGGCGTGCCCTGCGAATCGAGCCCGAGGATGTCCAATCGCTCGGACGCGAGATCCCCCGCAGCCGATTGCCATCGCGCGAACTGCGTCGAAACGATCATCACGTCGTCGCCCAGGATTTCCGGGTGCGCCACGATCCACTGCTCGAGGTGGTCCACTTCGCGCAAGCCTTCGGCCTGCATGGTGGTCGAGCGCTGCGGAACGGCATCCGATCCACTGACGGTGAAGTACTGGGTCATTGGTGATCCTGGTGGTTCGCGGGGGCAGTGCATCGACCGTACCGAACGGTCATCCCGGATGCGCGTGGCCGTTACGGTGATCGGGTGGGTGCGGGGCTTCCGCGCCGAGAACGGCGACGTGATGACAGGATCGGTGTGTGACAGCGAGCGTTGACGGTTCCACCACTCCTTTCACCGCGGCCCCCGGGTCGATCGTCGAGGTGCGAGACGAAGAATGGCTGGTGACGAGAGTCGAGCCGGCCTCCGACGGGTTCATCGTGGACGTCATCGGTCTGAGTGAACTGGTTCGCGACACGTCGGCGCGGTTCGCGACGGGTCTGGACGACATCGTTGAGGTCGCGCCGACCGACGTCACGGTGGTCGCCGATACGTCGGAGAAGTTTCGGCGGTCGCGCGTGTGGCTCGATGCGATGGTGCGCAAGACACCTGTCCCCATCTCCGAGCCCGCGTTGACCACGGCGCATCGTGGTGTGGCGCGCCCACTGGCGTACCAGCACAAGGCTGTTCGGCAGGCCCTGAACCCCGACAAGCTGAGGCCGCGCATCCTGTTGGCCGACGCTGTGGGCCTGGGGAAGACGCTGGAAATCGGCATGATCCTCTCGGAGCTGGCCCGACGCGGCCGCGGCGACCGCATCCTTGTGGTCACCCCGAAGCACGTTCTCGAGCAGATGCAGATGGAACTATGGACGCGCTTCGCGCTGCCGTTCGTCCGGCTGGATTCGGCAGGCATTCAGCGCATCCGCCAAATACTCCCCGCGACCCGCAATCCCTTCACGTACTACAAGCGGGTCATCATTTCCATCGACACGCTGAAGAGCGATCGTTACCTGGAACATCTTCGCTCCCAGGACTGGGATGCAGTGGTCATCGACGAGTCGCACAACGTCACCAACACGGCGGCCCAGAACAATCGGTTGGCTCGCCTGCTGGCGTCGCGCACCGATGCCCTCATCCTCGCGTCCGCGACGCCCCACAACGGGCGCGCGGAGTCGTTCGCGGAATTGGTCCGCATGCTGGACCCGAGCGCGGTGTCTCCCACGGGTGAACTGGATCTGACCCAGGTCGAGAAGCTCGTGATCCGACGTCATCGTCACCACCCCGATGTCGCCGCCGAGGTGGGGTCCGATTGGGCGGAGCGCATGAAGCCGCGCAACATCACGGTGCCGGCGACGCCGAACGAAGACGCTGTCGCGCGAGAGCTCGAGGACGTGTGGCTCTGGCCGGGTGAAGGCGGGTCACCGTCGTCGAACCGGTCGCGGTTGTTCCCGTGGGTGCTCGCCAAGGCGTTTCTGTCCTCCCCGGAAGCATTCCGGCAGTCGGTGGGGCAACGGCGCCGGAACGTCGACACCACCGACCCGTCCGCCACGCGAGAAGCGGCGGCCCTGGATTCCCTTCTCGAGTTGACCGAGCACCACACGGTGCGCACCTCGTCGAAGTATCAGGCGCTGCTCAAGCACTTGCGCGAGATCGGAGTATCCGCATCGTCGAGCACACGAGTGGTCGTGTTCGCCGAGCGGGTGGCGACGCTGAATGCGCTGCAGGCGGCACTGGCGGTCGACTTGTCGATGACGACGTCGAACGGTGACGACATCGGTCAGGTCGCGGTGCTCCACGGCGGTCTCAGCGATGTCGATCAGCAGCGGATCGTGGGGGCCTTCAAGCTGGCCTCGTCGCCCGTGCGGGTGCTCGTCACGGGTGACGTCGCGTCGGAAGGCGTCAATCTTCATTCACAGTGCCACCACCTGGTGCATTTCGACATCCCGTGGAGCCTCATTCGCATCGAGCAACGCAACGGTCGCATCGATCGGTTCGGACAACGCGAACGGCCGCAGATCGTGACCCTGCTGCTGACACCGTCGACGCCGCATTTCGCGGGCGACCTGCGGGTGCTGACCCGTCTGGTGGAGCGGGAGCACGAGGCCCACCGAGCACTGGGCGAATCATCCTCTCTCATGGGCCGATACGACGTGAAGGCCGAGGAGGAGGAGATCCGACGGGTCCTGGCCGGCGAGATCGCACTCGAGGACGCAGTGAAGACGGTCGGCGCGGTCACGCAGGGTGGCGGCATCGACGGTCTCCTTGCGCAATTGGCGGCCGGTGCCGCGAGGACCGATGTCGACTCGGCGACGCGACCGGACGAAGCGACGGACGGGACATCGGGGCTCTTCGACCGCGACGTGGACTTTCTGTCGTCCGCCCTCGAACAGGTGTTGTCGACCCCCGGCAAGCCACCGCCGAACGGGGTGTCCTGGGACATGCAGTCGGTGACCGTGGCGAGCCTGGTGCCCCCGACCGACCTGACGCAGCGCCTCCGGGTGCTGCCACAGTCCTACCTGCGGGCGCGCCGAGTGGACGAGAAGTTTCGGTTGGCGCTCACCGCAGCCAAGGCCGAGGACGAATTGCTGGCAGCGCGCTCCGGTACGTCGACGTCGGACTGGCCGGAAGCTCATTACCTCGCGCCACTGCACCCGGTTCTCGAGTGGGCCGCCGACCGCGTGCTGGCCGAACTCGGTCGGCGGAGCATCTATGCCGTCCGCGGTGACGTTCCCTGGGTGACCGTGGTCGTGCAGAGCACGCTGACCAACAACCGAGGTCAAGTGGTGGGAGCGTCGTGGTACACGGTCGGCTTCGGTGACACGACGATGCTGGATGCCGCCATGACGGCACCGCACCCCACGTTCTCGGATGTCGTCGCAGCGATAGGCCTGTCACAGATCAATGCGGGCGACCTCGGTGATGTGTCGGTTCTGCAGCCTGTGGTGGCCGCGGCAGTGAGGGCTGCAGACGCGGCGGCGGAACTACAGTCGCAGGCCATCCGGGACGACACACGAGCCCGTGTGGACGAGTGGGTGACGCGCATGGATGACTGGGAGGCGAAGCGTCGAGGCGTCCGGACCGTCGGCGACCTCGTGGCACGCACCACGGCTGTCTCGCGTGAGAAAGAAACGGCGCTCAGTATGAATCCGGATAGACGACTGGTGCGCCCGCTGATGGTCGTCCTCCCCAACGTCGACGGGACACCCGCCTGATGAGTTCTGCAACAGACGCATTCGTCCTCGGCGAGGAGTTCGTCAGCGAGCACTACTTCACCACGGACGCGACATCGCAGTCATTTCATGCTCGCGTTCTCGGCATGCGCAAGGAGTGGGACGCGCAGCGTGCGGAGGGTCACGCCACGCCTCGGACACGATTCTCCGATCACCGGGGGGCGTTGCTACGCACGATGTTGCAGCTCGGGGAGAACTCGGACGCGTCGATCCTCGACGGGTTGTACGGCGATCTGCTGGATGTTCTCGGTTACACCGGTGCCGGTTCGGGTCGGTTCGAGATCGATCGCGTCGGATCGACGATCGATGACCCCGGGCCCGTGCGGACGGTCACCTCACGCGGTCTCACCGGCCCCGCACCCTTGGCGATCATCGAAGCAGCGCCGAATCTGACCGTCGAGCAACTGCTGTCGCGCGACGAGAAGACCCTGCTGTCGACGTTCCGGCCGGATCCGGAGGGGTCGGACTCGTTCGAATCGGTGGCACGGGTGCTGTCGCGGTTGTTCACCGACGAGGACGGACCCCGGTTCGCCTTGGTGCTCGCGGGTTCGCTGGCCCTGCTGACCGAACGTGGTCGCTGGCCCGAAGGCCGCTACCTCGTCGTGGACCTACGACTGGTTGCCGAGCGTGCCGACGACAAGCGAGGTGGCGAAACCGACCGCGCGCTTGCCAGTCTGTCCGCGGACACCCTCGCCCCGAACGCCGAGGGCGACGTGTGGTGGGCGTCGGTCATCGACGAGTCGGCCAAGCACACGGTCGGGGTGTCGAAAGACCTCCGCGAGGGTGTGCGACTGTCCATCGAGATCATTGCCAACGATGTGGTGAAGCGTCGCGCCGACGCCGAACTCCCGGCATTGACGTCGGATCAGGCGCGGGAACTCGGAAGCCAGTCGCTCCGCCTGCTCTATCGCGTCCTCTTCCTTCTCTACGCGGAGGCCAAGCCCGAGCTGGGCGTGCTCCCGGTGGGCGATCCGACCTACTCGGCCGGATACAGCCTCGACCGGCTTCGCGAACTGCTACTCGTCGACCTGGTAACACCGCGGTCGGAGAGCGGAACCCACCTGTTCGATTCGCTCGGCCTGTTGTGCCGGCGGGTCGACCAGGGGTACGACGGTCGCGGCGAGGGGCCGAGCGCTGCGGAGGGTCTGGTGTTCCGTCGTCTCGAGGCAGACCTGTTCTCGCCCCGGGCCGTTGCGCTGATCGACGAGGTGCGGTTGAGCAACCTCGCGATGCAGCGCGTCCTGCGACACCTGTTGCTCAGCAAGGAGTCGAAAGGTCGAGACCGCGGGTTCATCTCGTACGCAGAACTTGGCATCAACCAGCTCGGCGCGGTCTACGAGGGGTTGATGAGTTACACCGGATTTCTCGCGGAGGAACCTCTGTACGAGGTGGCGAAGAACGGTGACCCGTCCAAGGGGACGTGGGTGGTGCCCGAGCGCCGCATCGAAGGAGTGGCGGCTGCGGACTACGTGCGCACTGTCGACGGGAGGACCGGTGAATCGGTGCCCGTCCGTCACGAGACGGGCACGTTCGTCTTCCGGTTGGCGGGGCGTGAACGTCAGCAGTCGGCGTCGTACTACACGCCCGAGGTACTCACCCGATTCACGGTGGGGCAGGCTCTCGCCGAGCTCCTCGATCAGAACGGTGAAACCACCTCCGCTGCCGACATTCTGCGGCTGACAGTGTGTGAGCCTGCTCTGGGTTCCGGTGCCTTCGCGATCGAGGCCGTACGTCAACTCGCCCGCGAATACCTGACGCGGAGTGAGAAGGAACGCGGCGAAAAGATCGATCCCGAGCGGTACCCCATCGAGTTGCAGAAGGTGAAGGCGTCGATCGCCCTCCACCAGGTCTACGGGGTCGACCTCAACGCGACGGCCGTGGAATTTGCCGAAATTTCGCTGTGGCTCGACTTGATGGTGCGTGATCTCGAAGCGCCGTGGTTCGGTTTGCGGCTGCGCCGGGGGAACTCCTTGATCGGTGCTCGCCGTTCGCTCATCCCGGGGGCAGAGCTGCGAGCGCGGGGATGGTTGGACGCCACCCCGGTCGACGTCCGCCTGGACGAGGTCGCGCCGGGCCATCCACTGAGTGCTCCCAAGAACGGCATCCACCACTTCCTCGTGCCGACGAGTGGATGGGGATCGACCACCGCGGCGAAAGACGCGAAGGACCTTGCGCCGACGCAGCTCGCTCGGGTTATCGAGTGGAGAAAATCGCTCCGGCCGTCGCTCACCGCGGCGCAGCTGTCGGCGCTGGCCGGTCTCGCAGCGCGGGTGGAAACGTTGTGGCTCCTGGCCACGCGGCGCTTCGAGATTGCGGAGGCGCAGGTCGCGCGAAACCTCGATCTGTGGGGTGCAGAACCCCGTGCCACGGACCGCGGCGCCGTGGTCACGAGGTCGGAGATCGAGGCGAGTCTCGCCGACCAGGACGGCGCTTATCGACGACTCCGACGCGTCATGGACGCGTGGTGCGCTCTGTGGTTCTGGCCGCTGGTCGACGGAGATGTCAGGGTCGACGGCAAGATCGTTGCGCCGCCCACGACGGCGGAGTGGATCGCCACCCTGACCGACCTTCTCGGCAGCCCGATCAACCGGACTGCCCGTGAGAAGCGAGACGGTCAGCTGGACCTGTTCGACATCCGCAGTTGGAATGATCTCGAGACCGCGGAGGGTTTCGACCGCACCTTGTCCGGCGCGAAGGCGATGCAGGACGTCAAGAAGTACCACCCCTGGCTCATCGTGGCCGAGCGCATCGCCGACAGGCAGGGGTTCTTCCACTGGGAACTCGACTTCGCTTCTGTCTTTCGGCGCGGCGGTTTCGACCTGCAGGTGGGAAACCCGCCGTGGGTCCGTCCGCGATCCGACGTCGACGCGTTGCTGTCCGAGGGCGATCCGTGGTTCTCGCTTGCGACCAAAAGTACCCAGGCCGAGTACAAGTCACGTCGCGCGGCCGTGCTGGAGGAGCCAGGTGTCCGAGACCTCGCCGTGTCGGGCACATCCGAGGTCGCTGCCGTCGCGGCATTCGTCGGTGATCGTCGGCAGTACCCCCACCTGGAAGGCCTGCAGCCCGATCTTTACCGCTGTTTCATGGAACGCACATGGCAGCATCGAACCGCAGCCGGTGTGGTCACTCTCGTGCATCCCGAATCGCACTTCACCGACGAGAAGGCCGGTGCCCTGCGCCAGGCCACGTACGAGCGGCTCAGGCGGCATTGGCACTTCGTCAATGAGCTCGTGCTGTACGAGATTGATCATCACAACTCCTACGGCATCCACGTCTACGGCGACGTCGGCCCGATTCGGTTCAAGTCGGCGTCCTCGGTGTATCACCCCGACACCATCGAACGGTCCCTGGTCCATGACGGCAGCGGAGCCGAGCCGGGCCTCAAGGATCCCGACGGAAACTGGGATCTTCGGCCGCACGCGGGTCGCATCATCACCGTTGATGACGAGATGTTGGAGTCGTGGAAGAGCGTCCTCGAGGACGACGAAGTCCCGGCCCGCCGAAGCCGCATGGTCTACACCGTCAACTCTGCGTCGGCTGCGGTACTCGAAAAGCTCGCCGCCGCGCCGCGTCTGGGGGACCTCGGGCTGCTGTTCTCCGCCGGCTGGCATGAGAAAAATGATCGAACCAAGGGCTTCCTCGACGCCGGGTGGGGTGTGCCCGATTCTTGGGATGACGTCATCCTGCAGGGCCCGCACATCCACGTGGGCAATCCCGCGTACAAGACGCCCAACCCCACCATGCGGAACAACCAGGACTGGTCGCCGGTCGACCTGGAGGCCCTCCCGCCCAACTGGATTCCCGCCACGTCCTACAAGCCTGCGGGCGACCGGGCCCGCTACGACGCGGCCTACACCACCTGGGAGGTGCCCGACGAAAACGGTGTTCTCCGTACCGTCCGGGCGCGGGAATGCTATCGAATCGTTTGGCGTGCGATGGCGGCCAACACGGGTGAGCGGACACTAATACCCGCCTTAGCGCCACCGGGTGCAACTCACGTGGACGGGGTATTCTCGGCATCGGTTGCCGGACAATCGCTTATTGGCCTGGCTGTAGCGTTGGGTTCCATGTCCTCGCTTATCTCCGATTTTGCAATCAGGTCGGCGCCCAAGAAGCATATTCGTGCTAATACGGCTGTGAGGCTTCCGTATTTAGCTGAGAGTGCCTTACAAGCGGCGGTCGCTCGACGAGTAGCTTCGCTTGTTTGCGTGACGGAACGGTTCTCGTCATTTTGGAGTGCGATCTCTCATAAAGCTGGTCTCGATGACCATTGGGCCCTTGCCTCATCATGGGAGCCCGTGGTGTCGAGGGTGATGCCAGCAGCGAACTGGGATCCCCGGGAATTTCTTCGTCTGAGTTCTGCGCGCCGCCGCGCGCTGGTCGAGATAGACGCTCTGGTGGCGCTGGGCCTCGGCCTCACCGCCGACGAGTTGTGCACCATCTACCGCACGCAGTTCCCGGTGCTGTACGGCTACGACCGCAAGACCTACCTATACGACGCCAACGGACGTCTGGTGCCTCAGTCCGTGCTCGTCGAGTGGCGGAGGAAAGGCGACCGATTGACGGTCGACCAGCGGACGGCGACGAATGCGTCAGGCAACACCTACGTGTACGAGCTGCCCTTCCAGTTCCTCGACCGTGAGAAGGATATGCGCGAGGCCTACGCCGAATTCGAACGCCGCTTCGGCATCGTCGGCGGGACCCCGCCGGAGCGGAGCACCACCGACATCGGGGCGCACTGATGGCGGAGTTGCTGCCTCTGGCGCAAGCAGATCGGATCGCGGCGAGTCTGATCGACTACCTCGGGACGACGTTCGCATTGTCCGACCCGGATGCGCGGCGCGCGCTCGACGACTTCCTGTCGGACGCGGAGCACGGAATGTTCCGAGGACCCTATGTGCGGCTGCGTCTTCCGTTCCGCCCGGCGGCGGACGGGTGGCGTGATCACCTGGAGTGGTACGAGGGCTTCACGCCGTACGGGCACCAGGCCGCCGCCTTCGAGCGGCTCAGCTCCCGCCGTCCCGACGGGAAAGACGTGCGGCCGCAACCGACGCTCGTCACCACGGGCACCGGTTCCGGCAAGACGGAAGCGTTTTCGTACCCGATTCTCGACCACGTGCAGCGCGCCAAGAGGCGAGGCGTCACCGGCACGAAGGCCATCGTTCTGTACCCGATGAACGCCCTGGCCAACGACCAGGCCGGCAGGCTCGCGCGGCTGATCGCGTCGAGTCCCGCTCTCGCCGGCGTGACCGCCGCCCTCTACACGGGCGAGAGCGGTGAGAAGCGGACGATCGTCACGGCGGACGGTCTCATCACCGACCGTGAGGTCATTCGTAGCGTCGCCCCGGACATCCTCCTCACCAACTACAAGATGCTCGACCAACTACTGCTCCGCAGCGCGGACGCGGGACTGTGGAAGCAGAGCGCCGACAGCCTGCAATACCTCGTCCTCGACGAGTTCCATACCTACGACGGCGCGCAAGGCACCGATGTGTCCATGCTGCTGCGTCGCCTGGGCATGACGCTTCGAGCCAACCGCGCGAACGCTGTTGTCACGACCGGATCGGGCCCGCTGGGCACGGTCACCCCTGTCGCAACCTCGGCCACGCTGGGCGATGGTGGCGATCCGACTGCCATGCTGGACTTCGCCGAGACCGTCTTCGGCGAAGCGTTCGGCCCAGACTGCGTCGTGACGGAGTCCCGCCTTAGCATCGACGAGTGGTCCCGACTGGGTGACGTCACCGCCGGCCACCCACCCATGACCCGAGCTTCCATCGACGACAGCTTGGTGTTCGCGCTTGCCGAGGCCGCCGAGGGTGACGGCCCCGCGGACGTCACCTCCCGCGTCTGCGCCGCCCTGTCGGGACCGGGGCGATCCAGCGCGGACGGCGCAACACCACTCGACATCGTCCGCTCCCACCCGCTGATAGCACGACTCGTCGCCTCGACGACGAACGCGACGGCTCTCGACGAGCTTGTCGACTCGGGGGTCTTCGAGCCCACTGCCCTCGAGGGCTCGACCGAGCTTCGGTCGCCCGTCGATCCGGTCACCCGTGGACCGGACGGGAACGATCGTCGCCGTCGACGCTTGGCCCTCGGCGCTGTGATCACGGCCCTCAGCCACATCCGCGCGGACGGACCCAACCGCGATGCCGTCTCCGTCGACGTGCACCTCTGGGTCCGCGAACTCACCCGACTCGACCGAGCCGTAGCCGGCGCGCCGTCCTTCGTGTGGAGCGACGACGGAGTCGCGGTCGACCCGCTCGACGGCGAATCGGACGCGCCGCCGACACTTCCCGCCGTGTACTGCCGGCTGTGCAACCGGTCGGGATGGGGCGTCGTCCTGGCGCCGACCGGCGCCGACCTCGACGGCGACGAAACGACCATCCGTCGTCGTCGGGCCGCCAATGACGATCGCTTCCGCGCTTTGATCCACGCCCCTGCGGAGGGCGACCTCCCGCTCGAATCGGTCAGCGCAGAAGCAGCAGCCGACGCCCCCGGTGACGCACGGGTGGGATGGCTCGTGATTGCCGAGCGACGTATCGTCACTCAGCGACCCGATGACGCCACCATCGCCGAGGGTGGGGCCGTACCGGTGCTCGTCGACCTCGGTGCGGACGCGGGCACGAACTCCGTACGCGACGTCTGTCCGTCGTGCGGCCAGAGGGACGGCATCCGGTTTCTCGGTTCTGCGATCGCCACGATGCTGTCCGTCTCGCTGTCGACGATGTTCGGTACCCCCGATCTCGACTCGGCGGAGAAGCGCGCCCTCGTCTTCACCGACAGCGTCCAAGACGCCGCGCACCGGGCCGGCTTCGTTCAAGCTCGATCACGGTCGCTCACACTCCGGGCGCTCATCCGGCAGTCGATCCCGGGGTCGGGCATCGATCTCGAATCCCTGTCGCAGAGCATGATCACCGACGCCGGAGACGACAAGCACGCCCGGTACCGACTGCTGCCGCCGGATCTGGCGGATCGACCCGAGTTCTCGACGTTCTGGAGCCGGCCGCGGCTCCATCAGGTGGGGGACTCCCGTGCCCGCGTGGCGAAACGGCTTCTGCTCGACCTGTCCCTCGAGTTCGGCCTCCGGTCGACCGTCGGACGCACCCTGAGCCGAACCGGTACGGCCGTGGCCGAAGTCGCCGTCCCGGTGGCCGCGTTGCGCACTGTCGGCCGCGCGGCAACGGAATCGGCCGGCATCCAGCTGGCGTTCGGTGATGCCGCCTCGGACGAGCAGGTCGTCCGTTGGGTTCGTGGAGTGCTCGAGCACATGCGGCTGCGCGGGGCCATTGCCCACGTCTGGTTCGACAAATTCCGCTTCGAGGACGGCTCGCGTTGGCGGGTGACCGGGGGGCGCCCGCGCAGTGAGGGCATGCCCGCCTTCGGCCGCGGAAACTCCGCACCCGGTTTTCCCTTGATCGGGACTCCGAGCAAGTCGGATTCCGACCTCGAACCGGTGGCGTCCCAGCGGGGATGGCACGCGCAGTGGGCCGCGAAGAACCTCGGACTGACGCGTGCCGAAGGTGCCGTGGCGGCCAGGACGGTGATGGAACGCCTCGCGCGCGACGGGTGGATCGGGGAGTCGGCGACCGAAAGCGGCAACAGGACGTTCGCACTCGCACCCAGCGCCGTCGTCGTGTTCCCTCTGTCGGACAGTGCGATCGCGACGCCCTCGGCCTCGCTGGTGTGTTCGCTGTGCGGGGACGTCACAGTCCTGGGTCGAACGGCCACGGAGCAACTCGCCCACGGGCCGTGTTTCCTCGATCGATGCGTCGGCACGATGCAACCGCACGCGATCGCCGACAACTTCTACCGAGACATGTATCGCGACAACGATGTTCGACGCGTTGTCGCCCGCGAGCACACGTCGTTGCTCGACGACGAAACCCGGTTGACCTACGAATCGGAGTTCAAGTCGCGTGACCCGGAGCCCGATGCACCGAACGTGCTTGTCGCGACACCCACGCTCGAGATGGGTATCGACATCGGTGACCTTTCGGCCGTCATGTTGTCGTCACTCCCGCGATCTGTGGCGTCCTACGTCCAGCGCGTGGGGCGTGCCGGGCGTCTCACCGGTAACGCCGTGGCGCTGGCGTTCGTGACGGGACGGGGCGATCAGCTGCCTCGGTTCAGCAGACCGACCACCACCATCAACGGAGCAGTCCGGCCACCCGCAACATACCTGGACGCAGAGGAGATACTCCGGCGACAGTTCGTGGCGTCGGTGGCCGACCGGTCGGCACGCCGCTCCGATCGCGTCCACCCACGAAGCATCTCGGAGGCGCTCGCCGCGACCGGCCCGGACTCGTACCTCGGACAGCTCATCGCGGATGCCGAGACCAACGGGGACGCGTTCGTCGCGGAATTCCTGTCCGGCTTCTCGGGGCTCGATGCGCAGGTGACGGAGCGCCTCGAGGCGTTCCCCCGCCCCGTCGATGGCCCCGGGACCAGCGACCTGGCCAAGCGGTGCCACCGGGCGTCCGCCGAGTGGAAGCACCGCGTCGAGACGCTCGTGCACCGCAGCGCCGCCATTCAGGCGAGCCTCCCCGAACTCGGCGCGAAGGCTCGGTCCAGTGCAGCCACCGAGGACGACAAGGCCGCCGACCGTACTGCCCGTGTCGCGGTCGGATTGGTGGCCAAGCAACTCGCGTCCCTACGGTCGCAGTACTGGATCAGCGCGCTCGAGACGTTCGGCCTTTTGCCGAACTACACCTTGCTCGACGACTCGGTCACGCTTGCAGTCGCCGTCCATTGGATCGATCCGACGTCGGCGGACTGGCGCCAGACGGACTTCGAACTGACGCGTTCGTCTGCTCAGGCATTGCGTGACTTCGCCCCCGGTTCGACGTTCTACGCAGGGGGTTACGCGATCGACATCGACGCCGTCGACCTCGGTATCGACAACGACGCCGTCCGAACGTGGACGTGTTGCCCTGCATGCGGATACGTCGCGGAGCCCGCCGCCGGTCCTACCGCGCCGAGCTCGTGCCCTCGCTGCGGCACAGCGGCACTCGCCGACACAGGCCAGTCGTTGGCGGTCGTCGAACTGACCAATGTGTCCGCCGTCATTCGCCGGGACGAGGCGGCCATCGACGACGCTAGAGACGAGCGGCAACGAACTCCGTTCACGATCGTGACCGCCGCGGACATCGACCCGACGCGTTTCGTCACACGATGGTTCGTCGAGTCGCTCGGATTCGGCGTCACCCACCGACGCGACATGACCATCCGGTGGATCAACACCGGAGGTAGCCGCGTGGGTGGGTCGACGCGGCAACTGGCGGGTCACGACGTCGAAGCCACCATGTTCAGAGTGTGCTCGGAGTGCGGGAAGCTCGATACCGACACGCGGCGCAACCACCCCCAGGAGCATCGGCCGTGGTGCTCCCTCCGCAAGGCGCCCACCGAGTCGACCGTGTCCATCGCCCTGGCACGCTCGCTGACCACGGAGGGGCTGGTGTTGCGTCTTCCCGCGTCGGTGACCTGGGGTGACGCGTTCGCCATTCCCTCACTCTCGTCCGCGCTTCTGGTCGGTCTCCGCGAGCGCATCGGCGGCGACCCCGACCACCTTCAGGTGGTCGTCGTGCACGACCCGACGTCATCGGGGACCACGGTGCCGAGCCTTCTCGTCCACGATGTCGTACCGGGGGGCACGGGATACCTCGCCGATCTCGCGACACCGGAGAACATCTGGGACGTCCTGGCTCGTGCCTATCGGGTGGTGGCAACGTGCCCCTGTGCAGGTGATGGCAAACTCGCCTGCGACAAATGCCTTCTCCCCTTCGCCGCGCCGGCCGAGGTGCGGTACACCTCTCGGAGTGCCGCCCAGCGACACCTGCGGACGATTCTGACCGGGCAGGAAACGCCGACCGACGACGGCGACCTGCCGACAGCGATGACCTGGACGGTCGTGGACGACGAGCCCGTCGACGACGATCCGGAATCCGCACTGGAGCGACGCTTCAGGGCCGAGTTCACCCGTCGTGTCGAGGCGCTGGGGGCACACGTCACACAAGCTCCGTCGGATCGCGGCATCGTCCTCGGCATCGCGCTCGGTCCCACGAACCGGTGGACGATGCGGCCCCAGGAGAACATCCTGGGCTCGAAACCGGATTTCCTGCTGACCTCGGTCAACCCGGGCGTTCCGCCCACGGCCATCTTCACCGACGGGCGCCGGTGGCATGCCACACCGGCGCACAACCGTCTAGCGGACGATGCCGAGAAGCGCCGAAACCTGCGCGACGGCGGCTATCAGGTGGTGGCGGTGACCCATCACGATCTGCTCGGAACACCGGTCGACAGCGCGGCGCTCGGACGCGAGCACGTCCCGAGCGTGCTCGGCTTCGCCGGCGACGGTCTCGCGAAAAGTTCGCTCGACCTCGTCTTCGGCACAGCTCTCGACCTCCTCGTCGCGTGGGTTCAGGCACCCACGGCTGTTCCCCGGCAGTCCCTCGCTCACTTCCTCCCCGTTTTGGCCCTCCCTGTCCTGGCGGCGTCCGGTGCGCGGACAGGCGGAGCACGTGTGGAGTTGCTGGCGCTCGCCGCGCTCGATGGGGCGACGACGCACGTGGAGAACTCCGACACCGTGGTCTGGAGGTCGTCGACCGTTGCAGTTGCCGTGCGTGTTCCGTCGTCGGGATTCCATGACTGCGAGATCGCAGTCGTGCTTGACGACGCCGACGAGGCGTTGGGCGACAACGCCGCCGATGCGTGGCGCGAATGGCTGCTGTGGTCGAACCTCCTCCAGCTCCGGCAGCGACCGGCCGTGCTCACCACTCGTCGCCATCTGGAGTCCGCGTCGATGAGCGTGGCAGCGCCGACTCCCCCCGCGGCCCCGTCCACGGGGGTTGGGGACGGAGCGGTGAGTCTGCCCGCGGACTGGCAGTCCGTGTTCGACGAGGTGACCGACGCAGTCAAGGGTGTCGTCGTTCGACTCGCGGATGCGGGTTTGCCCGCTCCCGTGGTCGGCGAAGAGGTGGACGGTCTTCCTGTCGAGCTGTCGTGGCCGGCCGTGCGGGTCGTCTGCGATGTCGAACTGACCGACTCCGACCGCGTGAGTTTGCAGACTGCAGGCTGGACCGTATGCGCGCCCGACCGTGAGTCTGCGCTTGCCGCACTCGATCTCGATTCGTTCAGGAACAGGGGAAGCTAGTGCCGCAAATCGTGCTGGGCGACATCAACAATATCGACGGGAGCGTGCAGAGGAAGGTATTCGCCTTTCTGCAGAAGTTGATGCAGTCCCATGAACGGTCGGGCTTGCACATCGAGCCGATGGTCGGCTCGGCCGACTCCCGCGCCCGAACCGGCCGTGTCGACAGTTTCTGGCGCGCCGTCCTGTTCGAGATCACCGATCCGGACCGGGATCGCATTTTCGTGTTCGTTGGTGCGTACCCGCATGACGAGGCGATCGAGATCGCGCGCACCCGTCGTTTGACGATCAATCCCCGCAACGGCGTCGCCGAGCTCTCCCACGCCCCTGCCGCGGTGGCGAATCCTGTTCCGCCCGCGGCCGTTCGCGAGGCTCCCGCCAGTGAGGATCCGCGCACCCTGCGAGCTCGGGGTTTCACCCTCGACGATCTCACCGACATCGGAATGGATGCGGACTTCGCCGGCGGCGCACTGGATGTGGGCGACGAGGACCAGGTCATTGCGTACGCGCAGACCGCGCCCGCCACCTGGCAGGGCGAAGCGTTCATGGACCTGGCCACTGGCACCGGTCTGTCCACCGTCCGGGAGCGCTACGCACTCCGCGACGAGGTACCCACCGAGGGAACCGATGACGAGCAGCTGATCGCGGCTCTGAAGCACCCGGCCGCACGAATGCAATTCGCGTTCGTGGACGACAACGAAGAACTGCGAGCAGCGATCGAAGCTGCGGACTTCGCGGCCTGGCGGGTCTTCCTGCATCCGGAACAGCGCAAGTGGGTGGAGAAGGACCAGGCCGGAGGATCGTTCCGATTGACAGGGGGTGCGGGAACCGGCAAGACCGTCGTTCTCGTTCACCGGGCGCGTCATCTGATGAAGCAGAGCCCGACAGCACGCGTGGTGCTGACGACGTTCAACCGGACGCTCGCCGACAGCCTGACGGAGCAGCTTCGCCTTCTCGACCCGACTCTCGCTTTGGCGTCGGATGTCGGGGAGCCCGGCGTCTTCGTGGCCAGCGTCGACAGCATCGCCGCCCGCTTGCTCCACCGCCATCGGTCCAGTCTCGACAGCACCGCAGACCAGGTCGGACCGGTGGGCCGCGTTCTGGGTCCGCGGACTTCGGAGGTGTTCGGCCGTCGAGTCGATGATGCGTGGAAGAACGCCATCGCGGTGGGCGGGGCCGCGCTCCCGCCGGACCTGGCCGTCCCGTCCTTCTTCGAGACCGAGTACAGCATGGTGGTGTTACCCCAGCGCATTCGCGAGCGTGACGAGTACCTCCGAGTACGCCGGGGAGGCCGAGGAGTCGCGCTGAATCGTGCCCGTCGCAACGCCGTGTGGGATGTCGTCGAAAGCTACCGGGCTGCTGCCGCAGCCGCCGGCAGCGCGGATTTCGAAGAGAAAGCCGCCATCGCCGCCGAAGTCCTCACCAGCGAGGGCCGCAGCGTCGCCGATCACGTTCTCGTGGACGAGGCACAGGATCTGACCTCGACGCGGTTCCAATTGTTGCGTGCTCTGGTCGAGCCCGGACCCAACGATCTCTTCCTCGCCGAGGACGCGCATCAGCGAATCTACGGGCAGAAGATCGTGCTTAAGAACGTCGGAATCGCCATCGTCGGTCGCTCGCGCCGTCTCACACTCAATTACCGCACCACGCAACAGAACCTGCACTACGCTCTCGCCGTCCTGAGCGGGGACGACTTCGTCGACCTCGACGGCGAGCCCGAGAACGCCACCGGATACCGATCCGCCCGAACGGGCCCGTCGCCGTCGATGATTCGCGCAAGTAGCGTGACGGACCTCTACGACAAGCTCGCCGAACAGATCGACGAATGGGGTGGCGGGAAGACGTCGTCCATCGGATTGCTCACGCCTGCGAACAAGGAGGCATCGACGCTGCCACGAGTTCTCGGAGAGCGCGGCATCACGGCGACGTTCGTCGACAATGCGGGCACAGCTGCGTCGACCGGTGTCCAGACGATGACGATGTACCGAGCCAAAGGCATGGAATTCGCGGACGTGATCCTGGTCGGCGCCAGCGCCGCCTCGATGCCGCGCGACTACGTCATCGCGCAATTGCCCGAGGGCGACCGAGAAGACGCAGTGCAACGAGAACGGTCACTCGTCTACGTCGCGGCTACCCGTGCGCGCGACAGACTTGCGCTCATGTGGGTGGGTGAGCCGAGCAGCCTGGTACCAATGCCGGATCCGGACAGTACGTCGTGACGGTGTGCCGCACGTCGAGGCACAGGCGCAATACTTTTCGTGGGATGAGGATTCGATACGAATTGCCGGAATCGCGCCTCGGCGGGCACATCGCCTAGTAGACATGGAGGTACGCCAGGAGCGGACGGTGTCGGGGTCGTCTTTCCTTCATTTCGGGAGGTTGCCTCGTGTCCGACACGCCGACGAGCGAAGTGCTCGCCACCGTGGCTCGACTGTCGGAGTTGGCGTTGGGGACGTACGCCTACAACCCCGGTCGCGTCGAAGAGGACGCCAA
This sequence comes from Rhodococcus sp. PBTS 1, assembly GCF_001620025.1. Classification (NCBI taxonomy): domain Bacteria; kingdom Bacillati; phylum Actinomycetota; class Actinomycetes; order Mycobacteriales; family Nocardiaceae; genus Rhodococcus; species Rhodococcus sp. PBTS 1. Next base: position 705,948 of record NZ_CP015219.1, read on the forward strand.
CGGGGAGCGCCGCATCCACCAAGGGGGCTACGGCGACAGGCAAGTCTTCGAGTTGGTGCAGAACGCCGCCGATGAGCTACGTGGCCCCGAACATTCCGGTGGTCGCATCCAGGTAGTGCTCACGGACACTGCCTTGTACTGCGCCAACGAAGGGGCGCCGATCACCGCGGACGGCGCGGACACCATTCTGCGAATGGGCGTGTCGAAGAAGCGGTCGGGGCAGATCGGCCGATTCGGTGTCGGAATCAAGTCGGTGCTGTCCATCAGCACTGCACCCCAATTCTTCAGCACCAGCGGCTCGTTCGGTTTCGACGCGCAGTGGTCTCGAGTCGAGATCGACCGCGCTGTGAGGGACGGACAACAGAAACGCGGTGAACCTACCGTGGGCATCGCCGGCGACACACCGGTGTTGCGTCTGGCGCGGCCGCTGGACTGGGCGCGCGAGTGTGCCGCTGATGCCGTGTTGTCCGACCTGTCGAAGTGGGCAGCCACCGTGGTCCGACTACCTCTCCGGGAGAATACGGCGGATGCGCTCGCCGGAGACATCGACCGGTCGGCTACCCCGTCCAGTTCCAATCGAGAGTTTCCGCACCTCTTTCTCCTGTTTTCCCCACACGTCGGGCACGTGGTCCTCGAGGACCGCCGGCTCATGCCGGTACTGCGCCGCACCATGCGCAGCGAGGTGCGCGCCGACGGTGAGGTCGTCATTCACCAGACGCGGACCGGGGACCGAGCCTTCGAAGAGGCCCACCGCGTGTTCGTCCGTGCACACGAGGTGTCGGACAGAGTCCGTGCGCAGGCCGGTGAGCTTCACGACCGCGCCACCATCGATGTCTCGTGGGCGGTGCCGTGTTACCTGATCGACAAGTCGACCGGCCGTGACATCTACACGGTTCCGGTGGGACGGGGCACGTTCTGGTCCTATTTCCCGACCAAGTACCCGACCACCCTCAGCGGGGTTGTGAACGCGGCGTGGAAGACCAACGAGGACCGGCAGAACCTGCTGGACAGCAGTGAGCTCAACCGCGAATTACTCTCGGTTACCGCAGAACTCGTGGTGGCGTCGCTCGTCGCCCTCTCGCCTGCCGACGATCCCGCCGCATATCTGCAGCTGCTACCAGGACGAACGCAGGAGTCGCCCAACTGGGCCTGTAAGGAATTGACAGGTGCTGTCTGGAAGTTGATGGTCGATTCCCCGTCACTACCGGATCAGAACGGCACGTTGCGGCGCCCATCCGAACTGCGAATTCGGCCCGAAGGACTGCCCTACTCCGCTCTTGAGATGTGGTCGAAATGCGAGGACGCGCCGGTCGACTGGCTTCACCCGAGCGTGGACTCGACGAAGCTGCGTCGAGGAAAGCTGTCCCATGTCCTCGACGCCGGTCCGAATCGTCAGTCGGAGACAGTGACGACGTGGTTGGAAGCGCTGGTGACCAGCCGATCCGCAGAATCGTCGCGTGCTGCCTTGGGCCTGCTCGCGCACCTGCTCACCAGCGGGGCGCTGGACGACAAGCAGAAGGCCGCGGCACTACAAGCCCGGATAGTCATGGTGGAGGGCGGCGCTTTCGTGTCGGCGACGCCCGGCCAGGTCTATCGGCGATCGTCCAACGACGGGCTTATCGACGACCTCGTCTACGTCCACGGTTTGCTGTTCAGCGACAGGGCCACCGCCCAACTGTTGGAAAGCCTGGGCATTCGAGAGGCCGATGCCGAAGGACGGTTCAAGGGCGTTCTTGATCAGGGTTTCGAGGACTACACGCCGGAATCCTGGCAACGGTTCTGGGAGCTGTTGCGCTCGTCCGGCGGGGCCGCGCAGACTTCGTTGATTCAACGAACGGTGCCGCAATACGCGTCGACACTGCGGTTGCGGACAGTTCGCGGACTGTGGGTGACGTTGGAGAACGCGTTCCTCCCTGGCCCCGTCGTTCCTGCCGACGGTTCGCGCGACTCCGGGACAGCCGTCGACACTACTTTCCATTCCGACGACTTGTCCGTGCTCAGGGCGCTCGGCGTGTCCGACAGGCCGGACAAGAGCAGCAAGCCCCTCCACGACAAGTGGTTCATCGAATATCAGACAGCCATGTACGAGGACTACTGCGCTGCGCTTTCTCGCACGGACCGTAGAGTGAACTTCGGAACGCTCAAATACGACGGAGCGCCGATGGCGGGGAAATTGGACTTGTTCGTTCGTCTCAGCGCCGAAGGGCGCGCTCGGTTCCTTGAGACGTTGAGCGTGGATGACGTTCCGAGATCGTGGACACGGCAGGTCGGCAATCAGACCAGTACCAGAGTTCACATTCCCTCGCCGGTTTGTTGGCTCATCCGAGACCGCGGCACGGTGCGGACGTCGCAGGGCGTCAAAGCGGTTGCCGAGGTTGTGGGTCCTCAGCTGAGCGAATTCGCGGACTATCTGCCTGTCGCGCAGATTTCGAGCCCGTTGGCGGTACGACTCGAGATCCCGGGGGCAATTGCCGATGTGCCGGCTGCCATGTGGGCCGATCTCCTGCGTGCCCTGGAACGGAGCGAGGACGACGCGTTCGTCGGCCGTACCTATGCGCTACTGATTCGCGTGGCGCCCGACATCGTGAACGCAGCGGTCAGCGTTCGATGCCGTGTCGGCGGGGTCTGGGAGATGCGTCCTGACAATGAGGTCGCGGTCGCGCGTACCCGCGGCGACTACGACGAGTTGGTACGCGAGAAGCATCCCGCCCTGCTCGTCGATCGGCCCGAGGACCAAACGCAAGCGGACTACATGGTCGCCGAATGGGGGATGTACGAGAAAGCTGATGTCATCGCACGTGAGCTGCGGCATGTCCCGGTAGGCCCGTCGGTGGACGTGCTGTCCGCACATCCGTCGCTTCGAGCCCGCTTCGCCGGCCACGTGAGCGGATACGAGCTCCAGCGATGCCAGCAGATCGAGGAAGTCTTTCGCACACCGAACGGCACGAGTGCCGAAGCCCTGCACAGTGCCTGCGACGGGTCGACGATTCTGGTTCCGGAGGGCCTGGATGCGCTCGCGGAATTGATGGTCGTGGACTACGAGTTGGGTCTCGACCTCGGACGTTCCGGATGTGAGCGCGTCATCTCGGAGCACCACCGACAAATGGCCGATCGCGAGGTCCGAGGCCGCATCGACAGCGTGCGCCAGGCCGACTCCATCACCACGAAGCTGGCGCGCCTCGTCGGCCGTACCGAGCTGTTACGAGGCTTGCCCCCGGGACTCAACGACCAGGGGGTGGAGGCGCTGGATGACGTGTCCGCAGAACGCGCAGCAGAGATGGCGTACAACTCGTACGACGATCGTGTGCTGCGCGAATACCTGGCTGTCATTCGATCCGTCATTCCCGATGCGCCCCAACGGCTGGACGGCAGCCACGCCGCACTCCGATTCGTCACCCGAATGGGGTTCCCCGACACCTTCGGTGGAACTCGAGTCAAGGCCCCGCCCGCACGGATAGCGGTCGCGGGCCCGACCGACTACCCCGCTCTGCACTCCTACCAGGAAGCCATCGCGGAGCGTTTCGTCAACCTGCTGCAGGAGCGCCCCGCGGGACGAGCGATGCTGAGCCTGCCCACCGGCGCCGGCAAGACACGCGTGGCCGCCGAAGGCGTCATCCGCTGGGTCAGGCAGAACGGGGCCCCACGGGGACCGATCGTGTGGATAGCGCAGACCGCTGAACTCTGTGAGCAAGCGGTGCAGTCCTGGAAGTTCGTGTGGGAGAAGGTGGGGGCCGACGAGGATCTCGTGATCGATCGACTCTGGTCGTCCAACAGTGCGACTCCGACTGCGGGCCGGAACCAGCTCGTCGTCGCGACCGATGCAAAACTTGCGTCGTGCCTGGATGCAGAGGAGTACGAATGGCTGCGTGCCGCATCGCTGGTCATCGTCGACGAAGCGCACGTCGCGATCTCGAAGGAATACACGAGAATCCTGGATCTGTTCGGCTTGACCCACCGAACGACGAGTAGGCCGCTGATCGGACTGACGGCGACGCCCTTCAGGAACGACACCGAGCTGACGCGCCGATTGGTGCAGCGCTTCGGTGACCGACGACTCGACAAGGGACTCCTGGGCGACGATCCGATCGAGGCGTTGCAGGACATGGGGGTTCTGTCGCGCGTCGAACATCGCCAGATGAAGGGGACACGCATGTCGTTGCACCCCGACGAACTTCGCCAAGCGGAGCAGATGAACGGGATGTTGCCGCGAAGCGCTGAGCAGCGACTGGCGCGTGACGAGGCGAGGAACTCGGATCTGCTCAACGAGATCGCGGCGTTGGACCCGAGTTGGCCGGTACTCGTGTTCGCCACGTCGGTCGATCACGCCAAGGTCCTTGCCGCCCGTCTCAACGAGCGCAGAATTCGGTCCGTCGCGATCGACTCCGGTACCAGCGCGGCCGACCGACGCCAGAGCATCGAGAAGTTCCGACGTGGCGATGTACGCGTGATCACGAACTACGGCGTGCTGTCGCAGGGTTTCGACGCGCCGGCCACCCGAGTCGTCATCGTGGCCCGACCGGTGTACAGCGCCAACATCTACCAGCAGATGGTCGGGCGGGGGCTTCGAGGTATTCGCAACGGGGGTAAGGACACCTGCCTCATCCTCGACGTGGCCGACAACATCACCAACTTCGATCAGAAGCTGGCGTTCACGAAGTTCGAGCACCTGTGGGGCTGAGGGCTGCCCGGGCCGGCAGCCGACGGGCCGACACGACGAGGAGAGGATCGCTGCGTTGACATCAAAAACCAAGAGCTTCTTCGTTCTGTGGAATGGAAGCGACGACACGATGCCACGGGACGAGCGGAAGTCGCTCATCGACGCCACCGCGAACGGCCTCGTGGAACCCGGCAGCTGGAGTTTCGGCAGAGGTTACGGAGACCCCGAGCGCGGCGATCGTGTCTACCTTCTCCGGACGGGTAACGATCGTGGCCTCATCGGCAGTGCCACCATCGTGGAAGACGGTGTCTACGAGGATCACCACTGGTCGGGAGAGGGCGTGGCGTACTACGTCGAGCTGCTCTGGGATGTGATGCTCGACGACGAAGACCGCATCCCCACCGACGTCCTCGACGTGGCACTGCCCGAACACCACTTTCCCGTGCTGGGTTCCGGAACGAGGATCAAAGAACCATCGGCGTCCGACCTCGCCGAGCTGTGGGAACAGCACCTGTCCGACCTGTCACGCAGGACCGGCAATCCATGGATGGGTGGCCGACCCACCACGGCCGAGCGACGGTCGGGGCCGATTCCGCTTCAACGAAGTCATGTACGTCATTACGATGTGACCGGCTTCGCCGGCGGTTCTGCTGCCCGTGCGGAAGCCGAAGCGGTAGAACGGCTCGCGGAGTTCCTGAGACACAGTGGTTCCGAGCTGAGTGGCTACCGAATGGTGCCGGGGCCGGGCCTCGCCCCACTTCTGGCGGACTTGTACGACAGGACGAACAACGTCCTTTACGAAGCCAAGGCGTCCTCCTCGCGTGAGGCCGTGAGAATGGCCCTCGGTCAACTGATGGATTACCGACGTTTCGTCATCGAGGATCCCGAACTGGCTGTACTGCTTCCCGATCGACCGAGCGCTGACCTTGTCGAGCTCCTCGCGGAGCATCGAGTGCGGTGCGTCGTACCTACGTCGTCGGGCACATTCGAGGACGTCGAGCCCGCGCCATCGACCGATGAGGGTCGGCTGGTCGCGGCATGTAGGAACCTGGGCGATCCTGCTCACTGGTTCCGGCCTTTGCGTTACCGAGATGGTCTTGCGTTGGCCATCATCGACTCGATTCAGTCGACCGGTGCGCACTACACCAGCGTGCGGAACGTGCTCGACCGGTATCGCGCCGTGCGCGGCGAGGCTGCAGCTACCGATGGCACCGAAAAACTCCTCGAGACGTTCGATGCTGCAGGAGGCGCTGACCAGTGGGCGACGACCATCGGAAACCGGAAGCCGGCGTCCACACGGGCGGGTGCGTCATTGAAGGCGACTGTCATCGAGCAGGTCGCACGCGCGCTCACGGCGGTGGGTGTGCGGACCGCGGAAGACCTCCGAGACGCGGTGGCGGACAGGGGGGACGGGGGTGAGCGATATGCGCGAGTCAAGAACGCATGGACGTCCGTAGAGGCTCAGTCGTCCGGAATCACCTGGAACTACGCTCTGATGCTGATCGGGATTCCGGGCGTCAAGGCGGATCGGATGGTGTTGAAGTTTGTCAGCGACGCACTCGGCCGCACCGTGACGGCGACCGAGGCAGCCGCGCTTGTCTCGGGGGCGGCGTCGTCGATGGGCGTCGACGTAATCGACTTGGACCACGCGATGTGGCGCTTCGCGTCCGGTCGTCTCGTCGAGAATTTCACGGAACCGGGGGAACCTAATCGGGCTTGACAATGAGACGCCCTGGTTGCAGCGTGACTCGGAACGCGGAAGTTGCCTGACGTGCTTGGGCGGCTCCGTTATAGCTCGGATCGCTCATGAACCGGCCATTCCCCGAACAAGGACCGGTAGCTCATGACAGTCTCGTCACGTGACCGATCACATGCGGCAACGTCGATGGTGCGCCAACCTGGCTTGGAGGGATTCGGTCGAACAGTGTTTGCGGTAAGGTACCGATGAGGCAAAGCGTTTCCGACACGGACCGCCGAGGGGACGTTGTCGAAGAAGTCGCCGCGGCGAGGGCAGCGATACCTGCGAACGTCGAGATCACGGCACCAGGTCATCCGGGTGGCGATCGGCCGGCATGGCCGTTTCGCGGCGAACGCACGTACACGAGGCTGTCTAGGAGGACTCTGTAAGAGCGCTCGAACCGACACCTTGGGACTAGCCCCGGGGCGCTAGCGTTCTGTAAATGGGCCACGTGGCCCCTCTACCGTCGTGACCCGCCCGTGCGAGAAAACCGGCAAACACCACGAATAGCACGTATCGATGTGTCTAAAAAACAGGCTTGGAATTTATTTGCACGAAAGGACAGTTCTCGTGAAGGCAAATCCATCTTATTTACTGGATTCACTATCCAACAACGACGTAACCTTTTACATTCCTCCGTATCAGCGCAACTATGAATGGTCAATGGATAATTGCCGAGTGCTCTTAGCCGACGTCGTCAAAGTAGCGTCCGCCAATAGCGCCAAACGAAACACCGAGCATTTCTTCGGGAGTATTGTTTATGTGGTTGAGGAGGTCGGGTTCGGAATACCTGCTAAATATGTGCTTACCGACGGGCAACAACGGATCACCACGACCATGCTGTTGCTGATGGCGCTGCGAGATTGTATCGACGATACAAACTATAAGGCCGAAATCCAGCGCCGCTATTTAGAAAACGATCGAGCCGACAATAGTGTCGAGTACAAGATCAAGCTCAAGCAGGTGGAAACTGACTGGGAGGCGTACAAGCTGCTCGTTCTCGGACGAGACGTCCCGGAAGGTTCCAAAAATTCTTCTGTTTTCCAAAATTACACATTTTTTAAAAAAGCGTTGGAAAGCGTCGGTGATTCTGAACGGAAGAGTCTCTTAGAGAAGGGGTTGATGAAGTTCAGTATCATCGCTATACAGCTGGAGCCTGACCGCAATCCCTGGGAGAATCCCCAGGAAATCTTTGAATCAATGAATTCGCTTGGAAAGCCCCTTTCCCTTGCGGACCTAGTCCGAAACTATCTGCTAATGGGCAAGAATACCTCGCAGCAGTCTGTTTTATACAACGACTACTGGCTGGCGCTTGAGAATCAATTGCCTGGGAAATTGTCCGAATTTATTCGAGACTGGATGCAGGCAGATCAGCATCGAAGCTTCAAGGTTGCGCGTGAAGCAAACTACAAAGAGCTATACGGCGCTTTTAAGGAGATCGCACGAGAGCGAAATGCGGAGGTGTTATTTCAGAGCTTCGTGGAATTTGCGCACCCGTATTCGGTGGTGTGCGGCCTTCAGGAATCCGGTGTGAAGGAAATCGACAAACTTATCTCGGATTTGAATGTAATTGGCATCGCGCCCGCTTACTCGTACATAGCTCAGCTGTTACTCCGATGGGATGCTGGCCGATTGTCGAGCCCTGACCTGGCAGCCGTTCTTACCGGCATACGGACTTATCTCCTTCGGCGGCGAGTTCTCGGAATAACGCAAGCCGAAAATAAATTCTACCCGGTTCTTGGTAAGCGTTTGGGAGAACTTGCCGATTCTGAGGACAAGACTGCGACGCTCTTCGCTCAATTATCTTCTCAAGAGTACGCCCTCAGGCTACCCAATGACGATGAAATGATCTCGCGTCTCCGAACGCTGAACTTCTACAATTTGGGCCGTTCCCGAAATTACCCCAGGCTGTTGCTCTGCATGGCTGAGGAGCACCTTACGAAATCGCGGCCTTCCTGGGATGATCCAGTACTGCAGCTAGAGCATATAATGCCGCAGAAATTAAATGAGGCATGGCGCACTATGCTCGGCAATGACGCCGAGCGGGTGCACCAAGAATTTGTTAACAATGTGGGCAATATCACCCTCATCCGGCACAATCAGGAATTGGGCAACAAAGCGTTTAGTGAAAAGATTGCTGTTTACGCCAGTCGGTCGGGCCTTCAAGTGGCTCAGAACATGATTTTAGATCGTAAAACATGGGATGAGGAAGCAATACTCCGAAGACAAGATTTTATCATCGACATGATAGTCTCGCGCCTGCTAGAGGTGCCCTCTTCATTCAGGCGTGCGAGCAATTGGAGCAAAGATGAACGCGACGCAGGCGTCTTCGATCAACGGGCTACGCTGAACCCTCTCATCGGCGAAACTATTGAGTTCATAGAAAACGCAAGTATCACAGCGGAGGTGATCAGCGACACCAAGGTCCAATTCGAGGGTGGTGAATGGGCACTAGGGCCCCTCACCAAGATGCTGAAACAGCGTGGCGGCGCTCACGTCAGTAGGTCAAGTAATTTTCACGGTGCATCGTATTGGAGCTGGGATGGAGTTAAACTCGTGGACCTCGAAATCTAAATTCGGGGAGCGCAGCGATTGACTCATTGGTTCGGGAGGAACGCACTGCCCCGCCGCAGCTCAAGTTGATCCTTCGTTCTCCGCTGTAAACCCCAGCAGAAGTCTCGACGGGCAAGGCATCCTCCTGCTCGCCGCCTTCGTCGTGGTCGAGTCGCGCTCACCCAATCCGCTTCTCCCGCTCGGCGTCCTGCTCGATCGTGACCGTGGGTCGGCATACCTCGGATCGGCGATCGTGGGTGCCGCGCTCCTCGGCGGAACCCTCTATCTCACCTTCTACTTCCAGATCGTCCTCGGATTCAGCCCCGTCATCGCCGGTGTCGCGTCGCTCCCCATGACCGGCGGCATCATGATGACCGCCGCCGCGGCGTCGGCGCTGATGCCTCGGGTAGGACCGAAGCCGTTGATGGCCGCCGGACCCGTTGTCTCGGCTATCGGGCTGCTCCTGCTCACCCAGATCGGCGTGGACACCTCCTACTGGACGCACGTGCTTCCCGGAGTCGTGCTTCTTGGGCTCGGGCTGGGCCTGCTCATGGTGCCGATGCAGAACGTCGCCCTCATCGGCGTCGCCGATCACGACGCCGGCGCCGCCAGCGCGCTGGTCAACGCGGCCCTGCAGATCGGTGGCGCCCTGGGAACCGCCGTCTTCACCACGATCTACACGTCCGCCAAGTCGTCGTACCTGTCGTCCAACACCGCGCCCGTGCCGCCCGCCGGAGTGCCTCCGGAGGCCCTGGCCTCGCAGACGGTGCCGTCCGACTCCGAGCTCGCGGCCTTGCCGGAACCGATCCGCACCTTCGTCACCTCGACGATCGATTACATGTTCTCCGCAGAGGCCTCCGGGTACGCCCATGCGTTCGCGGCAGCGGCGATCATGGTCGTCCTGATCTCGCCGATCGTGCTGGTGCTGGTCCGGGCCCGCAAGACCGACCTGCCGGCGGGTGACACCCCGGTCCACATGGGCTAATGCGAGTCGTCGTCACGACCGACAGGCGTGAGACCGGCCGTGCATCCATTGCGGGGTGGTGATCGCCAAAGGTGAACTGGCCGCGCGCGTGTGCGCGGTTCGCTGACGCTCAGGCCCCGCCCAGGGCGTCCGCGAGCATGTGCATCGCGACGGTGACCGACAGCGCCCGGACACTCGCACGGTCACCGGGTAGACGCAGCGTCCGCGTGACGGTCGGTCGGCCCGCAACAGCGATGCCGAAGCACACGGTGCCGACGGGCTTGCTCTCCGTTCCGCCGCCCGGCCCCGCGACGCCGCTGGTCGAGACGGCGACATCGGCACCGACGCGGTTGAGTGCCCCCTCCGCCATGCGGGCCGCCACCGGTTCGCTGACGGCGCCGAGCTCGTCGATCAAGGCGGCGGGGACGTCGAGTGAGCCGATCTTCACTTCGTTGGCGTAAGAGACCACGCCGCCGACCACGTAGGCCGACGAGCCGGCTCGATCGGTGAGCCGTGCGGCGATCATGCCACCGGTGCACGATTCAGCCGTCGCGATGCGGCGGCCACCGGCTCGGGTCGCCACGATGTCGTCGATGGTGGAACCGTCGGTCGAGAAGAGCTGCGCGCCGTGGTGCTTGTCGATGAGCGTCAACACCTCGGAGTACGCGGCGGCTGCGGACTCCTCGTACCGCGTGACCATCTCGAGCTCACCGCGCGACAGGCAGGTGGTGATCGCCAGTTCGCCGAACCCGGTGATCGACTTCTCTGCGGTGCGTAACGTTGCGGCGAGGTCGGCCTCGGACAATCCGTAGGCCCGAATGGTGGCTTCGACCACGGACTCTCGCCGCTCGAGCACTGCGGCGACGCATGCGCTCTCGATCGCGTCCGGCCACATTGCCTGCAGTTCGGAGGGTGGGCCCGGCAGAATGAGGACCGCGGGGAGTGTCCCCGAGTCGTCGGCCATCGCCACACCCGGCGCAGTGCCTGTCGGCGAGATCGACTGCGCTCCGGCAGGAACCATCGCCTGCTTGCGCACCCCTGCGCTCAGAGGTTCGGAATCGGCGACGCTTCCGAGCCTGCTGCGCCAGCGCTCGACGATCGCCGTGATGCGGCGTTCGAGTTCGACGTCGAGATGCAACTCGCGGCCATACAGCGCGGCGACGGTCTCGACCGTGAGGTCGTCGGCAGTCGGGCCGAGGCCGCCGGTGGTGATGATCAGGTCGACGTCCTGGTCGGCGAGGAACTGGATCTGGGCCGTGAGGTCGGCCGGCCGATCGCCGCACACCGTCAAGTGAGCGACGTCGACGCCCATCTGTAGGAGTTGCCGAGCCACCCAGGGGCCGTTGCGATCGCTGACCCGCCCGGCCAGAACTTCGCTACCCGTGACCACCACACCCGCGCGTACTGCCATGTTTCGACCATACGGCGGACCGACAGCGGAGCTCGGCCCAAACAGCAGAAAGCCCCGCGACCACCGGTAGCGGGGCTTCTTACCGAGACTCAGTCCGCGCTCGTCGTCGCCCCGAGCAGGTCGCGCACGGTGTTGGCGACGGAGATGAATTCCGGCCGCTCCACCGTCGCGCTGTACTCCCGATGTGCCGGCAGATCCACGTCGAGGATGTCGACGATCCGCCCGGGCCGCGGGCTCATGACCACCACCCGATTGGCGAGGTAGACCGCCTCGGCGACGGGGTGGGTGACCAGCATAACCGTCGTGCCGGTCTCGCGCCAGATGCGGTGCAGTTCGACGTTCATCTTCTCGCGGGTGAGGGCGTCGAGTGCTTGCGGCAAGAAGTTGGACCTGGGCGGTAAGGTCGGTGGCAGGTCGCCGTCCGCCGTTAGTTGAGCGGCGTCGACCCCGTTCTGCAAGAGTCGTCAAGCCAGCGTTGGCTACCTTCGAATTGTCGACAACGCCATTATTCGTTCTCCGAGAGCAACAATCTCTGGATTCAAGAACTCGATGCTACTGGCCGCTGACTCAGCTGCGCTAACGACCAAGTCGTCAACCTCGTGCGGGTCCTGTGGAAGAAATCCGGATTTCTTCAGAAACCCTTTTATATTTGAAGGCTTGTTATTCATTTTTGCGGTCCATTCTAGAATTATCTCCGACCAAGGGGGCGCAGACGTACCCAAGACTGCAGCAGTTGGGAGGTAGCAAATCACGTCGGGTTGCGAGAGTCCAAATACCTCTATGCGGTCCAGGGTGCCGAATTCCAAAGCAGCCGTAGCGAGCTCTCCGAGAAATTTTCCTTCGTCCTTTCCAAGGGTGGCCATCCTGGCAACCTCAATTCGTGCCAACTCAAGGTCGCCGGATGCCGCAGCCACGGTGATTTCAGACCACATGCTGGCGAGCTCACTATTCTGAACGTTGTCAACGACTACCAGGATCTTCGCATCGGTAGCCAAGAAAAGTAGTCTCGCCTCGGCCAACGACCTGAGCCGTGAGGCACCACGGATAGGAAATAGGCCTGCGTGCGCAGCGTCCAGTTGGGGTTGGAGTAAACGCCCAAAGACGATTTCGTCGTGGAGTCCCTCGACGACCACCGCCACCCGCATCAGCTGGAGAATGTCGCCGAAAGATAGGCCGGCATCTGTTCCAATTAGAGCGGACACCAGGTTGCCCGAGAAGTCTAGGCTGAGCCGACGGTTACGAATTGCCCCTGTCTTAGGCTCGCGTGTGATCAGGACCTTGCTTATTTCTGGCTGGTCTAGTATCTGAGGGGAGTGTGTCGCGGCCACAATATTTAAACTATTTAGACTCGAAATATCTACCAAGCCCCGTGCGAGAGCTCTTTCGGCCAGGCGATGCAATCCAGCTTCGGGTTCGTCGCACAAGAAGACGACCGGACGATCGGAAAATTCGGCCAGGGCAATACTGACGGAAGCGAGGGCCCAGCGAAGCTGAGCTTTCGACAAGTGCTTAACGGGTCGGCGGGTAAGTTGCCCTGAGACTGGCAGATTAAATTCCCAACATGGACGTAAGCCGAAAAGCAGGCCCTCGTGGTTTCTGAGATTGAATCTGAGCTGTGCGGACCCCGGTAAAAGGGCGGAAAGAAACGTGTTCGCTCTATCTTCGACTTGTCCGATGACTTCTTCTATCTCTTCGAAGATTTTACTATCTTTGCCGCTTGCAGATTCCGCATTTGCGTCGTGTTGCAGAATTGCACTCTTCAGCACCTGAAGGGTATGCTGATCGAGGTCGTCTACCGTGCTTTTCTCGTTAATGGTCACAACGGCGGCGGTGGAAAATCCATCACCCAAGTGAACTAGCGGAACCTGCAACCATCTCGGGAGATCGCTGTGCACTTCCATTTTCCTGCCGAGTGCTGCCGGCCGGATGAAATATAACAGGGCGGCCTGTACTTCCTGGATCATGTCGGTCTCCCACTCGACAATCTGGTCCGGAGGCGCTGGATCCCGCAAGTATTTTTCGACTATAAGCTCCAGGTTTTCAAAATGCTCGCTTATCTGGCGTGCGTCGTCCGGCCGTCCCGCAATCCAAACTGACCATGTTCCATCACCGGTAGCTTTGAGGGTTAGGCGGCAGTGTGACGCGACGGACTCCAGGAGGTCAATGTGACGGCCAATGAGCCTGTTTTTTACTGCGTACAATTCAATGAACTTCTTCAACTTGTCTGGAAACGAAAGATCGGCACTATTTCGTCCGGGGTCGTCTCCGACAAAATATAGGTCGGTGTCCGACCGCCCACCGTCCCCTGTGTACCAGCCGGCATCGTCGATGCTTCCGGGAGAAAACACTTCGCCGTAAACTCTTGAGACGGATTCGTCAATGAAGGTGGACAGTTCGTCGAGGAACGAGTTCGACCGATTTCGACCAACATCGGTCACTCGAATGTGCAGATCATTGAGTGCGCCGGCATGGGCGCCGTGGCCGCCAGTCAAGGCGGTTCGGGCAGATTGAAGAACGGAGGTTTTTCCTGAACCGTTAAGGCCGTAGAGCGCACTCACGCCTTCATGGAACTCGAAATGTACTGACTCTTTGGGTGAAGTCTCTGGTCGCGCCGATACACCTGTCACCAGGTAGCCTTGGCTCATAAAGGGCATCGATAGATCCTACCCAATGCAGCAGCGTTGTGCCCCACGATTCCGCGGGTCGTGCCCGGAGCGGGAGGTTCCCGCGGACGGTCCACCGATTCAACAGCGCGGCGCGCTGGAAGGCGTAGCCGATGTTACGAAACGGCCCCTTCACCGGCTGGCTGGCGCGTTGCACCTGCCCACGGGAGGCGCCGCTGAATCCGGCGAATACCTTAAGCAACGTCGACTTGTCGTAGCCAGACGGGCAGGGGATAGAGACGAACTCTTCCCCGCCACCGTCAGGTCAACGTCGTAAGGGCGGCGACGCCGTCATCTCTGGGCGAGACACGGACGTCGGAGTCATCGACGGAATCTGCGGTGTTAGTGAGCGTCGCGGTTTCGCTCAAGGGTGGGGCGTTCGTTCTCTCGCTGGTTCCTTCCGCGCGGCATGATGGGCGACGGAGTGATCGACTTCGGCACCATCGGCCGCTGGGTGCACGACGCTGGCTACCGCGGTGACGTCGAGGTCGAGATCTTCAACGCGGCGGTGTGGGCGACGGATGGGGACCAGGTGATCGAGACGATGAAGCAGCGGTACCGCGATCTGGTGCTGCCGGCGCCGGTCGGATGAGAGTGCTCTTCGCCCCCGATTCGTTCAAGGGGGCCATCGGATCCGTCGACGCCGCAACGGCATTGATGGAGGGGTGGGCCTCGGTGCGGGGCGACGACAACCTGGTCGCGATGCCCCAGGCCGACGGGGGCGAAGGGACGCTCGACGTGCTGGCGGCGTGTTCGCCGGACTCGTCGTGGTCGGTGGCGTCGAGCGTGTGCGGGCCCGACGGGCGGCCCGTCGACGCGCGGTGGCTGACCCTGGCCGACGGTCGCGCGGTGGTGGAGCTGGCGGAATCGTCGGGGATTGCGCTGATGGGGAAGCTGGATCCGTTCGGGGCGACGACGCGCGGGCTCGGCGAGGTGCTGCGGGCATGCGAGAGCGACCGCGTGTCGGTGGCGCTGGGGGGTTCGGCCTCGACGGACGGCGGGCTCGGGGTGCTGCGGGTGTTGGGGGTTCGCGTGCTGGACGCCAATGGCGCCGACGTGCCGGAGGGTGCGGCGGGACTCGTTGCTGCGCGGGCGGTCGACGTGTCCGAACTCGCCTGGGTGCCGTCGGACGTCGAGGTGCTGACCGACACGCGTGCCGTGCTGTGCGGAACCGACGGCGCGGCGCAGGTGTTCGGGCCGCAGAAGGGCGCGTCGGGCGACGACATCGCGGTGTTGGACGAGGCGCTCGCGCGGTGGGCGGGGTTGCTCGCCGACGCCGGCTTGCCGGCCGATCCGGGGTTGCCGGGCACCGGTGCGGCTGGCGGCACGGGCTTCGGGTTGGTCGCGCTAGGGGCCCGGATAGCCGGTGGAGCGGAGCGGGTATCAGAACTCACCGGCTTGGTCGCGGCGGTCCCGTCCGCCGACCTGGTGGTGACGGGCGAGGGGAAGTTCGACCGGACATCGCTGACGGGGAAGTTGGTGGGGCACGTCGTTCAGATATGCTCGCACGCAAGCGTTCCCGTCGTCGTGGTGGCCGGGGCGGTGGACGTGGAGTCCGACGTGCCGTCGGTGTCCCTGACCGACCTGGCCGGTGGGTCGGACGCGGCGATGGCCGATGCGCGGGGGTGGTTGGTGGAGGCCGGGAGAGCGGTCGCGATGCGCGATTGATTTCCAAAGATCGACGGGCGGAAGTTGCGCGTCACATCAGTAGTTCGCGAGAACAAGCTGGCCGGTCCACTTGCCCATTGGCCGTGGACCGGCGTTGCTCCGACTCGATCGCGCACGTAGGGACGTCGAGCTTCAGTCGCAGGCCGAAATCTCCTCCGGTGTGTCCGCGTTCTCGATACAGTTCGAGTAGTTCTCGAAGTCATCGCCGATGTTGTTCAGGTCCGTGCCGAGTTGATCGACAGCGGTGAAGACGATGACCATGCCCCAGATGCCTCCGGCGATGGCCAGAGCGCCCAGGATGGTGCCCGCGATAGATGTTTTCTTGTTCGTTGCCTTGTTTTTTCGGACTCGGCTGATTCCTGCGATGCCGAAGATGAGAGCGATCACGCCGCAAATGAAGCCAATGAACCCGGTAAGGGGAACCAGGCAAAACAACAAGCCGACAATGCCCAGAATGAGAGCGGTGAGACCGAAGCCGTTCTTTTCCGGGTTCGGTGGTGGCCCATAGTTCCCGTATCCTGCGGGTTGGTAGCCGTAAGGCGGTTGTCCCTGGCCACCCGGGAAGTTGGCGCCGTACGGCTGTGACGCGTCCTGGGGGCCAGGTCCGTGGGGCTGCCCCTGCCCGTACTGCTCGGGGTGGGGGCCCGGTCGCTCGCCGCTGGGTGGGTATGTCATATCGGTTCCTTCTGTCCGGTTGGCTACTCTCACATCTAAACGCCGACCGCACCTGTTACAAGCCACGTGTAGCAGCTAGCGTGGGGACGCTGACGGTCGTCAGCCGCAGGCGGCAAGGAACGTGAGATGGGGCCAGCTCGTCTCCATCGACCTCACTAGTTCAGCTACTTTCAGAAATCGGGAAACAAGGAGAGCCACGTCGTGCGCATCAAGCGAGAAATTGCCCATGGCATGGTTGTGATGGTTCCACTGGCTGCGGTATTGATCGGATGTAGCGAGCGTGTCGCCGGGACTGCAGAATCGGAACCCAGCGCGAGCGCCACGATGCAGAGCGAGGCGGATGAAGAGGCGCAGAGTGTGCCGATCGGTGCCAGTCAGAACGTCGCCGATGGGCGTCGCGTAGTCACACGGGTGACGGTGGAGAGTCTCGTGCCGGCAACGCCGACGCAGTTCGGTCTGTCACCCGCGGGTGACTTGCAGCAGATATCGGTGACTCTGGAGGGTCTGAAGGGCACTACGAACGTCAACCCGCTGTACTTCACGGCCCGCGCGGCGGACGGAACGACGTATCAGGCGGCCCTCGCATCGGTCGACGGGCAGTTGCCCGCAGGAACTGTGTCGGTTGGTGACCGGATCAAAGGGATTGTTGCGTTCGAAGTGACGGGACCCCCGATTGCGTCTATCCGCTACAACGGTGCACTTGGGGAAGAATTGGCAAGATGGGACGGAGAATTGACGCCGGGTGAGCGAACCGATGACGAGCAAACGGGCCCCACGGGCGAAATAGTCAACGGCGACCTGGGCCTGGACACAGAGATCTCGGTTCCGGCCTGCGACGGTACAGGTGTTGTCATTCTGTATTCGGCGACCGCCCCGGGGTCCTATGAGCAGGAGATTGCAACGCAGCTATTGCGAAATCCGGGCGCGTCCTACTTGAGGACCGACAACTCGTGCCCTTCCCTGCGGCAGGAATCTGCGGAGGGCAATCCCATCTATGCCGTATACCGCGTCGCTGGTCGCAACGAAGGCGAAGTTTGCGCTGCAGTGAACGCATCGCCCGCCGGATCTTATGGTAAGTGGTTGGACCGAACCACTGATCCGGCCTACATCATTCCGTGCTGAAAAAACTTGCCTGGTCGGAGCAGAGTGCAACTGGATAGAACACGCCTGGAGCCGCCGCCAACCGTGGATCGGCGGGTGGTAAAGGGACGGCGAGAGCTTGGCCGGGTGCTGAGTCGACCGGCGTCGCACGGGGTCGGCTTGTTGCAAGCTCCGCGCGGTGATGGCGTCGTTGAGGCCACTGCATTGGACAGCCCCCTGCCGTCAGAGACGGTTGCGATCGAGTCTTATCAATTCTGCGGCCTCCGCGGAATCGAGGCGTCCCCCGGAGCGCCTACCGACGCGCGCCATGACCCTTGCGAGACTCAAACGTAAAAGGACGTCGCCCGGCTATTCGAAAATTCCTTTGACGGCGACCGGCACCCGGACCTGTCCGTCTTGGATTGCGGCACTGTCGACCCGTGGCAACGGTAATTGAGCCTGCGCCAGGCGCTTGTCAACCATCCACCATGTGACCAGCATTTTGTGAGTCCCGGCAGCTTGCTCCGATCAGTGTCGCCGCGGCAATTCGTCAGCGAAGTCGAACGAGCACCCGAGCCGATTGGCCGCCTCCACCCCACCCGCATCCCGCACCCACGCGACGCAGGCGCTGGCGGCGAGGACGTGATCGCGGGTGAAGAGGTAGCCGTTGGTGCAGTCGTCGAACGTCTCGTCGTGATGCCACTGATCGAGTGCCAGTCCGTCGACGGCATGGTCGACCAGCCGCAGCTGCCGCAGGATGCGGTGCGAGCGTCGCACCATCACCACGCCGTCGTCGAGGACGTGGAGTTGAGCGTTGACCAGCTCGATGTCGTCGACCTCGTCCTCCGGGATCTCGGTGTTCGGCCCCAGGTCGATGATGAGGCCCGCCGGCTCGTCGCGCATCGACTCCACCAGCCACGTCGTCATCGCATCCCACTGGTCGACCGCGAGGATGCGGCCCTCCGGCGAGACGAAGCTGTCGAGCAACGCTGCCGCTTCGATGGTGGCGGCCCACAGCTGGGTGTCACCGTCGTCGTCGAACACGAAGTCGTCGGGCGGCTCGACCCGCACCGACACCGGCGCGAAGGGCGACGAATCCGGCAGGCCCTCGACGTGGCGGTAGTGAATCGACCACCCGGTCATGTCGACCCGTGCGTCGGTCACCACGACGTAGCGGGTCAGGAGGTCGTCCGAGGCGAAGGTCCACGACGGAACGCCGTCCGGAGCTGAGGTCATGCCTGTGGTTCGAGGCGACGCCCGTCGAGGATCGACCCCGGCCGCAGGCGTTATCCCTGCGGCGGGTGAATGTACCGGCCGTCCACCGGGAAGTGCCCGTGCGTACCGAACTGGTTGCCCTGCAGGAACGCTTGGTTCTGCGCGTGCGCGCTGGCAATCAGCCGCATCTGCTCCTGGCGCGCGAGCTCTTGACCGGCCTCGCGCTTCCGGTACGACCGGACGCCCAGCCAGACAGCAGCGCCGAGCAGCGCGAGCCACCAGTACTCCACGATGAACCCGAGCGCGAAGAACCCGAGAATGAGGGTGAGGATCGGGTGACGACGAGGCCACGAGCGCTGAGGCACCATGTACCCGACGGTCGTCTGGTGGATATTGATGGTCCCGTAGTTCGGGCTGTTGTGGAAGTTGTTCGTCATGACCCTGGTCCGTTCTCGCGTGGGAGCGACACTGTGACACAGGGGTCCGACACTCACGGAGCGCGAGCCGGTTCCCGGTGCAGCACGGCCGGCCCCCACCCCCGTCGCAACCCGGTCAGCAGCACCGCGCACCCCACCCCGGACAGCACCAACCCCGTCCCGAACATCACGGCGTAGCCGAAGAATTCACCGATCACCCCGGCGGCCAACCCGGCCGCACCCTGCGAGAACACGACGGCGCAGGCCAGCAGGGTGTAGTCGGTGCCGGCGAAGGCGCGCTCGGACGCGTCCATCATCAGCGCGAACAGCACCACCGTCGCGGCACCGCCGAAGACGTGTTCGCTCACGTTGGCGGTGACCACCATCGCGAACCCGCCCACCCCGAGCGCGGCGGCGACGTAGGAGCCGAGGGCCAGGGTCTGGGTGATGCCCGCGACCAGCAGCGCTCGGCGTCGTCCGAACCGCGTGGCGTACCAGGCACCCAGCGCCGCGCCGACGAGTGCGGAGGCCGACGCGAGGCCGCCCTCCAGCAGCGCGATCTGCCCCAGCGACAACCCGAGATCCGACAGGAACGGCCCCACCAACGCCGAGCCCATCGAGTTCCCGAACTTGTACGCCACGATCAGCCCGACGAACGCCACGACACCTGGCCGTCGCAACCGCGCCCACCACGCCCCGGCCAGCCGCACCGCGGAGGAGTCGACAACGGGGGTGGCGTCGGCCGATTCGAGGGTCCGTCGCATCGCCAGTACGGGCACCGTCGACACCAGAATCAGCACGGCCATGACGACGAACAGCGCCCGCCACCCGGCGAGCGAGAACAGCCAGAGCAAAACGCCCCCGCCGACGATCATGCCAATGCGATACGCGCCCAGCTGAATCCCGTTGCCCACGCCGCGATCTCGGGCCGACAGCAACCGCACGGCCAGGCCGTCGGTCACGACGTCCTGCGTCGCGGACAACAGGTTGATCACCGCGATGCCGACGAACAGCCACGCCAGACCCGACGACAGATCGAGCGACGCCAGCACCAGCGCCACGACGGCCGCCCCGCACTGCAACGAGACCAGCCACCGTCGCCGCGTCCCGTAGCGGTCGACGTACGGCGCCCAGAGGAACTTCAGCGCCCACGGCGCGAACAGAACCCCGGTCGCGCTGATGGTCACCAACGAATAACCGGATTGCCGCAGCACCACCGGGAGCGCCTGGGTGAAGAAGCCGAACGGCAGGCCCTGCGCGAAGTAAAGCCCGGCCAGGAGGGCGAACACGCCGCCGACGCGGATCACGCATCGCCTCCCGGTGTCCGAAAACCTCGGAACACGACCCGCCGCCGCAGGACGAACCCGAGCCGCTCATACACCCTCAACGCCGCCGTGTTCGCCTCCGCGAGATGGAGGAACGGCCGATCTCCGCGGGCGTGGATGCGTCGGACGAGTTCGCCAACGAGCGCTCCGGCCAACCCCTGACCCCGCGCAGACGGGAGCGTGCAGACCGCGCTGATTTCCGTCCATCCCGGCGGTTGCAGACGTTCGCCGGCCATAGCGATCAGCGTGCCGTCGTCGTCACGCACACCGAGGTACGTCCCCAGCTCCGGCGTTCGCGGCCAGAACGGGCCGGGCCGGGTGGCGTCGATCAACGCCCTTACGGCGGGGTAGTCGGCCTCGCCGAGGTCGACGATCGGAACCGACGAAGCCCCGGGCGCGTCGCCCGCGAAGATCAGCTGCAGACCGGCAAGCTCGAACATTGGCTCCCAGTCCGCGGGCGGCGTCGCCTCGGAGGAGAAGAGGTCGGCCATCCGGCCGGGCCCGAGCAACTCCGCCAGGGCTGCCCAGTCGGTGCCGACGTCGGCGAAGGTGGCGACGTCCGCGTCGTACGTGACCGCGTCGCCGAGGCGACGAGCGAGGTGCGCGTGGCGGGTGCGGAGCGATTCGGCGACCGGATGGTCGAGGGATGTCTCGGGCGTGACCACGACGTCAGTATGGCCGGTGCGCCGAGTCTTCCCGCCGGTCACGGTCGGTTACCGGCCAGTAGGAAATCTGCGTCCTCAGCGGGCGGCGTCGTCGCTGGTCAGGTATGTCGCGAGCCACATCGGGCGGGTCCGACCGCAGTCGCCACAGCACGAACGAAGACGACTAAAGTTGTCATCGAACCCACAAGGAACAGACGACGTCGAACCGACGGAAAACGAGGCAAGTCCTGACATGAGCGACAAGCAGCCGACCATCATCTACACCCTGACCGACGAGGCGCCCATGCTCGCCACGCATGCGTTCCTTCCGGTCATCCGCACCTTCGCGGGTGCGGCCGGCATCAACGTCGAGCCCTCCGACATCTCGGTCGCGGCTCGCATCCTGGCCGAGTTCTCCGACCTGCTCCCCGAGGATCAGCGGGTTCCGGACAACCTGGCCGAGCTGGGTCGGCTGACTCAGAACCCCGACACCAACATCATCAAGCTCCCCAACATCTCCGCCTCCGTGCCGCAGCTGCGCGCCGCGATCAAGGAGCTGCAGGACAAGGGGTACGAGCTCCCCGAATTCCCCGGCAACCCGAAGACCGAGGAAGAGGAGGAGATTCGCAAGCGCTACACCAAGTGTCTCGGTAGCGCCGTGAATCCTGTTCTGCGTGAGGGCAACTCGGACCGTCGTGCGCCGAAGGCCGTCAAGGAGTACGCCCGCAAGCACCCGCACAGCATGGGTGAGTGGTCGCCGGCGTCGCGCACGCACGTCGCTCACATGCGCCACGGCGACTTCTACCACGGCGAGAAGTCGACGGTGGTCGAGGGCGATCGCAAGGTCAAGATGGAGCTGATCACCGACGACGGCGAGACCATGGTGCTCAAGCCCGAGGTCGAGCTCACGCACGGCGACGTCATCGACAGCATGTTCATGAGCAAGAAGGCGCTCATCGAGTTCTACGAGGCCGAGATGCAGGACGCCTACGAGACCGGCGTCATGTTCTCGCTGCACGTCAAGGCCACGATGATGCGCGTCTCGCACCCCATCGTCTTCGGTCACGCAGTGCGGGTCTTCTACAAGGACGCCTTCGCCAAGCACAACGACCTCTTCGAAGAGCTCGGCGTCAACGTCAACAACGGCCTGTCGGACCTGTACAGCAAGATCGAGTCGCTGCCCGCCACCAAGCGCGACGAGATCATCGAGGATCTGCACAAGTGCCACGAGACCCGGCCCGAGCTGGCCATGGTCGACTCGGCCCGCGGCATCTCCAACTTCCATTCGCCGTCCGACGTCATCGTCGACGCGTCGATGCCCGCCATGATTCGCGCCGGCGGCAAGATGTGGGGCGCCGACGGTCGGCCAAAGGACACCAAGGCCGTCAACCCCGAGTCGACGTTCTCCCGGATCTACCAGGAGATCATCAACTTCTGCAAGACCAACGGGCAGTTCGACCCGCGCACCATGGGCACCGTTCCCAACGTCGGTCTGATGGCGCAGAAGGCCGAGGAGTACGGCTCGCACGACAAGACCTTCGAGGTCTCCAAGGGCGGCACCGCCAACATCACCGACATCGAGACGGGCGAGGTGCTCCTCACCCAGACCGTCGAGGAAGGTGACATCTGGCGCCTCTGCATCGTCAAGGACGCACCGATCCAGGACTGGGTCAAGTTGGCCGTCAACCGAGCTCGTGATTCCGGCATGCCGGTGCTCTTCTGGTTGGACCCGTACCGGCCGCACGAGAACGAGCTCATCAAGAAGGTCCGCACCTACCTGAAGGACCACGACACCGAGGGCCTGGACATCCAGATCATGTCCCAGGTGCGTGCCATGCGGTACACCCTCGAGCGCGTGATCCGTGGCCTGGACACCATTTCGGCGACCGGCAACATCCTGCGTGACTACCTCACCGACCTGTTCCCGATCCTCGAGCTGGGCACCTCCGCGAAGATGCTTTCCATCGTTCCGCTGATGGCGGGCGGCGGCCTCTACGAGACGGGCGCCGGCGGTTCCGCGCCGAAGCACGTCAAGCAGCTTCTCGAGGAGAACCACCTGCGCTGGGACTCGCTGGGCGAATTCCTCGCTCTCGCAGTCAGTCTCGAGGATCTCGGCAAGAAGACCGGTGGCAAGGCCAACGTCCTGGGCAAGGCCCTCGACGCCGCCACCGGCAAGCTGCTCGAGAACAACAAGGGACCCTCGCGCGCCGCCGGTGAGCTGGACAACCGCGGCAGCCAGTTCTACCTCTCCCTGTACTGGGCGCAGGAGCTGGCGAACCAGACCGAGGACACCGAGCTGGCCGAGTACTTCGCGCCGCTCGCGAAGTCGTTGGCGGACAACGAGGACGCGATCGTCAAGGAGATGAACGACGCCCAGGGCGAGCCCGTGGACATCGGCGGCTACTACTACCCCGACTGGGACCTGACCGCCAAGGTCATGCGCCCCAGCGAGACCTTCAACAAGGCGTTGGAGTCGGCAGGGAAGTAGACAGCTTCACGACGCGGCCCGTCCCCACCTTGGTGGGGGCGGGCCGTTGTCGTGGGTGGGGCGAATCGTGGAATCGGGCCCCCGGAAAGCGGGTCCCAGATTCCACGGTCGGGGTCAAGTGAGTGCGACCGCCTCTCCCGCCGACGCCGGGGTGTCGAGACGAACGCGATCGAGCGCGTCGAGAAGGGCCGGCGCGTGGGAGTCCGGAACACACATCTGCCCGTTCACCGGGACGATCAGTCCGAGGTCGATCATGGTGGACAGTCGCACGGACAGCCACGCTCTCACATTCCTGCCGTCGGTGCCGTCACCCGTGGCGAAGGCTTCGCCGTTGTACGCAGCGTCGCCGACCAAGGAACGAACGAGGACCATCCACAGCGCGTCGCAGGCGGCGGCCACCTCCTGCTTCTCCCGGGCGTCGTCGAGCGCGACCACCGGTCGCATGCATTCGACATAGGCCTCCACGAGACTGCGGCGCCCCCACTCCTCGCTCGGCTCTGCGAGCCAGTGATCGAACGCGTCGCCGGCTCGGAGTGCGCGGTCCTCGCGGCGGAGGACGCCAGCTCCCAGCGCGGTCTGGACCACGACGTAGTACTTCAGCGTCGACAGCAGTCCGCTGACGACGTCGTTCTCGTCGTCCTGCGCCGGGTAGATCGCATCGCGAACCTGCCTGCTCGCGCTGGGCTGTGCGAAGCGAGGGTCGGGGACGCTGCCGTTGTCCTCACACCAGGCCGCGACCCGTCGAACATGCGATGTCAGGGTGGTCGGACCGAGGGGTGCCGATCCCCGATGCGGGGCAGGTGCCGTCCGTGGCGGGACCAGCGGGTCGAAGTCGACCAACTCCGTCAACAGGACCTCTTGCTCGGGCGACATGCGTTCGGCAACAACGAATCGCGCGAACAAGGCGAGAGCATCGGCGGTGTCGTCGGGTGACCACGGTGTGTGCAGGCAGTCCTCGGCGTACAAGTCCCTGTGGAACAACTCCAACGGTAGGTCCGCCCCCGCGATGACGATTCGGCGATCGGCGCTGGATCGGTCGACTGCCATCGCTGTCGAATAGGCCGCCAACGGATCCGCGGTGCAGCCCGAGTGCAGCAACCACTCGGCGAATCGTTTCAGCACCGTGGGCCAGGACAGTGCCGGTCGTTGCTTCGGTCGGCCTGCCGCGATGCGCTTCGCGGCCTTGGCCCGACGTTGACTCTTGCTCATAGGTTCCCCCCCAGGATGGTGTGTGCGCAGAGTAGGGGAGGGCTCTGACAAGAGCCGATCGTGGATTTTCAGTCCCGGAATGCGGGGTTCGGATTCCACGATCCCGAGTCGCACGCTGCGGTCATCGAGTCGTTGTCCTCGCCAGCGCCGAGTACGTCGCCCGCAGGTACTGCTCGGCCCGGTCGGACCCGATGATGCCGCTGCCCATTTTGTTCATCGCGTAGGAGAAGGTCAGCCGCGACTCGGGGTGCATCACGATCATCGACCCGCCCCAGCCGCCCCAGAAGCAGATGCGGCCGTCCGGGATGTAGGGAACCGTCTCGGGGTGGGGCAGGGCGAATCCCATGCCGAAGCGCAGGGGGATGCCCAGCACCAGGTCCATTCCGTCGGTCTGCGGCTCGAAAGCCAGGTCGACGGCGCCTTGACTCAGCAGGCGAACGCCGTCCACCTCCCCGCCGCGCGAGATCGCCGACAGCATTCGCGCGACGGACCGCGCGTTGCCGTGCCCGTTCAGAGCACCCATGTCGGCGGCGCGCCACTCGTCGGTGTTGGCGGCATCCGGGGCCACGACCGGGCCACCGAAGGTTCTGATGCGGATCTTGTCCGGGTCGGGCACGTCGACCCGCGGCGGGGGAGGCGGGGCGATGACGTCGGCCACGCGGTCACGATCCTCGGGGCGCAACCCGATCTGGAAGTCCGCGCCGAGCGGGCCGGCGATCTCGTCGGCGACGAACTCGCGCAGCGTCTTTCCGGTGACGCGGCGGATCAGTTCGGCGAGCAGATGCCCCTGCGAGGCAGCGTGATAGCCCGACGTGGTGCGGGAGTCCCACCACGGCGGCTGCGTGGCGAGCTTCGCGACGGCGGACTCGTGGTCGTACAGGTCCTGCACGGCGATCGGGCGATCCCAGCCCGAGACGCCCGACGCGTGCGACAGGATGTGCCGCACCTCGATCCGGTCCTTGCCCGCCGCGGCGAACTCCGGCCAGGACCGCGCCACCGGGGCAAAAGGGTCGAGGAGGCCGCGGTCGATTACCATGAGGGTGGCCAGCGCGGTCACCGTCTTCGTGGTGGACCAGACGTTGACGACGGTGTCCTCGGTCCAGGGCGCCGTGCGCTCGGCGTCGCGGTGCCCACCCCAGAGGTCGACCACCGTCTCGCCGTCGAGGTCGACCACGACCGACGCGCCGACCTCGGCACCGGAAGCGAGGTTCGCCTGCAGCGCCTCGGCCACGTCGTGAAACGCTGCGTCGCAACGTCCTTCGACCGACGAATCACCGCTCACGCGGAACACCACCCAGGAGTCGACGCACGGCGAGATCGACGTACGCATCGCTGACCTCGTCGATACCCAGGTCGCCGTCGTCGTGGTACCAGGCACTGATGCCGTTGAGCATGTCCACCAGAGCGAACGCGGCAATCCGGGCGTCGGGCACCCCGAACTCGCCCGTGCGCATGCCGGCGGCGACCACGTCGCGCACGCGTCGCTGATAGTGGCGTCGGTAGTCCTCGACAACCGCGCGGTGTTCGGGGAGCAGCGACGCCAGCTCGTGCAGTCCGACGACGTACTCGACCCGCCGCCGGGTCAGGTGGTGCAGATGCGCGCGGACCAGGGCCGACAGTCGCTCGGTGGGGGTGCCCGGCGCATCGAGCAGCGGCAGGTTCTCTTCCACCGGCTCGCGGGTGACGGTCAGGCAGATCGCGAAGAGAATCTCTTCCTTCGACGGAAAGTGGTGGTAGAGACTGGCTCCCCGGATTCCGACCGCGTCCGCGATGTCGCGCATCCCGACGTTGGCATAGCCGTCCCGCGCGAAGATCCTGGCGGCCTGGGACGCGATGTCCTCCTTGCGCCGCAGGGTCCGCACCGCGCGCGGGACTGCGGCGGCATCGTCGGGAGTGCTCACGCCGGTTCCGGCGCTACCGCCAGCGTGCGGAGCTCCCGCTTGAGGATCTTGCCCTGCGCGTCGACGGGTAGTTCCGCGACCACGTGCACCGACTTAGGTGCCTTGTACGAGGCGAGCTCGGTCCGGCAGAACTCGATGACGGCGTCGGGATCCGGGTGGACGCCGTCGGCCGCGATGACGAAGGCGGTGACGGCTTCGGACCAGTAGGGATCGGGCATGCCGACGACGGCCGCACGGGCGATGTCGGGGTGGCTGTGCAGCACCCGCTCCACCTCCTGGCTCGACACGTTCATTCCGCCGGACTTGATCATGTCCTTCTTGCGATCGTAGAAGAACAGGTTGCCGTCCGCGTCGCGACGCACCATGTCGCCGGTGTGGACCCAGCCGTCGCGAAACACCTCCGCGGTTCGCTCGTCGTCCTTGAAGTAGCCGAGCATCACCGACGGTGTCCGGCAGAGCAATTCGCCGACCTCGGCGTCGTTGCCGTCGGCGTCGACCACGCGCACCTCGAGGTGGGTGACGGGCTTGCCGATCCAGGATGGATCCCCGTCCGGGATGTCGTCGAGCGTGGTGAACCAGCCGACCGAGCCGAGCTGGGACAGCTCCGACTGTCCCCAGTACGTGCCCCAGATCGCCTCGGGCGCAGCGTCCGCCCAGGCGGTAATGGTGTGCGGGGAGACCTGACCGCCGTAGGTCAGGCAACGACGCACCTGGCCGACGGCGTCGGGACCGAACGTGGCCTCCCGCGCGAGCGCGAAGTAGAACGTGGGCGTCTGCGCGATGACCGAGACCTTCTCGTCGGCGATGATCTGCAGCGACCGCGCCGGTTCCACGCTCGACGGCAGCACCAGCGTGGCGCCCATCAGGGTCAGGGTGGTCATCGATCCCAGGCCGGCGATGGTGTGGAACGGCATGACGAACAGCCAGGTGTCCTCCGGACCGGTACGCAGACCCCAACTCCACGCCGGCGCCGTCGAGATCAGGAAGTTGCGATGCGGGATCATCACGCCCTTCGGCGCCGCCTCGGTGCCGGAGGTGTAGACCATCATCGCGATGTCGTTCTCGTCCATCTCGACATCGGGTTCGGTGTCGGACGCGTCCGCCATCGCCGTCGTGCAGTCGTCCCCGTACGTGAGCAGCGTGGTGCCGTCGGGCAGGACCCGGCGCACCGTGTCGGCGAACTCGGGACCGGCCACCACGACGGTCGGCTCGGCGTGCTCGAGTTGATGACGGACCTCGGCGTCGCGGTAGAGGACGTTGATGCCCGTGAAGGCGGCCCCGACCTTGAGGGTGCCGTAGTAGGCGACGACGACGTCGATGCTGTTGCGCGCCATGGACGCCACGCGATCACCGGGCGTCACGCCGAGGCCGAGCAGGACGTTCGCGAAGCGGTTGGCCGCGCTGTCCAATTGGCCGTAGGTGGTGACGACTCTCGTGCCGTCGGCATCGTAGGAAATGAACGCGGTCTTGGTCGGCTGCGTCCGGGCGTGACGACGGAGTTGGTCACCGATCGTGGCGCGGCCGGTGAGAGAGCGATGCTGGGGGGCGAGTCCGGGCACGAGAGTCCTTGTCGGGTAGCAGGAAATCAGACGGTGGCGGCGAACATGGGGCGGTCGAACGATTCGAGCGCCACGATCTCCTCGACGGGGCTGCGCGTCAGCTTGGTGGGGAACGCGCGCTCCGGATAGCCGACCGCGATGTGGGCGGCGGTGATGTACTCGTCCGGGATGGACAGCATCTCTCGCACGGCGGGCTCCTCGTGGCAGAGCAGGGTGGTCACCGCGGTGGCCACGCCCTGGTCGCGGAGGGCGAGGCAGAGGTTCTGCATGGTGGGGTAGATGGAGGCGCCGCCGACCACCGACAGTCGACCGAGTTCGTGGTCGGTGGGGTGCAGACCGTCGAGTGCGGCACATACGACGATGATCGCGGGGACCTCTGCGAGGTGGCGTGCGAAGTAGTCGGCGTCCTGCACCGTCTTGGGCAGCGCGCCCACGGAGACCGTGCCGCCGGTGATGCCCTGGAAGTAGGCGTCCCACATCGGGAGGTAGAGGTCCTGGAGCGCCTGCTTGCGCTCCGCGTCTCGGACGACGATCCATCGTACGGGCTGGCGGTTGCCGCCCTGGGGGCCGAACCGTGCGTGGTCGAAGGCGGTGCGCAGAACCTCGTCCGGAACGGGGTCCTTCGTGTATCGCCGACACGTCCCCGTGGTCCGCATCGCCTCGGTGAGTTCCATCGCTGTCCCCTTGCCTGTCCGCCGTTAGGTTGCGTTCGCAGCATGCTGTGGCGTGGAACACATTGTCAAGGGTGTTCGAGCTGCGAATCGCATTGCCCGCAGACCCTTGCCCGCAAATGCCTAACTGTGGTTAGTTTCGATGAGGTCCGGCCCGGACCGACGAGGGAGGCACCATGTCGACACCCACGGTCACCGTCGACCGCGAGCGACTCACGCGTGCGGTCGAGTCGGCGAACATGCCCACGCTCGTCGCCGTGCTGCACCAGCTCACCGGCGACCGCACCTGGCTTACCGATCCCCATCGGCCCACCCGCAGCCGCGGTATGGACGACAACGACAGTGGCGGCTTCGCTCCCGACGTGGCCGAGCGCATTCGCGCCGCGGCGGTCGACGCCATCGAGGCGTGGGTGAACGGCCGACCCGTCGCGATACCCGCCCCGTCCGGCGAGCAGCTCATCGAGATGATCAGCGCTGCGGTCGGTGAGCCCGTGCCGCCCGAGTTCGCCGAGATGATCGCCGAGGACATGGGTTTCGCGGTGCCGGCTCCGCGCGAGGTCCGACCGTCGCACCTGTCGGTGATCGTCATCGGCGCCGGCGTCTCGGGCATGCTGGCCTCGATCCGCCTGAGCGAGGCCGGCATCGACCATGTCGTCCTGGAGAAGAACTCGGACGTCGGTGGTGGCTGGTTCGAGAACACCTACCCGGGCGCAGGTGTCGACACGCCGAGTCACCTGTACTCGTATTCCTTCGCGCCACGGGCCTGGACCTCGCACTTCGGCAAGCGGGACGAGGTGTGGCAGTACCTCGCGGACGTCGCCGACGAGCACGACCTGCGGTCGAGGATCAGGTTCGACACCGAGGTGTCAACGGCCGAGTACGACGCCGACCGCCAGGCCTGGACCGTGCGGACGGCGGCGGGGGAGGTGCTGACGGCCGACGTCGTCGTCACGGCGACCGGGCAGCTGAATCGACCCAAGGTCCCGCCCATCCCGGGCCTCGCGGACTTCGCCGGCCCGATCTTTCACACCGCGCAGTGGCCGGCCGACCTCGACCTGACGGGGAAGCGTGTGGCCATCGTGGGCAGCGGCGCGAGTGCGATGCAGGTGCTCCCGGCCATCGCGTCGACCGTCGCCCACGCGACCGTCTTCCAACGCTCGCCCCAGTGGGTGGCGCCCAGCGACGTGTACTTCGAGCCCATCGTGGACGACGTCAACTACCTCATGGAACTCGTTCCGCTGTACCGACTCTGGTACCGCGCGCGGCTGGCGTGGAACTTCAACGACCGAGTCCACCCGTCGCTGCAGAAGGACCCCGAGTGGGACAACCCCGCCGTGTCCATCAACGCGATGAACGACGCCCACCGCCGGGTGTTCACCCGGTACCTCGAGAAGGAACTCGAGGGTCGACCGGACCTGATCGAGAAGGCGCTGCCCGACTACCCGCCCTTCGGCAAGCGAATGCTGCTCGACAACGGGTGGTACGCGGCGCTCCGGCGCGACAACGTCACGCTGGTTCCCGAAGCAGTGGCGTCCATCGACGCGCACCACGTCCGCGGGGCGCGCGGCACGGTCGCCGAGGTGGACGTCGTGATCCTGGCGACGGGCTTCGAGACTCACAAGCTGTTGACGCCCATCGACGTTCGCGGCCGGTCGGGTCGCTCGATCCGGGAGGCGTGGGGCGAGGAGGACGCGCACGCTTATCTCGGGGTCACCGTGCCCGACTACCCCAATCTTTTCATCACCTGCGGGCCGGGAACCGTGCTGGGACACGGCGGCAGCTACATCACCATCGCCGAGTGCCAGGTGCGCTACATCCTCGACGTACTGGCCACCATGGCCGAGCGCGACCTGGGCGCCGTCGAGGTCAAGGCCGACGTGGAGCAGGACTACGTCGCGCGTCACGACGACGCCCACGCGCGCATGATCTGGACGCACGAGGGCATGGACAACTGGTACCGAAACGGCGCGGGCCGGGTGGTCTCGACCCTGCCCTGGCGCATCGTCGACTACTGGCAGATGACGCGGAGCGCCGATCTGGACGATTTCGTGGTGGAGCCCCGGCGGGGGTAGCGGGATTTTGGTCCGGTTGCGTCGGCTGCGGGCGGGATCCCGCGCGTCAGGAGTGCAACGGGAGCGTTAGACCCGGGTCTCGGTCGCTCCGGAGCATCGCGTAGACGGCCGTGTCCGTCCACTCGCCCTTGCTCCACCAATCCTGCCGGAAGTACGCCTCGCGCTGCATCCTCACACGCTCGGCCAACTTCGCCGACGACGTGTTGCGGCCGTCCATGCGTGCGGTGACGCGGTGGACGACGTCGTGGTCGAAGACGTGGTCGAGGAGCGCCCATACGGCCTCCGTGGCCAGGCCGCGTCCGCCGACCTCGGGCGAGAAGGTCCAGCCCAGCTCGACCAACGCGGGAGAGTCGTCGACGGTCCACGCATCCACGTTGCCGACGACTCGTCCATCGTGCTCCGCGACCAAGGCCACCGCACCGTCGGTCAGAGCTGTTCGTGCGGAACGCTTCTCGACGGTGGCCTCGGCATCGGACCTCGTCATCGGCTCGTGCAAGAGGTACCGGCAGACCCCGGGCCGGCTGTAGTACGCGAGCACGTCGTCGACGTCTGTTCTCGCGTACGGCCGCAGGGTCAGCCGCTCGGTGCGCAGGACGATCGGAGCCACTCCGCGAGGGTATCCCGACGCGTCAGCCGACCCGCGCGGCCAGGAAAGCCTCCGGATCGATGAGGTCCGCCTGACCGACGATCGACCCCAGATCGGCGATGCGCTCGACTCCCGTCAGCACCATCTCCTCCTCGACCGTGCCTTCGGCGTAGCCGTAGTAGCAGGTCGACGACGTGGGGTTGTGGTCCTGGTCGATGCGGTTCGCCCGCCCCTCGATCTGCCGGATCTCGATGGGCGTCCACCGTGGGTCGTGGATCAGGGTGACGCGGGGTGCGAGGGTCGACGACGTCCCCTCGGGGAGCAGCAATTCGTTGGTGTGCAGGTTGATCGCGCTCGTGGTGGTCGAGACGATCACCGGAGCCGCACCCGTCTGGAAGCGACGGATCGCCACTTCCTGCTCCGCGCTGCTCAT
Source organism: Rhodococcus sp. PBTS 1 (assembly GCF_001620025.1). Taxonomy (NCBI): domain Bacteria; kingdom Bacillati; phylum Actinomycetota; class Actinomycetes; order Mycobacteriales; family Nocardiaceae; genus Rhodococcus; species Rhodococcus sp. PBTS 1. The sequence continues at coordinate 737,876 of NZ_CP015219.1, forward strand.
GCTGCCGTCGACCACGGCGACCTCGAGTCCGCCGTCGCGAAGGTCGTCGGCCAGCGCGGCGACCGACTCGCGGTAGAACATGGACACGAACACCTGGTTGCCGGCCTTCACCCACGCCCGCACTTGATCAGCCGACGCCGGAATCCGCAGATACGAACACTTCTGGCGGAACCGCAACGTTGCCGCCCGCACGCTCGGGTTCTTCTGCAGCACCTGACGACCACCGGACGTCGTCCACACGGGGAGGCCGACCTCCTTGCGGTAGTCCACCCACGCGGCGTTGTAGAGACGCTTCTGGGCGGCGGTCAGTTCCTGGCCGAGCGGTTCCCGCGGCGTGGGCGGCGACGGACGCGAGATCGACCACGGCACAGCACCTCCCGAGAGCCACCGGTGCACGGCGTCGATGTCGCGGGCTCGCTGCGCGGCGTCGTCGGGATCCCAGCGCCATGTCGTCAATCCGGTCGACGCCTTGCCGGCCTTGACGGCGAAACCCGACTCCTCCAGGAAGTGCGCCCACCGAACGGTGAGGGCGTAGCCCAGCGCGCCGTCGTCACCCACGATGTCGACCCCGCGGGCCCGCTCGATCGCGCGCGCCATGTACGCGAAGTGGAGCGGCTGGTAGCCGGGCGTGGCCGACAGCCACACGACGGCGCTTGCCGCTTCCTGATAGCGCCAGACGATCTGCGACTGTTGCGATTCGATGTTCATCAGCGCATGCGCCTCGTCGGCGATCACCACGTCGATGTCGAAACGCAGGTCACCGAGCGCGATGGTCCGCTTGTTCTGCGTCCGTTTGCGTTTGCCCAGATCGGTGTCGGCGGGAACGGACAGCAGTTTCTTCGTCGACTGGTACGTCACCAGCAGCCATCGCTTGCGCTCGGCGGGGTCGAGATCGGCCTCGCTGTCGGCGATGGTGCGGCGCCAGCCGGGCAGCGCGCCCTTGGGCGCGACCACCAACACGGTGGCGACGTCGAGCATCCGCCGCACCGCCTCGCACACCGACAGGGTCTTGCCCAGACCCGTCGAATCCATCTGTGCGAAGTACGGAACGCCGCTCTCGATCGCTGCCAGCTGGCGGCGCACCGACTCGAGTTGAGTCTCCCGCGGGGTCATGGAGCGGGCGCGGATGGTGACCTCGTCATTGGAGGACTCGTTCGCGTCGTCCTCGAGCCACCGCTGCAGGCTGTACGGCGAGGACTCGTACGGCTGCAGGAATTCAGGGAGTTCGGTGCCGTAGTAGGCGAACACTCCCGGCCCGGCCTGCCACCGAGCACCGGCCGCGCCCGCCGCGGAGCGGTCCTCGAACGGCACGTCGAGCACCCACACGCGCTCGCCGGGAGCGGGAGCGCGGAGGTCCGGGTCGGCGGACTTCCGCGTTGCCGCTCGGCGCGGCTTCCGGGTGAGAGCGGCGCGGCGGCTGCCGGCGCGGACGGTGCGGGCGGTGGTGGTGGGTTTGCGAGGAGGCATCGCGAGCAGTCTGACCGATCGAACCGACAACCCGCCCCACCGCCCGGCCGTAGCCTTGCTCGATGCGCCCCCTCCGCTACTCCATCAACGTCTCGATCGACGGGTGCTGCGACCACACGGCCATCCCCGCCGACGAGGAACTGCACGAGGTCGCCGCGGACAACCTCGCGCGCTCCGACGCCCTGCTGTTCGGTCGAGTGATCTACCGGATGATGGAGGAGGCGTTCCGTGGTCCGTCCGATCCCGACGACCCCTTCGCCCGCGCGATCGACGCCGCCCACAAGTACGTGGTCTCATCCACGCTGACGAGCGTCGACTGGAACGCCGAGCTGATCCGCGGAGATCTGCGGACAGCCGTGGAGGAGTTGAAAGCGCAGCCCGGCACCGGCATCGCGACGGGCGGCGTTACTCTGCCGCGCGCACTGGCCGAGATGGGTCTCATCGACGAGTACGAGTTCATCGTGCACCCGAGGATCGTGGGCCACGGGCCGTCGGTGTTCGGCGGCCTGCGCCAAGCCGTCGATCTCGAGCTGGTCGACCGTCGTGACCTCCGGTCCGGGGCCGTCGTGCTGCAGTACCGCCCCGTCGGGCGATGAGTTCGGCTCCCTCGTCGGGTCGATACGACATGACCATTCACACGCTCGCCGTCGACGGCGCCACCCTCACCTACGACGTCCACGGCGACCTGTCGTCGGGGACGCCCTTCGTTCTCGTCGCGTCACCGATGGACGCGGCCGGATTCGAGTCGCTGCGGTCCAGGATCAAGGACCGCCCCGTCGTCACCTACGACCCGCGCAACGCCGGCCGCAGCCGGCGCGACGAGCCCACTGCAGCCGTGACGCCCGAGCAGCACGCAGACGACCTCCACGCCCTGATCGTCGCTCTCGGTGTCGGTCCGGTCGACGTGTTCGCCTCCAGCGGCGGAGCCGTCAACGCTCTTGCCTGCGTCGAGCGCCATCCCGATGCGATGCGCACGCTCGTCGCCCACGAACCCCCCGCCGGCGGCGTGCTCCCGGACCGGGTCGCGATCTCCGCCATATGCGCCGACATCGTGGCAACCTACGACGCGTCCGGGATGGGCTGGGCCATGGCGAAATTCGTCGGCATCGCCATGCATCGCGGACAGGTCGACGACGGCTACCTCGCGCAGCCCGCACCCGACCCCGCGCAGTTCGGGATGCCGACCGACGACACCGGGGACCGTACCGATCCGCTCATGTCGAACCTGCGCGGACTCGGATGCGACTACGCGGCCGACGTCGATCGTCTCCGACAGGCGTCGACACGCGTCATCCTTGCCGTGGGGGAGGAGTCGGGCGGTCCTGACGATGGCGAACTGGCCGGTCGCGCAGCCCATGCCATCGCCGCCGCGCTGGGGAAGGATGCCGTCGTTTTCCCCGGTGGCCACAACGGCTTCCTGGGCGGCGAATACGGCCAGATGGGCAAGCCCGACGAATTCGCCGCCACTCTGCGCGAGGTGCTCAGCTCAGCTGAATGACGTCGAGCTTCCCCTCGGCATGCGAACCCCGCAGCCGCTTCTTGTCGTACTTGCCCACGCTGGTCTTGGGCACCTCGTCGATGAACGTCCACCGCTCGGGCAGTTGCCAGTGGGCGACACGCCCGTCGAGGAACTCCCGCAGTTCCTCCGGGGTGACCGACTGACCGTCCTTGACCACGACGGCAACCAGCGGCCGCTCGTCCCACTTCGGGTCCGGGACGCCGATAACGGCGGCCTCCAGCACGGCCGGGTGCTCGACGACGTGGTTCTCGAGTTCCACCGACGAGATCCACTCACCGCCGGACTTGATGATGTCCTTGGACCGGTCGGTGAGGGTGAGGTAGCCCTCGGGCGAGATGGTGCCGACGTCGCCGGTCCGTAACCAGCCGTCGTCGAACTTGTCGGAACCGTCGGCGCGGTAATAGCTTCCGGTGATCCACGGGCCGCGCACCTCGAGTTCGCCGACCTGCTCGCCGTCCCACGGCAGGACGGTGCCGGCGTCGTCGACCAGCCGCGCTCGGACCCCGGCGACGAAGCGCCCCTGAGTGCAGCGGCGGTCGAATTCGTCCTCGGGCGAGAGGCCCGCGTCGGGACGGCCCGACGTGCCCAGCGGCGACGTCTCCGTCATGCCCCACGCCTGGGAGATCGGCACGCCGTACTTCTCGCGGAACGCGCGAATCAGGCTGGGCGGGCACGCACTTCCGCCCACCAGCACCTCGCGCAGGCTCGACAGATCGACCGGGTGCTCCTCGAGGTGCACGAGCAGGGCCTGCCAGATGGTCGGCACCGCGGCGGTCGCGGTGGGGCGCAGCGTCGACAGCATCTCGGCCAGCGGCGCGGGCTGAAGGAAGCGGTCCGGCATGATCAGCGACGCCCCGACCATCAACGCGGCGTAGGGCAGCCCCCACGACATGGCGTGGAACATCGGCACGATGGCGAGCACCGAATCTCGCTGCGAGAGCGCCATCGCGTCGGTCATGCAGGCCTGCATCGAGTGCAGCCAGATCGACCGGTGCGAGTAGACGACGCCCTTCGGGTCACCGGTGGTGCCGGAGGTGTAACACATTGCCGCGGCGTCGGTCTCGTTCAGCTCGGGCCAGTCGAAGGTCTCGGGGCGGCCGGTCAACAGGTCGTCGTACCCGTGCACGGTGATGGAGCCCGGCGCGTCCACGGAGCTCGGATCCGCCCCGACCACCACGAGGTGCCGCACCGTCGACATTGTCGACAGCAGCGGGACGAGCAGGGGAAGCAAGCTGCCGTCCGCGATGATCACGTGATCCTCGGCGTGCTCGACGATGTAGGTGAGCTGCTCGGGAAAAAGGCGGATGTTGAGGGTGTGCAGCACGGCGCCCATCGCGGGCACCGCCATGTACGCCTCCATGTGGGCCGCGTTGTTCCACATGAAGGTGCCGACGCGCTGATCCCCGTCGACGCCGAGTTCGCGCAGACCGTGCGCGAGTTGCGCGGCGCGACGCCCGAGGTCGGCGAACGTCACGGTGGTCGGGCCCGTCTCTGACCAGGTGGTCACCGTCGCCGTCGCATGGATCGACGTTCCGAACCGCACGAGCTGCCCGATCGACAGCGGGGTGTCCTGCATCGTGCTCTTCATGGCGCTCCTCCGGTCGTCGAGTGGTCCCGGTCACATAGTGCCCGCTGCTGTCGTCGTCGGTGACGGAACGGCGGTGAGGAGGGCCAGGAAGGCCCGGGCGCTCGCGCTCGGGCTGCGCCCGGGCAGCGTGACGACGGCGATCTCCCGCGACACCGACGGAACGAGAGGCCGGTGGACGAGGCCGGCGAACGACATCATCGGCACGACCAGCTCGGGAACCGCCGTGATGCCGAGGCCGGCCGCGACCAGGCCCGCGACCGCACCGACGTTGTGTGCTTGGATCGTCGGACCGGGCGTGACCCCGATGCGCTCGAGTGTGGACGTCACGTACGTCGAGATGCTGGACTCGGGCCCGAACGCAATGAACGGCTGCCCGTTCAGGTCCGACCAGTCGACCGTCTCCCGCTGCGCCAGAGCGTGGCCCGGCGGGAGGGCGCAGACGAAACTGTCGGACCCGATCTGACTCCGATCGAGGTCCGTCGCGCCGCCGGCCGCCGCCACGACGGCGAAGTCCACGGCGCCGTGGCGCACCGCGTTCAACACGTCGTCACGCAGACCGTCGCGAATGTCGACGGCGACGTCGGGATACGCCGCGCGGAACCGCACGATGAACGGCGGCAGAAAGGTCGCGGCGATCGACGGCAGGCAGGCGACGGTCACCGTCCCGCGCTCACCGAAGACGAACCGCCCGATCTCGGCGAGGCCGTCGTCGAATTCGAGCAGGACCCGACGCGCTCGCGCGGCGACCTCGCGCCCGTCACCGGTGACCCGCACGCTGCGGGTGGTGCGTTCGAACAGGCGCGTGCCGAGACGACGCTCGGCTTCGGCGATCGCCCGGCTCAGGTTCGGCTGCGAGATCTGCAGGGCGGTGGCGGCCGTCGTGAAGCTCGCATGGTCGGCCAGAGCCACCACGGCCCGTAGGTGGGTGATGCCGAGATTGATGCCCATGGCGCATGAATGTATGCCTGGTTGACGTTGGACGTGCAGAAGTGATCCGGATAACACTGAGCCGTCCGAATGAAGGAGCGCACATGTTGTCTTTGCTGGGGTTCGGGACGATCCTGGTCATCCTCCTGTTGCTGTTCACGCAGCGCGTCGCCGCGATCATCGCCCTGGCCGGCGTTCCGCTGATCGCCGCGTTCGTGGCGGGGAACTCGCCGTCCGAGGTCGCAGCGTTCGTGAAGAGTGGACTGGGCGGCGTCGTCGGCGTCGCGACGATGTTCCTCTTCGCCATCGTCTTCTTCGGGATCATGCGCGACGCAGGCCTCTTCGACCCGGTCGTCCGGCGCATCGTCCGCCTCGCGGGCAACGCACCGCCCACCGTCGCGGTGGCGACGACGGCTCTGGCGGTCGCGGCCCATCTCGACGGCGCCGGGGCGACGACGTTCCTCATCGCCGTGCCGGCCATGCTGCCGATCTACGACCGCCTCGGGATGAGCCGCCTCGTCCTGGCGACCTGCGTAGGCCTCGGCGCCGGCGTCATGAACGTCCTGCCCTGGGGTGGTCCGACCGCCCGTGCGGCCGCGACGGTCGGTGTCGACGCGAACGAACTGTGGGTTCCGCTCATCCCGGCTCAGATTGCGGGCGTGGTGTTCGCCCTGGCCGTCGCCTACTACCTGGGCCGACGCGAGCGGATCCGGTTGGCCAAGGTGGCCGACGGTGACGCCTCCGCGGTGATCGAGGAATCGACCGCACGGGTCGGCGGGCGCATCGCGGTCGGGTCGGGAAGTTCGATCGGCTCGGGTGGTTCGACGCCGGTCGGGCCGTCGGCAGGCGGCGACGACTCCAGTACCCCGGTTGCATCCGACGCCGCGGAGGCCGACACCCCCGCCGAGAGCGCGGCCCCCGCGAGCGGCGATCCAGCGCTGTTGCGCCCGAAGTTGCTGTGGGTCAATGCTGCCCTGGTGGTGGCCACGCTCGCTGCCCTGATCGCATCGATCGCGCCTCCCGAGATGTGCTTCCTCATCGCGTCGATCCTGGCGCTCCTGATCAACTACCGCGGAATGAAGGCGCAGCAGGCCCGCGTCGAGGCCCATGCGGTGGGCGCGATGCTCATGGTCGGAACCCTGTTGGCAGCCGGGGTTCTGCTCGGCGTGCTCGACGGCAGCGGCATGATCGAGGCCATGGCCGTCAGCGCCGCGAACGTCGTTCCCGACGGAATGACTCCGGCGCTCCCGCTGATCGTCGGCGTGCTCGGCGTGCCGATGAGTTTGCTGTTCGGCCCGGACGCGTACTACTTCGGTGTGCTGCCGGTGCTGATCGAGGTGGGGGACCAGTTCGGGGTCAGCGCAGTGCATCTGGCGCAGGCGTCGATGCTCGGCGAGGAGACGGTCGGATTCCCGATCAGTCCGCTGACCGGCGCGTTCTACCTCCTGGTGGGTCTGGCTTCGGTGGACATCGGCAAGCACATCCGCCACATGATCGGGTGGGCCTGGCTGGTCAGTCTCGGCATGCTCGGCGTGGCCGTGCTGACGGGCGCCATTCCGGCGTGGGCCTCGTGACGCGCAGCGTGCGGGTCGGTGCCGGAGCGGGATTCGCCGGGGACAGAATCGATCCCGCGGTCACGCTCGCCGAACGGGGAAACCTGGACTACCTGGTCTTCGAATGTCTCGGTGAGCGCACGGTGGCCACCGGTCAGGCCCGACGCCTCGCCGACCCCACCACGGGATACGACCCGCTTCTCGCCGCTCGCATGTCGGCGGTCCTGGCACCGACCACCGCGTCGGGATGCACGATCGTCACCAATTCCGGTGCAGCCAACCCCGTCGCCGCCGCGGAGGTCGTGGCGCAGGTCGCACGCCGGACGGTCGACCGGCCGGTTCGCATCGCCGCGGTCACGGGCGACGACGTCCTCGACGCGGTACGCCGCGCCGACCCCGTTCTGTGGGAAACCGGACGACGACTGTCGGAGCACGACGACGCGCTGGTGTCCGCCAACGCCTACATCGGTGCCGACGCGGTGCTTCCGGCCCTCGACGCGGGCGCGGACGTCGTGGTCACCGGACGGCTCGCCGATCCGTCGCTCTACCTCGGCCCGCTCGTGCACGAATTCGGGTGGTCCCTCGACGACTGGCCCCTGCTCGGCGCCGGTACGGCCGTCGGGCACCTGCTCGAATGTGCCGGACAGCTCACCGGCGGTTACTACGCCGATCCGGTCACGAAACCCGTTGCCGGATTGGCTGATCTGGGGTTCCCGTTTGCCGACGTCGCGTCCGACGGCACCGCCGTCTTCGGCAAGGCGGACGGCACCGGCGGCGAGTTGACCATGCGCACGTGCGCCGAACAATTGCTCTACGAGGTCGGTCAGCCGGCGTCGTACCTCACCCCCGACGTCACCGCGGACTTCACCTCGGTGACCTTCGACGACCGCGGATCCGATCGCGTCGGCGTCCGGGGTGCCACCGGTCGCGCGCGGCCCGACGAACTCAAGGTGACCGTGGGGTTCCGCGGCGGATGGATGGGGGAGGGCCAGATGTCGTACGCCGGTCCGCGCGCCCTGCTGCGCGCTCAACTCGCGGCCGACATCGTGCGGGAACGACTCGACCGGGTCCACGGATTCGACACCCGCGGTATCGGTGTCGAATTCATCGGTGCGGGTGCGGCATTCCGCGGTGTGGTGCCGCCGACGGAGGCGCCGGAAGTGCGACTGCGGGTCACCGCGTCGGCGCCGGACCGCGAGACGGCCGCGATCGTCGCGTGGGAGGTCGAGAGCTTGTACACCAACGGGCCGGCCGGCGGAGGGGGCGCCCGCGGTGGACATACCGAGGTACTCGCCATCAGGTCCTGCTCGATCCCCCGCACCGTTGTCCGCACCGAGGTGCACACGGTGGACGTGACGACGGAGGTACACGCGTGAACAGCGAGGTGACCGTGGACGACGTCGCCGACGTCCGCACGGGCGACAAGGGAGACACGGCCATCGTCGCCGTCTTTCCCCGACGCTCCGAGATGTACGACGCGGTGCTGAACGCGATGTCGGAAGACGCGGTGGCGTCGTTCCTAGGCGCCGGGGTCACCGGGCCGGTGCGCCGGACGCCGATGCGGGGAGTGCGGGGCATCGTGTTCGAGGTACCGGGACTCCTCGGCGGCGGCGTCACCGGCAGTCCGGTCCTGGACGGACACGGCAAGTGCCTGAGCTATCTGGTGGCGACCATGCCGCTGCCAGGACTCGGTCACCCCTTGTAATAGACCACCTGATGTCCGGTGGCGAGGAGCTCGCCACTCGCCGACCACAATTCGGCCGACTGGTCGAAGTAGCCGCGGTGGAACCGACGCGCGTGCGCCGTCGCGAGCACGTGAGCGTCACCGTGGGCGGCCAGGTCCTCCGCCGTCGCGAAGTAATGGATGGTGAGCGAGATGGTGCCCGCCGGCAGGTACTGCCCACGGCGCTGAAAGACACGGGGGTAGAAGATGTCGGTCATCGACGTGAGAGCCACGTGGTCCAGCGGGCGCGGTGGGGAGTCGCGCACCCAGAGTGTGGCGACGGAGTCGGCCGAGCCGGTCTCGTCCAGAGCGCCTGCGTGGAACCGCATCTCGTAGTTCTGAGCCCACGCGATGAAGTCCGGCAGGCCGGCCCGCTCGACCTCGTCCGCGGAGGGAACGACAGGTGGGGCGGACTCGATGTCGTCCCACGTCTCCCTGCGGGTGCCGAACACCGCGGTGGCCGTGGTCGCGATCGTGCCGTCCTGCGACAGCTCGAGGTACCAGTGCTGGTTGCTGCGGTTGGTGCGCACCGGCCGCGCGTGAATGTCGAAAGGGCCCTCCGCGACCGGCCCGGCGAAATTGACCGTCAGGCTCACCGGGTCGCCCAGCCGGTCGGGGTGCAGCTCGATCGCCCGCACCAGGATCGCCGCGGTCACGCCGCCGAACGGCCCCACCATGTTGTTGTACGGCGCGGTGGTGCGGCCCCGGAAGCGTCCGTCACCGAGCTGCTCGAGCTCGAGGGCATCGTCGAACGGGTGGGTGCTCATCGGTCTCCCGGGGTCGGTCGGACTGGCCGACCCATTCCACCACCCTGCTCAGCTCACGTGCTCGAGAACCCGCCGCGCCCGCTTGGCCACGGCCTCGTCGATCAGATACCCGTCGGCGTCCACCCCGGTACCGTCGGCCTCCAGCGCCGCGAGGATCGCTTGCGCCTTCCGCACGTCGTCGTCGGTCGGCGACCAGACGTCCCGCGCCGCCGTGACCTGGGCCGGGTGGATGCACGCCCGCCCCACGAAACCGAGGCGCGCCAGGTGGCGGCAGTCTGCCGTGAACGCCTCGACATCCCGGAAGTTGCGGGACACCGCCGCGAGCGGAGCCTGCACCCCCGCCGCCGCACTGGCCGCGACCACCTGCGACCGGGCGAAGAGCAGCGCGCTGTCGTCCGCCTCGGCGTCGACACCCAGATCGACGGCCAGGTCGACCTCGCCGATCTGCAGGAAGCGCACTCGCGGCGCCCGCGCGATCGACAGTGCCTCGAACACCCCGCCGCCCGTCTCGATCATCGGGGACACCTCGGCCTGCGGGCACACCTCGGCCAGCAGGGTGTCCACCGCGGTCACCTCGTCGGCGGACCCGACCTTGGGCAGCCAGAACCCGGTCAGCGTCGGGTGGGCGACCGCGCGGACGTCGTCCGCCTGCAGCGCACCCGGGTTGACTCGAACCCAGATCTCGACGTCACCGGGCTCGACCCGAGCGACCCACTCGGCCACCGTGCGCCGAGCGGAGTCCTTGTCCTGCAATGCCACCGCGTCCTCGAGATCGAGGACGACGGCGTCGGCACCGGAGGCGAGCGCCTTGTCGAATCGCTCCGGCTTGGTGCCGGGAACGTAGAGGTAGGTGAGGGCGCCGCTCACCCGATCACACTCGAGCCCGCGACGAGGGACTTGGCGATGACCGTGCGCATGATGTCGTTGGTGCCCTCGCCGATGGCCATGAGCGGCGCGTCGCGGTAGAGACGCTCGACCACGAACTCGGTGGAGTAGCCGTACCCGCCGTGGATGCGCATGGCCTCCAGGCTCGCGGTGATGGCGGTCTCGGAGGCGAAGTACTTGGCCATCCCGGCCTCCATGTCGACGCGCTTGCCCGAGTCCGCCTGCGAGGCAGCCCAGTACGTCATGAGTCGGGCGGCCTGCAGCTGGGTCGCGATGTCCGCGATCTTGAGCTGGATGGCCTGGAAGTCGGCGATCGGCTGGCCGAACGCGGTGCGCTCCTTGGCGTACTGGAGCGCGGCGTCGTACGCGGCCTGGGCGATGCCGACGCTGCGGCCGGCGATGTTGAGACGGCCGATCTCGAGGCCCGAGAGTGCCTGCTGCAGACCACGTCCCTCGACCCCGCCGAGGAGGGCGTCGACCGGAACGCGCACGTTCTCGAGGGTGATCTCGCAGGACTCGGTTCCCTTGTAACCGAGCTTGCCCATGTCTCGCTGCACCTCGAACCCCTCGGTGGAGGTGTCGATCAGCAGCAGGCTCATGCCCTTGTGGGGCGGGGTGGCCGAGGAGTCGGTCTTCACGAGCACCGGCAGCACGTTCGCGTGGCGCGCGTTGGTGATCCACGTCTTGGCGCCGTTGACGACGTAGTGGTCGCCGTCGCGCTTGGCGGTGGTCTTGATGCCCTGCAGGTCGGTGCCGGCGCCCGGCTCGGTGAGGCCGACGCCCGTGCGCCACTCACCCGCGGACAGCTTGGGCAGCAATGACTGCTTCTGCTCCTCGGTGCCGTGCTTGGCGATCATCCAGCACGAGAGGTTGTGGCTGCCCACGATGCCGGCGATGCCCATCCACCCGCGGGCGAGTTCCTCGTAGACGAGGGTGAACGAGACCTTGTCGAGGTCGATGCCGCCGTACTCCTCCGGCGTGGTGATGCCGAAGAGGCCCATCGCCTTCATGTGGTCGACGATCTCGGTGGGGTAGCGGCCGGAGCGCTCCCACTCGCTCGCGACGGGGACGATCTCCTTGTCCACGAAGGTGCGGAGGGCCTTGCGGAACGCGGTCTGCTGTTCGTCGAACGTGAAGTCCATGGTGAGTCCTTTGTGTTCTCTAGGAAGAAGAGGCGAGGGCGGCGGCGAGGTCGAGCACCGCGGTGAGGTCCGATTCGCCGGCGAGATCGAGCAGCCGTGCGGAGAGTTCCTTCGCTCGCGGCTGGTGGCCGCAGTTGGCCAGGAACTTGTCGGTGAGGTCGTCGTCCGACAGCGGAAGTGCTGCGCTGCCGCGACTTCCGTCGACGGTGCCGGTGAGGACGCGGCCGTCCGTGAGCGCGACGACGGCGCGGCCCGGTGCGGCAGCGGCAGGGCCGTCGGTGACCAGTTCGACCGCGCGGACGCGACGCGCGGTGGCGAGCACGTCGGCGCGCGCGATGGACTCCTCGGTGTAGGTGGCGACGTCGACGACCCCGTCGTGCATCAGCGCGGCGACACTCCACGGCAGGTCGAACTTGCCGTCGTAGGTGCTCCGCGGCGCCGCGACGCCGGCATTGGGCCCGCAGACGATGGGGAGCGAATCCGAATGCACGGCCACCTCGACGTCGGCGATGTCGGACGCGGCGACGTCGTGACCGGCCACGGCGGCGGACACCGCGTCGAGGGCGACGTGCATCAACTGGCAGCTCGGGTACGGCTTGATCCCGATACGCGTTGCTTCCCAGCGGGTTCCGAGACCCTCGGTGAGCGCGGTGAAGTCGGCGGGTCGCGACGTCAGCGCGGCGTAGAGGCCGCGTCGCCCTTCGAGCACGGACGACGGTCCGGTGGCGCCGGCCGCGGCGAGACGAGCGGCGAGAACCCCGTTCAGGCTCGCCGAGCCGGGGTGCAGCGCCTTGGTGTCGGCGTCGGTGTCGAGGAACTCGAGCAGGCCGGCGCCGGACGACCCGGCGATCCCGAGGGCGTGGATCAGGGTCGCCGAGGGGAGCCGGGACAGCCGGCCCGCGACGAGCGCGGCCACCAGTGGACCGACCGCGCCGGTCGCATGGACACCGCCGGAATGGAACCCGTGGGGGCTGACTGCTCCCAGGCGGCAGGCGGTTTCGAGACCGATGGTCCCGGCGAGCAGGACGTCGGAACCGGACGACTGCTTCTCCTGACCGACCGCGATGGCGGCGGGGAGGGTGACGGCGGTGGCGTGGACGAGCGCACCGGCGTGGGTGTCGTCGAAGTCCAGCGCGTGCACCATCACCCCGGTGGCGAAAGCGGCGGCGGGCGCCGACAGCGCCTGCGTCCCGGTCAGCGGCCGGGCCTCGGAAGGACCGCCGAGCGCGGTGGCCACCGTCCACGCGGGACGACCGTAGCCGAGACGTGCTGCGGCAATGGCGTTCCCGACGCCGTCCATCAGATGCCGGGCTGTCGCGTGACGAACGTCGTGGGACAGGTCGGGCAGACCGAGGTCGGCCGCCCACTCGGCAAGCACGGTCGAGGTCATACGGTGGCCTCGACCGGTCCGAAGGCGCCGCCCGACCAGAGGTCGGCCACCCGGTCCGCGTCGTATCCCAGTTCCTTCACGACGTCGGCGAAGTCCTCGTTGCGACGCGGGGCGCGGCGGTACGTCGGACGCTCGGGACCGAAGTTGACCGGCGAAGCGACCTGCTTCACCGTGTCGTACACCGGATGCTCGGTCTCGACGACGAGATTGCGTGCGAGCGTGTGAGGTTCGGTGAGCGCGTGGGCGACGTCGTTGATCGGTCCCGAGGGGACTCCGGCCGGGCCGAGCAGCGACAGCCAGTGCGCCACGGTGTTCGTGGCGAAGGTGTCCTCGAGCATCGGGAGCAGGACGTCCTTGTTCTGCCCGCGCAGAGCGAAGCTGGTGAAGCGGGGATCCTGGCCGAGTTCCGGGCGGCCGATGGCGACCACCAGTCGCTCCCAGAACTTCTCCTTCGCGCAGCCGACGATCAGCCAGCCGTTGCTCGCCTCGAACGCCTGGAACGGGACCAGCGACGGGTGGGCGGAGTTCTTGGTCCGCACGGGCTCGAAGCCCGCGTTCAGGTGCCACGTGGCGGGGTAGGTGAGCAGACTCATCGCGGTGTCGTAGAGCGAGACGTCGCAGTCGCCGCCGATGCCGTCGCGACGCGCGGCGTGCAGGCCGGACAGCAGACTGATCGCGGCGACGAACCCGCCGGAGTAATCCACCAGCGACAGACCGGATTTGGTGGGCGGACCGTCCGGGTCGCCGGTGACGGACATCCAGCCGGCGAGGCCCTGCAGGATGTAGTCGTAGCCGGGCTCCTTGGCCCGCGGGCCGGTCATGCCGAAGCCGGTGAGACTGCAGCACACGATGGCGGGGTTGAGGTGCTTGAGATCGTCGTAGGTGATGCCGATCTTGGCCGGAACGTCGCCGCGCAGGTTGGAGTACACCGCGTCGGCGCCGCGCACCAGGTCCTCGAACACGCTGCGCCCGGCCGGAGTCGACAGGTCGAGGGAGAGGCTGCGCTTGTTGCGGTTGAAGGACTCGAAGAACAGCGAGTCCTCGCCCTGATTGAACGGGGGGACGTAGCGGCCGACGTCGCCGCCGGCGTTCGGGTCCTCGATCTTGATGACGTCGGCCCCGAGGTCGGCAAGGTGGAGGCTGCCGAACGGGCCGGCGCCGTACTGCTCGAGCGAGATGATGCGGACGTCCTCGAGTGGCTTCATGCGGTGGCACCCTTCTCCTCGGGCAGCTGCAGCGGCCCGTTCTGTGCTTCGGGGAAATAGTTCTGGCCGATGCCGCTCTCGCGCGTGGCGACCATGACCGAGCGCTTCCACGAAATGACCTCGACGCCATCCTGATTGAGGCCGCGGGTGATCATGGAGACGATGCCGGCGTAGGGGCGCGACTCGGACTTGCGGAGGCCGGTGCAGATGCTCTCGGCGTAGATGGTGTCGCCCTCGTAGACCGGGTGCGACATCGTGATGTCGGTGAACGCGAGGTTCGAGATGGCGTTCTGGCTCATGTCGAGCACCGAGATGCCCAGCACCACGGCGACGGTGAAGCCGGAGTTGACGATCACCCGACCCTCGGTGATGGGGTTCTGCGCGGCGAGGTGCGCGTTGAAGTGGTTCTGGTTGGTGTTCATCGACAGCAACGTGATCCACGTGTTGTCGGTCTCGGTGATCGTGCGGCCCAGGGGGTGCTGGTACACGTCCCCCACCACGTAATCCTCGAAGAAGCGCCCCAGAACGGCCGGGTGGGTTGCCACGGATTCTCCTCGTGTCGAGTCTGCGAAGTCTGTGTCTCGACACTAAACATCAGATGTTTATGGCGTCAAGAGAATGATTGGACCCGATGTTGCGAGTCAACGAGGCGGGACGAGAACGAAAGAGCAGATCTTTTCCGAATTACGTGGTGCGCAGGGTGTCCATCTGCCGGTACGAGCCGCCCAGGTGGTCCAGATGCCGTCGCATCTCGTTCATCGCGGTCATCGAGTCCCCGGCCTCGACCACCTCGAGGATGGCGCGGTGATCGTGGTCCACGCATTCCCAGAATCCCTCGGGTGCATGGTCGCGACCGAAACGCTTGGACAGCACGCGGAAGACGGGCGCGGTGATGAGCTCCAGGAGGGGGTTGCGGCTCGCCCGCAGCAGCACGAGGTGGAACTCCTGGTTCTTGGCGAAGGTGTCCGGTCCCTGCGTCTCGGTGGGATCGAAGATGGTCTCCCGCAGCTGCGCCAGATCCTCCTCGGTGCGCCGGAACGCGGCCAGGCCCGCCGCCGGCACCTCCATGAGGTTGCGCACCTCCATCAACTGATCGACCGTCACGGTCTCCGCCGCCGTCATCAGCGCGACGCCCGTTTCGAGGTGTTCGCTGATGTGCCCCACGCTGGGGGTGGCCACGAAGCTGCCGCCGGTCACGCCGCGGGTGGTGTGGATCAGGTTCTGACTCGCCAGTGATCGCAGGGCCTCGCGGATGGTGCTGCGTCCGACGCCGAATTCCGCCGTCAGCTCCGCGTCACCGGGCAGGCGCTCACCGGGCTGGAGATCGCCGGAAAGGATGCGTTCGCGCAACCGCGCGGCGAGCACCGCGTAGGCGGGGCCGGACTTGATCGGGGTGTCGGTCACGGTCGAACGGGCCTCTCGTCAGGGTCGCTCTCGTCAGGGTCGCCGGGGCGAGACCGCCCGAGCGTAGCGCGAGGACGGCGTCGGCGGCGGGGGATGAGCGTGTCTCGGCGGAACGGGTAAAGATCGGCTCTTTCGGCGTGATCCGCAGTCGGCTGGGGGGTGCGAAGCCCCGAGCGAAGCGTCACGTGCCCGAAACATCTGAGGTATTGCTTTCGAAACACACTTGGAGCACTATGACTCGTGTCACCCGAACAGGGCGGCCACGATCACCTCCGAGACTCCGACACCGGGCCCGCATCGCGCGTCCCGAGCGGCGAACTCGGATCTTCGGCACCGGCCTCGCACGGCCCGACCTCCCGCTCCTCACGCGAGCGCCGACAGCAGAAACGGATGGCCCATGAAACGAATCGGAGTCGACGTCGGTGGCACCTTCACCGACCTGGTGCTGTGGGACGACGACGGCACGGTGGTGGTCCACAAGACGCCGTCGACCAACCACGATCCGTCGATCGGCACGATGGACGGCATCGCCGTCCTCGCCGAGCGCGCCGGCATCGACCCGTCCGAGATCGACATGTTCTTCCACGGCACCACCGTGGCCACCAACATCGTTCTCGAGCACAACGGGTGCGACGTCGGCATGATCACCACGGAGGGGTTCCGCGACCTCCTGCACATCGCCCGCAAGAAGCGCCCGCTGAACTACTCCAATTACCAGGACCTGCCCTGGCAGAAGTGGCAGCTGGTCCCGCGCCGCAATCGCCGCGTGGTACCCGAGCGCATCGACGCCGCCGGAAACGTCCTCACCCCGCTCGACGAGGACGCGGTGCGCGAGCAGGTTCGCCTGCTGCGCGAGCGCGGCGTCCAGGCCATCGCGGTGGCGTTCCTGCACTCCTACCGCAACCCCACGCACGAGCAGCGGGTCAAGGCCATCATCGCCGAGGAGTTCCCCGGCGTCTTCGTCTCCCTCTCGAGCGAGGTCGCGCCGCAATATCGTGAGTACGAACGCTTCTCGACGGCGGCGCTCAACGCGTTCATCGGACCGAAGACGAGTCAGTACATCGAGAACCTCGCCCGCAAGGCGCGCGACGCGCAGGTCGGCGAGGACGTCCACCTCATGACGTCGGCCGGTGGCCTCGTCACCTCCCGCAGCGCCACCGAGATTCCCGTCTCGCTGCTCACCAGCGGCGTGATCGCCGGACTGCTCGGCGGCTGCGCGATCGGCAAGGCGTCGGGCTACCCCAGCGTCATCACCCTCGACGTGGGTGGGACGTCCGCCGACGTCGGTGTCGCACCGGACGGCGCGCTGCGCATGAAGCACCTGCTGGACACCAGAATCGGCGACTACCACGCCATGGTGCCCATGGCCGAGGTCGACACCATCGGCGCGGGCGGTGGGTCCATCGCCGTCGTCGACGACGGCGGCATGTTCCGCGTCGGACCGCGCAGCGCAGGCGCCGTCCCCGGCCCCGCCTGTTACGGGCGCGGCGGAACCGAGCCGACGTCGACCGACGCGATGGTCATGATGGGCTGGCTGCGGGAGAACAGCTTCCTGTCCGGCACCATGGAGGTTCAGCCGGAGCTCGCGCGCACCGCGATCCAGACGCACATCGCGGACAAGCTGAACACCTCGATCGACGACGCCGCCATGGGCATCTTCAAGATCCTGGCGCACTCGATGACCGAGGCCATCAGCCTGCACTCGGTGCGCAAGGGCTACGACCCGCGCGACTTCTCCCTCATCGCCGAGGGCGGCGCCGGACCGCTGTTCGCCTGGCAGATCGCCGATCAGCTCGGCATCCCGCGCGTCATCGTCCCCGGACACCCCGGCATCACCTCGGCGGTCGGCCTGCTGACCACCGACATCAGGTACGAGGAGCCCACCACCGTGTGGACGTCGTCGGCCGACCCGGACATCGAGCTGCTGAAGGACCAGATCGACCGCCTGTCGAAGCAGGCCGTCGCCCAGCTCGAAGCCGATGGCATCGCGCCGGAGAACATCTCGCTCGAGCGCAGTGTCGACTGCCGCTACGTCGGGCAGGGGTACGAGCTGCGTGTCCAGGCGCCGGACGGCGAGATCGACGACGTCTGGGTCAAGACGACCGCGGAGGCGTTCCACGAGGCCCACGGCCGCACGTACTCGCAGCGGTTCGACGACAAGCCCGTCCAGCTGGTCAACGTGCGCGTCACCGGCGTCGGCGCCGTCCCGCACGTGCAGATCGCCGAGATCGAGCGCGGCACCGCGGATGCGTCGGGCGCGATCAAGACGACGGCGCGTGCGCTGTTCTGGAAGGACGACACCGCAGCCCCCGAGTGGGTCGAAACCCCGGTCTACGAGCGCTCGCAGCTGTTGGCGGGCAACGAGATCAGCGGTCCGGCCATCGTCGAGCAGTTCGACTCCACCACCATCATCGGCATGAACCAGCACGCCACCGTCGACGCCGTCGGTCACATCATCATCGAGAGGAAGTCCGCATGAGCAAGGCGCTGATGCCCACGACGGGAGTCTCGCTCGCCGGCGAGGCCACCCGCACGTGGAACGACGTGGACGTCGACCCCATCACCCTGCGGGTGATCGGTGGCGCCCTGCAGTCCATGGCGAAGGAGATGGCGCAGGTCCTCTACCGCATGGCGTACTCGAGCCTCATCCGTGAGTCCGAGGACCTCGGTGCCGGCATCTTCGACGTCAACGGGCGCGAGCTGTGCGAGTCGGATTCGACTCCGATGCACTGTGGTTCGATCCCCGCCTACATCCGCGGCGTGAACCGGCGACTGGCGGGGACGTACAAGCCGGGCGACGTGATTCTGCACAACCACCCGTACCACGGCGCGGCGCACTCGCCGGACTACGGCGTCATCATCCCCATCTTCTGGGAGGGTGAGCACATCGGATTCGCCGGCTGCACCGGTCACGTGTCCGACGTGGGCGGCAACTTCCCGGGCCTGTGCATGGACGTCGTCGACGTGTGGGCCGAGGGCAAGCTCATGGACTCGATGAAGATCTACGAGGCCGGTGTCCGCAACGATTACCTGATCCAGCACATCCTGGACAACGTGCGGACCCCCGAGCAGAACCGCGGCGACCTCGAAGCTCTGATCGCGTGCTCGCGCATCGGCGAGAAGCGGTTCACCGAGCTGCTCGAGAAGTACGGACTCGACACCGTCATGAGTGCCGGCGAGCGGTGGATGGACTACTCCGAGACCAAGCTGCGCAACAAGATCCGCGAGATTCCGGACGGCAGTTACGAGGCGCCCCTGGGCTACCTCGACGACGACGGCAAGAACCGCGACGAGCCGCTGAAGGTCGCGGTGCGGGTGCAGGTGGACGGCGAGGACATCCTCATCGACCTCACCGGCTCGAACAGTCAGGTGCCCACCGCCTTCAACGTGCCGTTCGAGGGATCGGTTCTGCCCGTCGCGGTCTCCGCGATCCGGACGATCCTGCTCGACGAGGACGTCTCCGAGGACTTCGTGCCCCAGAACGACGGCTGCTTCCGCCCGGTCAAGGCGTATGCACCGGAGGGCACGATCTTCAACCCGGACTTCCCGGCGTCGTGCTTCGCACGGTTCTCCCAGGTCAACCGGGTCTTCGACTCGATCAACCTTGCGCTGGCACCGGTTCTGCCGGACCACGCCGTCGCCGGGTCGTCGGCCGCGCTGTGTGCCATCGCCTACTCCGGCATCGCGCCCGACGGCGAATCCTACTGGGTGTACATCGAGATCAACGAGGGTTCCTACGGCGGCCGGAACGGCAAGGACGGCATGGATGCCGTCGACGCCCTCATGGCGAACACTCGCAACAACCCCATCGAGGAACTCGAGCTCAACCACGCGATGCGGGCGTTGCGCTACGAATTGCGCGACGAGGCACCGGCTCCCGGCAAGTGGCGCGGCGGTATCGGCAGCGTGCGCAAGTGGCTCATGGAGACCGACACCTTCCTCGGATCCGAGGCGGACAACCGGTCCGATGCACCCGCCGGTGCGCTCGGTGGCCACGACGGTGTCTCCGGATCCTTCACTCGCAACGCCGGAACGGACCGCGAGGAGGTGTTGTACTCGAAGGTCACCCAGGAGACCATCAAGTACGGCGACACCCTCGAGATCAAGTTGCCGTCCGGCGGTGGATTCGGAAACCCGTTCGAGCGGGACCCCTTCCAGGTCCTGAGCGACGTGTGGGACGAGTACATCACCGCCGAGGACGCGCGTCGGGACTACGGCGTGGCCGTGGACGTCGATTCGTGGACCATCGACGAGAAGGCCACCGCCGACCTGCGCGCGAGCGCGGTCTGATGGTGCACGGGGGACGGGCCGCCTCGCGCGGCCCGTCCCCGCAGCGGGTCGACGACCACGTGAACAGCGTCGTCACGTGGATCGACGACGCCGGGTCGGGTGACGGTCCGCTCGCGGGCGTGCGAGTGGGCGTCAAGGACAACATCGACGTCGCCGGGGTGCGGTCGACCTGCGCCTCCCGATTCTTCGCCGACCGCGTGGCCGAGACCGACGCCGAGGTGGTGCGCCGGCTGCGCGCCGCGGGCGCCGCCGTCGTCGCCACCCTGAACATGGCGGAGTTCGCCGTCGGTGTGACGTCGCAGAACTCTGCGGCCGGCGGGCCGCGCAACCCGTGGGACACGACACGGGTACCGGCCGGGTCGAGCGGTGGCTCCGGCGCGGCCGTGGCGGCGGGCATCGTGGACCTCGCGCTCGGCACCGACACCGGCGGGTCCGTCCGGCTGCCCGCCTCGGCCTGCGGCGTCACCGGCCTGCGGCCGAGCCGCGGCGCGATCAGCAACGACGGCGTGTTTCCCGTCAGCCCGGATTTCGACACCGTGGGGCCGATGGCCCGGACGGTGCGCGAGGTC
This sequence comes from Rhodococcus sp. PBTS 1, assembly GCF_001620025.1. Taxonomy (NCBI): domain Bacteria; kingdom Bacillati; phylum Actinomycetota; class Actinomycetes; order Mycobacteriales; family Nocardiaceae; genus Rhodococcus; species Rhodococcus sp. PBTS 1. The sequence continues at coordinate 758,305 of NZ_CP015219.1, forward strand.
GCGGACGCATTCGCGGTGCTGGCCGGACCGCCCGTCGCACGGACGGTACGGCGCATCGGTGTGCCCGACGTGTTCATAACCGCCGACGTCGATCCCGCTGTGGCCGAGGTGGTCTCGGCCGCCGTCGACGATCTGGCGATGCTCGGCTACGAGATCGTGCCCGTCGAGGTGCCGGAGGCGACCTCGGCGCAGGACGTGGTCTACACCGCGATCTATCACGACGCCGCGCGGATTCATTGCGAGCGGTTGGACTCCCGTCCCGACCTCTTCCAGCCCGCCACACTGGAGCGAATCTCGCTGGGGCGGGGCATCTCCGAGGCTGAGAGACGCAACGCGGCGGACGCGCGTCGTCGGTTCTGCGACGGGCTCGCTCCGCTGTTCGAGGACGTCGACGTGGTGCTCACGCCCACCATGCCCGTCGACGTGCCGCGGATCGACGGTGGCGACGACGTTCTGGCGCAGTCGCGTCGGATGGGGCAGTTCACGTATCCCTGGTCCTTGCACGAGGGCCCGACTCTTGCTGTGCCGGTGGGCTTCCACCGCGAATCGGGCATGCCGGTGGGGATGCAGCTGACCGCCCCCGTCGGGCACGAAGGGGCGCTCTTCGGGGTGGGGGAGCGCTACCAGGCCGTGACGCAGTGGCATACGGTGCGGCCGCGCATCTCAACAGTCTGATCTTTACGTGGCGAGTTGCCAGCTTTGTAGATCGAATCCCGCCATTTCCGGCCATCTGCGGCCTATATGTCATATCTTTGACTGCGAACGAGGGCTTCGCGACCACTCGACCTGGTCGCGAAGCGCATCCGACCCGACCCGGCTCACCGACCGCGAGTGGGCAGCGAGGATCACCCATGAGATCGAGACGCCTGCTCCTGGCCGCCGCACTCGCGGCCACGCTCGGAGTCACCGCCTGCAGCTCGGACCCCGGTCCCGACGCGGACCCCGACAACCCGGTGACCATCGACGTCACCGTGTCGGCGGCGGCCGAGATCTACAGCATCCCCTGGCTGGTCGCGCAGCAGCAGGGACTGTTCGAGAAGCACGGTGTCATCGTCGAGAACATCGTGCCCGGCAAAGGCGGCAGCGCCACCATGCGCACCCTCCTCGACGGCAACATCCCCATCGGCGAGGTGAGCTACCCGTCGATCGTGCAGGCGGACGCCGGCGGGTCGGAACTGCGCATCGTCGGCGGCGGCACCCAGGGGCCCTACCCGATGAACTTCTATGCGCTGGCGTCCAATACGAGCATCCAGTCGATCGACGACGTACGGCGCTGGGCCTACACCCGCCCGAACTCCGCGTCCGACGCGCTGACGCGGTTGCTCCCGTCGCTGGCCGGCGCGGACGCCGGTCGCATCGAACGGGTCTCCACCGGCGGGATCGGGGAGGGGTTGGCGCTCCTCGAGGCGGGGTCGGTGGACATCGCGCTCATCCCGTCCATCGTTGCCGAGCAGCGGCCGGAGGATTTCCGGCTGATCGTGTCGAGTCCCGATTACCTGCAACGCTTTCTGCAGTCGACCATCACTACCACCAAGGACTACGCCGCGAGCAACCCCGGCGTCGTCCGTGCCATCAACGCCGGCTACACCGAGGCCGTCGAGTCGATCCGGACCGATCCCGAAGCCGCGGCGCGAATCTACGCTGCCTACACCGGGTTCGATGTCCCGGCCGCGTTGGCGGTGGTGGAGCGTGCGTCGTCCGTCGGTACCTGGGGCGGCGGGTTCGACCCGGCCGCGATCGAATCCGCTCAGGCCGGCGTCGAAGCGTCGGGCAGCGACCGTGACCCCGACTTCTGCACGCTCTTCGACCCCGATTTCCTGCCCGCGGGCGCGGCCACCGAGATCCCCGCTGACTGTGCCTGACCACCGCCCCCACGAAAGCGGACACACCATGACCTCTCCGAACGCCCAGTCCACACCGGCCGCGACCGCGACGTCGCCCATCGCGGTTGCGTCGTCGGTCTCCCGCCACTTCGGCTCCGTGACGGCACTCGACAACATCGACCTGTCCATCGGCCGAGGCGAATTCGTGTCCATCGTCGGCCCGAGCGGGTGCGGCAAGTCCACCCTGCTGGAGGTCTTCGCCGGACTCCAGGATCACGACAGTGGGACGGTGACCGTCGACGACCGCCCGCTGACGGGGCCGCGCTCGCGTACCGCCGTGATCTTCCAGGAGTCCGCCACCCTGCCGTGGCGCACGGTGCGGGACAACGTGGCGTTCGCCCTCGAGGTGCGGGGCGTGGCGAAGAAGGAGCGGCGAGCTCGTGCCGACGAGTTGCTCGAGACCGTCGGGTTGTCCCGGTTCGGCGACCACTACCCGACGCAGTTGTCGGGCGGCATGCGGCAGCGCGTGGCCATCGCCCGATGCCTGTCAATGGAACCCGATCTCATCCTCGCCGACGAGCCTTTCGGTGCTCTCGACGAGCAGACCCGCCTGGTGATGTCGCACGAGCTGCTGCAGATCGTCGACAAGCTGACCTGCGGCGTCCTCTTCATCACGCACAGCATCCAGGAGTCGGTGCTGCTGTCCGACCGGGTGATGGTCATGAGTGCTCGCCCCGGCCGGTTCATCGACGAGGTCGCCGTCGACCTCCCGCGTCCGCGTTCCGAGGACGTGCTGGCCAGCCCGGAGGCCGTCGTGCTGCACGAACGAATCTGGTCGTCGCTGCGTGAGGAAGCCAAGAAGACGATGAGCGTCACCCGATGAGCGAGCGCACCGAGAACCGGTCCGTCGTTCCGAGTTACGTGCGTCCGGCACCGTCCTCCGTCGCGGGACTTCCGCACTGGGGTTGGACGGCGGCCGTGCTGATCACGGTGCTGATCGTGGTCGACGTCATCGCGCGGTTCTTCGCCTCACCGCTGGACATCGTGCCCGTCTCGGACATGGCTTTCACCGCGGTGGACCTGCTCACCGATCCGGACTTCCTGGTCGGCGAACTGGGGCGAACGCTCGCCATCATCGCAATGGCGTTCGTCGCCAGTGGCGTCCTGGGCGTCGCGGCCGCCTACGTGCTGTGGCGATTCGAGCTGTGGGACCGAGCCTTCGAGCCCTACCTCAACGTGTACTACGCGGTCCCCACCTTCGCGCTCTACCCGATCATGGTGGTGCTCTTCGGCGCGGGCGTGACCCCCATCGGGGTGCTCTCGACCGTCTTCGCCTTCGGCGTGGTGACGCTCAACGCGCGCAACGGATTCGCGGCCGTCTCGCCGATCGTCACCAAGCTCGGCACCACCCTGATGCTGACGCGGTGGCAGTTCTTCCGATCGATTCTGCTGCCGTACGCGTTGCCGAACATCGTGACCGGGCTCAAGCTCGGGCTGTCCTACGCCATCATCTCGGTGCTGGCGAGCGAGTTCATCCTGTCGACGCAGGGTCTCGGCCACTTCATCTCCATCGCCTACGACAGCTTCGACATCGCGGAGATGTATGCCGGCATCCTCGTGGTCGCCGCCGTCGCGTTGATCTCGACCTTCGGGATCTCCGCTCTGCTCACCCGATTCGATTGGAGGCGTCGCTGATGACGCAGGCCACGCCCACCGCGGGACCGGCCGAGGCCGGCGCCGTTGCCCCTCCCGCCGTGCCGCCGGCCGCGCGCCCGTCGTCCGCCCGTTCGCAATCGGGCTCGCCGTCGGCCGGGATCTCCGCCGCCCGCCGTGTGCTCCCGCCGCTGGTGGTGGCCGTCGCCGGGGTCGCCCTGTGGTGGCTCGCCGCGGTGATCGCCGACAGCACCATCTTTCCGACTCCGGCGGAGGCAGTGCGCTCGCTCTTCGAGGATCTGGGCAAGGCGGATTTCCGGGCCAACGTGCTCGACTCCATCCGCATCCTGGTGATCGGCTTCCTGGCCAGCACCGTGCTCGGCTCGCTCCTCGGTCTGGCGCTCGGGCTGAGTGCGTTCTGGACCCGCGCGATCCTGCCGATCTTCTACGCGATCAACAGCATCCCGAAGATCGTGCTCTACCCGATTTTCCTGTCGTTTCTCGGCATCGGTGAGCTGAGCCGAGCGGGGTTCACGTTCTACGCAGCGTTCGTCCCGATGTTCCTCGTCGCCGTGGAGAGCACCGCGTCGGTCCACCGCATTCACCTCAAGATGTCCGCCTCGCTGCAGGTGGGGTGGCCGCGCCTGGTCCGGCAAATCGTGATCCCATCCGTCCTGCCGTCTCTGGCCACCGGAATGCGGATGACCTTCGGGCTCGCGTTCCTGGGACTGCTGCTCGCCGAGATGTTCTCGTCCTCCGCCGGCATCGGATACGAGCTGCTGCGCAACGTCAGCCTCGTGCGCATGGAGAACATCATGGGCACCGTGGTGCTGATCCTCCTCATGGCCCTGCCGCCCACCATCGCGCTGCAGTGGCTGGAGAACCGGGTGGTGTCGAAGTACGGCGGTCGGTGACCGGTCAGGAGCGCGTCTGCTCCGCAATGGAGTGCAAGTGGTTCTCGATAGCGGACAAGCCCTCCGGCGGTAGGCCGAGTTCGTGGCGGTGGTCGTCTGCCGCACGCACGAAGATCGGCACCAGCGGTGCGTATTTGGCGGCCAGCTTCAATCGCCTGGCGTCGTCGGCCAGGTACTTCAGGCTTCCGGCGTTGTCGACGAAGTCGGTCAGTTTGACCAGGAACACGCGCCTATCGGCGATCGCGGCGGTGACGTGCTCGGCGTACTGCTCGGCCTTGTCACGCGCAGGATCGCGCTGGGGATTCGTGACGGCAGCGACGAGATCGGCGACGTCGTCGCCGAAGTGGCGCCGCAGCGCGTCGGGGGCGGCGTCGGAGCCGCCGAGCAGGGACACCACGCGGTCCGGCTGGTCCTCTACCACGTCGTGCAGTGCCGTCGCGACGAGCACGGCCTGGTCGGTGCACCCGTATCGCAGGAGACGCAGCGTGTTGCGCGACGGATGCGTGATGTAGGGGTCCGCGACCTGGTCGCCCCGTTGGGTGCGCCGTTGCTCGAGGTGGGCGTACGACGCCACCGCCAGAGCGTGGTCGAGATCTGTTCGGTCGATGCCCCGCGCGTCGGCCTCGATGTCGATCGCGTGTAAGAGCAAGGAGGGGTCCATGTCCTTCAAGGCGGTCGCTCGCAGCGCCGTCAGCAGAAGTTCATGGGTGGACGTCGGGGTGCTGGGTGTCGAAGTGGTCATGCGTCCTCTCGGTCGGTGGCGGGAAGTGCGTCGGCGAAGGAGTAGTCGCAGCCGAGGGCGTCCAGGGCCTCGAGACCGCCGTGGTCGCGAAACCACGCCGTGCACGCACTGGCGGCGAGGTGCAGGTCGGAGGTGAAGAGATACCCGTCCGTGCAGTCGTCGAAATGGCCGTCGTGGTGCCACACGTCGAGCTCCAGGCCTTCGACGGAGTGGTCGCCGAGCCGGAGTCGGCGCAGCACGGTGCGGGAACGCCGCACCATGACCACGCCGTCGTCGAGCACATGGAGCTGGGCGTTGATCACCTCGTCGTCCGGGTCCAGGACGTCGGCGAGCTCGAGGTCGTCGTCGTCCACGTCGTCGACCGGAGCGACATAACCGCCCGGCCCGAGGTCGACGATCAGTCCGGAGCCGTTGCGCACCAGCGTTTCCACGAGCCAGTTGGTCATGCCGTCCCACCGGTCGACCAGGAACTCCGTGCCCTGCGGCGTCGCGAACGACGTGAGCAGCGCACTACCGGGGAGTGTCGCGGTCCAGGCCTCGATGCGGTCTCCGTGCCCGAGCAGATTGACCAGGCCGGCCTCGTCGATCCACACCAGATCGCGGGTGAGCTCTGCGGTGTGTTTCTGCCCGTCCGACTGTCGCGACGCGACCGTCCACCCGTGCAGGTTCGCCGAGCCGTCCGGAACGACCACCATCCGCCCGTCCTCGCCGCCGAGCGCGAACTGCCAGTCGGGAACGCGTGGTGGGTGGTAGCGGGCGCGGTCCTCCAGTTCGAGGTGGTACGTCTGTGACTCGACGACACGAACGCGGTTGATCTGCCACATGTGACCGACTGGGATCAAGCACTTCCCCGCGACGGCGCTGGCGCTGACCAGGCTGCTGCGATTCGGCATGGTCAAAATCAGATGGTGGCGGTCTTCCGGCGCCGGTGTGCAATGAGCGCCCCCAACGGCTCGCAGTTCGAGGAGCGCCCGACCGAGATCGGCCGTCGAACGTCGTACTGACGAGTCCAGCTCCACGGTCACGACTGTGAGGTCCTGGTCCGGTGGGCGACCGGTACTCACCTCGCTCGGCATCGTGGGGAAAATCGGCTCCTCGGCCCATAAATCGGACCGGCAGATCTCGGCCCCGAACACCTCGAACTCGCCCAGCACCGCCTGTAGGACGTCGAGTGCGTCCGTGCCGGCCTGAACCCAACCGGTGTGCGGCAGTTCGTAGACCACCCGGGCGCACCCGGTGGCGGACTGATCGAAGTCCGCCCCGGGGCGTCCGGTCAGCTCGAGGATGCGGCACTGCTGCTCGAGCTCGAGGTCGTACAGATCGGTGCCGATCTCGATGGCGACCGTGAAGCCGGGGTCACCGGCCGGTCGACCGAACAAGCCGAAAGGGGAGTGAGACATGGGGTGCTCCTGGGTGATGCCCGACGAGCGGGACCGTTCACCGCTCACCCCTTGTCTACAGGAGGGGTCCGACAGGAATCAGATCCCGCGCAGGGGTTGGTGGTCGGCGCACATCGTGTAGTGCTCCTCCCACGGGAACACCCCGTAGGCATCCGGCCACACCACCTGCAGAGCGGTGAACTGCGGATAGAGGGCTCGGGTGACCACCATGTCGGACCGGTCCAGCACCTCGACGAACGACAGAGCGGGAATGCCGCCCACCGCCCCGTGGATCGTCATCGACGGGGCCACCAGCGCGGGATCGTCGAGCATCGTCTCGCGCAGCTCGGCGAACACCTCGTAGGCAAGCCGTGCGGGGAGCCCGTGACAGAGCAGCTCCGGCAGTCCGTTTTCGGTGAGCCCGCTGGTGTACGCGAAGTCCCCGCCCCCGTGAACAGCCGTGACGTGCCAGCCGCGGTTCCTGATGTTCTTCTTGACCGTGCCGAGATCGATCGGTCCGTCGCACATGTGGTCCCCCTTGGTGTCGATGTGGACCGCGAAGCTAATGCCGGACCGTGACACGGTTTCCGATCCGCTGCAGTTTCAGCAGTCCGCGCCGCCTGTAGCTCACGCGGAGTGCTGGACCGCGCGCGGATCGGGCCGTTGTGGACAACGCGAAGCCCTGTGGACGGTCACCGCAGTCGCACGAGCCGGTGAGAGACGCTGAGTCGGTGGACATCACGGGGCGAACCTTCCTGACGCGTGCGCAGCTCGCCGCAGCGGGAGTCGGGGACCAGGAGATCAGGACTGCACGTCGGCGGGGCGGACTGGTCTACGTCGGGCGCGGTGTCTACAGCGACGCGGCCGCCTACGCGGAGACGAGTGAGAGGGGCCGGCACCTCCTCGCGGTCCGCGGGGTCGTTGCCGCTCGGACGAACCCCGTCGTCAGTCACGCCTCCGCTGCGGTCCTCCACGACCTGCGGATGTGGAACCCCGACCTGTCGCGGGTGCACCTGAGTGTGGACGCCGCGCGGGGCGGTCGGCGAACTGCCCGCGTACATACGCACACCAACAGGCTGAACGGCTGTCTCACTCGGGTCCGCGGTCTGACCGCCACCACCGTGGCCAAGACGGCCGTGGACCTCGCACGGCAACTACCGTTCGAAGCCGGGGTGTGCGTGGTGGATTCGGCACTCGCGGTGACGTCGCGGGCGGACGTCGATGCCGCGCTCGACGGGTGCGCCGGGATGACCGGGTGCAGCTCGGCCCGTCGAACCGTGGCTTTCGCCGACGGGAGCAGCGAGAGTATCGGTGAGTCGCGAACTCGGGTGTACCTGCAGCGCTTCGGGTTTCCCGCGTTCGAGCTGCAGGTGACTCTGCGTCACGGCTCGTTCGTGTGTCGCCCCGACTTTCTGCTCGACGGGGTGATCGTCGAGTTCGACGGGCGGGTGAAGTACACCTCGGAGCAGGTCCTGTTCGAGGAGAAGAAGCGGCACGACGAGTTGATGTCGCTCGGGTGGGTGGTGGCCCGGCTGACGTGGGCGGACCTCGCCTCGGACGCGGGCGCCGTCAAGGTCCGTCGGGCGATGGCGATGGCCAAGGGCCGACCCCCGCCGCTGACGCACCGAGTGCCGTGACTCGCAGATCCGCCGGTGTTTCAGCGATCCGCGGCGGCTGCAGCAGCAGCGGATCCCTGGAAGTCACGCGGATCGGCGCTGGCCCCAGCGCAAACCCGCCCCCCCTCAACCCCGCGCCGCCACCAGGTGCGCCTCGGACGCGGCCTTCAGGTGGGTCAAGTCGGAGGCGACGGTGGCGAAGGTGAAGCCCTGCGTCAGCCGACGCGCCGCGACCTCGCCGGACGGGGTGTGGATGCCGCAGGCGATGCCCGCGGCCGCGGCGGCGTCGGCGATGCGCACGAGGGCGGCGTCGAAGACCTCGTCGACGGAGCTGTCGGCGGGAGAACTGCCACCGACCGCGATACGCAGGTCCGACGGGCCGACATAGATGCCGTCCAGTCCGGGTACGGCGCAGATGCTTTCGACGTTCTCCAGACCCTCGGGCGTCTCGATCATGGCGAGCACCACCACGGCGTCGTTCGCTTCGGCGGGCAGGGGGCCGACGCGGAGCTGCGAGCGCATGGGCCCGTAGGACCGCACCCCGACGGGTGGGTACCGGGAGTAGGAGACGGCGAGGGCGGCGTCCTCGGCGGTGTCGATCAGCGGCACGATCACCCCGCGGGCTCCGGCGTCGAGCGCCTTGCCGATGTAGGTCCGATCGTTCGCCTCCACTCGGACCAGCCCGGCCGGGCCGTGCGCGGCGTCGACGGCGGTGAGTCCGCGGAGCAGGCCGTCGTAACCGATCAGTCCGTGCTGGAGATCGAGGCAGAGGTAATCCCACCCGACGTGGGCGAGCCACTCGGTGGACACGGGCGAATCGATGACGGACCAGTAGCCCAACACCTGCTCACGGGCGCGCAGGCGGCGGGCGAAATCGTCGACGGACACGAGGGATTCCTATCGGTTGTAGGCGGGCATGGGTCCGCGCAGAGCAGCGCCGACCTCGTCGCAGGCGGCCACCACGTCGGCCGGCAGCGGGCCCCGGCCGAGGGCGTCGATGTTGGCCTGCAGGTGGGAGGTTCGGGATCCGCCGAGCAGGATCGGGCCGGCGGTGGGGGTCGAGCGCAGCCACCGTAGGGCGAGCTCGGTCAGCGGCAGGCCGGCGCCGTCGGCCACGGCGGCGAGCCGCGACACGGCGTCGAAGATATCGGCGTTCCAGTAGCGTTCGCGGTACATCCCGGCCAGACGGGAATCGCCGAAGCGCCCTTCGCCGGGCTCGTCGGAGAAGGTGTGCTTGCCCGTGAGCAGGCCGCCGCCGAGGGGGTTGTAGACCATCGTGGCGATGCCGGTCGTCGCGGCGAACTCGGCGTACTCCTCCTCGATGCGGCGGGCGAGAAGGTTGTAGAGCTGCTGGGCGACGACGGGTCGGGGCGCGCCGACCTGGTCGCACACGCGGTTCACCTCGGCGATCTGCCAGGCGGCGAAGTTCGAGACGCCCAGCGCGCCGATCTTGCCCTCGGCGACGAACTTCGCGACGGTGGACAGAGTGTCGTGCAGCGAGGCGGCGCGGTCGGGCTGGTGCAGGTAGTACAGATCGACGTGATCGACGCCGAGCCGCGCGAGACTCGCCTCCAGGCTCAGCCGCAGGCCTTCGGGGGACAGGGGCGAGTGACCTCCCGCGTCGCCGAGGTACATGCCGGCCTTGGTGGCGACGGTGACGCGATCACGACGGCCTGCGAGCAGCTCGGCGAGCATGCGCTCCGCGTCACCGGCCGAGTAGCCGTTGGCCGTGTCGAGGTGGGTGATGCCGGCGTCGAGCGCGACGTCGAGCAGAGACCGCGCCCCGTCGAGGTCGACGGTGTCACCGAAGGTCATGGTGCCCAGCACCATCGAACCGAAGTGCGTTCCGGATTCCATTGTCGTCAGACTCCTCGGGTGGCGACGGGGGCGGGGCGGCCGGACAGAACGTAGCGCGGCTTGAGGCCGACCATGGTGGTGGGGTCCAGGGCAGCGGCACGCAGCGCTGCGCTGTAGGGGTGCTGCGGATCGGCGAGAACGCCCGCGGTGGAACCGGATTCGACCACCGCGCCCTTGCGCATGACGATCACGTGATCGCTGATCTCGCGCACGACCCCGAGATTGTGCGAGATGAACACGTAGGTGATGCCGGTGTCCTGCTGGATCGACCGCAGGAGATCGAGCACCTGCGCCTGGACGGACACGTCGAGTGCGCTGGTGGCCTCGTCGCACACCAGGATCTCCGGACCCGACGCCAGAGCGCGGGCGATGCCGATGCGTTGACGCTGGCCGCCGGAGAACTCGGCGGGACGGCGCCCGAGGGACGACGGCGGCAGCTGGACCTGGTCGAGCAGTTCGGCGGCGCGACGGTGGCGTTCGGATTTCGACCGGATGCCCTGCAGGCGCAGGGGTTCGCCGACGATGTCGACGGCGGTCAGGTGTGGATCGAGCGAGCCGTACGGGTCCTGGAACACCATCTGCACTCGGGACCGGAACGGGCGCAGTGCTCGCTCCGACAACCGGGCGATGTCCGTGCCGTCCACCAGGATCCGCCCGGACGTCGGGGTCAGCAGCCGCACGATCGATTTGGCGATGGTCGACTTGCCGCATCCCGACTCACCGACGACGGCGAGCGTGGAGCCCTTGTCGACGCTGAAGCTGACGTGATCGACGGCGCGGAACGGTCCGGTGGCCACGGGGTAGTCGACGACGAGGTCCTCGACGGTGAGCAGGCTCATGCGAGCACTCCTTCGCGGGTGGCGGGGGCCCCGGACCAGTCGCCGAGTTGGGGCACGGCCCCGAGCAGCTTGCGGGTGTAGGCGTGGGTGGGGTTGTCGACGAGGGTGCGGGCGTCGCCGCTTTCGACGAACGTGCCGGCCTTCATGACGTGGATGCGATCGGACATCAGGCGCGCGACCCCGAGGTCGTGGGTGATGAGCAGCATGCCGATCCCGGTGCGCTCCTGAAGTTCGAGCAGCAGATCGAGGATGCTCGCCTGCACCGTCACGTCCAGCGCACTCGTGGGCTCGTCGGCAACGATGAGGGCGGGGTCGGCGGCCAGCGCGCAGGCGATGAGCACGCGTTGGAGCATGCCGCCGGACAGCTGGTGCGGGTACCGCCCGAGCTGATCGGCGGGGTTGACGATGTGCACCCGTTCGAGCAACTCAACCGCCCGGGCGGTCTGGGCGCTCTTGCCGCGGATACCGCTGTGATGAACGGCTTCTCGTAGCTGCGATCCGATGGTGTGCACCGGTGAGAGTGCTGTCATCGGGTCCTGGGGAATCAACGCGATCTCGGACCCGCGGACCCGGCGCAGCGCGGCGTCGTCGCCGAGAATGTCGGCGGACTTCCACTGCGCTCGGCCGGACAGGACGGCGAGGTCGGTGGGGAGCAGACCGAGCAGGCCCATGGCCGTCGTCGACTTGCCGGATCCGGATTCGCCGATGATGCACACCGTTTCGCCGGCCGCGATGGTGAAGGAGACGCCGTCGACCGCGCGGACGACACCGCGGTCGGTGATGAGCTCGATCTGGAGTTCGTCGACGGAGAGCAGGGATTCGGTCATGTCAGGCCTTCTTTCCCGTGAGTGCGAGGCGGCCCAGCAGGGCGCGGAGGCCGGATCCGGCGGGCCGGTCGCGGAGTCCGTCGCCGAGCAGGTTGACGCCGATCACGAGCAGGACGATGACCAGGCCCGGCAGGGTGACCAGCCACCACGAGGTGGTGATGTAGTCCTGGCCGTCGGAGATGATGCGACCCCAGGTCGCGAACGGGCGCTGGGGGCCGGCGCCGAGGTAACTGAGCGCGGACTCGAGCAGCACGGCCTGTGCGAGGAGCAGCAGCACCACCAGGGAGGTCTGCTTGATCACGTTGGGGACGATGTGCCGGGTGAGGATCGCGGTCTTCCCGAGACCAAGGACGCGTGAGGCGGCGATGTACGGCTTCTCGCGTTCCACGAGGACCAGAGACCGTGTGAGACGGGCGATCTCGGGCCACTGCGCGATGGCGATGACGAAGGTGATGACCGGGATCGACGGGCCGAACAGCGCGACGACGAGCAACAGCATCATCAGCAGGGGGAGGGAGAGCTGCGCCTCGAGGAGTCGGCTGACGACGGTGTCGACCCAGCCACCGAAGTAGCCGGCCATCGAGCCGAGGACGAGGCCGATCAACCCGGAGACGAGGACGGCGAGAATGCCCACCAGCAGCGAGACCTGGCCGCCGTAGAGGATGCGGGCCAGTAGGTCGCGGCCGAGCTGGTCGGTGCCGAACAGGTGCCCGTCGGTCAGCGGCGGCAGGCGGCGCGAGCCGAGGTCGGTCGCGTCGGGGTTCTGCAGCGGCAGCACGCGGGCGAACGCGACGGGCAGGATCACGATCAGCGCGCAGACGCTGCCCACCCAGATCTTGAGGCGGCTGTCGCGGGCGCGCCGGGTGGCGCCGGCCGCTGCGAGATGCTTCGGAGTGACCGCGGACGGTCGTTCGCGTCGCGTCGGGTCGGCCGGTGCCGGACCGGACGCGTCGAGGGTGGCGGTCATCTAGGACGTTCCCTTCCCCAGCCGGACGCGGGGGTCCAGCAGCGGGTAGCAGAGGTCGACGAGCAGTTGGACGAGGACGGCGAGCACGGCGGTGACGAGGACCGTGGCCTGGATGAGCGGGTAGTCACGGGTTTCGAGTGCGCGGACCACGAGCGATCCGACGCCGGGCCAGGCGAACACGACCTCGACGACCACGACGCCGTTGAGCATCGAGGCGAAGCGAGTGCCGAGGGCGGTGAGCACCGGGATGGAGGAGTTGCGCAGGGCGTACCGCCAGACGAGTTTTCGCTCCGATACACCGCGGGCGCGGGCGACGGTGGCGTACTGGGAGGAGAACGCGCCCACCATCTCTCGTCGCACCATCCGGGAGATGAGGGCGATCTGGAGGATCGCCACGGTCACCATCGGCAGGACGAGCGAGGACCACGTGGCGAAGCCGGCGGCGGGGAAGATCGGCAGCACCACCGCGAAGAGGGTGATGAGCATGAGGCCCGTCCAGAAGTCGGGCATGGACTGGCCGGCGATGGTGAGCACGTTCGCGCCCAGTTCGCGGCGGGTGTCCGCGCGGCGGGCCATCCACACGCCCAGCGGGATCGCGAGCAGCGTGGTCAGGCCGATGGACGCGACGGTGAGCGTCAGGGTGTAGGGCATACGGTCCAGCACCACGTCGAACGCGGGTGCCTGGAAGGAGTACGACGTGCCCAGGTCCAGCTGGAGAAGTCCCTGAAGGTACTTCCAGTACTGCGTGACGATCGACTGGTCGAGGCCCATCGACTGGCGGATGCGCTCGATGTCCTCGCTCGAGGCGAGGGGGCCGGCCATTGCGTAGGCCGGGTCGCCCGGCGCCATGCGGACGAGGACGAACACCGTGGTGAGCGTCAGGAAGATCGCCAGTGCGCTCTGACCGAGGCGCTTGACGACGTAGCGGGCCGTGCCGGCGGACCGGGATTTCGTCTTCGCCGATCCGGCCGTCGGGTCGGCGGGCGCCGAGGTGGGCTCGTCGGCCGGCGCGATCATGCCGGCGGTCATCGCGCGCTCGACAGACGGTGGCGTGAGCAGGGCTGATGCATCGATCGACCTTTCTGCGGACTCGACGCTCCGGGCGGGATCCGGGTACGGAGCTTCCGTCTCCGGCGTCGTTGTAACTCAGCTCACAATGACACCCGTGCGCGAATCGCGCAAGTGGCAATCGGTAGTTGCGTGTTTCGTGCAGATCTGCGTACAGTCCCGGTGTGCTCGCAGTCACAGCCCCGCCGTCGGCGACGGGCGTGCCGGGCCCCACGACATCCTCGATCGAAAGAGGTCGACCATGACCGATTCGTTGCTCCACCAGCGGTTCTCGCGGCGCAACCTGATGCGCGGCGGGCTGCTGCTCGGCGGCGGTGTCCTGCTCGGCGGGGCCGCCGCCGGATGCGCGACGCCCACCGGTACGCCCGGACCCACCACAGTGAGCCTCGCGCTCAACCGGTCCCTGGTCAGCCTCGACAACAAGCTCAACCAGTTCGACGCCGCACTCACCGTGCAGCGCGGCGTCCGGCAGGCCCTCACCGAGATCGACGCGAACCTGAAGCCGCAGTTGGTCCTCGCCGATCGCTTCGAACTGGTCGAGCCGACGCGGTGGTTCGTGCACCTGCGCGACGGCGTCCGCTACTCGGACGGCTCGCCCGTCCGCGTGGAGGACGTGGCCACCGCTCTGAAGATGTACAGCGAGGTGGACGGATCTTTCGTCGGCGGATTCTTCCCCGAGTGGCCCACCGTCGAACCGATGGACGCCTCGAGCTTCTCGCTGCTCACCACCAAACCGGTGCCGGTGCTCGACTACCTGATGTCGAACATCCTCATCACCCCCGCCGCGGCCAACCGGCCCGAGGAGTTGCAGTCCGGCGTCGGATCGGGACCGTACGTGGTGACCTCCTCCGACCGCGGCACCGGCAACTACACCCTCGAGCGCAACACGCAGTACTGGGGACCGGCGCCGAACATCGAGACCGTCCGCGTGCGCTTCGTGCCCGAGGAGTCCTCCCGCGTGGTCACGCTGCGCAGCGGGGAGGTCGACGTCATCGACTCGATCACTCCCGACGCCGCCGATCAGCTCGAGGGCCTGTCGAACGTCGGCGTGGAGCGGGTCGACGGAGTGCGTCTCAACCAGCTGTTCTACAACTTCCGCAAGCCGGCCGATCACCCGCTCGCGAACGCGCGGGTACGCAAGGCGCTGACGTACGCGATCAACGGCCCCGCGCTGATCGATCAGGTCATGCAGGGATCGGCCACGGCCTCCCGCGGCGTGATCCCGTCGATCCTCGACGGTGCCATCGAGACGGGCGAGTACGTGTACGACCCCGCCCGTGCTCGCGGCGAACTCGACGCACTCGGTGTGCGGGACCTGAACCTCAAGATCATCTGGGAGTCCGGCGAATTCGCCGCGGACACCGACATCATGGAGTCGGTCGTGCAGATGTTCTCCGACATCGGGGTCCGAACGTCGTTGCAGCAGTTCGAGCCCGGCGGCGACATCATGCAGTGGCGTCAGGGCAAGGCGGGCGACTGGGACGTGCTGGGCAACGGCTTCCCGAGTCCGACCGGGCTCGCCATCACGATCATGCAGGGCATGTACGCCGGCACCCCGGAGAAGGAAGCGACCCGCGACACCTACCACGGGTACCAGTTCCCGGAGATCGCCGCCGCCATCGCGCGCGCGTCCGAGGAAGTCGACCCGACCCGTCGCGGTCAGCTGCTGGCCGACGCGCAGCGCCAGATCTGGGACACCGTCCCGTGCCTCTGGTCGTTCGTCCCGAAATCCGTGCTGGCCAAGCGCGATCGGATCCAGGACGTCACGCTGCGCCCGACCAACTCGTACAACCTGTCCGCCGCCACCCTCGTCTGAACGGGAGATTCGCCGTGACCACCGCCCTCGATGCCGACGGCATCGTTCGTCCCACCGCCGACGCCGGCCGTCGGGACGCCCTGCTGTTCCCGCCCGAGGTCCAGAATCACGCCGCGAATCTCGCCGTGCTGCCGGACGGCACCCTTGCCTGCGTCTGGTTCGCCGGGACGCAGGAAGGCGTGCCGGACATCAGCGTCTGGTTCTCCCGCCGCGAGGGCGACGCGTGGTCCGAGCCCGTACGGCTCTCGGACGACCCCGGGCGGTCCGAACAGAACCCTGTGCTGAACGTGCGGGCGTCGGGTGAGGTGTGGTTGCTGTGGACCTCGCAGCATGCCGGCAACCAGGACACCGCACGCGTGCTGCGTCGCGTGTCGACCGACGGGGGCCGCACCTGGGGCGCCACCGACGTCCTGGTCCCCGAGACCGACGCGGGCGGCGTCTTCGTCCGGCAGCCGATGGTCACCCTGCCGTCGGGCCGCATCCTGCTCCCGGTCTTCCACTGCGTGAGGATCGACGGCCGGAAGTGGGTGGGCGATCGCGACTACTCCGGCGTGATGATCTCCGACGACGACGGCGCGTCCTGGCGCGAGGTCACCGTGCCGGAGAGCACGGGGTGCGTCCACATGAACATCGGCCGACTGTCCGACGGGCAACTCGTCGCGCTCTACCGCAGCCGTTGGGCCGATCACGTGTATCGCTCGGTCTCCGACGACGACGGCGAGACGTGGAGTGCGCCCGAGCCGACCGACCTGCCGAACAACAACTCGTCGGTGCAGTTCGTCGTGCTGGACGGCGACCGACTCGCGTTGGTGTACAACGAATCCAGCCGTGCGGACGCCACCGAGCGGCGGCTCTCCCTCTACGACGAGATCGACGACGACGGCATCGCGGAGACGCAGGGCACGGTGGAGGAGAGCGCACCGCTCACCGACGGCGATCCGCGTCAGGCGTTCTGGGGTGCCCCGCGCGCGCCGATGACGCTCGCGCTGTCCGACGATCGCGGAGTGACCTGGCCGCGCCGGCGCAATCTGGAGGAGGGCGACGGTTACTGCCTGTCCAACAACTCCCGCGACGGCCTCAATCGTGAGTTCTCGTACCCGTCGATCGTCGCCGACGGCACGACGCTGCACGTGGCGTTCACCCGCTTCCGGCAGGCCATCGAGTACTGCGAGCTGACCCCCGAGTGGCTCTCGTGAAGCACGCCGTCGTCACCGGCGTCAGTTCCGGCATCGGCGCCGCCGTCGCGACCACCCTCGTGGACGAGGGATGGCGCGTCACCGGTCTGAGCCGGCGCGAACCCGTGGTCGTCGGACTCGACTGGATCCAGGCCGATCTCGCCGATCTGGACCGGGTGCGTGCCGTCGCGGCCGAGCTGACCGATGTCGACGCGGTGGTGCACGCGGCCGGTCTGCAACGCTCGGCGCCGCTCGGCCGCCTGAACGTCGCCGATCTGGAGGCGATGTGGCGCGTCCACGTCGCCGCCGCGGAGGTGCTGGTGAACGGGGTGGTGGACCGAATCGCCGACGGCGGACGCATCGTCCTCATCGGCAGCCGGACCATGACCGGGAACGCCGGCAAGAGTCAGTACGTCGCCACCAAGTCGGCGTTGACGGGCATGTCGCGGTCGTGGGCCATGGAACTGGTGTCGCGCGGTATCACCGTGAACGTGGTGGCACCCGGGCCGACCGACACGGCGATGCTCGGCGACCCGTCGCGCGCGCACACGCCGCCCCGGACCCCGCCGTTGGGCTCGTTCATCGAGCCCGCGGAGGTGGCCGGTCTGACCGCGTTCCTGCTCGGTCCGCTGGGCCGCAACATCACGGGCCAGACCATTGTGCAGTGCGCCGGAGCGTCGTTATGATGCTGCGCGAAACACGCAATACGCGTACGATGGTTTGCGTGATTCGCGCAACAAGGGAGGTGGCGACATGACCCGCACCGTGGTGCTGGCCGACGACCTCTCCGGCGCGGCCGAGGTGGCCGGAATCGTGTTCGAGCGCACGACGGATCTCGAACTGTCACTCTCCGGTGTCGACGGGTTCACCGCGGCCGTCGGCATCGTCGACCTCGACACCCGCTCGCGATCGGCTGCCGAGGCCGGCGCCCGCCTGTCCGACGCGCTGGACGCCGTCCCCGCGGGGACTCGGGTCGTCGTCAAGATCGACTCGCTGCTGCGCGGTCACGTCGCCACGACCGTCGACGTGCTCGCCCGCCGGGGCCGCGTCGTGGTCGCCGCCGGTCATCCCGGTCTCGGCCGCATCGTCCGGAACGGCGTGCTGTACGTGAACGACGTTCCGCTGCACCGCTCGTCGGTGTGGAACGCCGAGCCGGGGCTTCCGCCCGCCTCCGTACGCGACGTCGTCGGCACGGCGCCGTCCGTCGCCGTTCCGGACGTGACCGGCGACCGCGATCTCGACGACGTGGTGGCCTCGGTGGCCGACGATCCGGACGTCGTCCTCGTGGGGTCGGGCGCTCTGGCCGCCGCGCTGGTCCGCACGCTGCCCGCAGCGACCGCGACGCGAGACACGCATCCCGCCGACGCCACGCGTGACGTGCTCACCGTCGTCGGCACGGCATCCGTCGGCGCCCGCGACCAGGTCGCTCGGCTGGCCGAGGACGGCGTGCCCGTCGTGTCGGTCGACGCCGCCGCGGTCCTCGCGGGACGCGCCTCGACCGCCGAGCTCGAGGGCGCCCTGGCCCGCGGATCCGCCGTCCTCACCGTCTCCGGCCCGCTCGACCCGTCCGCCTCCGGCCGCCTGGTCGTCGCGCTGGGGCACCTCGTCGCCCGGGTCGCGGTGGGGCGCGCCGTCGACCTCACCCTGACCGGCGGGGAGACCGCCCGCGCCGTCGTCGACGCGCTCGGCATCACCACCCTGCGGCCCGTCGGCCAGGTCCACTACGGCGCCGTCGTCCTCCGTGCCCCGGACGGCCGTCGCATCGTCACCCGACCGGGCAGCTTCGGCGACCGCCACAGCCTGTCCGCCATCCACGCCCACCTCGCCGGCCTTCCCGTCGGTACCGTCTCCCAGAGCTGAGGACCCACCATGACGTCCACTCCCACCCTCGACCTCCCGGTCGTCGCCCTCACCATGGGCGACGCGGCCGGTATCGGGCCCGAGGTCATCGTGCCCGCCGTCCTCGACGAGCGGGTCGCCGCGTGGTGCCGGCCCGTCGTCATCGGCGACGTGGCCCGGTTGCGTTCCGCCGCAGAGATTCTCGGTGTTACGTGCGACGTCGTCGCCGTCGACCACGTCCGCGACGCCGAGTTCCGGCCGGGGCGGATCAACGTGGTCGATCTGGGTCTGATCCCGGCCGACCTGCCCTGGGGTGAGCTGTCGTCCGTGGCCGGTCACGCCGCCTACGAGTACATCCGCGTCGCCAGCGAGCTCGCGGTGGCCGGCGAGGTCCAGGCCATCTGCACGGCACCCCTCAACAAAGAGGCACTGCACGCCGCCGGACACGTC
The DNA here is from genome assembly GCF_001620025.1 of Rhodococcus sp. PBTS 1. Lineage (NCBI taxonomy): Bacteria > Bacillati > Actinomycetota > Actinomycetes > Mycobacteriales > Nocardiaceae > Rhodococcus > Rhodococcus sp. PBTS 1. Next base: position 777,270 of record NZ_CP015219.1, read on the forward strand.
TTCCCGGGTCACACCGAGCTGCTCGCGCATCTCACGGGCACCGAGGAAGTGTCGATGATGCTCTCGACGCCGAAGCTCAAGGTCATTCACGTGACCACCCACATCGGACTGCTCGACGCGGTGGCGAAGATCGAGCCGGGCCTGGTGGAGCGGACGGTGCGACGGGGGCACGACGCCCTGGTGCGCTCGGGCACGCCGAACCCGAAGATCGGTCTCTGCGGCATCAACCCCCACGCCGGGGAGAACGGACTGTTCGGCTACGGCGAGGAGGACCTGAAGATCGTTCCGGCCGTGGAGGTTCTGCGCGCGGACGGCATCGACGCCGTGGGCCCGCTGCCCGCCGACACCGCGTTCTTCCTCGCCGGGCGGGGCGACTACGACCTCATCGTCGCGATGTACCACGACCAGGGGCACGGTCCGGTGAAGGTGCTGGGAATCGAAGCGGGCGTGAACATCACGGTCGGCCTCCCCGTCATCCGAACCTCCGTCGACCACGGCACGGCCTTCGACATCGCCGGCAAGGGCATCGCCGAATCCGGCAGCATGGTCGAAGCGCTCCGGCAGGCGGCCGAACTCGCGACCAGCACCACCCCCGTCGGCTAGGTTCGGGTCGGAGCGAAGGAGGACCGGTGGCGGTGCGGGAGTCGGAGGTGCGGCGCGCGGAGATCGTGCGACTGGCCAAGACCAGTGGTCTGGCGAGCGTCGACGAGCTCTCGGCGCAGTTCGGCGTGACCGCGTCGACCATCCGCCGGGACCTGTCCCACCTGACGACGCGGGGTCTGCTCGCGCGCACCTACGGCGGCGCCATCGCGCTCGATCCGCATCCGGAGTCCTCGATCCGCCAGCGTGCGGTGGAGGGGTTCGACGCCAAGCGGGCTATCGCGAAATGGGCTGCGGGCGAGGTGCACCCGGGTGAGACGGTACTGCTGGACGCCGGCACCACCGTGGGGGCGATGGGCGAGTTCCTGCGGGACTGCCCTCGCCTGACCGTGATCACGGCCGGCCTCACGGCACTGGAATCGCTCGCGGACGCGGACGACGTGCGGGTCGAGTGTCTCGGGGGAACGCTGCGGCATCTGTCGCAGGGTTTCGTCGGTCCGCTCGCCGAGGCGTCCCTCGCGCGGGTGTCCTACGACCGCGCGTTCCTCGGGGCCGACGCGGTCACGGCGGACCGGGGGATCTGCGAGGCCGAGATCGAGCAGACCCGGCTCAAGGAACTGATGATGGATCGCGCCGGCAGCATCTACGTGCTGGCGCACGCCGCCAAACTGGGACGACGGCCGTTCCACGCGTGGGCGCCCTTGCCGGCGGGGGTGACGCTGGTGACCGACGCGACCGCCACCGCGGCCGACACCGCGCCCTTCGAGGACGCCGGCATCGTCGTCGTGCGGGTGTAGGCGCTGGCCTGACCACCCCGATCCGCTTCTGTTCCAGCGATCCGCTGCCGTTGCAGCAGACGCGAATCCCTGGAAGTCGCGCGGATCGAGTGGGGAGGGGCGGGGACCGGCCACAGGCCCACCCCGATCCGCTTCTGTTCCAGCGATCCGCTGCGGTTGCAGCAGGCGCGGATCCCTGGAGGTCGCGCGGATCGGGTGGGGAGGGGCGGTCAGAGCTCGTCGAGGGTGATGTAGCCGTCCTGCAGGGCCCGTGCCACCAGCGCGGCTTTGGACTTGGCCGACCGGCCGACCGCCTCGTACTTGTCGCGGACGCGGGCGATGTGGGTGCCGACGGTGGCGGGGGAGATGTAGAGCGACCGTGCAACGTCGTCCTTGGAATCGCGCACGATCCAGGCCAGGAGGACCTCGACCTCCCGCGCACTGAGCGCCGGGCGCACCTTCTCGTCCATCAGCGTCTGCATCCGTTCCCCCCGGGCCGTTCCTGCGGCGTCGATCGACCGCCGGACCGACCGTATGTTCCGATGCGGGGACCGCGACAGACCCCATTTCTGGGGGCACTGCGGGAGAAGGTGCTGAGCGAATGCAACCACACGGACGAGGTCGCCGTCTGTCCCTCGAGCGGCGGACAGACGGCGACCGGTGATGCAGGCCGGGTCAGGCGATGATCGCGAACAGCACGCCCGCGACGGCGAAGCTCACCACCGACAGGACGGTTTCGAGCACCGTCCAGGTCTGCAGCGTCTGCTTGACCGTCATGTTGAAGAACTTCGCGATGATCCAGAATCCGCCGTCGTTGACGTGGCTCAAGATGATCGACCCCGCGGCGATGGACATCGCGATCAGCGCCACGGCCACCTGCGAGTAGTCCTGGGCCGCCACGAGCGGTCCGACGATGCCGCCGGTGGTCACGATGGCGACGGTCGCCGAGCCCTGGGCGATACGCAGGGCGCAGCTGATGATGTACGCCAGCACGATGATCGGCAGGCCGGCGGCGGACATGGTGTCCGCGAGCGCCGTGCCGATACCGGTGGCCGAGATGACCTTGCCGAAGAACGCGCCGGCACCGACGACGAGCAGCAGCATGCCGACCGGGCGCAGCGATTCGCCGGTGAGCGTGGACAGTTCCTGCACGGTCGAGCCGCGACGGATGCCGAGGACGTAGAACGCGATGAGCACGGCGATCAGCAGCGCCACCGCGGGCGTCCCGAAGAAGGTGAGCACCTGCAGAAGGCGACCCTCGTCGAGCAGGATCGTGCCGAAGGTGGCTCCCAGGATGAGGATCAGCGGCACCGCGATGATGGCGCCGATGGTGCCCACCGACGGCGGGGTGGTGACGCGGGGACGCGCGGTGGTCACGGCCGTGCCGCCCGAGACGTGCGGGCCGCCCTGCTCGTCGGTCTTGGAGGCCGACCCAGTGGTGCCCCCGTCGGCCTCGTTGACGAAGTCCTCGGGCACGTCGACGATGACGCGCTTGCCGATGTAGCTACCCCACAGCAGGCCGGCGGCGATGAAACCGGGGATGCCGCAGACGAATCCCATGAGGATGAGCCAGCCGAGGTTGACCTCGAGCAGGCCGCCCAGGGCGACGGGGCCGGGGTGCGGCGGGAGGAAGGCGTGGGTCATCGACAGGCCGGCGAGCATCGGCATCGCGTAGAGCACCAGCGACTTGCCACCCTGGCGCGCGGCGACGTAGACGAGCGGCGCGAGGACGAAGATGCCGATGTCGAAGAACACGGGGATGCCGAAGATCAACCCGAGCAGGCCCATGGCGATCGGGGCGCCGCGCTCGCCGAACACGCCGAGCAGGCGCGCTGTGAGAGCCTGTGCGCCGCCGGACCGTTCGAGGATCGCGCCGAGCACGGTGCCGAGTCCGATGATGACCGCGATGTGGCCGAGGATGCCGCCGAACCCCGTCTCGAGGATGGAGTCGCCGCTCTTGATGGCGGTGCCGACGATCTGCGAGACGGGGAGTCCGGCCGCCAGGGCGAGACCGAGACCCACGATCAGCAGGGCGATGAACGGTTCCAGCTTGATCCTGATGATGACGAACAGCAGTACCGCGATCGCGATACCGCAGAGCACGAGCAGTCCGGGTGTGGACGTCCGGAGCCAGTCGACGACGGAACTCATGGGGGTGTGCCTTTCGAGGGGGTTACGGGCGCGCGATCGCGCGGACGAAATGGGCGGCGCGAGAGGTGATGTCGTCCCACCGACCGGCGGCGACGGCATCGGGCGGAACGACGTCGGTCCCCGCGGTGACGGCGACGGCGCCGCGCGCGAGGAAGTCGGCGGCGTTGTCGGCGTTGACTCCGCCGGACGGGATGAGAGCGGTGTCCGGGAACGGCCCGCGCAGATCGGCGAAATAGGACGGCCCGAACAGCTTGGCGGGGAACACCTTCACCGCGGCCGCGCCGAGGTCGACGGCGACCATGATCTCGGACGGGGTGAGCGCGCCCATGACCACGGGGACGTTCCGCTCTGTCGCGACGCGGGCGACGTCGGGCCGCAGGCCGGGGGTGACGAGGAACGTGGCGCCGCTGTCGATCGCGGCCGCGGCCTGCTCGGCGGTGACGACGGTGCCCGCGCCCACCACGGCGCCGGACGCGGCGGCCTTCTCGAGGCAGGACAACACGTCCGGGGTGGTGAACGTCAGCTCGACGGCGCGCAGTCCGCCCGCGGCGAGGGCCTCGGCGAGGGCGACCGGGTCGGGGATCGCGGGCGCGCGCACGACGACGAGTGCGCGGTCCTCGAGGACGGTGGAGATACTCATGCGGTTCCTGTCGGAGAGTGGCGGAGGGAGCGGCCGGCGAGAACGCCGGTGGGCGCGCCGTCGCGGACGGCGAACCGGCCGGCGACGAGAACGTGGGGAATGCCGGCGGCGGCCTGCTTCGGACGGTCGAACGTGGCGGTGTCCCGGACGGTCTCGGGATCGAGCACCACGAGGTCGGCGGCGTGGCCGGGGCGGACCAGGCCGCGGTCGCGCAGCGACAGACGCGCGGCGGGGCGCCCGGTGAGGTGGTGGATGCAGTCCTCGAGGGACAGCAGACCGACCTCGCGCACGTAGTGGCCGAGGTAGCGGGGGAACGTACCCCAGGCCCGCGGGTGCGGACGATCGCCGACGAGAATGCCGTCGCTGCCGCCCATGTGATGCGGATGCACCATGATCGCGCGCACGTTGTCCTCGTGGCCCACGTGCTGGAGGATCGTCGTCGCGAACGAATCCCGTTGCAGCAGATCGAAGAACACCTCGACTGCGGGTCGGTCCTCGTCGGCCGCGATCTCGGCCACGGTTCGGCCAACGTAGGCATCGAGCTCGCGGTGGGCCACCCCGCTCAGCTGGATCGTCGTCCAGTCGACGGTGACCCCGTGACATCCGTCCGAGCCGTAGCGGGTGACGTCGTCGGTGATGCGCCTGCGGGCGTCGGGGTCGGTCAGGCGGGCGAGAGCGGCGTCGAGGCCACCCGACATGGCCCAGCTCGGCAGCAACGCCGAGAGGGTGGTCGCGCCCGGCAGGTACGGGTAGGTGTCGAGCGTGATGTCGCAGCCCTCGGCCACGGCGGCGTCGACCATCTCGAGGAATTCCCCGGCGCGGCCGCGGTTCTCCTCGAAGTTCATGGTCGCGTGGGTGAGGTGGAGCGCGCAGCCCGTCTCGCGGGCCAGGTCGATCATCTCCCGGTAGGCGTCCAGCGCACCGCGGCCGTACGAGCGGGTGTGCGGGGCGTAGAAGCCGCCGCGGCGCGCCACCACCTCGCAGAGTGCCCGCAGTTCGCCGGTGTCGGCGTACATGCCCGGCGTGTAGGTGAGGCCGCTGGACATGCCGACGGCACCCTCGTCCATCGCGCGCTCGACCAGGTCGGCCATGTGGTCGACCTCGCGGCGCGTCGCCGGTCGCTGGTCGGCACCCACCGTCAGGTAGCGCAGCGTGCCCTGCGGAACGAGGTACGCGGCGTTCGGGGTGATGCCGGCGTCGAGCCGGTCGAGGTACTCGCCGACCGTGCGCCACGAGAAGTCGAAGTCCGCGGGATTGCCGTTCCACCCGGCGATCTGACGGCGCACGACGGCCAGGGTCGCGTCGTCGATCGGCGCGTAGGACAGCCCGTCCTGGCCGATGACCTCCGTCGTCACACCCTGGGTGATCTTCGCGACGTGGCCGGGGTCGGTGAGCAGACCGAGATCGGAATGGGCGTGCATGTCGACGAATCCGGGCGCGACGACGTGGCCGGGCGGGACGTCGAGCACGTCCGCCGCGTCGACGGCGGCGCCGGCCGGGACGACGTCCTGGATACGTCCGTTCGCCACGAGCACGTCGGCCCGGACGCGGGCGGCACCCGTGCCGTCGACGACGTCACCGCCGCGCAGAATCAGATCGATCACGGCGCGCTCCTAGAAGAAGGTGTGGATCAGGTCGACGACGCGCGGGTTCGCCCCGTCGGCGTCGTCGACGACGGGCAGCAGGCGCCACTTGTCGAAGGCGGTGCACGGGTGCGACAGACCCAGTCGCACGACGCTGCCGACGCCGGCGTGGTCCGCGTCGGCACCCGGCATGCGCAGGAAGGCGTGCTGATCGTTCACGGCCGAGATGTGGTGGTCTGCAGCGACGTCCACGGTGTCGACTCGCTGCGGGGTGGGCAGTCCCTCGTCGAACGGCACGTCCCGCTTGCCCGCGTCGAGCAGGGCCAGCTCGGGCTCGGGGCGGGAGACGACGCGCGCCCAGCCGTGCATGGCCGACGCGAGATGATCGGCGCCGACGCGGGATTCGATCAGCGGCGAGATGTCGGCGTAGAAGCCGTCGTCGTGGACGAGGTAGGCGCCGGACCGCAGGACGACGCGGGTGGGAACGTCGGCGGTCTCGGTGAGTCCGGCGAGGTGTTCCGCGACCAGGTCGGGATACGCGCTGCCACCTGCGGTGACGACGGCGTCGCCCGGGTAGAGACCCTCCGCCGCCAGCGTGCGATGCAGGTCGGCCACCGCGCCCAGGTACCGGGCGACGGCGGCGAGCCCGTCGGGCGTGCGATCGTGCGCGAGTGCGCCCTCGTAACCGCCGACGCCGGCGAGGGTGAGGCCCGGGGTCTCCGCGACGCGGCGGGCGACCGCGACGGCGGCGTCGACGGTGCGCGCGCCGGTCCGGCCGTGCGGGCCACCGAGTTCCACCACGACGTTCACCGGGCGTCGGGGGGAGCCGAGGACCTCGGCCATGCGGACGACGGTCTCCTCGCTGTCGGCCCAGCAGAAGAAGTCGAACTCCGGGTGGTCGTCGAGCTCGGCCGAGATCCATCGCAGGGCAACGGGATCGACCAGAGCGTTGGCCAGCATGATGCGTTGCACCCCGAAGGCGCGGGCGAGCTGGACCTGCCAGGGGGTGGCGAGGGTGATCGCCCAGCTCCCCGCGACGAGCTGCTCGCGCCACAGTGCAGGTGCCATCGTGGTCTTGCCGTGGGGGGCGAGATCGACGCCGCGTGCCGCCGCCCAGTCGGCCATCACGGCGATGTTGGACGTCAGTCTGGTCCGATCGAGGGACACGACCGGAGTCTGGAAGTCCGCCAACGTCGGTGCGGTGCCGAGGAACTCGTCCACGGTCAGTCCCCACGCCGACGGTGGGACGGACTTGTGTTCCGGGCCGAGTCGTCGTTCGCGTAGAGCGTCGACGGCGCGGGTGTCGATCATGGCTGTCCTCCGGTCGGGCTCGGATCGGCACCGTTCTGCGGCGATCCCGGCAGTTCGTTGCGTATTACGCAACGTTGATTGCACAATGTGTTCGGTGTCGTTAGTCTGCTACGAGAACGGCAGGAATGGCAAGAGAATGCTGAGAAGAGCGAGGATCAGACTGTGACGAGCCCCCGAGCGGTGTGTGTCGGCGAAGGGCTCGTGGTGATGGTCGCCGAGCCCGGGCCGTTGGAGGACTCGGGCCGCTTCACACGCGGCGCCGGCGGCGCCGAGGCCAACGTCGCCCGCGTCCTCGCCCGGTTGGGGGTGGTCACCGCCTGGGCCTCGCGCGTCGGGGACGACGGGTTCGGTCGCTACCTCCGATCGGACCTGGTCGACGCCGGAGTCGACACCTCCGCCGTGCTCGTCGATCCCACGCGCTCCACCGGCCTCTACGTCAAGGAACGGGGTGCGGGCACCTCCCACCCCTACGACCTCGCGTTGGGGGAGAGCCGCATGGCCTACTTCAGGTCCGGGTCCGCCGCGAGCGCCCTGTGCGCCGACGACGTCGACTGGATCGCCGGGCGCCTCGCCCCCGCCGACCTCGTGCACGTCAGCGGCATCACGCTCGCGCTGTCGGACTCGGCGCGTGCCGCGGTGGCGCGCATCGACGCTCTCGGCGCGACGGTCAGCTTCGACCTCAATCACCGACCCGCACTGTGGAATTCGGGAGTCGAGGCGGCGCGTGTGCTCGGTGAGCAGGTGCGCCGCAGCGACGTCGTGCTCATGGGTGCCGACGAGGCGGAGGTGGTCTTCGGGACGGGCGATCCGGCCGCGCTGCGCGCCCTGTTCCCCGAGCCGCGGCGTCTGGTGGTCAAGAACGATTCCGCCGCCGTCACGGCCTACGACGGTGAGGACGCGGTGGTGATTCCCGCCGTGCGCGTCGAGGTGGTCGAGAAGATCGGTGCGGGAGACGCATTCGCGGGCGGCTACCTCGCGGGGGTGCTGCACAGCGTCGGGACAGCCACGGCCGTGCGGTGGGGACATCTCTGTGCGGCCGCCGCGCTGACGGCGCACGGAGACGGCGCCGCCGTTCCGACCGTCGCCGACCTGACCGCCGCCGCGGACGTCACCGACGACGAGTGGTCGAAGCTGGCGTGGGTCGACGTCGCCGGATCGGTGGCGTCGTGAGTCAGTCGCTCGCTCGGGCTCTCACGATCCTGCGTGCCCTGGCCGACGGTCCGCGATCCCTCGACGACCTCGCCGCGCACCTGGACGTGCACAAGACGACGGTGCTGCGGTTGCTCAGGACCCTGGAGGCCGACCGGTTCGTCACCCACGACGCCGAGCACCGATATCGGCTGGGAGCCGGGCTGTTCGAGCTGTCCAACCGTGCGCTCGAGCATCGCGACATCCGCGTGATCGCGCGCCCGCATCTGGTCTCGCTCAACACCGACACCCGGCAGACGGTGCACCTGGCCACCTACGAATCCGGCGAGGCGATCTACGTCGACAAGCTCGACGCGACCCAGAGCGTGCGCATGTACTCGCGGGTGGGCAAACCCGCGCCGCTGCACTGTACGGCCGTGGGGAAGATTCTCGTCTCCGGACTGCCCGCCGACGAGCAGACACGTATCGCTCACCGGCTCGACTACACGCGCTTCACCGAGCGCACCATCGACTCGCCGGAGCGCTACCTCGCCGAGCTCGACCTCGTGGCGCGGCAAGGGTTCGCCGAGGACCGGGAGGAACACGAATCGTTCGTCAACTGCATCGGCGTGCCGGTGCGGGACGGAACGGGCGCGATCGTCGCTGCGGTGTCGATGTCGGTGCCCGACATGTTGCTGGACCATGCCCGCGTGCTGGGCACCCTCCCCAGGGTTCGAGCCGCCGCCGACGCCGTGTCGGTGGAACTGGGCTGGAGCCCCCCGTCGTCCCCGGAAGGACCCCGATGACCGAGAAGATCGCCGTACTGACCACCGACGCGCCCGCCCCCGCGCACACGTTCTCCCAGGGCGTCCGTAAGGGCAACTTCGTGCAGGTCTCCGGCCAGGGTCCGGTGGACCCCGAGACCAACGAGTACCTGTACCCCGGCGACGTCGCCGCGCAGACCACCCGCACCCTGACCAACGTCAAGGCCATCGTCGAGGCGTCCGGCGCCACCTTCGACGACGTGGTGATGCTCCGCGTCTACCTCACCAAGCGCGAGGACTTCGCGATCATGAACGACGCCTACGGCGCCTTCGTGCTCGAGCACACGCGTGGCGACGTCCTGCCCAGCCGCACCACCGTCTTCACCGGACTGCCGCGCGAGGAGATGCTGGTGGAGATCGACGCGGTGGCGATTCTCTGACGCGGTGCGTCTCGAGACGCTCTGACGGCCCGACGCGGCTACACCTCGAGGCGCTGCCGAATGTTCCGATCGGTCATGGCCACACCCTGGCCGATGAACGGCTCGACGATCTTGGCCAACGCTCGCCCGGTGAGCCCGCCGGGGAACTCGTAGCCGAACTCGACGTCGGCGCGGCACCGGTCGTCGTCGATCGGGGTCACGCGCCACCGCGAACTCGTCTCGAACCCGGCCACGGACTGCAGCGCGAAGACCTCGTTCTCCACCCACTCGACCACGTCGAGCGTGGACGTCAGGGTCTTCGGGCCGAGCTTCATCACCGCGTCGAACCGGTCGCCCACGTCCCTGGTCACCGGCCGGACCGGGTCGAACGAGGTGACGCCGAACATCCAGTGCGGCACGTTCGCGTGATCGGACAGGTAGGCGAAGGCGCCGGCCGCGGACACGGCGATCTCGACCTCGCGAGTGATGACGGGCATGCATCCTCCGTGGTGCGTGCAGCCGGACGGGCCGGCAGGGTCGGGCCCCGACAGCTGGACTCGACGACCGTAGGTCACCGGGGGAGGGGAGCGGACGCGAAACGCCGACCTGTGTCGTGACACGACGAATCGGGCACTCGTGGATCATGTCCCGATTCCGCGCTCCCGTGGCCGTGTCCGCCGGCGTTCTCGCCCTCGTTCTGTCCGGATGTTCGTCGACGCAGGACGGGCAGCCCACGGCCGACCCGGCGGCGTCGTCGACCGGGACCGTGGCCTCGTCCACGGCGCAGTCCGCCACGGCGTCACCCGAGTCGGCGTCGTCGGCGTTCGTCTACCGACTGCCGGGAACGGGCGTCTTCCCGGAGGGGATCACCGCCGACGACGACTCGTTCTGGGTGACGTCGACGTCCGACGGGGCGGTGTTCCGCGGCACCGTCGGCGATCCGGAGGTTCGGCCGTTCCTGGCGGCCGGGGAGAACGGACGCACGGGTGCCGCCGGGCTGGACGTCGAGGACGGGGACGACGACGAGTCCGGCGTCCTGGTGATCGCCGGCGGAGCGACCGGTCGAGTGTGGGTTCACGATGCGGAAACCGGCGAGCTCCGGGCGACCCTGACCAACGGTCTCGGCGCGGACGCCACGTTCCTCAACGACGTCGTGGTGGGTGACGACGGCGAGGCCTACGTGACCGATTCGCGTAGCCCCGTGCTGTGGCGCGTGCCGCCCGGCGCGCAGGGCGACGGGCAGCTCGAGCCGGCGGTGAGCTTCGACGGCACGCCCTTCGTCTACGGCGAGGGCTTCAATGCGAACGGCATCGTCGAGGTCGACGACGACGCTCTGGTGATCGTGCAGTCCTCCACCGGCAACCTGTACCGCGTCGACGAGGGCTCCCGCGAGGTGACGCAGGTCGACCTTGGGGGCGCGACCGTGCAGAACGGCGACGGTCTCGAGTACGACGACGACACGCTGTACGTGGTGCGGAACCGGGACGGCCTGATCGCTCGCGTCGACCTGTCCGACGACGGCCGCTCGGGCCGGGTCACCGGGGAGATCCGCGACCCGAGCTTCGCCTACCCCACGACCGCGGCGGCCGTGGACGACCGGCTGCTGGTGGTGAACAGCCAGTTCGACAAGCGGGGCGGCGAGCCGGTGGAGCCGTTCACCGTGAGCGCCGTTCCGCGCTGACGACTCGGCTGCGGAGGAGTGCGGCCATCGTTATCGGCCGCCGAGGAGTGCGGCCATTGTTCTCGGAAACGACGCGCCCGGGAGGCGCTCGTAGAGCTCGGCCGGTCGGCCGCCGTCCGCCGCGGTGACCTCCCCGGTGCCGTGGATCGCGCCGAGGGCGTGCCGACGGAAGGTGTCCTTGGGGAGCGTGCGGTCGAAGACGATCTCGTAGAGGCGACGGAGGCGTAGCAGGGTGAATCGCGGCCCGAGCAGGCCCGACGGGTCGGGGGCGTCGGCGTAGCGCGTGCGCAGGTCCAGGACGGCGGCGGCGACCATGTCGGCGTGGTCGAAGGCCATGGGCACGGTGGGTCGGCCGTGCTCGATGGTCACCGCGCGGCCGTCGGGCGGCAGGGTGGTCGCGGCGACCTCGGTGGCGTGCGCCATCGACAGCACCCATCCGCGATCGTCGCGATCCGGTGCGTCGAACATGCGGAGCTGGTGGAACGCCACTCCCTCGATTCCGGCTTTGGTGCGGAGCGCGCGGCCGGCCGCGTCGGCCAGGGTCTCGCCGGGGTGCAGGAACGTTCCCGGGAGTGCGTCGCCCCATCGTGAGTCCACGGTCACGACCGCCGGCCCGTGGTCGGTGACGGTGAGCACGGCGACGTCGACCGCGACTGACGGGCGGGGGAACTCGGTGAGGTCGGACGGCACGCTTGCATCTTAGCGCAGGGCTGATCTATGGTTAGCGCAGAATCGAGCAAAGGGGTACGCAATGTCGACGACGGATCGGATCGACCGGGCCGAGGGTGTCCTGCTGGGAACAGCGGCGGGCGACGCCCTCGGGGCGGGCTACGAATTCGGGTATCCCACCCCCGATCAGGAGATCGCGATGATCGGGGGCGGGCCGTTCGACTGGGCGCCCGGTGAATGGACGGACGACACGTCGATGGCGTTGTGCGTCGCCGACGCGCTGGCTCTGTGCGCCGCCGACGCACTCGCCGGACACGCCGACGCCGGATTGCTCGACGCCGTCGCGGCGAACTTCGTCACCTGGTACGACACCCGGCCGCCGGACATCGGGAACCAGACGCGGGCCGTGCTATCCCACCGCGACCCGTCGGCCGACGCGATGACTCGGCGGGCCGCGGGTCTGTCGGGCCGAACCGGGGGCAACGGCTCGCTCATGAGAACGGCGCCCGTCGCCCTGGCGTTCCTGCACGACGAGCGCGCGCTTGCCGACGCGGCCACCCGCATCAGCGCGTTGACCCACTCCGATCCACAGGCCGGGGAGGCGTGCGCCCTGTGGTCCGTCGCCATCCGCCACGCGGTGCTGCACGGAACGTACGACGGCCTCCGCCTCGCCCTGTCCGCGGATCCTGCCCTGTCGCATACCTGGTCGCCCCTGCTCGAGGCGGCGCAAACCGGAACGCCGGCGGACTTCGCGAACAACGGGTGGGTGGTCCACGCCCTGCAGACCGCGTGGTGGGCCATCGCCACGACGGAGGAGGACGAGCGCCAACTGCCGCGGGCGCTCGAGAAGTGTGTCCGGGCCGGCGGCGACACCGACACCACGGCGGCCATCGCGGGTGGGCTGCTCGGTGCGCGCTGGGGACGCTCGGCGATCCCGCCGGAGTGGATCGCGTTGCTGCACGGGTACCCCGGACGCCGGGCGGCCGACCTGATCACCCTGACCCACACCCTCACGGACGGAGCGTCATGACCACCTCGGGACCCCGGCGACTCGACGTCGTCCTCGGCGACATCACCACGATCCGGACGGACGTGGTGGTCAACGCCGCCAACTCCACCCTGCTCGGCGGCGGCGGGGTGGACGGCGCGATCCACCGGGCCGGTGGGCCGGCGATTCTCGATGCCTGCCGCCTGTTGCGCGCGACGACGCTCCCCAACGGACTCGACGTCGGCGCCGCCGTCGCCACCACGGCGGGTCACCTGCCGGCGCACTGGGTGATCCACACCGTGGGCCCGCGGTACTCGGCACGCGAGGACCGGTCGCCGCTGCTGCGGGCCGCGTACGAGCGGTCGTTGATCCTGGCCGACTCGCTGGGAGCCTCGTCGGTCGCGTTCCCGCTGATCTCCGGCGGCGCCTACGGGTGGCCGGTCGAGTCCGCCGTCCGGGAGCAGATCCGGGCGATCCTCGGCGCCGCCACGGCCGTCGACGTGGTCACCGTCGTGGCCTTCTCCGCCGCCGTCCGAGACCTCACGCTGCGCGCGATGGCCTAACGCGGTCGCGCCATGCGGCCCACGCGCCGGTACTCCACAGCGCCCAGCCGATGAGCAGTGGCTGGAAGAGGAGTCGGATCGCGCGGGCGTTGTCGCTGTCGAGGCCGAACGCGTCCGTGCCGGTCAGATACTGCGAGACGTTGCCGGGGAACACCGCGACGAAGAACGCGGCGACGATCCACCCGACGACGGTCCGTCGCCACCCGGAGAGCAGGAGCACCCCGAGCACCACCTCGACGACGCCCGACGCGAGCACCACCGCGTCGACGTCGAGAGGTACCCACGTCGGGACCTGGGCGCGGAATTCCTCACGCGCCCAGAACAGGTGGGACAGACCCGCGAAGGTGAGGAAGGCGCCGAGAAGCACGCGGGTGACGGTGCGCGGCGCCGACGTCCGGTGGTCCGCCGCGGGTCGTGTCGTCATGTCCGCCAACCTACGCGGCGGATGGGTCTGCACTCGAGGTGATTCTGAACCTGGACCCGAGGCGGGCGGCCGACGACCGTCGTCGGCATGACTTCTGCGAAGACCTCCGTGAAGACCTCCGTCGTCCCCTTCGTCGTCGACGCCCGCGGTACCGGCGTCGCCCAGCACCTGTCGGTGCAGGGCACGGCCGGCCACGAGTTCGACGCCGACGCGTACCCCGCCTTCGGCGGCCGGGACGCCGCGCCGAGCCCGCTGTTCTACGCGCTGGGCGCGCTCACGTCCTGCAACCAGGTGACGGCCAGCCTCGTGGCCAAGGACCTGGGTATCACGCTCGGCGAATTCACCTTCCGCGTGCAGGGCGATCTGGACACCGGCGTTCTCGTGGCGGGGGAGGACGGTAACGCGAACTTCGACCGCGTCACCGTCGAGGCGACCGTGCAGACCGACGCCGAGGGTGCGGCGTTCGATCACTTCGTGGCCGAGGTCGAGCGGCGCTGCCCGGTCTCGCAGCTGTTCGTTCGCAGCGGCCTCGAATTCGTCAATCGCTGGGAGCGTGCGGACCTGACCTGACCCCGACGGTGCCGGTTCCGATTCTTCGCGTGGGCGCACCCGAGATCAGCCACCATGGGTGGTGACCTGCGAGAGGATGGCGACCGTGCAGGACGACATGGAGAGCAGGCATCTGTCGGTGGTGATCGCGGCCCCGGCGCGCGAGGTCTACGACTTCGCCCGACGCCCGGAGAACCTCACGGCATGGGCGGCGGGCCTCGCGTCGGGGGTCACCCGCGACGGTGACGATCTGGTGACCGAGTCGCCGATGGGAACGGTGCGGGTCCGGTTCGCGGCCGAGAACGACCTCGGCGTGCTGGACCACACCGTCACCCTGCCCGACGGCACCGAGGTCCTGAATCCGCTGCGCGTCGTCCCGCATCCGCACGGTGCGGAAGTGCTGTTCACCGTGCGTCGGCTGGGCATGACCGACGTCGAGTTCGACCGGGACTGCGCCGCGGTCCAGCGTGATCTCGAGACCCTGAAGAGGCTGATGGAGACGTGATCAGGGTGCGGACCGGGCCCGCACCTTCTTGGTCACGAACCAGGCCAGGAACGTGACCACCAGACCGATGACGACGTATTGGAAGACCGAGGCGTAGTTCTCCACGTAGTGCCAGTTCTCGCCCAGGTAGTACCCGGCGAGCACGAAGATCGAGTTCCACAGCAGGCTGCCGGCGGTGGTGTAGAGCAGGAACTGCCAGAAGGGCATGCGGGAGACGCCGGCCGGGACGGAGATGCCGGACCGCACCATCGGGATCATGCGGCCGAAGAAGACGGCCGACCGGCCGTGGCGGGCGAACCAGTCCTCCGCCTTCGCCAGATCCTCGGTGTCGACGAGGGGCATCCGGTCCACGATCGCGTAGAGGCGGTCCCGGCCGAGCTTCACGCCCAGCCAATAGAGGACGGCCGCGCCCACCACCGAACCGAGCGTCGTCCAGAACAGCGCGCTGAACAACGAGAAGCCGCCCTGCGACGCCGTGAACCCGGCCAGCGGAAGGATGATCTCGCTCGGAATCGGGGGGAAGAAGTTCTCCACGGCGACGGCGAGGCCGGCGCCGGGGCCGCCGATGGCCTCCATCAGCCCGACGGCCCACCCGGCGAATCCACCCAGTTCTGTACTCGCGGCAGCGGTGACGGTGTCGCTCATGCCTGGTACTTTACCGACGGTTTACTCTCCGAGCCGCCGCGCGAGATGCCGACCGGTGTGGCCGGAGTCTCGAACGAGGTCCGCCGGAGTGCCGGTGAACACCACCCGGCCGCCGTCGTGACCGCCGTCCGGGCCGAGATCGATCACCCAGTCCGACGCCGCGACGACGGCGAGATCGTGCTCGATCACCACCACCGATCGGCCCTCGTCGACCATGCCCGACAGCAGCGCCACCAGGTTGTTCACGTCCGAGGGGTGAAGACCGGTGGTGGGCTCGTCGAGCACCAGCAGCGCCGCCGTGCCGGTGAGCTCGGTGGCCAGCTTCAGTCGTTGGCGCTCCCCGCCGGAGAGCGAGGTGAGGTTCTGGCCCACGTGAGGTAACCGAGACCGACATCACGGCACCGCCCCAGCACAGCGCGAATCTTCGGCGCCGTGAAGAACTCGAACGCGGCGTCGACGGCCATCTCGAAGACGTCCGCGATGGACACGCCGTCCACCGTGTACTTGATCGCTCCCGAGCGGAACCGGCGTCCCTGACACGTCTCGCAGGTGCTGGTGACCGGGTCGGTGAAGCCCAGCTCGGTGAAGATGGTGCCGGTGCCCTGGCAGTCCGGGCAGGCCCCGTCGGAATTGGGGGAGAAGAGCGCCGCCGGGCGGCCGGTGCGTTTGGCGAAGTGCGCCCGGATCGGATCCAGCAGGCCGGTGTACGTCGCGGGCGACGATCGCCGCGACCCGCGGATGGGGGACTGGTCGATCATCACGGCGTCGGGGCGGACGGCCGGCAGATGGTGGTGGATCAGGCTGGACTTGCCGGACCCGGCGACTCCGGTGACGGCGACGAGCACGCCGAGCGGCACGTCGACGGTGACGCTGCGCAGGTTGTGGGTGCGGGCGTTCTCGAGGCGAATCGATCCGGTGGGCGTCCGCGGACGACGAGGTGCGGTGGCCACCTCTCGCAGGGCACGCCCGGTACGCGTGTCCGCGGTGCTCAGCTCCTGCGGCGTGCCGACGAAGACGACGGTGCCGCCGTCCGCCCCCGCCCCGGGACCGATCTCCACGATGCGATCGGCGACGGCCATCACCTCGGGATCGTGCTCGACCACCAGGACCGTGTTGCCCTTGTCGCGCAGGGCCAGCAGCATCGCGTTCAACCGGTGGACGTCGCGGGCGTGCAGACCGGTGGTGGGCTCGTCGAAGACGTAGAGCATGTCGTTGAGCGTCGACCCGAGGTGGCGCACCATCTTGATGCGCTGCGCCTCGCCGCCGGACAACGACGACGTCGCGCGGTCGAGGCTCAGGTACCCCAGGCCGAGATCGCCCAGGCGACGCAGCTGGGTGACCACCTCCCGCCGCGGTGCGTCGAGAACGCCGAGAGACCAGCCGTCCATGACGTCCGCGAGATCGGAGACCTGCATCGCGAACGCCTCGGGGATCGACAGACCCTCGAGGCGTGCGCCGTGAACCGTCGGGTTGTACCGAGAGCCGCGGCAGGCGGGACAGACGCCGCGGGTGACGATGCGCTCGTAGGCCTCCTTGGCCTTGCCCTTCAGCGTGGCCGCGTCCTTGGTCAGGTAGCTGCGACGGAACTTCGAGAGCAGTCCCTCGTAGGTGGTGAACACGCCGTCGGTGTTCGGCATGGCCACCTCGCCGGGGGCGGCGTCGAGAAAGATGTGCCGCTCCCGCGCCGAGTACTGCTCGAGCGGAACGTCGAGATCGAACAGGCCCGAGTCCGCGTACAGCCGGTAGGGCCATTTGCCCGGCTGGAAGTCGGGATGACGAATGGGTCCTTCGCGCAACGACTTCGAGAAGTCGACCAACTCGTCGACGTCGATCACCTTGGCCTCGCCGAGTCCCTCGCAGTCCGGGCACATGCCGGCCGGATCGTTGAACGAGAACGCGTTGGCGTGGCCGATCGACGGACGGACCCCGCGGGCGTAGAGCATGCGCAGCCAGTCCCCGATGTCGGTGATGGTGCCGACGGTCGATCGGGGCGAGCCGAACAGACGCTTCTGGTCGACGATCACGACGGCCGACAGGTTCGCGATCAGGTCGGCGTCCGGACGCCCGTACGAGGGCAGGAAGGTCTGCGCGAACGCGCTGAACGTCGCATTGATCTGCCGCTGCGCCTCGGCGGCGATGGTGTCGAACACCAGCGAGGACTTGCCGGATCCGGACACGCCGGCGAACACCACCAACTCGCCCTTGGGAAGATCGAGATCGATCCCCTTCAGGTTGTTCTCGCGGGCGCCGCGGACGGTGATGGTCGAGGGGGCATCGGTCACGCAGGCCCTTCTACCAGAATCTCACTCCTGATGCGCCTGCAGTTTCGTGAGCCGGTACCGCAGCTTGCCGAGCCGGTCCCGTTCGGTGGTCAGCGTCGCCGTGCGGACGATGTGCGCCTCCCCGAACCGATCGAGCAACAGGTCGTCCACGAGGCGAACGTGGCCGGGCCGATGCTGATAGTCCATGGCCCCCACCACGAACGGCACGCGCGACGGATCGAGAGCGTCCTCGAGTTCTGCACCCGTGGTGATGCCGTTCGCGGTGACGAGGGTGAGCAACCACTCGTAGTGGGTGGGCCGGCTGGAGGCGTATTCGGGCAGCAGATCGGTGACGATGCTGCGCAGCTTCTCCGCCGTCAGTTCCAGGTCCATGCCGCGCGCGGCGTCGGCTGCGCGCAGTTCGGCGATCTTCTCCTTGTGGTGACGGTCCGCGAGCTCGAACTGTTGATCGGCGAGTTCGATCAATCCGGCCGCCAGGGTGAACGCGCGGTCGATCACCGGGGAGCCCTGGGTGCGGGAGTTCTTGAACCGGATGTCGTGCTCGATCTCGGCCCACGCGTGCTGTAGCACCGTGCGGATCTGCACCTCGAACCCGAGACCGACGACGTCCCCGCAGCCGGGCGGAACCCGGTCACCACCCGGCGTGAGGATCAGATGCTTGCCGGCGTAGCCGAACACGCCCGTCTCCTGGGCGAGCGACGACTTGTCGATGGTCTTGAGCAATTCGAACCGCGACGACAACGCCTCCGCCACCCGCTCGATGTCGGAGGTGAGGTAGGTGATGACCCGAACGCCCACGAGGTCCGTCACCTCGGTCAACGGATCGGTGAATTCCAACGAGCCGTCGGGCTTCAGCCGCGCGAACTTGCCGGCCGCGGATTCCACCGACTTGGTGCGGGCTTCCACCGCGTCCACGTCGAGGCCCGCGTCGGCGACGATCGACTCCACCGCCGTGGCCAGGGCGGCCGTCGCCCGCACGAACCAGTCGTAGCGATCGCGATAGGTACCGACGGGGTCGATCATGGTCGGCTCCTTCTGCATGGTCGCCGATTGTGCCGTATCACCCGACCTCGCCGGTCGGACGCGCCCGGACCGCGCATCTGGTGGACTGGGCGGCATGACCCTTCCCGTGGACACGGCCGTGCTGGTGCTCGTCTCGGGCCTGATCCTGCTGTGGGCGTTGGTGCTCGGGGTCTGGAAATTCCGCGGCATGGCGACCTCGCCCACCGGGCAGGCGCACCCCTACGTCGACATCGCCCACCGCGCGGCGTTGCTCTACTCGTTCGCCACCATGGTGCTCGCCGCGTTGGTCCATTTCGGGGCGTGGTCGACGACGGTCAACCTGGTCGTGTCGGGCGCCGTGGTGTTCTTCTTCGTCGCAGCCATCGTGAGCTACGTCGTCCACGGCGCCCGACGCGACACCGACAACCAGTTCGTGAACCCGGTGCGGGGAACGCACGCGTTCATGGTCGCGCTGGCCGGGGTGGAGATCGTCGGCGTCGGTGTGTTGATCGCCGGGTTCGTGCGGGCGCAGTTCTTCTGACGCGCCGGCGCTGTATCCCTACCGCGCCGGCGCCGGACGGTCAGCGCGCCAGCGCGACGTCGCTCTCGGCGTCGTCGTCGAACGGGTCGCCGTGGCGCGGTGCGTCGTAACGCTCCCGATCGAGAATGCCCTCCCGCTTGGCGACGATGGTGGGCACCAGTGCCTGGCCGGTGACGTTGACGGCGGTGCGGCCCATGTCGACGATCGGCTCGACGGCCAGGAGCAGACCGACACCGGCGAGCGGCAGGCCGAGGGTGGACAGCGTCAGGGTGAGCATGACGGTGGCGCCGGTGGTGCCGGCGGTCGCGGCGGACCCCACGACGGAGGCGACGACGATGAGCAGGTAGTCGGTCAGCGTCAGATCGATGCCGTAGAACTGCGCGACGAAGATCGCGGCGATGGCCGGGTAGATCGCGGCGCAGCCGTCCATCTTGGTGGTGGCGCCGAGCGGCACCGCGAACGAGGCGTACTCGCGCGGCACGCCGAGGTTGCGCTCGGTGGCGCGCTGGGTGAGCGGCAGGGTGCCGATCGAGGAGCGCGAGACGAAACCGAGCTGGGTGGCCGGCCAGACGCCCGAGTAGAAGCTGCGGACGGACAGGCCGTGCGCGCGCACGATGATCGGGTAGATCACGAAGAACACGATCGCGAGGCCGACGTAGACGGACACGGTGAACACGCCCAGGGACCCGATCGCGTCCCAGCCGTAGCTGGCGACGGCGTTGCCGATCAGGGCGGCGGTGCCGATGGGGGCCAGGCGGATGATCCACCACAGCACCTTCTGCACGATGGCGAGAAGCGAGGCGTTGAAGGTGAGGAACGGCTCGGCGGCCTTGCCCACCTTGAGCGCCGCGATGCCGATGGCTGCGGCGACGACGAGCAGCTGCAGGATGTTGAAGTTCAGGCTGGTCGACAGTGCACCCTCGGTCTCGCTGGTGCGGGCGCCGAGTGCCAGGAAGTTGTTGGGTACCAGGCCGGTGAGGAAGGACCACCAGGAGCCGGAGGTGGCGGGGGCCTTCTCCAGCGCGGCGTCGACTCCGGTGCGCGATCCCGGCTGCGCGACGAGGCCGATGACGATGCCCACGATCACGGCGACGAACGCGGTGATCGCGAACCACAGCAGCGTCTGTCCGGCCAGGCGGGCGGCGTTGGTGACCGCGCGCAGGTTGGCGATGGAGCTGACGATGGCGGTGAAGACGAGGGGGACGACGGCGACGGTGAGGAGCTTGACGTAGCTCGAGCCGATGGTGGAGAGGGTTTCGACGAGCCAGTTGGGGTTGCCGTCGGCGGCGTCGGGCATGGAGCGGGCGACGAGCCCGAGGACGACGCCGAGGATCAGTCCGGCGACGATCTGGGGTCCGAAGGCGGTGGCCCACTGGGGCAGCCGGCGGGTGGGGGCAGCGCTGGGCGAGGACATAGGTGTGCCTGTTCGACGAGTGCGTGGAGGGGTGACGTGCGCGGAGCGGGGTCACCGACAGAAGGCGACGTCGGTGACGCGGAGCGGGGTCACCGACAGATGGCACTGGCCTGTCTGCGGAGGTCGACGTGTCGACGGGAGGTCAGCAGGGGCACTCGTTCGATGCTACGCCTGGATTCGGACCGAGGTCCGCGAGGGGGCCGACGCCTGATTCGACGCTCGGGTCGACGGGGTTGCGACAACGGCGGCGAACCGTGCGGCGACGTCGTACTTCGACTCGGCGATCAACGCGCACAGCAGGATTCGCGTCTGTGCCGGGCTCGTCTCGCCGGCGGACACCGCACCCGCGGCGACCAAGTCGGCGCCGCCGCCCCCGCCGCCGTAGGTGGTGACGACGCCACCGGACGGCACGCGAGTGGAGAGGGCGACGACGATGCCGGCGTCGACGGCCCGTCGTACCGCGGCGACGACGTCGGCGTTGGCGTTCCCGGCGCCCATGGCCTCCATCACGATTCCCGCCGCGCCGTGGTGCCGGGCCGCGTCGATCATGACGCCGTCGACCCCGGGGTACAGGGCGACGACGTCCACGCGAATCCCCGCGATCGGGTTGCGCGTCAGCGTGATTCGGGAATCCGTCGGGGTGGCGGGCACGCCGGTGTACGCGTCGAGTTCGGTGGTGTGCGCCTTGCGGACGCCCCGCGCACGCAGGACCCGCGGACCGAAGGCGACCAGCACGCCCTGCCCGCGACGGTCCGGGTCGGCGGCGACCGCGACGGCGAGTTCGGCGTTGTGCGGTCCGTCCCCGTCGGGATGATCGGCGGTGCGCTGGGCGCCGGTGAAGACGACCGGGCGGGGGTCGTCGTGCACGAGGTCGACCAGCATGGCGGTTTCCTCGAGCGTGTCCGTGCCGTGCAGGACGACGACGCCGGTGACGTCGGGACGCAGGGCTCGCTGGACGGCGGCCGACACGGTGTCGAGGTCGGTGTGCGACATCGCGGCGGAGTCGACCCGCAGGACGTCGACGACCGTGACGAGCACGCCGAGCCGAGCCGCGATGGCGTCGAGATCCACGGCGACCTTGCCGGGCGTGCTGACGCCGTCGTCACCCACTCGACTCGCGATGGTCCCGCCGGTGGTCAGGACGACCACCGACGGGACGGACGCGAGGGGGTACGCCGTCATCGTGCGACCGCGCCGCCGCGGCCGTCGGCACGCTCGCGGGCGAGCTGCTCGATGCGCGGCTTGGCCACGCGCCATCCGACGGCGAGGGCGGGAACGATGAGCAGCAGCGACGCCAGCGTGTAGGTGCCGACGGGGTAGTCGAAGCCCATGAGGACGACGACGACCGCGAGGAAGACGAGGGTGGCGATGCCCGTGTAGGGGGCGCCGAAGAGACGGAACGACGGCCGGGTCAGGACACCCTCCTTGGACAGCTGCCACAGTTTGAGCTGGCAGAGCACGATCATGGCCCATGCGCTGACGATGCCGAGGGCGGCGAGGTTGAGCACGATCTCGAACGCCTGCTCGGGGACGACCGCGTTGAGGGCGACTCCGAGCAGCGTCACGACGGACGTCAGCAGGATTCCACCGTAGGGGACGCCGGACTTGGTCATGCGCATGGCGAACTGCGGCGCGCTGCCCGCGGCGGCCATGGAGCGCAGGATGCGGCCGGTGGAGTAGAGGCCGGCGTTGAGCGACGACAGCGCGGCGGTGAGCACGATGAGGTTCATCGCGGTGTCGGCGCCCTCGACGCCGATGGAGCCGAAGAACGTCACGAAGGGGCTTTCCCCGGCGCGGTAGGCGGAGTACGGCAGCAGCAGGGCGAGCAGGGTGACCGAGCCGATGTAGAAGACCGCGATGCGGATGATGACGGTGTTGATGGCCTTGGGGATCACCTTCTCGGGGTTCGGCGTCTCGCCTGCGGCGGTGCCGACCAGTTCGATCGAGGCGTAGGCGAAGACGACGCCCTGGATGATGACGACGGCGGGCAGCAGGCCGTTGGGGATCAGGCCGCCGTTGTCGGCGATCATCGACAGTCCCTGCTCCTGGTTCGGGGTGCCGGCGATCAGCAGGTAGAGGCCGACGCAGAGGAATGCGACCAGGGCCAGCACCTTGATCAGGGCGAACCAGAATTCCAGCTCACCGAAGACCTTGACGGACACCAGGTTCAGCGAGAGCACGACCACCAGGGCGATCAGTGCCCAGATCCATTGCGGGACCGCGGCGATCGGCGCGGAGTACCGGCCGAAGAACTGCATGTACAGGGCCACGGCGGTCACGTCGACCACCGCGGTCATCGACCAGTTCAGCCAGTAGAGCCAGCCGGTGACGAACGCCGCCTTCTCGCCGAAGAACTCGCGCGCGTAGGAGACGAAGGACCCCGAGGTGGGACGGTGGAGGACCAACTCGCCCAGCGCCCGCAGAATGAGGAAGGCGAAGAAGCCGCAGGTGGCGTAGGCGAACACCAGCGCCGGTCCGGCCCCGGCCAGACGGCCGCCGGCGCCCATGAACAGGCCGGTGCCGATGGCGCCGCCGATGGCGATCATCTGGACCTGACGGGTCTTGAGGCCCTTGTGGTAGCCCTGGTTCTCGACCTCGTGGAGCGTCGCGTCGGCGCCCCGATGGTCGGTGGTGGGAGTGGTCATGCAGCGTCCTCGGTGGGTGCGGGAGAGCTCGGGTGACAGGGGAGGGTTCGGGTGGAGTGGACCGAGCGCGTCGGTCAGCTCTGCAGGTTGGCCAGGTGTTCCGGGCGGAGCAGCAGCTCGAGGCGGTCCGCGGTGAGCAGGCCCCGTTCGAGCACGAGCTCCGCGACGCCGCGGTCGGTGTCGAGCGCTTCCTTGGCGATCTCGGTGGCCGCCTGGTAACCGATGTGCGGGTTGAGCGCGGTGACCAGACCGATGGAGTGTTCGACGTCGGATCGCAGATGTGCCGCGTGGGCGGTGATGCCCACGACGCACCGGTCGGCGAGGGTTCGGCAGGCGGCGCCGAGATGCGTCATGCCGGAGGTGAGCGATTCCATGATGATGGGTTCGAACGCGTTCAGCTGGAGCTGACCGGCCTCGGCCGCCATGGTGACGGTGACGTCCTGTCCGATCACCTGGAAGGCGACCTGGTTCAGCACCTCCGGGATCACCGGGTTGACCTTGCCGGGCATGATCGACGACCCGGCCTGCACGGCGGGCAGGTCGATCTCGCCGAACCCGGCGCGCGGACCGGAGGACAGCAGGCGCAGGTCGTTGCACACCTTGGACAGCTTGACCGCGCAGCGCTTGAGCACGCCCGAGAGATGGACGAACTGGCCGACGTCCTGCGTGGCCTCGACCAGGTCGGTCGCGCTGACGAGGGGAAGGCCGGTGACCTCGCGGAGGTGGCGTACGGCGGCGTCGCGGTAGCCCGGCGCGGCGTTGAGCCCGGTGCCGATGGCGGTCGCGCCGAGGTTGATCTCGTGGACGAGCATCGAGGCTTCCTCGAGTCGGGCGCGGTCCTCCTCGATCATCACCGCGAAGGTGCCGAATTCCTGGCCGAGCGTCATGGGGACCGCGTCCTGCAGCTGCGTCCGCCCCATCTTGACGACGGTGCGGAACTCCTCGGCCTTGGCGCGGAAGGTCTTCTGCAGGTGATGCATCGACTCGGACAGCACCCCGACGGCCATGATGGTCGCGATGTTGCACGCGGTGGGGTAGACGTCGTTGGTCGACTGCCCGAGGTTGACGTGCTCGTTGGGGTGCAGGTACCGGTACTCGCCGGGGCGGTGGCCGAGCAGCACCAGAGCGCGATTGGCGATGACTTCGTTGGCGTTCATGTTGGTCGAGGTGCCGGCGCCGCCCTGGATGACGTCGACGACGAACTGGTCGTGCCACTGCCCGTCGAGGATCTCCCGGCAGGCGGCGAGGATCGCGTCCGCGCGCTCGGGGTCGAGCAGACCGAGGTCGCGGTTCGCCGCAGCGGCGGCGTACTTGACCGCGGCGAGGGCGCGGACGAGGGCGGGGTTGCTCGAGATGGGCCGACCGGTGATGGGGAAGTTCTCGGTGGCGCGCAGGGTGTGGATGCCCCAGAGCACGTCGGCGGGCACCTCGCGGTCTCCCAGCAGGTCGTGCTCGATGCGGGTGGCGGCCACGTCGGTCTCCTCGGGTCGGTGTAGCTGTGGTGGTTTGTGGTGTCAGGCTGTCTGACAGGTTGAGTGTGGCGCACCACACACGACGTGTCAACGGTGGATTTCTCGATCGCGTTCGATCTGTGTCCATCGCGGGTCCGCGCCGCGTGTCGGCGGGTCGGGTTACGGTCGCGGGCACGCGGCTCGAACGGGTCGCACGGTGGGTGTCCTTCGCGGGTCGTCCACGACGCGTCGGACGGGAGAGACGAGTGCTGGAGATTCATCGCGCCGAGCGCTCCGACACTCTGGCCGACGCCCTGGCGCACCTGCTGCGCACGCCGCTCGCGGATCCGTTCACCACCGAGATCGTCGCCGTGCCGGCCAAGGGTGTGGAGCGGTGGCTGCATCAGCGACTGTCCGGCGTCCTCGGCGTCGGCTCCGAGCGGATGGCCGACGGCATCGCCGCCGGCATCGAGTTCCCCTCGCCGAGTCGGCTCGTGGACGACGTCGTGTCCACCGTCGGCGGGATCGATCCCGCCGACGATCCGTGGGCGGCGGACGCCGCGGTGTGGGCGACGCTGCGGACCATCGACGAGTGCACGGCCGAGCCGTGGTGCGCCGTGCTCGCCGCCAGCATCGGCGCCGCTGCCGAGTTCGACGAGTCCGACGGTGCGGACGAGCATCGGCGCGGGCGCCGTTGGTCCACCGCTGCCCGGGTGTCGGGGTTGGTTCGCACCTACGCCGCGCAGCGGCCCGCCATGCTCCGGGACTGGGCCGCCGGGGTCGACTCCGACGGGGCGGGCGGCGACTTGCCGGACGACCTCCGATGGGAGGCCGAGCTGTTCCGCCGTCTGCGAGGCCGGCTCGGCCCGCACCCGGCGGAGCGGTGGGAAACGGTCTGCGCGCAGCTCCGGCAGGAGCCCGGCCTGCTCTCGCTGCCCGAGCGGGTGTCGGTGTTCGGGCCGACCCGACTGAGCACCGCGCAGCGAGACGTCCTGCACGCGCTCGCCGCACACCGGGCGGTCCACCTCTGGTTGCCGCATCCCTCACCGGCTCTGTGGGACGCGGCCTCGACCATCGCGCCCGGGAGTCGGCGCCGACAGGTCGACCGCGCTCTGTCCGGCGGACACCCACTGCTGGTGAGTCTGGCGCGGGACGTCCGCGAACTCCGCCCGCTCGTCGCCCCGATGGCCGATTCGGACGAGTACCTGACCCCCGAGCCCGATTCCGCCGGCGACACCGTGTTGCGGCGACTGCAGCGTGACGTCGTCGCCGATCGTGCGCCGTCGCCGGAGGTCGGGGTCGAGTTCGACGGCAGCGTCGAGGTCCACGCGTGCCACGGTGCGGCCCGCCAGGTCGACGTTCTGCGGGACGCGTTGCTCCACGCCTTCCGGGACGACCCGACCCTCGAACCGCGGGACGTCCTCGTCATGTGCCCGGACGTCGAGACCTTCGCGCCGCTGATCCGCGCGGCGTTCGGCGGTACCGCGGCCGCAGCTCCGGGGGTGCGGCGGGTGTCCGGTCACCCCGCGCACACGCTCCGTGTCCGGCTGGCCGATCGAGGGCTGCGGCGCACCAACCCGGTGCTCGAGGTCGTCGCCACGATGATCGAGTTGGGCACCGCCCGCGTGACGGCGACGCAGATGCTCGACGTCGCCGCCCTCTCGGCCGTCCGCACGCGATTCCGATTCACCGACGACGACCTCGAGCGCCTGCGGGAGTGGACGCGGGAGTCGGGCGCACGGTGGGGAATCGACACCGTGCAGCGGTCGGCGTTCGGGCTTCGCGACTTCGAGCAGAACACCTTCTCGGCGGCGCTCGACCGCCTGCTGCTGGGGGCGGCCGCCGACGAGTCCACCGGCGAATGGTTGGGGCTCGCGCTGCCGGTCGACGACGTCGACGGCGCCGACCTCGACCTGGTGGGTCGGTTCGCCGAACTGGTCGACCGCGTGTCGAAGGTGCTCCACGGGCTGCGCGGCGAACGTCCCGCCACGGAGTGGCGCGATCATCTGGTGCTCGCGATGGACCTGCTGGCCGACGTGCGTCCCAGCGACGACTGGATCCGCGCGGACGCCGGTCGCGAGATCTCCGCGGCCTTCGAGGGTGCGGGCGACGTGCCGCTGCGGTCCGCCGACGTGCGCGCCCTTCTGGACGAGCGATTCGCCGGCCGTCCCACGCGGTCGAACTTCCGCACCGGCGAACTGACCGTCTGCACCATGGTGCCCATGCGATCGGTGCCTCACCGCGTGGTCGCGTTGCTCGGTCTGGACGACGACGTCTTTCCCCGCGTGGGCCACGTCGACGGTGACGACGTGCTCGCGCGGGACCCCGTCGTCGGGGAACGGGACGTGCGGAGCGAAGACCGGCAGCTGCTGCTCGACGCGGTGATGGCGGCCACCGATCGGCTGCTGCTGTTCTACACCGGCGCGAACCCGACCACCGGTGTGGTCGAGCCGCCGGCCATTCCGCTCGCCGACGTGATCGACGCGGTCACGGCGACGGCCGGACGATCGCCCGTCGTCCGACACCCCCTGCAGCCGTTCGATCCGTCGTCGTTCGCGGCGGCGGCCCCGCGCAGCTTCGATCCGGCCGCCCTCGCCGGGGCGCGAGCGTTGCAGCGTCCGCCCGCGCCGGCACCTCCGTTCCTGGCCGAGCCGCTGCCGCCCGCCCCGGCGGAGGACGTCGACCTGACCGATCTGCTCGCGTTCGTGCGCAACCCGATCGGGGCGTTCCTGCGGCAGCGTCTGCAGGTGCGGGCGGACATCACCGAGGACGAGATCGAGGACGCCCTCGCGGTGCAGCTGGCGCCGCTGGCGAAGTGGGCGCTGGGCGATCGCATGCTCACCCAGATGTTGTCGGGCGTCGACGCCGCGCGGATCCGCGCGGCGGAGTGGCGTCGTGGCTCCCTGCCCCCGCATCACCAGGGGCGTCGTGAACTCGAGGACGTCGAGTTCGTCGTCGGTGAGGTGTACCGCGCCGCGGCGCCCG
This sequence comes from Rhodococcus sp. PBTS 1, assembly GCF_001620025.1. Lineage (NCBI taxonomy): Bacteria > Bacillati > Actinomycetota > Actinomycetes > Mycobacteriales > Nocardiaceae > Rhodococcus > Rhodococcus sp. PBTS 1. Next base: position 804,986 of record NZ_CP015219.1, read on the forward strand.
TCCACGTCGGTGTTCCCGACACCCTCGACGTCGCCGTCGACCTCGGGGAGGGACGCCGACTGACAGGCAGCGTTCCCGGTGTCCACGGCACCACCGTCGCGCGCGCTCGCTACTCGACGCTGAGTGCCGTGCATCGGCTGGAAGCCTGGGTGCATCTAGTGGCGCTGACCGCGCAGGACCCGTCGCGCGGGTGGACGGCGGTGACCACCGGCCGCACCTCGAACCGGGCGCTCCGTCAGGTACTCCGCACCCCGGACGCGGCGACGGACGTCCTGCGCGATCTCGTCGATCTGCGGGACCGAGGACTGCGGGGACCCTTGCCGCTGACCACGAAGGCCGGCTGCCTGTACGCCGACCGGGTGACCAACGGGGTCCGCGAGGACGCGGCGTTGGAGGCCGCGGAACGTGAGTTCGGAGGGTTCGGCGACGGCTCCGACGCCGCCGTGCGTCTGGTCCACGGGCCGACGGTCGCCTTTCGGGATATCACCGCCGAGACTCCGCGGGACGAGGAACGGGCCTGGTCGCCGGACCCCACCCGGTTCGGGGTGCTGGCCCGTCGACTCTGGGCGCCGCTGTTGGCTCACGAGACCCTGGAGCGTCAGTGACCGAGAGAGTCGGAACGCCAGTGACCGAAAGAGCTGGAGAAATAGTGACCGGGAGTGCTGGCGCGTCAGTGAATTCGTTCGACCTGACCGGACCGCTTCCGTTCGGAACGACGGTCCTCGAAGCGAGCGCGGGGACGGGCAAGACGTATGCGATCGTCGGCCTCGCGGCGCGCTACGTCGCCGAGGGGATCGCCGAGATCTCGGACATCCTGCTGGTGACCTTCAGCAAGTTCGCCACTCGTGAGCTCCGCGAGCGCACCCGCGCCCGGTTCACCGAGCTCGCGGCGGCACTGGCGGATCCGGACGCAGCGCGATCATCGGGGGACGAACTCGCGGCCCACCTCGCGTCGACAGCCGATGCGGACGTCGTCGTACGTCGTCGTCTGCTGCGTGCGCTGTCGGAGTTCGACGCCAGCACCATCGCCACCACGCACAGCTTCTGTCAACGCATGCTGGACGGTCTCGGTGTCGCCGGTGAACCGGAGCCCGGGTCGGTGTTCGTCGAGTCCGTCGACGACATCGTGGTCGACGTCGTCGACGACGCTTACCTCCGGCGCTACAGCCGACTGTCCGAGACGCCGCCGGTCCCGCCCAAGGACGCGCGCGCCGTCGGGCGGGCGGCCGTGGCGGATCGTCGGGCGACCCTCGGCCCCGACGCGCCGGAGGGCACCACCGCGGGGGACCGCGTCGCCCTCGCGCGGGAGGTGCGGAACGAGACCGAGCGCCGCAAGAGGCTCGCAGGCATCCGCGATTACGACGACCTGCTGAGTCTCCTGCACGACGTGCTGATCGATCCGCAGCACGGCGAGGCGGCCTGCCGGCGCATCCGCGACCGATTCCCCGTGGTGCTGGTCGACGAGTTCCAGGACACCGATCCGCTGCAGTGGGAGATCCTGCGCCGCACGTTCCACGGTCACGGCGGCGTCCTCGTGCTCGTCGGCGACCCTAAACAGGCCATCTACGCCTTCCGCGGCGCCGAGGTCACCAGTTACCTCGACGCGGTCGGCGTCGCCGACCACCGACTGGCGCTCACCACCAACCGGCGTAGCGACGAGGACGTGGTGCGCTCGCTGGCGCATCTGTACGAGGGTGCGGCGCTCGGCGCCGACGAGATCGTCGTGACGGACGTGTCGGCGGCGCAGCGGGCACGCCGCCTGGTGGGTCCGCCGGGGACGGCCGATCCGATGCGGCTGCGCGTCCTGCCCCGCACGGGGTGCGGACCGCTCGGGCGGTCGGGATTTCCGTCGGCGCCGCGCATCCGGGAACGGATCGCCCGCGATGTCGCCGAGCAGATCGTCACGCTGCTGACCAGCGGCGTCACGGTGGAGGGAGCGCCGGTGGGTCCGGGTGACGTCGCGGTGTTGGTGCGGACCAAGAGCCAGGCGGAGACGGTGCGCTCCGCGCTCGACGCCGCGGCGGTGCCGTCGGTGCTCACCGGCGGTGCCGACGTGTTCGGTACGCCCGCCGCGGCCGAGTGGCTCCGTGTGCTCGAGGCGGTGGAGCAGCCGCACCGGGCCGACGTCGTGCGCCGCGCGGCACTGACTCCTCTGCTCGGATGGACGGCGGCGCGGCTGGACGCCGAGGGCGACGCGGCCACGTCCGAGCTCAGCGCCCGGTTCCGCGAGCTGGCGTCGGTGGCCGAGCGCGTCGGCTTCGCGGCGATGGTCGAATCTCTCACCGGCACCACGGAATTCCTTTCTCGCGTCCTCGGTCGTGAGCGGGGTGAACGCGAGTCGACCGACCTGACCCACGTCGCCCAGCTGCTCGACCGCGAGTTCCCGGGAGCGGGTCACGGGATCGCGTCACTGACTCGATGGCTCGCCGACCGCGTCGCCGATCCCACCCTGGGAACGGCGTCGGACCGGAGTCGTCGACTCGACAGCGATGCCGACGCGGTGCAGGTTGCCACCGTGCATTCGGCCAAGGGCCTCGAATACCCGGTGGTCTTCGTGCCGTTCGCGTGGGCCGCGACCGGGGCTTTCGATCTCCAGACGCTGCTCCACCACGAGGACGGACGACGCATCCTCGACGTCGGCGGCGACAGCGCGCCCGGGTACGCCGCACGGCGCCGGCTGCACGACGACGAGGCCGCGGGGGAGGAATTGCGCCTGCTCTACGTCGCGCTGACCCGCGCTCGCAGCCAGGTCGTGGTCTGGTGGGCGCCCTCGGCCATCACCCGAACGGGTCCGCTGCACCGGTTGCTGTTCGGTCGGCTGCCCGGGGTCGCCGCGCCGGAACGTGCGTGTCGCGTCCCGTCCGACGACGCCGCGCTGACCCAGTTGACCGCGTGGGCCGACGGCCGGGTGAGCGTCGAGGCCGTCGGGGCCCCCGCGACATCGCGACTCGACCCGCGGGGCGGAGCCGGTACTCCGGAGCCGCTCGCCGCAGCGGTGTTCGATCGCACGCTCGATCACGCGTGGCATCGCACCTCGTACACCGCCCTGACCGCCGGAGCGCACCAGGCGCACGGTCCGACCGCCGACGCGGAGGTGGACGAGTCGGAGGATCCCGGCGTGGTCGACGAGCCGGCGGGACCTGCCGTCGTCGCCGAGACCGGGTCCGCCGAGGAGTCCGCGCTGGCGTCGCCGATGAACGGACTGCCGGCGGGCGCGGCGTTCGGCACGCTGGTGCACGACGTCCTGGAGTTCGTCGACACCTCGGCGCCGGACCTCGATGCCGAACTCGACGCACGATGTCGGGACGCGGCGTCGCGGCTCGGGGCCGACCTCGACCCCGCGCACCTGGCCCGCGCACTCGGTGCAGTGCTGCGGACCCCGCTCGGCTTCGGCACGCTCGCCGAGGTCGGTCCGGCGGATCGACTGTCGGAGTTGGACTTCGAACTCCCGCTCGGCGGTGGTGATCGCGCCGACCGCCGGTGCGCCTCGGTGCACGACATCGCCGACCTGGTGACGCGGCATCTCCCGGCGGACGACGTCCTCGGCGAGTATCCGAGCCACCTGCGTCGCCTCGACGATCGGGAGTTGCGCGGATACCTCACCGGCAGCATCGATTCCGTGATCCGGGTCCACGGAGCCGACAACGGCGAGCCGAGCTTCGTCGTCGTCGACTACAAGACCAACCGCATCGTGGCGGGCGACCTCACCGTCGATCACTTCACCACCGAGGCGATGGCGACGGAGATGATCTCGGCGCACTACCCGCTGCAGGCTCTGCTGTATTCGGTGGCGCTGCACAGGTTCCTGCGGTGGCGACTGCCCGGCTATCGGCCCGAGGTCCATTTCGGCGGTGTGCAGTACCACTTCGTCCGAGGGATGGCGGGTCCGGAGACCCCACCCGGTCGGGGCGTGTTCGCGTGGCACCCGTCGGCCGCCCTGGTGACGGACCTGTCCGATCTCGTGTCGGGAGGAGCGGCGTGAACGACCGAGACCGCTACCCGGCGTCGGTCGCGCAACGCGGCAAGGGTCTCCTCCGCGTCTTCGACGAGGCGGGCGTGCTCACCGCCGCGGACGTCCACGTGGCCCTGCGGCTGGGCAAGCTCGGCGGCGAGTCCGACGAGTTCGCCCTGTTCGCCGTGGCGCTCGCCGTTCGGGCCGTCCGCGCCGGATCGGTGTGCCTCGACATGACCCGACTGCGCGACGTCACGGCGGACGAGGACGTGGACCTCGACGCGCTGCCCTGGCCGGACGATGCCGCCGTGCTGGACGCCGTTCGTCGCAGTCCGCTGGTCCTCGGGAGCGAGGCCGGACCGCTCCGGCCCATCCTGCTGATCGACACCGCCGACGGTCCTCTGCTCTACCTCCAGCGGTACTACCTGCAGGAACGCACCATTCGTGACGTCCTCGCGGACCGCGCGCGCAGCGCACCGGACGTCGACGTCGACGCGGTGGCGGCGGCGCTCGACCGGTTCTTCCCCGGCAGCGAGCCGCCCGATCGGCAACGGATCGCCGCGGCCGTCGCCGCCACGGCGTGGACGACGGTGATCGCCGGCGGTCCGGGCACCGGAAAGACGCACACCGTGGCGCGCATCCTCGCGCTGCTGCAGTCGCTGTACGGGTCGCACCTGCGTCTCGGTCTCGCCGCGCCGACCGGGAAGGCGGCGGCGCGATTGCGCGAGTCCGTCGAGACCCAGAGCGAGGAGCTGGGTCTGCGGAACGTGCCCGGCGCGATGACGGTGCATCGACTGTTGGGGTGGCGTCCCGGCCGCAGCCGGTTCCGACACGACGCACACAACCGTCTGCCCTACGACGTCGTGGTCGTCGACGAGACCTCGATGGTGTCCTCGACGATGATGAGCAGGCTCCTGGCCGCGATGCGGAGCGATGCCCGACTGATCCTGGTGGGCGACCCGGACCAACTCACCTCGGTCGATGCGGGTGCGGTGCTGGCCGACCTCGTCGCCCGTCCCGTGACGGGTGCGGTGCCGGACGCGGTGACGCGTCTGACTGCGCGCGACCTGGCCGACACACTGCCGGGGGACGGGACGGAACGCGCGCTCGGCACGCGCGAGCGTGAGCGACTGGCCGCGGGCATCGTGCGCTTGAGTCGCGGTCGCCGGTTCGGCGGTGCCATCGCCGATCTCGCCGTGGCCGTTCGCGACGGTGACGCCGACACCGTGATCGACATTCTCCGCGCGCAGCCGCCGGGCATCGAGTTCCACCCCGATTCGGCCGCGGACGCGGTGGACCGAGACGTGGTCGCCACCGCGCGTTCGGTTCTCGCCGCGGCCGAGGTCGGTGACGCCGCGTCGGCGCTGGACGCGCTCGAGCGGCACCGCACTCTGTGTGCGCACCGCGAGGGCCCGTACGGCGTCCGGCACTGGTCCGCGCGGGCGGCCGAGCGGATCGGGGCCGACCGCGGGTCCTTCCTCGACGAGGACACCTGGTACGTGGGGCGCCCGCTGTTGATCACCGTGAACGATCACGACAACCGGGTCTACAACGGTGACACCGGGGTGGTGGTGAGCGACGGCGACGGCGGGGTACTCGCGGCCTTCGCCCGCGGCGACCGCCCACTCACCGTGCACCCCAGCCGCCTGTCCAGCGCCGTCAGCGTGCACGCCATGACCATTCATCGATCGCAGGGAAGTCAGTACGACACCGTGTCGGTGGTGCTTCCGGACGACAGGTCCTCGCTCCTCACCCGCGAATTGCTCTACACGGCGGTGACCCGTGCCCGGAAGGTCGTCCGCGTTCTCGGGTCGGAGGAGGCCGTGCGCAGCGGCGTGGGACGCCGAGTGCTCCGGGCCAGCGGACTCCGACGCGACCCGGGAACGCCCGTGGGGCGTGAGGCCTGAGGGGCGGTCTCGAGGTCCGGCGCCGCAGATGCGCGTGCGCTATATTCACCGCGTCCGCAGTCGGGGGGACTGCGCCGAGAGCCGTGAACGGCGGCAGGGGGCGGTTGATGAGGTCGACGGTGGTCGCGGGTCTGGTTTCCCGCCCCCGGAACGGGCACGGTGATCCGTCGTCCTCCGGTGCCGCCTCAGGTGTCGACCGAGTCCTCGCCGGGCCGCTTCCGCTGCGCCACCGCGTCCTCGTCGTCGACCTCGGGGCTCCATCTTCGTCCGCCTCCGCCCGCCCGTCCGACCGGTCGGACCCCGCCCGGCGGGTGCTCCGCGACCTGGCGGACGCGATCGGTCGGTATCGTCCCGGCAGCGTCGTGGCGTGGCATCCCGCCGACGCGGCGGCGGCGACACTCACGCTCGCCTCGACCGGTGACGATGCTGCCGACCGGATGCCCCCGACGGGGTCTCCGCTGCGCACGCGCCGATCTGGCGTCGACGAGGTGGCGTCGGGCCGATCCGCTCGCCCGTTGACCACCGCCGACGTCGCGGCGGCGGTGGCGCGGCTGTCCTCGATGCGCCAGACCGTCGTCGTCTGCGCGCGACCGGACGATCCCTGGTTCGAGGTCCTCGCCGGCGACGCGGACGCCGTGGTGGTGCCGGTCGTCGACGACGAGACGGTCTCGCGCGCGATCGCGCTGACCGATCTGGTGGACGCCGGGCGACTTACGGTGGTGCGCCCGGGCGGAGCGTGTGGACGCACCACCGAGGTGCGACGCCGGCTCGGGGAGGCCGGCATCCGGACCGTCCTCGACGTGACCGAGAGTGTCGAGGGACTCGACGGGGGCGAGGGGCTCCCGGGGATCGCAGCCGGCGAAGCCGACAGCGCCGACGCCGACTGGTCGCGTGCCGCGGCGGTGATCCTGCGTCCGCGACCGGCCGGTCGCGGCCACGCCTCCGCAGAACCGGTGCTGTCCTTCGAGAGCACCACGGCCACGCTCCGCGCCCGGTCGCACGGCGAGCGGGGCCGCGTCGGTCACGGCCTCGGTCGGTCGATCGGAGGCGCGCGCGGCGGGCGTCGTCGCCGTTCCGTCGCCGCCCTGCTCGCCACGGCAGCTGTCGTCCTGGTCGTCGGGTTGGGTGCGTCGGTCGCGCTGTTCGCGAGTGGCGGTGGCGGTGGCGGGGATTCGGCCCCCGAGTCGGCACGGACGGACGCGGCGAGCGCGTCGACGCGGGCGGACGCGGCGAGCGCGTCGACGGCCGAGGTGGTGTTGGACGGTCCCGGCGTGATCGCCCGGTTCGACGACCTCTACTACCGGGACCGGGACGCCGCCGCGGCGGCCGCGCTGTGGGACCTGCCCGCGGGCGTCGACCGTGCCGCGATGGTCGCCGACCTCCAGTCGTCCATCGATGCGGTGCAGCCGGGTACGACCCATCGCCTCGACATTCGTCCGACCAGCGCCCCGGACGTGTACGACGCCGTCCTGACTCTGATCACGCCGGACGGTCGGCAGTTCGATTTCGACCAGCAGTTCGTCGTGCGCGGCGGCGACCGCGGATTCACCATCGTGCGCAAGATCGAGTGCAGCGCAGCGTGTTCCGCGCCCACCGAAACGGATACGGAGACGGGACGATGAGACCGACAGCGACGCTGCACCGGGCAGCACCATCGCGGTGGTCCCGCGGGTTGATGCCGTGGATCGCGGCGGCGGGCCTGGTGACCGGCGGGGTGGCCGCCGTCGCGATCGGCGCGCCGACCTCGGCGCTGGCGGCGCCGTCGACGTCCGACGAGGACCCGTCCACGGCGGACCGTGACGAGATGTCGTTGTCGGAGCGGAAAGCCGACGACGAGCGCCGGTCCGGGATGACTTTCCAGGAACGGGTCATGGAAGACACCGCCCGAAACCGCGCTGCCGCCGAACGTGAGGAGGAGGAGCGCAAGGAGGCGGAGGCGCGTGCCGAGCGCGCTGCGCTCGCCGAGGCCGCCGCCACGAACATGCAGTCGGGCGCGGCGCCGGCCCCGGCTCCGGCGCCGTGGGTCCTGCCGCCGCTGCCGCCCTTGCCGTTCGAGGTCCCCGGACTCACCCCGCCGCCGCCTCCTTCACCGGCCGTGTCCGCGCCGTCGGCCCCGCCGCCTGCTGCCGAGGAGCCCCCGGCTCCGACAGCCGTCGACGTGCCCATCGAGCCGGCCGTCGTCGAGGAACCGGACCGGCCCGCGCCGCCGCAGTCCGGCGCGCTGGAAGAGGTACCGCCCTCACAGGACGTTCCGGAGGAGCCGGAACCGCAGCGTGCCCCCGTGCCGAGTCCGGTACCGCTACCCGCGACGCCCCAGGTCCAGACCGCCCCGTCGGCGCCGACGGGTGGGCCCGGACCGCACGGCGGGGGAGGCGCCGGTCCCGATCCCGACGCGGGCGGTCCCGATCCCGACCTGCCGGGTGACCCCGATGGACCGGCCGATCGGGTGGCCGGCGCCGGGGCGACGTGGCCCGCGGGCGAGCGACCGGGGGAGTCGGGCAGCCGACACGCGGCTGCCGACGGACCGCCGGCCGGCGCGAAGGCCACCTGGACCGAGTCGACGTCCGCACCGTCGTGGGTGAATCCGGCTCCGTCCGGGTCCGACGACGGCGGTCGTCACGGTGCCGATCCGGGGTGGACCAACCCGACTCCCGGCTAGGGGAAGGACGGTCGCCTCAGCCCGCCACACGCGCGGAGGCCGCGCACAATGCACCCCAGCCGAGTGCGACGGCGACGGCCTTGGCTCGCGTCGCGGCGTCGGGGGCCGCGACGGCGAACAGCGCCGCATCGCCGAGGTCCGAGGCGACCCGCACGCCGATCGCCGTGCGCAGCGGGGTTCCTCGACGCGCCACCACCATGGCTGCTCCGCTCGCGATGTCCCGCAACGCGAGGCCACGCACCGCGGTGGCGACGGACGGGGACACGAACCCGGAATCCGACGTCAGCCCGGCGGGCGCGGCCAGGGTGCGCGGGGAGGCGAGGACCACCGCGCTGTAGGCCACGGTGAGAGCGCCGAGCACGCGGGGAGCGCGGGTCAGCAGGGAGGACGTCGTCGATGTCATACCCGGCGTCATACCCCGATTCGCCGTCCGCTCCACCTGCCGGCCCGTCAGCGCCGGAGAACGAGGATGCCGTTCACGTCGTCGACCACGCGGTACCCGTCGTCCAGCGCGGCGCTCACCGCCCGGCGGTCGCCCTCGGCGTTCTGGGGCCAGCCCGGCGGATTCGCCTGGTCGACCAGGATCCAGTCGGGAGTGGTCGAGTCCGACGGACGCTGCGGGAAGACCGTTGTGGGGTGCGTGGCGACGAGGTGGGGCACCAGATCGTTCGACGCGGACACCCGGGCGTCGCGGGGGATGTCCGCGCTCACCTCGCGCACCGTCTCGATGCGTGGATCGACGCGCCATCCGTCGGCGGAGGCGAGCCGAGCCAAGGGTTGGAACGGCAGCGCGATCAGGGCGACGGCGGCGACCACAGCGAGCACGATGCGTTCCGCCCGCGGCGAGAGCTCACCTCGCGTCCGCCCGCGCACGAGGGCGTCGATCAGCGCGGCGAACAGGATCGGCATGAGGACGGCGTTGTAGTGGAAGATCGGCTTCCAGAAGTTCGTGTTGTCGCTGAGGAACCGCCACGCCACCGTGGGGACGGCCACGAGCGTCAGCGGTGAGCGCAGGGCGGCGAAACCGGTGATCGCCAGCAGCAGCAGGATCGTCGCCGCCCGGGAATCGCCGCTCACCAGGCCGTGGGTGGTCTCCGCGATGCCTTCGGTGAGCGGCGGCAGCTTCGATCCCTGGCCGTAGGCGTCGTCCGGACTGAGCGCGGGCACGATGACCGTCACCGCGAGCACGGTCCACACGGCACCCCACGCCGCAGTGGCCACCCCCAGAAGGCGGGTGCGCCCGGTGGTCCACAGCGCGATCAGGGCGCCGACGACGACCACCGTCAGGCCCATGTCCTCCTTGACCCAGACCAGTGGGAGCGTCCACGCCGCGGCGGCACGCCACCGTCCCTGCCCCAGTGCCGACATCGCGAAAGCCAGCAGCGGTACGGCGAAGGCGATCTCGTGGAAGTCGAAGTTCAGCGCCGACTGCAGTCCCCACGACAGCCCGTACCCGACGGCGACCACCAGCGCGGGGACGACACCGAGGTCGCGGTACGCCCACCGGGTGAGGGGGACGACGCCGACGGCGAACAGCACGGCCTGCGCCACCAGGAGCGTCTCGGGTGCGGGCGCCAGCGCGTAGAGCGGGGCGAGCAGCACCGTGATCGGGGAGAAGTGGTCCCCGAGGGTGTTCCACCCGGTGCCGAGCAGGTCCGATGTGGGAGCCCGCCCGGCCGCGTAGGACGAGATCTGCTGCACGAAGATCCCGAGATCGAACCCGGACGTCCGGCCCTGGTAATGGCCGGTCACCGAGAGTGCGGCGTAGAGCGGAGCGAGGAGCAGGAAGGCGACCGCCGGCAGTGCGACGTCGGGGCGACGCCACCGCGCCGCGGCGGATCGCCACAGCCGCATCCGAGAGGCCGCACCGGCTCGGGGCGCCGGTGCGGCCGCGGTGGTCGAAGCGTTCTCGAGGGCCGTCACAGCATTCAGTGTCTACACGACGATCGTGAGACGCGGCTGTGAACGACCCCGTCGCCGGGTCAGCGGCTGACGGCCTTCTTGTAGCGATGAATGGCGAGCGGCACGAAGATCGCGAGGATCAGGGCCGACCATCCGAGGGTGGCCAGGACCGGATGCTGCAGCGGCCACACGTCCGGGACCGGTGCCAACGGGCTGGTGTTGCCGAACAGATCGCGACAGGCCTGGGTGATGGCCGAGATGGGGTTCCACTCGGCCGCCACACGCAGGGGACCGGGCAGGTCCGAGCTCTGCACGAAGGTGTTGGCGATGAACGTCAGCGGGAAGATGACGATGAAGGTCGCGTTGTTGAACACCTCCGGCGTCCGGATCCACAGTCCGATCACGGCCATCACCCAGGACAGGGCGTAGGCGAAGAGCAACAGGAGTGCGAACCCCGCGAGCGCCTCGAGGAACGAGGACCGGATGCGCCATCCGACGAGCAAGCCCGTCAGCGACATGACCACCAGCGAGATCACGTTGATGAGGATGTCGCTGCTGGTGCGGCCGACCAGCACGGCCGACGGGGCCATGGGCAGTGTCCGGAAGCGGTCGATGATGCCCTTCTGCATGTCCTCGGCGAGCCCGAGCCCGGTCCACGTCGAGCCGAAGATCACGGTCTGCGCGAAGATGCCCGCGATGAGGAATTCGCGGTAGGAGGTGCCGGGGACGTCGATCGCCGATCCGAAGATGTACGCGAAGACCAGCACGAACATGATCGGCGAGAGCAGGGTGAAGACGATCAGGTCCGGAACCCGCTTGAGCTTGATGAGGTTGCGCCGGGCGATGGTGACGCCGTCGGACAGGGCGAGCAGGGGAGCGGTCATCGGACGGATCCTGTCGAGGCGGACGCCGCGGCGTCGGAATCGGCGGTGTCGTCGGCCGTGGCGCGGCCGGTCAGGGTGAGGAACACGTCGTCCAGGCTCGGCTTGGCCAACGAGGCGTCGGTGGGAATCACGTCACGTTCGCGCAACGCCAGCAGCGCGTCCGACAGCGTGATCGCACCGTCGGACGCCGGCATGGTGATTCGCCGGGACGAGGGGTCGGTGGACAGGTCCCCGGCGGTCCGGCCGAGGACCTCGGCGGCGGTGCGTAGATCGTCGTCCGAGCCGAGAGTGAGATCGATGCGAGCGCCGCCCACGCGGGACTTGAGGTCGTCCGCCGTTCCCCGCTCGATCACCACGCCGTGGTCGATGACCGCGATCCGGTCGGCGAGACGATCCGCTTCCTCGAGGTACTGCGTGGTGAGGAGCAGAGTCGTGCCCGCCGCCACCAACTCGTCGATGACGGACCACAGCTCGATGCGTGCGCGCGGATCGAGTCCGGTGGTGGGCTCGTCGAGGAACAGCACGGGCGGATCCGCGACCAGGGCGCCGGCCAGGTCGAGTCGACGGCGCATGCCACCGGAATACCCCTTGACCGGGCGATCGCCCGCCTCCACGAGGTCGAACCTCTCGAGCAATTCGCGCGCGCGGGCGGCGCTGCGCTTGGCTCCGAGATGGTAGAGCCGCCCCACCATGTCGAGGTTCTCGAAGCCGGTGAGGTACTCGTCCACCGCCGAGTACTGCCCGGACACGCCGATGCGGGATCGCAGCTCGGCCGCGTCCCTCACCACGTCCAACCCGGCCACGGTGGCCGTGCCGGCATCCGCCGTCAACAGGGTGGTGAGAACACGAATGGTGGTGGTCTTGCCCGCGCCGTTGGGGCCGAGCAGCGCCATCACCGTCCCCTCCTGGACCTCGAGGTCCAGGCCGTCGAGCGCGTGAACGTCCCCGTAGTGTTTGACCAGCCCGGTGGCCACGATGGCCGGTCCGGAGTCTCCCCGTCTGCCCATGTTCTCCCCTTCTCGCCCGGTTCTCGCCTGGTTCGCGCCGACCTACCTACGACTGACTCCGGTCGACCGCGGAACTCATCGCACCACGAGCCACCGACACGATTCGCCCCACGCGGACCCCGGGCCGGCCCCCCGGGGGGTCCGTCGGTGGTTTGAGGAGGGAACGGCTGCGGTTATTCGACCGTCACGGCCGGGTGCGGTGCTCTCGCCTCCGACTCGGCGTTCGCAGGTAGACGACAGAACGGGGTTCGTGGTGTCCGAGTACGACTACATCATCGTCGGGGGCGGCATGGTCGCCGACAATGCCGCGAAGGGAATTCGCGAACAGGACCCGACGGGGTCCATCCTCGTCGTCGGCAACGACGTCGACGCCCCCTACACCCGTCCCGCGCTGAGCAAGAAGCTGTGGACCGACGAGGAGTTCACCACGGACAAGGTGCCCCTGGGCACCGAGGAGACCGGCGCCACCGTGGTCACGGGCACCACCGTCACCGGACTGGACCGGGAGGCCCATACGATCACCACCGACGCGGGCGACACCCACACCTACCGGTCGCTGCTGCTCGCGACCGGCGCCGCACCGACGCAACTCGACCTGCCGCCGTCGGAACGCGTCGTGTACTTCCGGACGTTCGCCGACTACCGACGCCTGCGGGCTCTCGCGTCGGAGGGCACGCACGTCGCCGTCGTCGGCGGGGGGTACATCGGCACCGAGATCGCCGCCGCCCTGTCGCTGAACGGCGTGACGGTCACGCTCGTCACCAGTGACGACGTCGTCGGCGGGCACATGTTCCCCGAGACCCTCGCGCGCGAGTTCCACCAGAGTTTCGTCGATCACGACGTGACGATCCGCACGGGCGTGAAGGTGTCCACCGGTGAGCAGTCGGGCTCGTCGGTCACCTTGACGCTCGACGACGGAACGACGCTGGACGCGGACGCCGTCGTCTTCGGTCTCGGCGTGAAGCCCAACGTCGACCTGGCCGAGCAGGCCGGACTCGACGTCGACAACGGCATCGTGGTCGACGAGTACCTCCGGACCGCGGATCCCGACGTCTACGCCGCCGGCGACGTCGCGAACTATCCGGACGCGATCCTCGGGCGTCGTCGCATCGAGCACGTCGACAACGCCAACGAGATGGGAACGACCGCGGGCCGCATCATGGCCGGCTCCACCGATCCCTACACCTACACGCCGTACTTCTACTCGGACGTCTACGACAACGGCTATCAGGCCGTCGGGACGATGAGCACCGAGCTGACGACCGTCGAGGACTGGAAGACGCCGGGCAAGGAGGGCGTCGTGTACTACCTCGACGAGAACTCCGTGCTGCGCGGGGTGCTCATGTGGAACGTCTGGGAGGGCCTCGACGAGGCCAAGGAGATGTTGAAGTCGGACGCGCCGCGCTCCCGCGAGGACCTCGTCGGCGCACTGTGACCTCGGCCGGGTGCGGCGGGGCGCCGCACCCGGGCCGAGCTCAGTCCTCGATCAGCGACGGCGCCCGGCGCAGGTCCTCCACCGAGACCGCACGACCGGCGCTGTCCGCCAACGGGATTCGCCAGTTCTCGTACTGAGTCTCGTCGGTCCCCGGCTGATTCTGGATGCGGTGCTCGCCGACCATGTCCACCAGGGCCACCCCGAGCAGCCGTGACGGACTGCGTTGGATCAGGTGGTGCAGCGCGGCGACGGTCTCGGCCGTCGAGGCGTCGTCGGACAGCAACCCGTGCCGACGTGCCAGGTCCAGCACCGACTCTCGCTGCGCCTCGTCCTGCTCCCGCTCGGACTCGACGTCACGCTCGAGCAGGCCCAATCGCGCACGCAGGTCGATGTGCTCGCCCGCGAGATACCCGGCGGTGGGCGGGAGGTCGTGGGTGGTGACCGAGGTGAGGCAGAGTTCGCGATACTCGGCGGGATCGATCGGACCGTCGTCGTCCCGTTCGAACCACAGGATGGACGTTCCCAGAACGCCTCTCGACGCCAGGTACTCCTGCACCACCGGCTCGAACACGCCGAGATCCTCGCCGACCACCACGGCGCCCGCGCGGTCCGCCTCGAGGACGAGAATCCCGATCAGGGCCTCGTGGTCGTAGGTGACGTACGTGCCCTCGGCCGGCGTCGCCGCGTCGGTCGGAATCCACCAGAGGCGGAACAGGCCGAGAATGTGGTCGACCCGGAGACCACCCGCGTGCTTGAGCACGGTGCGCAGCATGTCGCGGTACGGCGCGTACCCCAACTCGGCCAACCGATCCGGCCGCCACGGCGGCTGATTCCATTGCTGGCCCTGCTGATTGAAGTCGTCGGGCGGGGCGCCGACCGTCACGCCCTCGGCCAGAGCCGATCCCAGCGACCACGCGTCGGCACCGCCCTGCGCGACGCCGACGGCGAGGTCGTGCACGACGCCGATGTCCATGCCGGCGCGGTGTGCGGACTCCTGCGCGTCGGCCAGCTGCTCGTCGCAGATCCACTGCAGCCAGCAGTGGAAGTCGATGCGGTGCGCCAGTTTCACCTGCTGCCGCTCGACCCACGGGGTGCGCGGCCCGGCGGCCTTGGTCCGCCACCGCTCGTCGGACGGCGACAACTTCTCGGTCAACGCGCACCAGGTGGCGAAGTTGTAGAGCCCCTCGCCCTCCTCGCGACGGAACTCGGCGAACGCCGCTTCGCGGGCGGGGCTGCGCGGCACCAGGAACACGGCCTCCAGGGCACGCAGTTTCGCGCGGAAGGACTTGTCCCGGTCGATCGAATCGGTGCGAGTGTTCGCACGGTGCAGGCGACGGGCGGCGTCGCGAATGCGCGCGTACTTGTCCCGCGGCAGCATGGCCGTCTCCCGGATGTTCTCGACCCGGATGTAGAGCGGGTTGACGAACCGACGGGTGGTGGGGAGATAGGGCGAGGCCTCGATCGGCGGGCGCGGCGCGGCCGCGTGCAACGGGTTGACCAACACGTAGTCCGCGCCGTGGTCCTCGCCGAGGATCGACGCCATGTCGGCCAGATCCGCGAAATCGCCGACGCCCCAGGACCGCGGGGACCGGACGGAGTACAGCTGCGCCAGGACGCCCCAGCGTTGCCGGTCGGCCAGTGCCGCGGTGGTGGACAGCACGGGCGGGGTCACCACCAGGGTGCACGTCGACGGCTCGTCACCGTCCACGTCGGCGATCAGGGTGTGCCACCCGGGCTCGAGGTCGGTGGGCAGGGCGAAGGTCGCGCGACCGACGAGCGCGCCGTCGATCTCGCGGGGGTCGACCCACACGTCACGTTGCTGCGTCTCGCGGCGCTCGCCGCTCTCGGTCTCGATCGACAGCGTCACCGACCGCCCGTGGGGAACGTGCACCGGCACGTCGCGGTCCGTGCCCGCCACGGTGACGACGGACGGTGGCAGGGTGCGCCGCCACGGGGCCTGCTCGTGCGCGGCGATGGCGGCGTCGGCCGCGTCTTCGTCGCTCGCGTCGACGTCGAGCGCGCCGAGCACCGCGCGCAGGGTGGATTCGGCGACGTCGCGACGGGTCTTGTCCCATCCTTCGTACGACGTCGCGACGCCGTGGAGGTCGGCGAGCGTGCGGAGGCGATCGATGTCGGTCACCCGATCGATCGTAGAGGCGGTGCGCGGTCGGGGCGTCATCCCGGGACCGAGGGCCGCGGTGGACCGGTGATGCGTCCACGGTCTGGAACGATGGAGAGGTCCGACGAACCCGGTTCGGCTTCCAGCGAGGTGTGACGCATGCCCGGTGATCCCACCGACGATCGCGCTCGACGCGCGGACACGGTCCGCCGCATCGCGGAGTCGGCCCGCATCGACGCGGTCCACGAGCCGCTCTCCGATCGTGCGGCGCTGCTCTACGCGCTGGGTCGGGTGGACGACACCGTCCGGTCCGTCGCGCTCGCGCGGTTGCGCGCCGGTCGCCGCTTCCCGGCCATCGGGGGCTTCGCGGCGCTGCGTCCGCTGGTGCGGGAGCTCGACTGGATCGAGGAGCGGCTGTCTCATGGCCGCGCGGGTCCGACGCGGGTGGCGCTGACGCAGCGAAAGGCGCTGTTGTCTCGGCGTCTCGGCGGTCTGCGGACGCGATTCGTCATGAGCTCGGCCCACTACGCGACGGGCGTGCGGGCGATCCGACGGGACCGACGCGACGGTCTGCACCTGGACGTCGACCAACGCACCGCGCTGTTCGAGGCGCTGTGCCACACGCCCGCTCCACTGGGGGCCGGCCCCGGTCCGCTGGGTCGGGCACGGGAAATCATCGGTGGCCTGGCGGCCGACCGGCTCGAGCCGGTGCACGAGCGCGGTGCCGCACTCGCTCGATCCGTGGCGGGAACCGACGTCGACCGCTTCACGGACCGGTACGAGACCATCGGTTTCCTCGCCGGCACGTACCACGACCGCATTCTGGGTGCGCGCATCTGGCACACCGACCTCTTCGCGGTGGCGCGGGCTCAGCTCGATCCCGGCCTCGAATTGGTCGGCATCGCGGTCGACGTGGTGGCGCTGGCGACCCTCGACGCGGACCTGACCGCCGCGTTCGAGGCGCAGGGCGACGCGATCGACGACGAGGGCCGTCGCGAGATCCTCCGTCGCCGCGGCGATCTCATCCCGGTCTGGGACCAGGTGATCGACCGCGTCGCTGCCCTGTCCCGCGTGGTGGACGAGATCGCCGTCGCCGAGGTCGAGCACCGCTCGCTGGACGTCCTCGCGCAGACGGCGGGATTGGACCGCCGCATCGAGGACCTCCTGGGTCGCTCGGGCGACCGCGAGATCTCGGCGGACAACACCCATTCCGTGTCCGATCAGATCTCGCGCGATCAATGGTGAGAACCCGATCGGGCGGAATCCCACCCGAGCCCCCCTTCCGAATGATCGGATAGAGCGGTCGGCTCCGATCCACGAGCCGACGATCGGAGAGGACCCCACCGCCCATGCCCGCTGTACTCGAACGCGCACGCATCGTCGCCCCACCGGGGTGGAGTCGATGGCTCGTCCCGCCGGCCGCGCTCGCCATCCATCTGGCGATCGGTCAGGCCTACGCCTGGAGTGTCTTCAAGGCCGCCATATCGTCCGACACCGCACTGGGATTGAGCGGCACCGCCACCGCGCTGCCCTTCCAGCTCGCCATCGTCATGCTGGGCCTGTCGGCGGCCGTCCTCGGCACCAAGGTGGAGGTCCACGGTCCACGCTGGGCCATGAGCATGTCGCTGCTCTTCTTCTGCTCCGGTCTTCTGGTGTCGGCTCTCGGCATGTCGATCGGACAGTTCTGGCTCGTCGTCCTCGGATACGGCGTGATCGGCGGCATCGGCCTCGGAATCGGCTACATCTCCCCGGTGTCGACGCTCATCAAATGGTTCCCGGACCGGCCCGGAATGGCCACCGGCATCGCCATCATGGGCTTCGGCGGCGGCGCTCTGGTGGCGTCCCCGTTGACGACGAAGCTGCTGTCCGCCTACGGCGGCAACACGACGTCGTCGATCGCGACCACCTTCCTCACCCTCGGCATCGGCTACGCGGTCTTCATGGCACTCGGCGTGATCCTCATCCGCGTGCCCGCCGACGACTGGCGGCCCGCCGGGTGGACCCCGCCCGAGCCGAAGGAGGGCGAGCACACCCAGCGCGTGTCCGCGGCGAACGCGGTGAAGACGCCGCAGTTCTGGCTCCTGTGGATCGTGCTGTGCTTCAACGTGACCGCGGGCATCGGCATCCTCGAGCGCGCCGCCGGCATCTACACCGACTTCTTCCCGGATCCGGCCGCCCCCGAATCCGTCGCGGCGGCCGCGGCCGGCTTCGTGGCGTTCCTCTCCCTGACCAACATGCTCGGCCGCTTCGTGTGGTCCTCGGTGTCCGATCTGGTGGGCCGGAAGAACATCTACCGGATGTACCTGGGGGTGGGAGCGCTGCTCTACCTGTACATCTCGCTGTTCACCAACAGCAACAAGGTGCTCTTCCTCGTCAGCGCCATGGTCATCCTCTCGTTCTACGGCGCCGGCTTCGCGACGGTGCCCGCGTACCTGCGCGACCTGTTCGGGACCTACCAGGTCGGCGCCATCCACGGCCGCCTGCTCACCGCCTGGTCCGTCGCCGGGGTGCTCGGACCGCTCATCGTCAACGCCATCGCCGACCTGGGCGAGGCGGGCACCACCGGCCGCTACGTACCGGCCTTCGTCACAATGATCGTGTTGCTGTCCATCGGGTTCGTCGCCAACGAACTGATCAAGCCCGTGGATCCGAAGTACTCGGAAGCTGCTCCCACCCGCGAGGAAGGTGTCCGCACGTGACCACCGAAGAACGCTCGAGCGCGCCGTCCTCGGCCGTGTCCGTTCCCGTCGTCGTGGTGTCCTGGCTGTGGGTCGGCGTGCCCTTCGCCTGGGGTCTCTACGAGCTGATCCTGAAGGCGAAGAACCTGTTCGGTGGATGACGGGGCGGGCCGGCCGCGACCGGATCGGGGGCCGCGTCTGTGGCCGCGACCCCCGCTCCTGCCGCGACCGGTCCTGCTCGACCAACGCTGGGAACGACTGCTGTTCCTGCACTGGCGCGTCGACACCGACCGCGTGGCACCGCTGCTCCCCGCCGGTGTGGTGCCCGACGAGTTCGACGGGTCCACCTGGGTCGGTCTGATCGGCTTTCACATGGTGGGGGCCGGACCGGGCTACGGTCTCCCGGTGCCGTACCTGGGCACGTTCGGCGAGATCAACGTCCGCCTCTACAGCCGGGACGGCGACGGTCGCCGCGGCGTGGTGTTCCGGTCGTTGGAGGCGACGCGGCTCGCCGTCGTCCTGGGAACCAACCTCGCCGGCGTGCCGTATCGCTTCTCGCGCATCGGGATCGCCGACGACGGCGTGGTGTTCGGCTACGCGAGCAGTCGCCTCGCGCCGCCGCATCGCGGCGCCGCCACCGACTTCGCCGTCCGGCGCGGTTCCCGTGACCGGAGCGACGATCCGCTCGCGGTGTTCCTCACCGCCCGATGGGGCATGCACACGGCCGTCGCGGGCCGACCGATCTACGTGCCGAACACGCACCGGCGCTGGCCGCTGTACGACGCGGAGGTGGTGCGACTGCGCGACGACCTGGTGGCGGCGGCGGGCCTGCCGGGCGTCGCGAACCGGCCGCCGGACTCGGTGCTGTGGTCGCCCGGTGTACGGACTCAGTTCGGGCGCCCGTTCCGGGTGACGCCGGCCTGACGCGGGTCGCGTCACTCCAGCTCAGACGAGGCCGTGCCGCGGTGGGTGGGCGCCGGTGAGGGCGTAGCGCCCGACGTGCTGAACCTTCCACCGCGACGGATCGTGGAGGGTGTGCGTCCGGGCGTCCCGCCACAGGCGGTCCGTGCCCGACGACGCTGCGGCACTGCGGGTTCCGCCCGCGTCGAACAGTGCGGAGCTCGTTTCCAGTGCTGCCCGGGTGGCCACCACCTTGACCGCGGCCACGGCGATCGAGGCGGCCGCGGCCGCATCGGGGTCGATGCTGCCGGGGTCGTCGGCACGGGCGTCCTCGGCGCGATCGATCGCCTCACCCGCCTCGACGAGCAGGGCCTCCGCGGACCGTACCGTGATCTCGAGGTCGCCGAACTGCTGGAGCAGCAACGGATCTCGGTCCGCCGACGCCACGGCCGCGTCCACCGGGGGACGCGCGGACGCCACCGCGCCTCGCGCCGCGTCCATCGCGGCCCGAGCGAGGCCGACGTCGATCGCGGCGTGGACGAGCTGGGCTCGGGCGCCGTAGGTGGTGGCGTCGTCGAAGATCGCAGAGTACGGAATCACCGCGTCGGCAGGAACGACGACATCGGTCAGCGTCACGGTGCCCGATGCCGTCGTCCGTTGCCCGAGACCGTCCCAGTCGTCCGAGATGTCGATGCCGGGAGTGTCGACGGGCAGGTACGCCAGCACCTTGCGGCTCTGCGCGTCCGGCGCACGATGGTCGCCGACGACGCCGCGCACCACCAGCCAGTGCGCCAGCAGGGCTCCGGTGCAGTAGTACTTGGTCCCGGTGGCCCGTAAGGAGCCGTCGGGCTGCGGCGCGAACGAGGTGTGGTCGATTCCCACCGTCGGTGTGCCGCGCTCGCTCTGCGCGTTCGCGAAGCGACGCCCGGCCAGAGCTTCGCCGAACCACCGCTTCTGCTGCAGGTCGGTGCCCGTCCGGCGCAGTGCGTCGAGGAACGTCAGATGGCTCTGCGGAATCTGCGCGACGCTCGCGTCCCCACGGGCCAGCGTCGCGAACACCCGTGCCACCGTCCGGGTGGACACCGGGCGACCGCCGAACCGGGCGGGCACCGTGATGCCCAACAGGCCCGAGTCCGACACCGCGTCGAGCTCGGCGCGCGGGAGGACGCGGTCACGGTCGCGGGCCGCGGCGCCCGTCGCAAGGACCGCCCGCACCGCCTCGGCCGCGGCCAGCGCGCCGGCGTCGTCGAGCAGGGGTGGCGTCATCGCGAGGCCGGGAGGAACGGAGTGTGCGCGGCCCCGGTCTGCTGTGCACCCGCCGTGAACAACCCACGACGTCGCAGGATCGGCAGGACGCCCTCGCCGAACCAGTACAGCTCCTCGAGGTGGGGGTAGCCGGAGAACACGAATTCGTCGATACCGAGGGCCGCGTACTCGGCGATCCGGTCGGCCACCTCCGTGTGGCTGCCGACGAGCGCCGTGCCGGCACCGCCGCGCACCAGCCCGACGCCGGACCAGAGGTTGGGGGCGATCTCGAGAGCCCGCGGATCCTTCCACGACCCGTCGCGTCGACTCTCCTCGTGCAGCGCGAGCATCGAGCGCTGACCCACCGACTCGCTGCGAGCCAGGTTCGCCTGCGCAGTGGCGACGGTGTCCTCGCCGAGGGCGTCCACCAGGGCGCCCGCCTGCGCCCAAGCGTCCTCCGCGGTGTCGCGGGTGATGACGTGCAGACGGATTCCGAAGCGCACGGTCCGCTCGCGCTCGCGGGCGAGATCGCGGATCCAGGCGATCTTGGCCGCCACCGCCGCCGGGGGCTCGCCCCAGGTCAAGTACACGTCGGTGTGGTCGGCGGCCACGGGACCGGCCGCCGGGGACGAGCCGCCGAAGTACAGGGGCGGGATCGGATCCGGCAGGAAGGGGAGCGACGCGTCCTCCACCTGGATGTGGGTGCCCTGGTGGGTGACCGATTCACCCCGCCACAGTCCCCGCACGACGGTGAGGAACTCGTCGGTGCGGGCGTATCGCTCGTCCTTGCTCAGGTGGTCGCCGTACTGCCGTTGTTCGTGCGCCTCGCCGCCGGTCACCACGTTGAGCAGGAGTCGGCCGGGCGCGTGCCGGGAGAAGGTCGCCGCCATCTGTGCCGCGAGCGTCGGACTGATCAGGCCCGGGCGGAAGGCGATCAGAAAGGCCAACTTCTCCGTCTCGCGGGCCACCATCGCGGTGGTGAGCCACGCGTCCTCGCACCACGCCCCCGCGGGTGTCAGGGCGCCGGTGAAGCCGAATTCCTCGGCGGCCCGGCCGATCGAGGACAGGTAGCCGATGGTCGCCCGCCGGTCACCACTGGCCGCGCCCGCCCGGCTGCCGTGACCGCCGCCCACGATGGATCGGCTGTCGCCGTACGTGGGCAGGAACCAGTGCAGGGCCAGGGAGGGCGGAGGAGTCGCGCTGTCGACAGTCACTCGTCCGACGCTAGGAGTGCAGGCGCGCCGAGCCCACGGTTGTGCTCGCCGCGATTCGAACCCCGGCGCGAACCACGAACCCGGCGCTACGACCGCGCGATCAGCAATGGCACCCGGGTCTCCGCGTCGGTCAGCGACCCGTGATGGCCCAGCAGCGCGGACTGATTCGGCTCGGCCCCCGACCGCACCACGGCGCCGGATCCGCGCGCCAGTGCCAGCACGTCCCCGATCGTCCGCGCGACGGCCGGCCGGACCGGCCCGAACCACTCGCGGCCGATCGCCTCGTCACGGTCGACCACCAGGTAGTCCGTACCGAGCGTCTCGCGCCACCGCTGCGCCACGTCGGCGGCCGCACCCGGGCGAGCGAAGACGTGCCGCGCCCGCGGTTCACCCGCGATCATCGTGACGTCCAGCGACAGCGCCGGGGTGGTGTCGACGTCGACACGCTCCTCCACGTCCACCATCCCGTGGTCCGCCGTGACCACCAGCGCGGCGTCCGGCGGCAGCCGCGACACGACGGCCTCGACCATCGAATCGACCTGTCGGAGTTCGTGACTCCAGGCATCCGACGACGGGCCGCGGACATGGCCCGTGAGGTCCAGCTCCGACCAGTACGAGTACACCACCGAGCGGTCACCCCGGTTCAGCGCGCTCAGCGTGCGCGCCACCAGATCACCCGCCGACACCGACGCCGCGAAGTCGCCGCCGCGCAGCACCGCGCGGGTCAGTCCCGACTCCCGTTGATAGGACGGTGCCACCCGGGTCACCGCGATCCCCGCCGCCGACGCCCGCTCGAACACCGTCGGGTGCGGTTGGAACTCCTCCGGCACGAGGGTGGACAACAAATCCGACGAGACCTTCCCCGACCGGCCTCCGGCCTGCCCGTCCTTCCCCGACCGGCCTCCGGCCTGCCCGTCCTTCCCCGACCGGCCTCCGGCCTGCCCGTGCAACCGCCAGTGCAGCGGGTTCATCGGCCGGTCGTACCCCTCGACCGCCGTCAGGTAGCCGACGATGCCGTGCTGACCCGGCGGGCGGCCGGTACCGAGCGAGGCGAGGCTGGTGGCCGTGGTGGACGGGAAGGTCGACGTCCACGTCTCGCCGCTCATCGACGACAGCATCGGAGCGTGCTCCGCCCGCGCGGCGAGCTGCTGTGCTCCCAGTCCGTCGATCAGGAGAACGCACACGCGCCGGACGCCGGCGAGGTCGAGTGACGGGGCGATGTCGTTTCCCGTCACCGCCCCGAGCACGGCGGGTAACAGATCGGACAGCGTGTTCTCCCCGTAGCGGGGCACCGACATCACCGGGGAGACCATCGCTCCGACGTTACCCGGGCGTCCCGCACCGACCGGTTCAGTCGAAGAGCGTGTCACCGACACCGCCCGTCGGGTCGACGCCACCGAACAGGTCGAGCTGCACCGTCGGCGAGCCGTCCCTCGCCTCGGCGACGAGTCGCCTGTGCGCGGCGGTCAGGAGCGCGGCCGTCACCCGCCACACGCGAGCGTCGAGCCCCGCGGACGCGGCCACTCGCTCGTCGTCCCACACCGTCCGGGTCAGGGACTGGTTCTCGCAACCGCGGGCGAGAGAGAGCAGGTCGGCGATCCGCGTCCGATCCCCGCCGCACAGGGCGAGGACCTCACCGACGCTCACGTCCGCACCGCGCTCCCACACGGCCTCCGCGAGCCGGCACAACGACTCCGGCAGCAGGGGCGTACGGCCCTCCGGTTCGGGCGTGACCACGCCTGTGCGGTCCAGGTAGGGCCGTGCGCCCAGAGCCGTCACGACGTCCTCCGCCGTCTCGGCGACGAACTTCTCCATCACCGCCAGCATGTCGAGCACGTGCTGGGGGACGAACGGCACGACCGTCACGTCGACGGTGGCCACCACCCGATCCTCGTCGAGTACGAGTTTGACGTGCGGCCACCGACGGTTGACGTCGGCGATCACCTGGGCAGCGTGCACGGTGTCCGCGATGCCCGCGGCCACCGGGGCGAGAATCTGCACGAACGGTGCGTCCTCGGTGGGGCACAGGTACAGCCAGGCGGGACCGAGCCGGAACGGGTAGTCGCCGTCCTCGTCCGCGTCCGGAAGAAAGCCGAGCAGGTGCCGCAGGGTGGCCTCGACCAGGGCGCGACGGCCGGCGGCGTCTGCGGTGCGGACGGCGACGAACGGATCCAACGCCGGCGCGGACTCGGCGACCGTGCGACCGATGCCGCACACCTCCGCGTCGGCCCGCCCGGCGACGGTGAGGAAACTGGGGTGCGGCACCTGCCAGACGTCCCGCAGCACGCGCACACACGCGTCGGCCGCGCGGTCCGCGTACCGGTGGCTCAGGTCGAGGTACCAGTTGACCGGTATCGACGCGTCCTCTGTGTCGTCGGGTGCGGCGCCCGCGTCCTCCGCGGTGCGAGGAGGCGCGTGGAATCCGAGCTCGGTCAGAAGCGCGGAGCCGAACGACGTCCAGGCTCGGTGCGGAGCGAGGTAGTCGTCGGAGAGCACCTCGCACCGCACCACCGACTCGTCCCAGCCGTGGAACTGCACGCACGGCGGCGTGGGATCCGACGGCGTGCTCGGGCACGTGACCAGCAGCGTGTCACCCGTCGCCAGAGCCGCCACACCGTCGGCGAGCAGGGCGCGGAAGGTCGCCCAGGCGCTGTGCGTCGCGCCGTCGAGCGTGTCCACCTCGTTCATGCCGCGACCGTAGCGGTGACCACCGACACGATCGCTCCATCGCTCGTGACAGGCCGGCCGATCAGGCTCCCGCGACGAGATCCCGGTACTCGGGGTTCGTGTCCACGAAGTGCCGCACGTAGCTGCAGCTGGGAACGACGCTCAGGCCGGCCGCCCGCGTGTCGTCGAGGGCGTCGCGCACCAGCACCGCCGCCAGCCCCCGTCCGCGGAACTGCGGCAGCGTCACCGTGTGGTCGAAGTCCCGCGACTCGGGGCCGGGACGGTACTCGGCGTACCCGGCGACCTCGTCGCCGACGAGGATCTCGAAGCGGTGCCGGTCGGCGTGGTGCTCGACGCGGGTGGTCTCGTCCGGTTCGGCCATGACCAGAATCTACTCGCCCACTCCTCTGCGGGGACCGGTCACACGGTGCGCAACGACGCGAGCAGCCGACGCTCGTACTCGGCGAACTCGGGGGTGGTCACGCGGTCCGCCCCGCGGGGGCGGGGAAGGGTCACGGCGACGTCGTCGATCACCCGCGCCGGTCGGGGCGAGAGGACGACGACGCGATCCGAGAGGTGCACCGCCTCCCGCACGTCGTGGGTGATCATGAGCACCGTCCACCGGTATCGCTGCCAGACGTCCTCGAGCCAGTCCTGCATGGCCGACCGTGTGATCGAATCCAGCGCGCCGAAGGGTTCGTCGAGCAGGACCACCTCGCGCCCCTGGACCACCGTGCGCAGGAGGGCTGCCCGTTGTCGCATGCCGCCGGACAGCGCCGCGGGCCGTGCGTCCTGGAACCCGTCGAGTCCGAACGCGGGAAACAGCTCGTTCGCGGTCTCCCGTGCGCGTGCGGCGGGCACGCCCTGCACCTCGAGGCCCAGCGCGGTGTTGGCGAGGACGGTCCGCCAGGGAAACAGCAGGTCCTTCTGCGGCATGTAGGCGCAGGGCGGGGCGTCCACCGATCCGGTGTCCGCGCGGTCGAGTCCGGCGATCACGGAGAACAGGGTGGACTTCCCGCAGCCGCTCGGGCCGAGGATCGAGACGAAGCGGCCCGCCTCGACTGCGAGATCGATGCCGTCCAGGACGGGGCGGCCGTCGAATCCCTTGTGGACGTTCCGCAGATCGACCACGGGGTCGGGCGGGGTCACGATGCCTCCTGAACGGCCCAGGGCGCGACGATGCGCTCGACCACGTAGGTCGACAGGAACAGCGCGATCGAGCACAACGCCGTGACGACCACCGCCGCGAGCACCAGATCGGTGCGGAACGCGTTCTTCTGCTGGCTCATGTAGATGCCGAGACCGCTGGTGGCACCGACGTATTCGGAGAACACGGCCCCGACCACCGCGTACGTGATGCCGATGCGCAGCGACGTGAAGAAGCGCGGGACGGCCGACGGCAGGCGCACGTACCGGAACTGCTGACGACGCGAGGCGCCCATGCTGCGCAGCAGACGGTCGGATTCTCGGTCGGCCGAGGCGAATCCCTCGATCAGACCGACCGTCATCGAGAAGAACGTGACCAGGGCTACGACGAGCAGCTTCGGGAGAATGCCGAATCCGAACCAGATGATCATCAACGGTGCGAGCGCCACGATCGGCAGCGTCTGCGAGACCACGAGCAGGGGAACGACGGCGCGACGAAGCTTCGGCGAGAAGTCCACCGCGGTTGCGATGATCCACGAGACCACCAGGGCGAGTGCGAAACCCAGCAAGGTCACCTGCAGAGTCGACGCGGCGTGACCCGCGATCACGTCCCGCGCGGCCCACCCCTGCGCGGCGACTCGGCTCGGGGCCGGGAGGATCCGCGGCGAGACGCCGGCGAGGCGAACGTAGCTCTCCCACACCGCGATCAGAGCGACCACGAGGATCACCGACGGCGCCCATCGTGTCGGGTGCAGGCCCACCGTCCGTCGCGACGTCGACGGACCGGTGGGCCTGCTCACCGCCCGCTCAGTCGGCGAGATACTCATCGGTGAAGTACGTCGACCAGTCCGGTTCCTCGGCGAGCGGTGCCCCGTCGGGTCCGGTGAGCACGCCCGCCTCGTAGAGGAACCGCGAGTACCCGGACCACTTGTTCAGCGTCTGCGTGCCCACGCGTCCGTTCTCGTCGCGGAGATACCGTTCGGAGAGGATGCGCTGGCTCTCCCGGACGAGGTCCTCGTCGGGGAAGGCGCCCGGGTTGGCGTCGATCAGATCCTGCGCCGCGGCGTCGGGGTTCTCCGCCGCGAAGGCGTACCCGCGCTGCAGTGCCTGGACGAAAGCTCGTGCCCGGTCCGGGTTCTCGGCCAGCCAGTCCTCGTTCCCGTCGATGACGATGGCATACGAGTCGGGGAAGCCGTAGTCCGTGTAGTCGAAGTACTTCATCGGCGTGCCCGCGCGCTCGGCTTCGAGGCCCTCCCAGGCGAAGTAGGACACGGTGAAGTCCGCTTCGCCGGCGTACACGGCCTCGTATGCACTGGTGCCGAGGACGACGGTCTCGAACTCGCCGGTGCCCCCGTCGTTCCGGATGACCTCCGCGAGGGAGGCCGACTCGCCCGCGTCGCCGAATCCGGCGTAGGTCTTGCCGTCGAGATCACGCGGTGACGCGATGTCGGGACGGTCGGCGCGGACCCCGATCCCGGTGGCCCAGTGCTGGAGCGGCGCCATCACCGAGACGATGTTCGCGCCGGCGGCCTTGGCGTGGGTGGCCGAGCTGTGGAAGCTGACGCCGAACTCGGCGTTGCCGGAGTCGACCAGGGTGTCGGGCGACGTCGAGTTGTAGGGGAGCACCTCGACGTCGAGACCGGCGTCGGCGAAGTAGCCCTCCTGCTGGGCGACGAAGAACCCGGTGTGGTTGGTGTTGGGTGTCCAGTCCAGTGCGAACCGGACGGTGTCCGCGGACGCGCCGGCCGACGAGCACCCGGCCAGGGTGGACGCGAGAATCAGGGTGGCGGCCGCTGCCGCGCGCGCCCTCACGCCGCGGGCCACGGCGTGGTGTGCAGGGCGGTGTCCCAGAACAGCAACTCGTACCGGAGTGCGACGACGAAGGCGCGGGTCATTCGCGCGCGCTCGTCCGGCCCGGTGTCGCGCGCGGCGGCGTCGACCACCTCGCGAGCGCGGTCCGCGGAGACCTGGAAGTCCTCGGCGTCGTAGGTGGTCACCCACCGTGCGTAGGGGTGGTCGGGATCGGCGGCGAGCACCTCGCGCGCCGACGCCGCGAGCGTACGACCCACCTCGGCGTAGATCCAAAAGCAGGGCAATGCGGCGGCGGCACCGACGGCGTAGCTGTCCGTCGCGGCGGTGGCGGTGAGGTAGGAGACGTAGCCGAGGCAGGCGGGGCTGTGCTCGAGCGAGGTCGGTGCGTCCCCGAGCCGCGGGTCGCCGAGGAGGTCGGCGTGCAGCGACTTCTCGACGGTCACGGCCGTGGCCGCGGACGTCGCCCAGAACGCGCCGTCCACCGGATCGGGCGCGCGGGAGGCGAGCAGCGCCAGCGCCTTCGCGTACCCCTCGAGGTACAGCCCGTCCTGCTCGATGTACGTGCGGAAGCTTTCCACCGGGAGGGTGCCGTCGCCGAGTCGGCGCAGGAATTCGAGACCGTCGATGGCGCGGCGCAGGTCGGCCGTGACGTCCCAGAGGTGGTCGGTGAAGCGCGTCGACTCGCCCGCTGGTGCGGGCAGCGGTGTCTCGGACAGCGGTGTTTCGGGCAGCGTGGTGTGCGGCATCGCCGGACATCCCTTCGTCAGAATTATCTGCATCAGGTTCGCGGGTGTCATCTCAGCCTCGCCGCGGTCGGCGAAGCACCCCGTGTCGGTACGCCGCGACAGTAGCACCGCCCCGCGTGCCCGAACACCGGTCCCGGAAGCGAACGAATCCGCGGCCCCGACGTGCGGGACCGCGGATTCGGTGAGCGGAGAGCGGACGACAGAGGAGCCGTCAGAACTTCATGTCCTCCAGTTCGAGGCCCTTGGTCTCGGGGATCTTCGCCTTGACGAAGAAGAACGAGACGGCGGCGAAGAATGCGAACCCGCCGTACACGATCGACAGTCCGACCCATTCCGTCAGCTGCGGGAACATCAGCGAGATGACGAAGTTCGCGACCCAGTTGGCTGCCGTGCCGATACCCAGGGCCATCGCCCGCATCCGGTTGGGGAACATCTCGCCGAGCAGGACCCACATCACCGGACCCCAGGTGGCGGCGAAGAAGACGACGAAGAGGTTGGCACCGATCAACGCGACCACACCCCACGGCTCGGGCAACGAGACGTCGTCGCCGCTGCCGATCTGCTGGGAGAACGCGACCGCGGCCAGGAGGAGACCGACGAACATGCCGATCGACCCGGCCATGAGGAGATTTCGGCGCCCGACCCGGTCGACGAAGAGAATGGCGACGAACGTCATGACCACGTTGATCACGGAGGTGATGACGGAGGTGGTGAACGACTGGGATTCGCTGAATCCCACGGACTTCCACAGGGTGGTGGAGTAGTAGAAGATCGCGTTGATGCCGACGAACTGCTGCAGGACGGCCATGATGATGCCGACCCAGACCAGCGGCTGGAGTCCGAAGCGGGGGCCGCGGATGTCCGCGAACGACGACTGCTTCTCCTTGCGGAGGGTCAGCCGGATCTCGTGGATGCGCTCGTCCGGATGCAGTTCACCGGTCACCTCGGCGAGAACTCGCGCCGCTTCCTCGTCGAGATGCTGTCCGACGAGGTAGCGCGGGGACTCCGGAATCAACAGCGCCAGAACGCCGTACACCACCGCGGGCACGACGCCGACGATGAACATCCAGCGCCACGCCTCGATGCCGAACCAGTAGTCGTTCGACGCGCCGCCGGCGCTGTTGGCGAGGACGGCGTCCGACAACAGTGCCGCGAAGATGCCGACGGTGATGGCCAACTGCTGCAGGGACGCCAGGCTCCCGCGCATGCGCGCCGGGGAGATCTCGGCGATGTACGCGGGCGCGATCACCGAGGCGATGCCGATGCCCAGTCCGCCGAGCACACGCCACACCATGAGGTCGGGCACGCTGAACGCCAGGCCGGATCCGATCGAGGAGACGATGAACAGGAACGAGCCGAGCAGCATCACCTTCTTGCGGCCCCACCGATCGGCCAGTCCACCTGCGAACCAGGCCCCGGCGGCGCACCCGAGCAGCGCGATGGCGACCGTGAACCCGGTGAGGAACTCACCGAGGACGAAATGGCCCTGAATGGCGTCGACCGCACCGTTGATGACGGAGGAGTCGAAACCGAAGAGAAAGCCGCCCACCGCCGCGGCCACGGTGACGCCGATGACTTTCGCGGTGTGGTTGGCCGAAGCCTGAGTGGTCATTGGCGTACCCGTTTCTGACGACTGTCGTGGTCCGTTCTCGGACACTACGCCGCTGCTGTTCCCCGTGGTCCGAGACTCCCACCGGGTGTCGATCGCGGGTTTGGATTCGGGTCGCGGGGTCAATCCGCCCGCGGTGAGGACGACGCTGCGACGACGCGGACAGGCCACGGCGGACACCGCCTGGGAGCGCTACGCCGACATCTCGTTGTGGCCGACGTGGGCGCCGCAGATCCTCGGGGTCGACGCCTCCACCGACCGACTGGCGGTCGGTACCACCGGCACCGTGAAGGGACCGGTCGGCATTCGCGTGTCCTTCGAGGTGCTGGCGGTCGACGAGTCGGCCCGTACGTGGGCCTGGCGGGCGTGGATCGGCGCGCGAAGTGCCGGTCTGACCCTCGAGCACGGAGTGGAAGCGCGGGGCACCGGGTCGTCCACCTGGCTCACGGTGGACGGTCTCGCTCCGATCGTGCTGGCCTACTCGCCGGCCGCGTATCTCGCGCTCGGTGGCCTGGTCCGGCCCTGAGCGGGCCGGGTAGCGTCGGCCGGGTGCCGCAGAGCGAGAGCACCCGGGTGGTCGCCTGTCCGTTCGGCCGCGTCCGCGGCATGGTCCGGGGCGAGGTGGTCTCCTGGAAGGGGATCCCGTACGCCGAGCCGCCCGTCGGCGAGCGCCGCTTCCGTCGGCCGGGCCCGCCGGTCTCGTGGGACGGCGAGCGTGACGGGTCCGCCTTCGGTGCCATGGCGCCGCAGGGGCGCGGTGGACCGGTCCCGATGGACGCCACCCTGCCCATCGACGAGGACTGTCTGACCCTCAACGTGTGGGCTCCGGTGCCCGACGGCGTGCTCCGGCCGGTGATGGTGTGGATCCACGGCGGCGCCTACTCCCTGGGGTCCTCGGCCCAGCGCATCTACGACGGCCATCGCCTGTCGCACCTCGGCGAGGTGGTGGTGGTGACGATCAACTATCGGGTGGGCGCGCTCGGCTGGCTGGATCTGTCGGACCCGTCGCTCGGCGGCGACCGCTTCGACACCAATCTCGGCCTCCGGGACCAGATCGCCGCCCTGACCTGGGTTCGCGAGGCGATCTCGGCGTTCGGCGGCGACCCGGAGAACGTCACGATCTTCGGCGAGTCCTCCGGGGGCGCGTCGGTGACGACGCTCATGACCTCGCCCCCGGCGGCCGGTCTGTTCCACAAGGCCATAGCCCAGAGCGCGCCGGCCACCTCCGTCTACGGGCCCGAGCGCGCCCGCACCGTCGCGGAGCGCTTCCTCGAATTGGTCGAGCTGAGTCCGGATCGGGTGGAGGAACTCCGCGACATGCCGGTCGAGCGGCTCGTCGAGGCGTCGGACCTGCTCGTGTACGAGATTCCCGAGAAGGTCCCGGGCACACTGGGATTGGCGCCGGTCGTGGACGGCGACGTTGTGCCCCGGTACCCGGTGGCGGCGTTCCAGAAGGGTTACTCGCACCCCGTTCCTCTGATCATCGGGTCGAACAAGGACGAGGCCTCGGTGTTCCGGCTGATGAAGTCACCGCTGATGCCGGTCACACCCGAGACGGTGGCCACCATGTTCGAGGCCATCGCCGCCGACCATCCGGATCTCTCGCCCGAACGTGTCGCCGAGATCATGGCGGCCTATCCGGACCTCCCGAAGAGCGCTGCGGCGCTAGCCTTTTCGCGGGATGCGAGCGCCGGGGCCGCGGCGCTCTCCCGAGACGCCGGCTTCCGCATGCCGAGCCTGTGGATCGCGGACGCGCACTGCCGCCGGTCCCCGACGTTCGTCTACCGCTTCGATCACGCGACACCGGTGCTGCGGGCGGCCCGTATCGGTGCCGGCCACGCGACCGAACTGCCCTACGTCTTCGGGAATTTCGGCACGTTCGACCGTGATCCGACGTTCTGGCTCGGTGGACGCAGAGCAGCGCAGCAGGTCTCCCGGCGGGTGCAGCGACGCTGGGTGGCGTTCGCCTGGCACGGGGTCCCTGCTGCGCTGGACGGCTCGAAACATTGGGCGCCCTACGACTCTCGTCGGCGAACGCTGCTCATCGACTCGCGGGACTCGCTGGCCCTGGACCCCGACCGCGAACTCCGCGAGGTGTGGGGCGACGAGGTCCTCGGCTTCAGCTGAGCGCTGGTCTCAGGCCTTGCTGTAGGTGAGGCAGTTGGCGGTGTCGGAGGATTCGCCCGCACCGATGCGCACGGCGGCGGCGGTGCACTCGAGGTCCTTGTTGTGGGCGCAGTCCGCGCGCTGGCAGGCACCGACCTGCGGGGAGACGACGTCGAGTCCGCCCTTGGTGGACAGGGGAATGAAGGTGGCGCAGTCGGCGGTGCCGTTGCTGCCGCCGACGCTGATGGCGAAGGCGTGGCAACCGTCGTGGTTGTAGGAGCAGCTGCTCACCGAACAGTCGGTGACTTCGGGCATTTCCAAGGTGGCCATGACATTCTCCGTTTCGGTGACGTGGTCGGGTCGTCTGGACACGACGGTAACCGAGAAAAACCCCTCTCACCAGCAAGGTCAGGCTGACCTGAGTATGGCTTGCCTTTCAGCAACGCGGGTGTGCCGAAATGATTCGCCCGCGGTCAGAGCACCGCGCCGGGATTGAGAATTCCCGCCGGATCGAGCGCATTCTTGATGCGTCGGGTCAGCTCCATGACGTCGTCGCCGACCTGGTCGGGCAGCCACGCCTTCTTCAACCGACCGACGCCGTGCTCACCGGTGATGGTGCCGCCCAGAGAAATCGCGAGCGTCATGATCTCGCCGAACGCCTGGTGCGCCCGCTCCTCCATGTCCCGGTCCTCGGGGTCGAACACGATGAGGGGGTGGGTGTTGCCGTCGCCGGCGTGCGCGATCACGGCCACGGTCACCTGCCGGGCGTCGGCGATCTTCTCGATGCCCTGCACCAGATCGGCCAGGGCCGGGAGCGGTACACCGACGTCCTCGAGCAGCAGCGACCCCGTGCGCTCCACCGCCGGGATCGCGAATCGGCGTGCGGCCGCGAAGGCTTCGCCCTCGTCGGGGTCGTCCGTGACGAACACCTCGGCCGCGCCTGCCTCGGTGCACGCGGTAGCCATGATCCCGGTTTCCTCGGTGCGGTGCGCGCCGGGGGAGTCCGAACGGGCGACGAGCATGGCGGCGGCGTCGCGGTCCAATCCCATGTTCATGGCGTCCTCGACGGCGTTCACCGACGTGCGATCCATGAATTCGAGCATCGCGGGGCGCAGCGATCGGGTGATCGCAAGGATGGCGTCGGTGGCGTCGGACAGCTCGGCGAACGTCGCGACGACGGTGCTGGCCGGGGGCTGTGCCGGGATGAGCCGCAGGGTCACCTCGGTGATGACGCCCAGCACTCCCTCGCTGCCGACGAACAGCTTGGTGAGCGAGAGCCCTGCGGAGTCCTTGAGGCGGGCGCCACCGAGACGCACCACGACGCCGTCCGCGAGTACCACCTCGAGTCCCAGGATGTAATCGGTGGTGACGCCGTACTTCACGCAGCACAGACCGCCGGCGTTGGTGGCCGCGTTGCCACCGATGGAGCACATCTCGAACGACGACGGGTCCGGCGGATACCAGAGTCCGTGCTCCGCCGCGGCCGCCTTGACCTCGGCGTTGAGCAGGCCCGGTTGCACCACGGCCGTCCGCGTGACGGGGTCCACGGTGATCGCCCGCATGTTCTCGGTGGAGAGCACGATGCCGCCGTCCACGGCGGTGGCCCCGCCGGACAGGCCCGAACCGGCGCCGCGGGGGACGACGGGTACGGAATGCGTCGTGGCCCAGCGCATCACGGCCGCGACGTCGTCGGTGCTGCGGGCGCGGACGACGGCGAGCGGGGTTCCGGCGTCCGGATCACGGGCCCAGTCCTGTCGGTAGCCGGCCAGGATGTCCGGGTCGGTCACCACGACCTTCTCGTCCAGTAGTCCGATCAGGTCCTGAACCCGCGTGTCGGTCATCGACTGTTCCCTCCCGTGGCTCGGGTACGTCGGGTCCGCGCGCGCATCCCGCGAGCACCCGAGACCGACGCTACCCGCGCACCGATGCCCGCCGAGGGGGTTTCCCGACGAGACCGATCGGTTCGGCGGGACGTGTTGCGATCACGGTCCGGCCTCACTGAGCCTCGTCACATCAGTCACAGTGTTCACTCTGTTACCAGATCGTGCCTCGCGAGCTGCCGACAATGGGTCGAGCGGGGGTTAGCGTCGGACCACGGCACCTCGGCACCTCCGCCGACACCGAGGGGGCGAGCAAGGAGGGTTCCCATGGCCCGGTCACGCACCACACAGCGCATGACGGCAGCGCCTGCGGCGCAGCACCGCACGACGGCAGCTGCGACGCAGCAGCGCACGTCGAACACCAGCGCGGCCGCGGTGGCCGCCGCGATGTTCTCCTACGACTTCGTCGAGGACGGGGTCGACTACGACACCCTCGAGGCGCTGCACCGCGGCGAGATCTCGTCGTGGATCGAGGCTCTCGCGCAGTCGGGTCTGCTCGCCGAGTCCGAGGTCGCCGCCGTCGCGCGCGAGTGGGGGGAGCGGCCGTCGCTGCTGCTCGATGCTCTGCTCACCGACGCCGACGAGATGACGGTCCGGCGGTGCCGGCTGGCGTGGGCCTCGATGGATCGCTTGGCACCCTTCACGTTCCCCATCGCGCACAGCGGGTGACCCGCTCGTCGACACAGCGGGTGACCCGCTCGTCGAACTACCGGCCTCACAGCACCCGGTCGTCGTCGCCGTCCCGGACGAACACCTGATCGTCGGTCAGGGTCCGGTACCGCACGCCCGCCGCGCGACACGCGTCGGCCATGGCTCGGGCGGCACCGTCGGGGTCCAGCGCGGACGGGGCCGTCGGTGTCGACCAGTGCGGGACGAGCACGTCGTCGATGACTCCGAGTCCGTCCTGCTGCACGGGATCGTCGGTGATCTCGGCGAGTTCGGCCGGCGGGTCGGCGGCATCGATGCCGGTGAGCGACGGTCCCATGACGCACGCGCCCGCGCTGTATCCGGCGTAGACGAGGTCGTCCCGTCGGAGTCGTTCGCGCAGAACGTGATCGACGCCCGACGTGGCCAGCCGATGACGCAGGACGAACGTGTTCCCGCCGCGCACCCAGACGGCCGACAGTCCGGCCAGGGCGGCCTCGGCGGTCGTCGGCGTCACCGCGCGGAGATCGATCTCGACGGGATCGAATCCCGCCTCGGTGAGCAGCGCGACGTCGCTCGTCAGCGCCGCGGTCCGTGCCGCGACCGGCCAGGCGTCGGCCGCCGCGGCGACCACGCCGATGCGACCGGGTGTGCCCACCAGCTCGAGCAGGCGGTCTCCGTGCGCGCCGAATCGGTAGGACGCCAGGAACAATCGCATGGCTCAGTCTCGCATCCCCGCGGTCCCGTCCCGGCCGTCGCATCCGGTCCGCGGAGCCGCACGCGGCCGTAGGGTCGGGTCATGTCGTCCTCGAAGATCGTCGATCCCGGATCCGTCGTCGCCGACGCCTGCCGCGCCACCGCGCGCGCTGCCGACGACCTGCGCTGGGTCGAGCGGCCCGGCTACTTCACCCGTCGCGTCCCCGTGGACCAGGGCCGTGTCGCGGTGATGTCCGGCGGCGGTTCCGGTCACGAGCCCCTGCACTCGGGCTTCGTCGGCGCGGGCATGCTCGATGCGGCCGTGCCCGGCGCGGTGTTCACGTCGCCGAACAGTCTCGCGATCGAGGCCGCCACTCGCGCCGTGGACGGCGGCGCCGGAGTGCTGCACGTGGTCAAGAACTACACCGGCGACGTCATCAATTTCGGTGTGGCAGCGGACCTCTGCCGCGCGGACGGCATCGACGTCGAGACGGTCCTGGTCGACGACGACGTCGCCACGGACTCCTCGGACTCCGACGGTCCCGGCCGTCGCGGCACGGCGGCGACGGTCGTCGTCGAGAAGCTGTGCGGTGCCGCGGCGGCACGCGGGGACGACCTGACCGCAGTCGCCGACCTCGGCCGGCGGGTGGCGGCCGCGTCGCGCAGCATGGCCGTCGCCTTCCGCGCGTGCACCGTGCCCGGGGCGTCCGCGCCGTCGTTCGAGCTCGGCGACGACGAGGTGGAGGTGGGCGTGGGGATCCACGGCGAGCGCGGCACCGCCCGGACGAGCACCCTGACCGCTCGCGAGGTGGTCGACACCCTGCTGGATCCCGTGCTGGCCGCCCTCGGGGCGGGCGACGGGGACGAGGTGCTTCTGGTGGTCAACGGGCTCGGCGGCACGCACGCGCTCGAGATCGCGGTGGTCTTCGGCGACGCCCTCGACGCCCTGGCCGCCCGCGGGGTGCGGGTGCGCCGCCACCTCGTCGGGACCTACGTGACCGCGTTCGACATGGCCGGTGTGTCCCTGACGGTCGTGCGATGCGGTCCCGACCTGCCGACCGACGAGGTCCTCACCCTGTGGGACGCCCCCACCGCCGCGCCCGCGTGGCCCAACGCGCCGGCCGGTGACCCGAGCTCGGATTCCGTCGTGGACGGGGAGAGTCGGTCGGATGCGGCCGGTTCGGCGTCGGCCGGCGAGGGGGAGCCCGATCCGGTGATCACCGCGTGGATCACCGGATTCACGGAACGGGTGCGCGACGCGGTGGACGAGCTGACCGAGCTGGACCGGCGCGCCGGCGACGGCGACTTCGGCGTCACCATGGAGGCGGGCCTGCGGGATGCGCCCGACGCGTCGTCCGCCCTGCCCGCCGCGGCGATGTTCGCGGCGCTGTCCCGCAGCTTCCTGGAGAACGCCGGGGGAACGTCCGGTGCGCTCTTCGGGGCGGTGTTCCACCGCCTGGCCGACGGACTCGCCGGGCGGGACGTCGACGCCGACACGATGGCGGACGCCGTGCGGGGCGCGCTCGAGATCGTCGTGCGACTGGGCGGCGCCGCCCCGGGCGACCGCACGATGGTCGACGCGCTCGCCCCGGCGGCCGACGCCCTGCACGACGCGCGGGCGGAGACGCTGGCGGCGGCCTTGACCGCCGCTGCGGATACCGCGGCGCGAGGGGCGCAGGACACCGCCGGCATGACCGCGCGGCGCGGCCGCGCCAGTTACGTGGGCGACGCCGCTCGGGACGTCGTCGACCCCGGTGCGCTCGCGGTGGCGTGGTTCTTCGCCGCCGGCGCCGACGCGGCCGGCCGATCCTGACGCCGGCGCCGCGGCCGGCCGTGGTCACCGCCAGGATCAGTCGGCGACCACGGCCGCCCGGATGGCCTCGCCGGTGCGGGCGAGGTCGCCCGGACGTCGGGTGACGAAACCCGCCACGAACCGGATGCGGTCGCCGTCGTGCCGCGGAACCACGTGCAGATGCGAATGGAAGACCGTCTGGAACGCCGCCCGCCCGTCGTTCATCGCGAGGTTGACCCCGTCCGCGCCGAGGCCCCGCCGGACCGCGGCCGCGAGCAGCTGACCGGTGCGGAACACGTCACCGGCGATCGCGGGGTCCAGGTCGGCCAGCCCGGCCGAATGGGCCTTCGGGATCACGAGCGTGTGGCCGGTCGTGACGGGTCGAATGTCGAGGAATGCCAGCGTCGTGTCCGTCTCGTGCACCACGGTGGCCGGTGCGGCGCCGGCGACGATGGCGCAGAAGATGCAGTCGGGGGTCATCGCACCTCTCCGTGGTCGGGAACGCTGAGATCGAGAACGCTGTCCAGCAGCGCGGGGAGTACGTCGGCAGCGCCGGCCCGCAGGTGGTGGTGGGCCATGTCCGACACGGCCGTCTCCGCGGGGTCGATCTCGAGCACCAGTGCGCCGGCGCTGCGGGCGAGTGCCGGCAGGCCCGCGAACGGATAGACGACGCCGGACGTGCCGACGACGAGGACGACGTCGGCCTCCTCGGCCGCACTCTCCGCGGCCCGCCAGGCGTCCTCGGGCAATGCCTCGCCGAACCAGACGATGTCCGGCCGGACCGGACTGCCGCACTCGGCGCACGACGGGGGCGGCACGCGGATCTCGTCGGTGTCGTTGCCGGCGTCGTCGCCGGCGCCGCTGTCGGTGCCGTCGTCCAGCGGACCGTGGTACGGCGCGTCGCAGACCGAGCACCGGACCGCGGTCAACGAACCGTGCACGTGGGCGGCGACGACGGACCCCGCGCGCTCGTGGAGATCGTCCACGTTCTGCGTGGCGATCGTCAGGCACGCGCCGCGGTTCTCCGCGTGCTGTTGCCACCGCGCGAGGGCGACGTGGCCGGCGTTGGGTTCGGCCCGTGCGGCCAGCGCGGCCCGCCGCCGGTACCACCCCCACACCAGATCGGGATCGCGCACGAACGCGGCGTGACTGGCCAGGTCGGCGGGGTCGAAGCGGGACCACAGGCCCGTCTGCGCGTCGCGGAACGTGGGGATTCCCGACTGCGCCGACATCCCCGCACCCGTCAACACGGTGATCGAGTCGGCGCGGCGCAGCGCGGTGAGGACGTCGTCGGGAACGGTGGCGGTCACGCCGTCGAGTGTGCCCGGTGAGCGGACCGGACGGGTGTTATGAGTTCTCTCACAATCCGTGTCCGGTATGCGGCTGTGTGTCTGTGGTGTGCGTTACGTTTCTGGTCGGCCCTATCCGGCCGTGATGCGGAACCGATCGGTGACGTGGCGTGTGCGAACCGCCCCCGTCGCCCGTCGTTCCTTCTTGCATGGCCACGGCCCTGCCGACGCGTCCCCAACCACGGGCGGGCCGGCGATGCGCAGGTCATCTCTCGTCTCGACCCCTGTCGGGACGTCGATGCGTTCGTAGAGGAAGTCGTCAGTGGTGGAGAATTCTCGGGGCGCCGGGCCGCTCGTCGGGGTCGTGCGCGAGAGCGCCGAGGGCGAGCGGCGGGTGGCCCTGGTACCCAAGGTCGTGTCGTCGTTGGTCGGCAAGGGTGTCCGGGTGGTCGTGGAGGCCGGAGCCGGTCTCGGTGCGCTCATCCCGGACGAGCTCTACGTGGACGCGGGGGCCGAGATCGGTGATCCGTGGTCGGCGGACGTCGTGGTCAAGGTCGCGCCGCCGTCGGAGTCCGAGGTGGGCAAGCTCGCGTCCGGCACCACCCTCATCGGCTTTCTCGCGCCGCGCAATGCCGACACCGTCATCCCGGCCCTCGCCGCGGCCGGCGTCCAGGCGTTCGCGGTGGAGGCGATTCCCCGCATCTCTCGCGCGCAGGTGATGGACGCGCTGTCCTCCCAGGCGAACGTGGCCGGCTACAAGGCCGTGTTGCTCGCCGCGTCGGAGTCGACGCGCTTCTTCCCCATGCTCACCACGGCCGCCGGCACGGTGAAGCCGGCGACCGTGCTGGTGCTCGGTGTCGGTGTCGCCGGGTTGCAGGCCCTCGCCACCGCCAAGCGTCTCGGTGCGCGGCCGACCGGGTACGACGTCCGTCCGGAGGTGGCCGATCAGGTCCGGTCGGTCGGTGCCCAGTGGCTCGATCTCGGGATCGACGCCGCGGGTGAGGGCGGGTACGCCCGCGAGCTCACCGAGGACGAACGCGCGCAGCAGCAGGCGGCGCTCGAGAAGGCGATCGCGACGTTCGACGTCGTCATCACCACCGCGCTCGTGCCGGGTCGGCCCGCGCCGCGTCTGGTCACGGCGGCGGCCGCATCGGCGATGAAGCCGGGCAGCGTCATCGTCGACCTCGCGGGGGAGACGGGCGGCAACTGCGAGCTCACGGAGCCCGGTCGCACCGTGGTGAAGAACGACGTCACCATCTGCTCGCCGCTGAACCTGCCGGCCACGATGCCCGAGCACGCCAGCGAGCTGTACTCGAAGAACGTGTCCGCGTTGCTCGAACTGATGCTCGACGAGTCCGGGGCGTTCGCACCCGACTTCTCCGACGAGGTTCTCGAGAAGTCCTGCGTGACGCGGAACGTCCCCACCACCGAAAAGGCGGACGCCTGATGTATCTGTCCTTGCTTGCGAACATCGCGATCCTGGTTCTCGCCGGGTTCGTGGGGTTCGCCGTGATCTCCAAGGTGCCCAACACGCTGCACACGCCGCTGATGTCGGGCACCAACGCCATCCACGGCATCGTCGTGCTCGGCGCCCTGATCGTCCTGGGCCGGTTGCCCGAGGACGCGTCGTGGGGCGTGCGGATCATCGCGTTCGTCGCGCTGATCTTCGGCACCCTCAACGTCGTCGGTGGCTTCCTCGTCACCGACCGCATGCTGGGCATGTTCAAGTCGAAGCCCGTCGCGCGTGAGGGAGCCGAGAAGTGAACAACCTCGTCGCGGTGCTCTACATCGCCGCCTTCGCGCTGTTCATCTACGGCCTGATGGGCCTGACCGGTCCCAAGACCGCCGTGCGCGGCAACTGGATCGCCGCCGTCGGTATGGGGGTGGCCGTGGTGGCCACGCTGATCGAGGTGCGCGACACCGCCGCGGTCAACTGGATCCTCATCGCCGCCGGTCTGGCGATCGGTGTGATCCTCGGTGTGCCGCCGGCCAAGCGCACGAAGATGACGGCGATGCCGCAGCTGGTCGCGCTGTTCAACGGCGTCGGCGGTGGCACGGTCGCGCTGATCGCCTGGTCGGAGTTCCTCGAGACCGACGGCTTCTCGGCGTTCCAGCACGGGGAGGAGCCGACGGTCCACATCGTGGTCGGGTCGCTGTTCGCCGCCGTGATCGGTTCGGTGTCCTTCTGGGGTTCGCTGGTGGCGTTCGCCAAGCTGCAGGAGCTGCTGAACAAGAAGGTGGAGAAGGCGTTCGTCTCCAACGCTCGCACGTTCCAGCTGCTGAACATGGTGCTGCTGCTCGTGGCGGTGGCCGCGTCGGTGTGGATCGGCATCCACGCCACCCCGGGTGAGGGCACGGCGGTCTGGTGGATCGTGATCGTCCTGGTCGCGGCGGGTCTGATGGGCCTGTTCGTGGTGTTCCCGATCGGCGGCGCGGACATGCCGGTGGTCATCTCGCTGCTCAACGCGCTGACCGGTCTGTCGGCCGCCGCCGCGGGTCTGGCGCTGAACAACACCGCGATGATCGTCGCGGGCATGATCGTCGGCGCGTCCGGCACCATCCTCACCAACCTCATGGCGACGGCCATGAACCGGTCCATCCCGGCCATCGTCTTCGGATCGTTCGGTGGAGGCGGCGCGGCCGCGGCCGGTGCTGCCGGCGAGGGCGGGGGGACGGTCAAGTCCACCTCCGCGGCGGACGCGGCCATCCAGATGGCCTACGCCTCCCAGGTCATCGTGGTGCCGGGCTACGGCCTCGCCGTCGCCCAGGCGCAGCACGCGGTCAAGGACATGGCGTCGATTCTCGAGTCGAAGGGCGTCGAGGTGAAGTACGCCATCCACCCGGTGGCCGGCCGCATGCCCGGGCACATGAACGTGCTGCTCGCCGAGGCGGACGTGGAGTACGACTCGATGAAGGAGATGGACGACATCAACGGGGAGTTCTCCCGGACCGACGTCACCCTCGTCATCGGCGCGAACGACGTCACCAACCCCGCGGCCCGCAACGATCCGAGCTCGCCCATCCACGGGATGCCGATTCTCAACGTCGACGAGTCGCGGTCGGTGATCGTGCTCAAGCGGTCGATGAGCTCCGGCTACGCGGGCATCGACAACCCGTTGTTCACCGCCGACCGCACCTCGATGCTCTTCGGGGACGCGAAGAAGTCCGTCAACTCGGTCATCGAGGAGCTCAAGGCGCTCTGACCTCCAGCCTCCCGACCGTCCGCGGCCCTGGAACTCGCCCTCAGCGGCGAAGTTTCAGGGCTGCGGTGTCGAGGGGGTTCTTGCGCTCCCGGCGCGCAGCGATCGGTGAATGCGCCATGACGACGGCGGCCAGCGCCCACCACGTCCCGGTGATCGCCAGGGCGCCGAGCACGCCGACGAACGACGCGGCCGCGGTGACGACGGCAGCGAGGGACACCGCGACCGTCGCGGCGAGGCCGAGGCCGAGAACCGCCGGGCGGACGCGGGACGGGACCACCAGCGATGCCGCGGCAACGAGCGAGGCGACCGCCACGATCCGGCCGTCGGGATGCGCGGAGGCGAGCACGGACTCGGGCAGCCAGGACCGCGCGGCTGCGGCCGTGAGCGGCGCGCCCGGACAGAGCATCAGCACCGCCCCGATGCCGTAGGGGAGGGCCCGCGCGATCGAGACGACCGTCAGTGCCGCCACCACCACCAGGACGGTGGTGATGTCGATCGCCGACAGCAGTCGGGCGGCGCCGCCGGCCACCGGTTCGAGGATCGGCCGGGCCGTCGGATAGGCGACGCCGGCCAGGGGGAGTGCGGCGTAGAGAACCACGAGGGTCACCGCACCGACGGCCGCGGCCAGCCACAACCGCGGCGTGGATCGCTGGACGGACAGGACGATCTGCTCGGTGGTCGACGTGCTCACGGCACACCATGATGCGCCAGGATTCTGGGAGTCGTCTGTGAGGCCTCCCTCACACCCGCGACCCCCTGCCGCTCGGCCGGGCGGAGTCAGCGGAGCGCGGTGTCCACTCCCGCCAGAATGCGGTCGACGTCGGGCAGGTGGTGGCGTTCGAGGCGGGCGGCCGGGTAGGGAACGTGAAAGCCCGTGACCCGCTCCACCGGCGCCTCGAGCGAGTAGAAGCACTCGCGCGACACCTGCGCGGCGATCTCGGACGCCATGCCCAGGAACCCGGTGTCCTCGTGCGCCACCACCAGACGTCCCGTGCGCCGCACCGACCGGCAGACCGTGTCCATGTCGAGCGGAGACAGCGACCGCAGATCGACCACTTCGAGGCTGCGGCCCTCCTGCTCGGCGACCTCCGCCGCGAGCACGGCGGTGCCCACGGTGGACCCGTAGGTGACGACGGTCGCGTCGGTGCCCATGCGCATGATGCGGGCCCGGTCGAGCGGCAGATCCGGTGCGGACGGGGACCAGGCACCCTTGTCCCAGTAGCGGCGCTTGGGCTCGAAGAAGATCACCGGATCGTCGGAGGCGACGGCCTGTTGGATCATCCAATAGGCGTCGTGGGGCGTGCTGGGCGCGACCACGCGCAGCCCGGCCGTGTGCGCGAAGTACGCCTCCGGCGACTCCGAATGGTGTTCGACGGCACCGATTCCGCCGCCGTAGGGGATGCGGATGACCATCGGGGCACCGACCCGGCCCGCGGTGCGGTACCGGATCTTGGCCACCTGCGAGACGATCTGGTCGAAGGCCGGGTAGACGAAGCCGTCGAACTGGATCTCCACCACCGGGCGGTAGCCCCGGAGTGCCAGCCCGAAGGCGGTGCCGACCATGCCCGACTCGGCGAGGGGCATGTCCAGCACGCGGTGATCGCCGAAGTCCTTCTGCAGGCCGTCGGTGATACGAAAGACGCCGCCGAGCTTGCCGATGTCGAGGCCCATGAGGACGACCTTCGGATCGGCGTCCAACGCTGCCCGCAGTCCGGCGTTGATCGCACCGCCGAGGGTGCCGGTGACGCGGTCCTCCGGTCGGTCGGAGGCGGGTCCCTCGGGACGGAGGGGAGTGGCGGTGGTCATCGCAGTGCCTCCTTCTGGCTGTCGACGAGCGAGTGGGGCTCGGCGTAGACGTGGTCGAGCAGGGTGGCGGGATCCGGATCGGGAGCACCGACCGTGGCCGCCCGGAGGCGTGCGGCGACGTCGTCCGCGGTCGCGGCCACGCGGGCCCTGGTCTCGTCGGTGAGAACGCTCTCCCGCTCGAGAAGCCGTTCCAGGCGGAGCAAGGGGTCGCGGGCGGACCAGACGTCCCGTTCGGCGCCGGGGCGGTACCGGGTGGGATCGTCCGACGTCGTGTGCGGGCCCATGCGGTAGGTCATGGCCTCGACGAACGTCGGCCCACCGCCGGTGCGGGCGCGGTGCGCCGCCGCTCGGGTCACGGCGAGCACGGCGAGGACGTCGTTGCCGTCGACGCGGATCGCCGGCATACCGAAGCCGGCCGCGCGGGTGGCCAGCGGGACGGGCGTCTGCAGCGAGACGGGCTCGCTGATGGCCCAGTGGTTGTTCTGGCAGAAGAAGACGACACCCGCGCCGAACGCGACCGAGAACGACAACGCCTCGGAGATGTCGCCCTCGCTGGTCGCGCCGTCGCCGAAGTAGGCGACGGTGGCGGCGTCGACGCCGTCGAACCGGGTGCCCATCGCGTATCCGGTGGCGTGGAGGCCCTGCGCGCCGACGATGATCGCCGGGTTGGTGATGCCGTACTCGGTGGGATCCCAGCCCGCGTGGGCGGTTCCTCGCCAGAGGGCCGTCAGCTTCTCGACGGGGACGCCGCGGCAGTAGGCGACGGCGTGCTCGCGATAGCTGGTGAAGACGTAGTCCGCGCGGTCGAGGGCGCGCGCGGAGCCGACCTGCGCGGCTTCCTGTCCGAGGAGCGGTGCCCACAACCCCAACTCGCCCTGCCGCTGGAGGGCGGTGGCCTCGGTGTCGATGCGCCGGGCCACCACCATGTCGGTGTAGAGGGCCAGCAGGTCGGCGCCGGTCACGTCGGCGACGAGGCCCCAGTACTCGCGATCGTGAACGCGCCGCCCGTCGGGTTGCACCAATTGGACGGGGTGGGTGATGCGGTCCACCGGTCGTGGGTGGCGGTCGTGCGGTGTCGGGGACTCACCGACCGAGTCGAGGAGTCGCT
Source organism: Rhodococcus sp. PBTS 1 (assembly GCF_001620025.1). Lineage (NCBI taxonomy): Bacteria > Bacillati > Actinomycetota > Actinomycetes > Mycobacteriales > Nocardiaceae > Rhodococcus > Rhodococcus sp. PBTS 1. The sequence goes on from NZ_CP015219.1 coordinate 849,393, forward strand.
CGTGCGACGGGGTCATGATCGTGTCCCTCCTGCGCCGGCCCGAGCCGTCTCGTGAACGGCCGGGTCATGCTGTGGTCGCGCCGCCTGTGGCGTGCTTCACAGCATGCCCCTCGTAGCCGGATGCGCAAGAGGAACTTCGTCGAATGCGCAGAATGCGCTGTGGCGCCGGCCGGCAACTGTGCCGACCGGCCACCGTGCACGGTCAGTCCTTCTCCAGCTCGCTGTCCAGTTTGAGCAGTTGGGTACCGTCCTCCTGCTCGAGCAGGTAGGCCGGGTTGTCGTCGGTGCCGTTGCGGGTGATCTCCGAACCCTTGATCTTCTTGCTCACCTTCTCCTTGTGGACTTCGACCACCTTGCCCTCGGCGGTGTTGTCGCCCCATTTCCACTGAACCTTGGTGCCCTTGTTGTACGTCATGGCTGGTACGTACCCCCTCCGCTCTCGTTTCACCGGCTCGGTCGGGCCGCGATCGGGCCTCGATTGGGGAGGGACGCGGCGGGGAATGATCACCCATGGCCACCCCCGCACCGCTCTGGGTCTTCGCGGACCAGCTCGGACCCCACGTGCACTCGTCCGACGAGACGAAGGACCGCGAGGTGGTGATCGTCGAATCCGCTCGCGCGCTGGGCCGTCGGCGCGGGCATCGCCAGAAGGCGCACCTGCTGCTGTCGGGGATGCGGCATCTCGCGGACGAACTCGGGGACCGCGCGACCCACCTGAAGACCGACACCTACCGCGAGGCGCTCGAGAAGGTCGGACGTCCCGTCGTGGTGCATCAGCCGACGTCGCGTCGCGCGGAGGCCTTCGTCGCCGCCATGGCGGAGGAGGGACTGGTGGCGGAGGTACTGCCCACGCCGACCTTCGCGCTGTCGCGGGAGGACTTCGCCGAGTGGGCGGGCAATCGCACGTCGTTCGTGATGGAGAACTTCTACCGCGACCAACGGCGGCGGTTCGAGGTGCTCATGGACGGCAAGGATCCCGAGGGCGGGACCTGGAATCTGGACGCCGAGAACCGGGAGAAGCCGCCGAAGAAGCAGGAGACGCTGGGCGTCCCGGAACCGTGGTGGCCCACCGAGGACGAGATCGACGAGCAGGTGCGACGCGATCTCGACGGGATGGACGTGCAGTGGTCCGGCACCGACGGCCCGCGTCGGTTCGCCGTGACGGCGGACGAAGCGCAGCAGGCGCTGACGACGTTCGTCGACACCCGGCTGTCGACGTTCGGCCCGTACGAGGACGCCGTCATGGCCGCGGACTGGACGATGTCGCATTCCCTTCTCAGCGTGCCGTTCAACCTGGGGGTCCTGCACCCGCTCGACGCGGCGCGCGCGGCGGAGAAGGCCTACCGGGACGGCGACGCCCCGCTCGCGAGCGTCGAGGGATTCGTCCGCCAGATCCTGGGCTGGCGCGAGTACGTCTGGCACCTCTACTGGCATCTCGACGAGAGCTACATCGACAAGAACGAGATGGGGGCGGACACGCCGCTGCCGCCGTGGTTCGCCAGCCTCGACGCCGAGGAGGTCACCGCGGCCTGCCTCTCGGACGCGCTCGCGGGCGTCCACGACCGCGGGTGGGTGCACCACATCCCGCGCTTGATGATCCTGGGAAACCATGCGCTGCAACAGGGTTACGATCCGCGGGCGCTCACGCGGTGGTTCACCGAACACTTCGTCGACGGGTACGAGTGGGTCATGCCGGTCAACGTCGTCGGCATGAGCCAGCACGCCGACGGCGGCATCATCGCCACCAAGCCGTATGCCTCCGGCGGTGCCTACATCGACCGAATGACGGACTACTGCAAGGGATGTGCGTACGACCCGAAGAAGCGGCTCGGCGAGGACGCGTGTCCCTTCACCGCCGGGTACTGGGCCTTCACCCATCGTCATCGCGACCTGCTGTCATCGAACATGCGCACCCGCCGCGCCGTCAGTTCGATGGATCGGCTGAAGGATCTCGACGACGTGCTCGAGCAGGAGAAGAAGCGCACCTCGTTCTAGGCCCGGTGAGACTCCGCCCCACCGAGCCCCGCCGAGCCCACTGTCGTGACAACGACTCACCGGGCCACTGTCGTGACCTGGCTCACCCGTGCCTACTATCGGAACGATGCGAATGACGGACAGGGTCGCGGTCGTCACCGGAGGTGGCGCCGGCATCGGTGCCGCGCTGGCGTCGGCGCTGGTCGACGCGGGTAATCGGGTGGTGGTCGTCGACCTCGACGGCGGTGCAGCGCAGGCGGTCGCGGATCGGCTGGGTGATCGGGCGCGCGCCCTCGGTGGCGACGTGGCCGACGACGCCGTCATCGCTGCGGCGGTGGATCTGGCGGAGTCGACCTTCGGGCCGCTCGACGTGTTCGTCGCCAACGCGGGCACCACCGCCGGGATGGGACTCGACAGCACGGACGCGGCGTGGTCGACGGCGCTGAACGTCAACGTGCTCGCCCACGTGCGCGCGGCCCGCCTGGTGATTCCGCGGTGGCTGGAGCGCGGGACGCCCGGATACTTCCTGACGACGGCGTCGGCGGCGGGCCTGCTCACCCAGATCGGCTCCGCCACCTACTCGGTCTCCAAGCACGCGGCGGTCGGGTTCGCCGAGTGGCTGTCGGTCACCTACGGCGATCGCGGCGTCGCTGTCAGCTGCCTGTGCCCCATGGGCGTGAACACGGCACTGCTGAACTCCGGCTTCGACAGCGACCGGGAGGGCGCGTCCGTGGCCGCCGCCGCGGTGACGAGCGCCGGTGACGTCCTCGAACCCGACGACGTGGCGCGCACGACGCTCGAGGCAATGGAGGCCGAGCGCTTCCTGATCCTGCCGCACCCACAGGTGCTGACGATGTACTCCCAGAAGAGTGCCGACTACGACCGGTGGATCGCCGGCATGCGCCGTTACCGCAGCAGCCTGGAGCGCAGCGCTCCCGGCCACAGCACTCCCGACCACAGCACTCTCGAACGCAGCACGCTCGACTCCGCCGCCGACACCAGACAGGGCTGACCCGCATGGATTTCTCCTTCACCGACCGTTGTCTCGACTACCGCGAGCGGCTGCTCGCCTTCATGGACGAGCACGTCTATCCCGCGGAAGCGGTGTACGAGCGGCAGATTCGCGAATCCGGTGACCCGCATCATCAACCCGCCGTGCTCGAGGAGCTCAAGTCCGAGGCCCGGGCCCGCGGACTGTGGAACCTCTTCCACCCGGACTCCGAGTACGGTCCCGGTCTGACCAACGCCGAGTACGCGCCCCTCGCGGAGATCATGGGCCGTAGCCCGGCCATCGCGCCGGAGGCCTGCAACTGCTCGGCGCCGGACACCGGAAACATGGAGGTGTTCACGCGATTCGGCTCCGACGAGCACAAGCAGACCTGGCTCACCCCGCTGCTGAACGGGGAGATCCGGTCGGCGTTCGCCATGACCGAACCCGCCGTCGCGAGCTCGGACGCCACCAACATCGCCATGTCGATGACGGCCGACGGGGACGACTGGATCCTGAACGGGCGCAAGTGGTGGACCTCCAACGCGCTGCACGCGAACTGCCGGGTCATGATCGTGATGGGCAAGACCGCGCCCGAGGCGGCGACGTACGAGCAGCAGTCGATGATGGTGGTGCCGATGGACGCCCCCGGCGTCACGGTGCTCCGCGGGCTGCCGGTGTTCGGCTACCAGGATCGCGAGGGCCACGCCGAGGTGCTGTTCGAGAACGTGCGCGTTCCCGGCAAGGACGTTCTCGCCGGCCCGGGTGCCGGATTCATGATCGGCCAGGCCCGTCTCGGCCCGGGTCGCATCCACCACTGCATGCGCGCGATCGGAATGGCCGAGCGGGCGCTCGAGCTGATGTGCGAGCGGGCGTCCTCGCGCGTGGCGTTCGGCAAACCCATTGCCGCGCAGGCGAACATCCAGGACTGGATCGCCGAGGCCCGCATCGAGATCGAGATGGCCCGGCTGCTCACGCTCAAGGCCGCCTGGATGATGGACGAATTCTCCAACAAGGAAGCCCGCGTGGAGATCGCCGCCATCAAGGTCGCCGCTCCGGCCATGGCGCTGAAGATCGTCGATCGCGCCATCCAGGTGCACGGTGGCGGTGGGGTGTCCGACGATTTCCCGCTCGCGTCGATGTACGCCCACCTGCGGACCCTGCGGCTCGCCGACGGCCCCGACGAGGTGCACAAGCGCACCATCGCGCGGACCGAGCTCGCGCCGTACCGGAAGGTCACCCCGTGACCGACGCGACCCCCGCCGGCCTGAACACGGACGGTATCGCCGCGTGGATCGCGGGGTTGGACATCGGCGCGCAGGGCGATCTCGCGTACGAGCGCATCGGCAACGGAAAGTCCAATCTGACCTACCTGGTGTCGGACGACGCCGGCCGTCGGTGGGTGCTGCGCCGCCCTCCACTGGGCACGTTGCTGGCCTCCGCACACGACGTCGCCCGCGAGTTCCGCATCCTGTCGGCGTTGCAGAACACCGCCGTTCCGGTCCCGCGCACGATCGCCCTGACCGACGATCCCGCGGTCACCGATGCGCCGCTGGTGCTCATGAGTCACGTCGACGGCGTCGTCCTCGACGACCCGTCGGTGGCGGCGGACGTGCCGGAGGACCGTCGTCGTACCGTCGGGGTGGAGATGCCGACCACCCTCGGCCGCATCCACGCCGTCGATCTCGAGGCGACGGGGTTGATCGACCTGGCGAGCCACAAGCCGTACGCGGCGCGCCAGATCAAGCGCTGGTCCGCCCAGTGGGAACAGTCGAAGACGCGCGAGGTCCCTGTCCTCGAGCGGCTGGCCGCGGCCCTGACGGAGCACGCTCCGGAGCAGACCGAGCTGTCGTTGGTGCACGGCGATTTCCATCTGAGCAACGTCATCACCGGGGGCCACGGCGCCATCGTCGCCGTCGTCGACTGGGAACTGTGCACGCTCGGCGACCCCCTCGCGGACGTCGGTGCCCTGCTGGCCTATTGGTCCGAGGCGTCGGACGACACCCCCGGTTTCTTCCAGGTGTCGACGCTGCCGGGTTTCCCCAGCCGGGACGAGCTCGTCGAGACCTACGCCCGGTCGACGGGCCGCGACACCGCGACGGTCCGGTACTGGCATGCCCTGGCGTTGTGGAAGCTGTCGATCATTGCCGAGGGTGTGCTCCGACGGGCGATGGCGGACGAACGCAACCGCGCTCGGGACGGCGGCCCGACGACGTCGCTCATCGACGGCATCGTCGCGCGCGCCGTCGCCACCGCGGAGGACGCCGGGATTCTCTAGCCCCGGTCCGCGGTCACGGCGCGCACCACGAGACCGGCGACGAGGGCCCAGAAGGCCGAGCCGATGCCGGCGACGGCCACGCCGGACGCCGCGACGACGAACGTGATCGCGGCGGGCACCCGGTCCGACGGGTGCTGCGTGCTCGCCGCGAGCGCAGACGCGAGGGTGCCGAGCAGCGCCAGGCCCGCCACGGTCTCGACGATGCCGGCGGGTGCGAGGGCGACCAGGGTGGCCAGGGCAGCCGAGCCCACGGCGAGAACGAGATACGCGACGCCGGCGGTCACGGCGGCGATCCAGCGGCGATCCCGGTCCGGTTCGGCGTCGGGGGAGGCGGCGAGCGCCGCGCTGATGGCCGCGAGGTTGACGGCGAATGCGCCGACCGGAGCCGCGGCGGCGGTCGCGGCCCCGGTGACCGTCATCGACGCACGCCACGGGACGGTGTAGCCGTACGACGCCATGACGGCGGTACCCGGAATGTTCTGCGATGCCATGGTCACGATGTAGAGCGGCAGGGCGACCCCGACGGCGGCCTGCCAGGTCCAGACCGGAGCGACGGGGGACAGCGTCGGCACCAGCCCGTCCGTGGGGACGGACGTACCGGAACGCAGCAGGGCCAGCCCGATGACCACGGCGGCGACGCCGAACGCCGCGGGGACGGCCCAGCGGGGCGAGAAGCGTTGCAGCACCAGCCAGGTCAGGACAACCGGGGCCACGGCCACCGGCGACGCCGCCAGCGCACGGACCGGTTCGAGGCACAGCGGCAGGATGACGCCCGCCAGCATCGCCTGTGCGAGGGAGACCGGAATCGAGGCGACCAGCGCCCCGAGGCGCGGCCACGCACCCGTCAGCACGATCGCCAGGCCCACCACGACGAACGCCCCGACGGCCGCCGGCCACCCGCCGACGACGGCCCCGGTGCCGGCGAGCAGCGCGGCGCCGGGTGTGGACCACGCCAGGGTCAGCGGAATGCGGTAGCGCAGAGCGAGACCCACGATGCCGAAGCCCATGATCAGGCTCAGCGCGAACAGACCGGACGCCGCCTGCGCCTCCGTGGCACCGGCCGCGCGCAGGCCCGTGAGCACCACCGCGAACGACGACGTGAACCCCACCAGCGCGGTGACCACCCCGGCGCCGATCGGCACCGCGAGGCTCACCGGGCGCGCCGCGGCCTCCGTCATGCCGTGAGCGGCTCGACGACGGCGCGAATGTCGGGGGGAATCGGAACCGGTCGGCGGGTCGCGGAGTCGACGTAGACGTGGACGAACCGCCCCGACGCCGCCGCCACGAGTTCGTCCCTGTTGTCGTCTCGACCGGTCTCCGGCCCGCCCGCCACCCGGAACACGGCCAGGGAGTACACGATCGACGACGTTCCCAGTTTCTCGACGGCGATGCCGACGCGCAGCTCGTCCGGGAAGCTCAGCTGGGCGAGGAAGCGGCACGAGGTCTCCGCGACGACCCCGACGGCGTCCAGCTCGCGAATGTCGGTACCCGTGGCCGACATGAGCCAGCCGTTGACCGCGGTGTCGAAGAACGAGTAGTAGGCGACGTTGTTGACGTGGCCGTAGTGGTCGTTGTCCGCCCACCGGGTCGGCACCGGCCACAGCACGGGGAAGTCGGCGGCATCGGGGGCAGTGGTCATGGCACAGGAGAATGCCACACGTCGGAATTGTGCGACCGGCCTCCGGCCTGCCCGGGGAACAATGCGACCGGCCTCCGGACTGCCCGGGGTGGCAGGGCGGCGGGACGGGCCGAAAGCGCGCGCGCAGGAACGTCGTCAGGACTAGGATCGGTCGGGACCAGTCCGTACCGCCCCGGCGGAATGGACCCCGTCGCCCCGCCCTGCTCGGCCGAGACCCCCGGAGACGCTCGTGGTGATGCCCGTCCATCTTCGGGACAGTGCCGTTCCCAAACACGAACAGCTGCGCGCCATTCTGCTGCATCGATGCACCAAGGAACTGCAGCCCGGCGACCTCATGCCCAGCGAGCGGCGGCTGATGGAGGACTACGGCGTCAGCCGCATCACGGTCCGCGAAGCGATCGGCCAGCTGGTCAACGAAGGTCATCTGGTGCGGGTGCGCGGCAAGGGGACGTTCGTCGCCAGCCGACCGGTGCAGTCGCGTCTGCACCTGGCGTCGTTCTCGGAGGAGATGCGGGCCCAGGGGCTTCGGCCCACCACGGTGGTGCTGTTCGCGCGACTCGAGGAACCGTCCGCGGCGACGGTCGCCGCGCTGGGGATCGACGACGGCCGAAAGGCGTACCACATCAAGCGGCTTCGCCTCGCCGACGGCGAGCCGGTCAGTGTCGACGACGGCTGGTACGACGCGTCGGTCCTGCCCGGGTTGATGGAGCACGATCTCAGCGCGTCGATCTACGACGCGGTCTCGGTGCACTACGACCGGACCATCGACCGCGCCGAGCAGACCGTCAGTGCCACCGCGGCGGACACCGAGATCGCGACGCTGCTGGGAACGAAGCGCGGTGCCCCCGTGCTGTACTTCGACCGCGTGTCCTTCCACGGCGATCAGCCGATCGAGCACTGCGAGAGCTGGTACCGCTGCGATCGGTACCAGCTGTCGATGGAGGTGCAGGGCCAGCGACGCCCGGGTCGGCGGCCCTGATCTTCCCGAATCCCGTTGTGCGGGCTCAGATCTCGAACACGGTGTCGCCGGGGACGACGTCCCGACCGACGCGCGACGCGTCCACCGAGTCGGCCGCCGAGTCCATCAGCACCACCGGACACACGTCGTCGTACCCTGCGGCGACGACGGCGTCGGGGGAGTAGCGCACCACCACGTCGCCGACGGCCACCGTGGCGCCCTCGGTGGCGACGAGCTCGAAGCCGTCGCCCTTCATCTGCACCGTGTCGATGCCGACGTGCACCAGGACGCCCTTCCTGTCGTCGGTGAGGACGACGAAGGCGTGGTGATGCAGCTTCAGCAGCCGACCGGCGACCGGGGCCACGACGTCGACCCGGCCCGTCCGCGTCGACGGCCGGATCGCGACGCCGGCACCCACCATCTGCGCGGAGAAGACCGGGTCCGGCACGTCGGCGAGGGCGACGACCGTGCCGGCCAGGGGCGCCGCGACCGTCGTCACAGAATGTCCTCGATGTCTTCGGCGAGGGTGTCGGCTTCCGGGCCGACGATGACCTGCACCGCGGTGCCCTTGGCGAAGACACCGTGCGCGCCGGCGGATTTCAACGTCGCCTCGTTCACGAGGGATCCGTCGCGCACCTCGGTGCGCAGTCGGGTGATGCACGCTTCGATCTCGACGATGTTGTCCGCGCCGCCGAGGCCGGCCACGATCTGCTCCGCCTTGCCCATGGTGGGTTCCTCTCGCTGTCGGTGTAGTCGCGGTCACAGAAGCCGGTTGACATCGACGTCCGACCTGGCCAAACTACAACTGGTTATGACCGGACAGTACCCGTGGGAGACGCCGGTCCACAACACTCTTCGAGAAGAAGGTCCCCATGGCTGCCCCCATCGACGGTTCCACAGGAACGCCCGCGCCGGACGCGGATTCGACGGTCAAGAAGGAGTCCCGGTCATTGGCCGGACTGCAGCGCTTCGGCCGGTCGCTGATGTTGCCCATCGCCGTGCTGCCCGCGGCCGGCATCCTGCTCCGCCTGGGGCAGCCCGACCTGCTCGGCCGGTTCGCACCGCTGGAGACGGCGGCGTCCGTCATCTCCGCGGCCGGTCAATCGGTCTTTACCTGGCTGCCCCTCATCTTTGCCGTCGGCATCGCTATCGGGTGGGCACGGAAGGCCGACGGATCCACCGCTCTCGCCGCCGTCGTCGGCTACATGGTGATGAACGGCGTCTTCGAGGCGATGTCACCCGTGGTGCTCGCCGGTGAGGTGGACGCCAACGGCGATCCCGCCACCATCGACTACGGCGTCCTGGCCGGCATCGTCATCGGTCTGCTCTCCGCCGTTCTCTGGCAACGCTTCTACCGGCAGAAGCTGCCGGACTACTTGGGGTTCTTCAGCGGTCGTCGATTGGTTCCCATCCTCACCGCCGTGACGGGACTGATCGTCGCGGTCCTCATGTCGTTCCTGTACCCGCTCTTCTACAGTGCCCTGAACTGGGTCGGTACCACCGTCGCGGATCACTCCGTGGTCGGCAGCGGCATCTACGGCTTCGCGAACCGCATGCTCATTCCCACGGGCCTGCACCACATCCTGAACTCGGTCGTCTGGTTCCTCGTCGGTGACTACACGGACGCCAGTGGGCAGATCGTCCGCGGTGACCTCAACCGGTTCTTCGCCGGCGACCCGTCGGCCGGCGTCTTCATGACCGGCTTCTTCCCCATCATGATGTTCGCTCTTCCCGCGGCCGCGTTCGCGATCTACCGGAACGCCAAGCCTTCGCAGAAGAAGGTCGTGGGCGGCATCATGCTCTCCACCGGTCTCACCGCCTTCGTCACCGGCATCACCGAGCCGCTCGAGTACTCGTTCATGTTCGTCGCGTGGCCCCTCTACGTCGTGCATGCCGTACTCACCGGTACGTCGATGGCGCTGACCAACGCCCTCGGTATCCACGACGGGTTCTTCTTCTCCGCGGGCGGTATCGACTACCTCCTCAACTTCGGCATCGCCACCAAGGCCTGGATGCTGATTCCGATCGGGTTGGTCTACGCGGTGATCTACTACGTGCTCTTCAGCGTCGTGATCAAGAAGTGGAACCTCCGCACGCCCGGTCGGGAGGACGACGCGGTGCTCGACGACGCGTCCGGAAAGGCGTGACCGAGCGCCTCTTCCGCGGACGCGTCGTCACCGCCGACGCGGTGATCGACGACGGCGTGGTGATCACCCGCGGCGAGCGAATCGAGTGGGTGGGACCGGCGTCGGACCGGTTCGACAGTGGGATCGAGTCGGACCGGTCCGACGGGGGGCCGGCGACGCCGCTCACCCTGCTGCCGGGCATGGTCGACGTGCACTGCCACGGCGGTGGTGGTGTCGGATTTCCCGATGCGACAGCGGATTCCGCGCCGACGGCGGTGCGCTTCCACCGCCGACGCGGGACGACGACGATGCTAGCCTCGCTCGTCTCCGCCCCGGCGGACGTGCTCGTGCGCCAGACGTCGGTACTGGCGGCCCTGTGGCACTCCGGTGACATCGCCGGTGTGCATCTCGAAGGGCCGTTCCTCGCCGTGAGTCGGTGCGGCGCACAGGATCCGGCGTCGATCGTCCCCGTCGACGTCGAGATGCTGGACCGGGTTCTCACCGCCGGCCAGGGCGCCGTGCGGTCGATGACGTTCGCGCCCGAGACGGACGGCGTCGACCACCTGATCGACGTGCTGGCTCGTCACGACGTCCGAGGATCCCTCGGCCACACCGACACCGACGCGCGGACCGTCACCGACGTCGCCCGTCGCCTGACCGGACCGGTGTCCGCGACGCACCTCTTCAACGGCATGCCGCCGTTCCACCACCGCGCCCCCGGTCCCGTCGCGGCCTGCCTCGCGGCGGCCGCGCGCGGGGAGATGATGCTCGAACTGATCGGGGACGGCGTTCATCTCGACCCCGAGACGGTCCGCGCGGTGGTCGATCTGGTGGGACCGGACCGCGTCGCGTTCGTCTCCGACGCGATGGCCGCGGCGGGCGTCGCGGACGGGCCGTATCGGTTGGGCGCTCTCGACGTCACCGTCACCGACGGAGTGGCCCGGCTGACGTCCGGCGGTGCCATCGCCGGAGGCACGTCGACGGTGCTCGACATCGTCCGTCGTGCCGTCGAGGAGTCCGGCGTCGATCTGGTGTCCGCGGTGCGGATGGGGTCGGCGACGCCGGCGCGGTTCCTCGGACTGGAGAACACGCTCGGTCGGTTGGAGGCGGGGCTACGCGCCGACCTGGTGATCACCGACGATCGCCTCGCGCCCGTCGGCGTGGTGCGAGCAGGAGAGGACGTGGATTGAGTGGAGATCGTCATTCGTGACGACGCGGCGGCCGTGCATGCGCTGGCCGCGGACATCGTCGAGCGGTGCGTGCGTGCGGGCGACCATCCCGGCGGCCCGGTGCTCGGCCTCGCGACGGGGTCGACCCCGCTGGGGGTGTACCGCGAGCTCGGTCGGCGTCACCGGGAAGAGGGCCTGTCGTTCGCGCGGGCGCGGGCGTTCCTGCTGGACGAGTACGTCGGGCTGCCGACGGCGCACCCCCAGTCCTACCGCTCGGTGATACGCGACGAGTTCGCGGCGCTGGTCGACATCGACCCCACCGCGATCGACGGTCCCGACGGCGAGGCCGAGGACGTCCCCGCCGAATCGGCGCGGTACGACCGGGCGATCGCCGAGGCCGGCGGCATCGACGTGCAGTTGCTCGGCATCGGCACCGACGGGCACATCGGGTTCAACGAGCCAGGGTCGTCGCTGGTGTCACGGACGCGTGTGAAGACTCTGACCGAGCAGACCCGACGGGACAACGCTCGATTCTTCGACTCCGCCGAGGACGTGCCGCACCACGTGATGACGCAAGGGCTCGGAACCATCGGCGAGGCCCGGCATCTGGTGCTCCTGGCGCTCGGCGACGGCAAGGCCGACGCGGTGGCCGCCGCCGTGGAGGGACCGGTCTCGGCCTTCTGCCCGGCCTCGGTGATCCAACTGCACCCGCGGGTCACGGTGGTGATCGACGAGGCCGCCGCGGCGGGGCTGCAGTTGGCCGACTACTACCGCTACGCCGCAGCGCACAAGCCGTCGTGGCAGGGATGGTGAGCCGTCAGCGCCGCGAGAACTCCGACGCCCGCTGGATCTGCTCCGGCCGCAGAGTGACGCCGGTGTAGAGCGTGAACTGCGACGCGGCCTGCAGCGCGATGACCTCCGCGCCGGTGATCACCGGCGTGCCGGCCGCGCGTGCGGCCCGGATCAGGGGGGTCTCGCTGGGCATCGCCACGACGTCCATCACCGCCGTCGCCGCGGCGACGGCCTCGGACCCGAAGGGCAGGGCGTCGGCGTCGGGACCCCCGGCCATCCCGACCGGCGTGACGTTCACCAGGAACGACCCGGGCGCGGGATCGGGAACGGGCTGCCACCGGTACCCGTAGGCGTCGGCCAGCGCCGGGCCCGTGCGCTCGTTGCGCGCGGCCACGATCCCGTCGGTGTACCCGCTGTCGCGAAGGGCGGCGACGACGGCCTTCGCCATTCCGCCGCTCCCGGTGACGGTCACCGGCGTGGCCCGGTCCACGTTCGCCGCGCCGACCAGGTCGGCCACCGCCGAGTAGTCGGTGTTGTGGGCGTGCAGGACTCCGTCCTCGTTGACGATGGTGTTCACGGAGTCGATGGCGGACGCCGAGCGGTGCATGACGTCGACGTGGTCGATGCACGCCTCCTTGAACGGCATGGACACGCCGCAGCCGCGGATCCCGAGCGCGCGGATCCCCGCGATGGCGGCCGGCAGATCGTCGGTGGTGAACGCCTTGTAGACGAAGTCGAGATCGAGTTCGTCGTAGAGGTAGTTGTGGAACCGGGTACCGATGTTGCTCGGGCGACCGGACAGGGACATGCAGAGCCGAGTGTCCTTGGTGAGCATCCGCGACATGGTCGGCAACCCTAACGCTCAGGGGCACCCCGCCGATACCGCCGCCATCGCGTCCCGATCCGCCGCCGTGACGGGCAGCCCGTAGGACACCGCCGCCGTCAGGTACCGCCCCACGTAGAAGCAGTGGTACGCGGGATCGGGCGGCAGCCAGTCCGCGGGCGTCTTGTCGCTCTTGGCCTGGTTCTCCGCGCCGGACACGGCCATGAGGTTGACGTCGAGATCGTTCGCGAAGCGGATCCTGGTCTCGAGCGGCCACGCGGCCGCGCCCATGTCCCACGCCGCCGCGAGCGGGTAGACGTGGTCGATCTGCACCTCGTTCGCGTTCTGCTTGGTGAAGGGCAGCACCTCGCCGCTGTAGGGATCGGCCAGCGTGCCCGCGACCACCACGCAGTCGTTGGTGCCCGGGCGGAACTGCACGTCCGTCAGCGAGAGCGCCAGGACGTTGTCCCGAGTGCCGCACCCGTCGTGACCGCCGGGGCCGTCGTGATCGTCGGTCCACGCCGGCCCGAACACGCACCCGTCGCCCTGCTTGCAACTGCGTTGGTACCCCGGCACGTCCGGGCGCTCGGGCACCACCGCGACGCGGGCCAACAGGTCGTCCAGCGCGGACGCGGGCGGACTGCCGGGCGCCGGCTCCACCGGCGCGATCAGCGAGCACCCCGCCAGAACGGACACGAGTACCGCGAGTACCGCCACCGCTGCGAACGACGGGCCGGAGAACGGGCGGCGGGGCGGCGTGAACACGGTGCGCAGTATGCCCGCCGCCACCGACAGGCTCGTCGGTCGCGGTGTGGCCGGTGCCGGTGCCGGTGTCGGACCTCGGTGCTTTCATGGACTCGTGCTCCACGGACTCTGGACCCCCGGCTCGGGGCTGCTGCTGTGGCAGGACGTTTCGGGCTCACCAGAAAACGGCACCGACGGGGACGGCACCGACGGGGGTGAGGGGCACGAGGATCTGCCCCCGTTCCTCGCCCGCGTCATGGCGCGCCGCCTGCGCCACACCGCCTCGGTGACCATGCCCCCGGATGGCGGCGCGGCGGATCGGGTGGAGTCGATGCCGGCGGCCGCCCTCGCTCCGATGGAAGCGGCCGATCTGCTGCGCCGGGTGCCGCTCGTGCATCCCGCGCTGTCCGGCGACCTGCGATATCTGGCCGCGGTCACCCGCGGCCTCGAACGGTGGACGCGTGCGGGTCGGGTGGTGCCGCACCAGGTGCGACTCGAGAACCGATGGTGGCTGCGCTGGCGGCTGCTCGGCGACGAGCACCAGCGGGGCTGGCGGGCCGAACTGCTCTCGGCCATGCCGCCGGTCCAACGAGCCGAGGGTGATCCTGCCGCGGTGCTCGACGATCTGATCGGCGAACTCACCGATCCGGTGGTGCGCCACGTCCTCGGCCGGCCGGACGCGGCGCATCCGCTGCTCGTGGCGCTCGTCGAGGAGGAGCCGTACGACGACGGGTCGACGCGATCCGAGCAGGCTCTCGACCGGTGGCGGGAGAGTCTGCAGGGCGAGGATGCCGCTCTGGTCCTGCGGCTCGTGGAACCGGACGATCTCGATCAGGACGCCGATCTCGACATCGGGGACGGTGCGTCCGCCCTGTGGCGGCTCGAGGTCCTCGTCCGGCCTGACGGCGAAGCGCCGCAACCGGTCTCGCTCCGGCCGGGCGCCGGTGTCGCCGACGCCACCCGGTTCCGCAGTGCGGTGCGCGCACTCGCCGAGGCGGTGGGTGCCTACCCGCCGCTCGCGTCGGTCGTCACCGCGCCGGGCTCGCTGGATCTGCTGCTGCCCACCGAGAAGGTGCTGGATTTCGTCGTGTCCGGTGTTCACGCCGTGCAGAGCGTCGGCGTCGACGTTCTGCTGCCGCGGGAATGGGCGCGCGTCGACACCTCGATGCGGCTGGCCGTCGACGCCCCGCCGTCGCCCACCACGAAGGACTCGGCGGTGGGGCTCGACCGGTTGGTCGAGTACGACTGGCAGGTGGCCGTCGGCGACATGGTGTTGACGCCGCAGGAGATGTCCCGCCTCGCGTCGTCGAAGGCTGATCTGGTGCGGGTGCGCGGCAAGTGGGTGCACGCCGACGGCGCCGTGCTGGCTCGGGCCATCGACTACGTCGAGCGGCATCGTGCGCCGGGATCGGTGCCGCTGGCGTCGGCGCTCGGACAGCTCGCCGCCGCCGAACCGCCGCCGGCGCCGGTCACGGACGTCGCCGCGACCGGTTGGGTCGCCGCTCTGCTCGACGGTGACCGCCGTCCCGAGCCGGTCGTCGTCCCGCCGTCCGTGCGGGC
The DNA here is from genome assembly GCF_001620025.1 of Rhodococcus sp. PBTS 1. Lineage (NCBI taxonomy): Bacteria > Bacillati > Actinomycetota > Actinomycetes > Mycobacteriales > Nocardiaceae > Rhodococcus > Rhodococcus sp. PBTS 1. The sequence goes on from NZ_CP015219.1 coordinate 864,444, forward strand.
GACGCTGCGGCCGTACCAGGAGCGGGGCGTGCAGTGGCTCGCGTTCATGAGTTCGCTCGGACTGGGGGCGATCCTCGCCGACGACATGGGGCTGGGGAAGACCGTGCAGATCCTGGTGCTGCTGGCCTCGGAACGCGAGGCCACGCCGCCGGAGGGTCGTCGGCCGACGCTCGTGGTGGCCCCGATGTCGGTGGTGGGCAACTGGGCTCGCGAAGCGGCGACGTTCGTGCCGGACCTCGCCGTCCACGTCCACCACGGCGCGGGTCGCGTCACGGGGGACGATCTGCAGGCGGTGATCGCCGCGTCCGACCTGGTCGTCACCACCTACGCGCTGCTCGCCCGCGACGTCGCCGCGTTGTCGGCGGCGCGGTGGCGGCGTGTGGTGCTCGACGAGGCGCAGCACGTCAAGAACAGCGGGACGGCTCAGGCGCGCGCGGCGCGCGCCGTTCCGGCCGAGCACCGCATCGCGCTGACCGGAACACCGGTGGAGAACCGGCTCGAGGAGTTGCGGTCGATCGTCGACTTCTGCAATCCGGGGTTGCTGGGCGGCGCGGCGGTGTTCCGGGCTCGGTTCGCGGTGCCGATCGAGCGCGAGGGCGATCAGCATGCCTTGGCTCGATTGCGTTCTCTCACCGCGCCGTTCGTGCTGCGGCGGGTGAAGACGGACAAGGCGGTCATCGCGGATCTGCCGGACAAGTTCGAGATGACCGTGCGCACCAACCTCACGGCGGAGCAGGCGAGCCTCTACCAGGCCGTGGTGGACGAGACGATGCGGCAGATCGACGAGGCGGAGGGCATGGAACGCAAGGGTGCTGTCCTGGCGGCGCTGACCCGGCTCAAGCAGGTGTGCAACCACCCGGCGCATTTCCTGGCGGACGGGTCGACGGTGCTGCGACGGGGCCGGCATCGATCCGGGAAGGTGGCACTGGTCGAGGACATTCTCGATTCCGTACTCGGCGACGGGGAGAAGGCGTTGGTGTTCACGCAGTTCGCTGCCTTCGGCCGGATGGTTGCGCCGTACCTGGCGGAGCGGTTCGACGTCGAGGTGCCGTTCCTGCACGGCGGGGTGAGCAAGCGCGGCCGGGACGAGATGGTCGCACGGTTCCAGTCGAGCGACGGGCCGCCGATCCTGCTGGCGACGGTGAAGGCGGGCGGAACCGGGCTGACGCTCACGGCGGCGAACCACGTCGTCCACCTGGATCGGTGGTGGAACCCGGCGGTGGAGAACCAGGCCACCGACCGGGCGTTCCGCATCGGTCAACGCCGAGACGTCCAGGTGCGCAAGCTCGTCTGCGTCGGCACGCTCGAGGAGCGGATCGACGAGATCCTCACGGACAAGGCCGGACTCGCGGATCTGGCCGTGGGCAGCGGGGAGAACTGGCTCACCGAGATGTCGACCGGAGAGCTCCGAACCCTGCTGTCGCTCTCCGACGAGGCGGTGGGCGAGTGATGGCGTGGCCGGACGGGTACGGGCCGCGGCGGAAGGTCAAGGACGGGGTGCGGGCGACCACCGCGCGCGGCAAGTTCGGATCCACGTGGTGGGGGCGACGATTCGTCGAGACCATGGAAGGGTTGGCCGAGGACGGCCGACTCGCTCGCGGCCGGACGTACGCGCGGGACGGACAGGTGATCTCGCTCGCGGTCCTGCCCGGCCGCATCGAGGGCGACGTCCAGGGCAGTCAGGTCGAGCCCTTCTCGGCCACCGTCACCGTGGCCACCCTCGATCCGTTCGACACCGACGAGGTCGTCGAGACCGTGCGCCGGTCGCCGGGCATGCTGACGGCGCTCGCCTCGGGTGCGTTGCCGCAGGAATTGGGCCGGTGGCTGCTCCCGTCGAGCGCGTCCGACCTGCGCTACGACTGCTCGTGTCCGGATCACGGCTCGCCCTGCAAGCATGCGGCGGCGCTGACCTACCTCACCGCGGAGCGGATCGATGCCGATCCGACACGGCTGCTGGTGCTGCGGGGACTGTCGGTCGACGCCCTGGTCGGCGACACCGAGGACGACGGCGTGTCCCTCGTCGATCCGGCGGATCACTTCGGGGACGCCACCGTATTGCCCGCCCTGCCGGAGGTGCCGTTCGCGGCGGCACCCGACGACCTCGAGGACGGCCACTTGCTCACCGCACTGCGGACCGCCGAGGTGGGAGGGGCTGCGGTGGGGGAGGCGGCGGTGCGTGCCGGCGCCGAGGAACTGCGGGGCCTGTACCGGCGTCTGGGCGGATTCCGCTAGAGGCGTAGACATACGTGGACGTCCAACCATAGGATGACCCGTATCTACGACGAAGGTGGTTCCATGGCTCTCGATCAGTCCCCGTCCGACGCCGCACCCCGCGAATTGACGCATCTCGTCGGCGGCAAGCACGTCCCCGGCCGCTCGGGGCGATTCGCCGACGTCTTCGACCCGAACACCGGTGCGGTGCAGGCCCGCGTTCCTCTGGCGTCGGTCGACGAGGTGTCGGAGGCGATCGCCGATTCCGAAGCGGCGCAGCGTGACTGGGCGCTGCAGAATCCGCAGAAGCGTGCCCGCGTCCTCATGCGCTTCCTCGCACTGGTGCAGGCCGAGATGGACTCGCTGGCGCACCTGCTGTCCTCCGAGCACGGCAAGACCGTGGCGGACGCCAAGGGCGACATCCAGCGGGGCCTCGAGGTCGTCGAGTTCGCGACCGGCATTCCGCACCTGCTCAAGGGCGAGTTCACCGAGAGCGCCGGAACCGGCATCGACGTGTACTCGATGCGTCAGCCGCTCGGCGTGGTCGCCGGGATCACGCCCTTCAACTTCCCCGCGATGATCCCCCTCTGGAAGGCCGCGCCCGCCATCGCGTGCGGCAACGCCTTCGTGCTCAAGCCGTCCGAGCGTGACCCGTCGGTGCCGCTGCGTCTGGCCGAGCTGTTCCTCGAGGCCGGCGGCCCGCCCGGAATCTTCCAGGTCGTCAACGGCGACAAGGAGGCAGTCGACGCGCTGCTGACGGACGAGCGCATTCGTGCCGTCGGCTTCGTCGGGTCCACCCCGATCGCGCAGTACATCTACGAGACCGCCGCGGCCCACGGCAAGCGGGCCCAGTGCTTCGGCGGAGCCAAGAACCACGCCATCGTGATGCCCGACGCGGATCTGGACGAGGTGGCGGACGCCCTCATCGGCGCCGGCTACGGCAGCGCGGGCGAGCGCTGCATGGCCATCTCGGTCGCCGTGCCCGTCGGTGAGGAGACGGCGGAGGCGTTGCGCGCCAAGCTCGTCGAGCGCGTCGAGAAGCTCAGCGTCGGACGCAGCGACGACGCCGCCAGCGACTTCGGGCCGCTGGTGTCGGCCGACGCTGTCGAGCGCGTGAACAGCTACGTCGGGATCGGTGTCGAGGAAGGCGCCGACCTCGTGGTCGACGGCCGAGGCTTCTCCCTGGCCGGTCACGAGGACGGGTTCTTCACCGGCGCAACCCTCTTCGACCACGTGACGCCGGAGATGCGCATCTACCGCGAGGAGATCTTCGGACCGGTCCTGCAGATCGTGCGGGCGGCGGACTACGAGGAGGCGTTGCGCCTGCCGTCGGCCCACGAGTACGGCAACGGCGTCGCGATCTTCACCCGGGACGGTGACACCGCCCGCGACTTCACCGCACGGGTGAACGTCGGCATGGTCGGCGTCAACGTGCCGATCCCGGTGCCGATCGCGTACCACACGTTCGGCGGGTGGAAGCGGTCCGGTTTCGGCGACCTCAATCAGCACGGGCCGGATTCGGTGCGCTTCTACACCAAGACCAAGACGGTGACGCAGCGGTGGCCGAGCGGTCGCAAGGAAGCCGTCACGCAGAACCACTTCGTCATCCCGACGATGGACTGAGCGAGTGACCTCGGATCTGTTCGCGCTCGACGAGGACGAGCGCGCGATCGCCGACACCGCCGCGGAGTTCGCCGCGGAGTTCCTCGCTCCGCACGCGGTGGAGTGGGATCGGGAGAAGCACTTCCCGGTCGACGTCCTCCGCAAGGCGGCGGCGCTCGGCATGGGCGGGATCTACGTCGCCGAGGACGTCGGCGGCTCGGGTCTGCGCCGTGTCGACGCCGTCCGCATCTTCGAGAAGCTGGCCGGTGGGGATCCGTCGGTCGCGGCCTACCTGTCCATCCACAACATGGTCGCCTGGATGATCGACACGTACGGCAGCGACGAGCAGCGCCGCCGGTGGTTGCCGTCCCTGTGTGCGATGGACGAGTTCGGCAGCTACTGCCTGACCGAACCCGGGGCCGGTTCGGACGCGGCGGCCCTCACCACCAAGGCCGTCCGTGACGGCGACGACTGGCTGCTGACCGGCGTCAAGCAGTTCATCTCCGGGGCCGGGACGTCGGGTGTCTACGTCGTCATGGCCCGGACCGGTGGCCCCGGGCCGTCGGGCATCTCGGCGTTCGTCGTCGAGAAGGACACGGCAGGACTGTCGTTCGGCCCCAACGAGATCAAGATGGGGTGGAACGCCCAACCGACCCGGCAGGTGATTCTCGACGGCGTTCGCGTTCCGGCCGATCACCTCCTGGGCGGCGAGGGCAACGGGTTCCGCATCGCGATGAACGGACTCAACGGCGGCCGCATCAACATCGCGGCGTGCTCGCTCGGCGGTGCCGCCGCGGCGTTCGACACGGCGGTGCGGTATCTCGCCGATCGCCGTGCGTTCGGTGCCCGTCTGCTCGACGCCCAGGCCCTGCAGTTCCGGCTCGCCGACATGCGGACCGACCTCGAGGCCGCCCGCGTCCTGCTGCTGCGGGCCGCGGCCGCCCTCGACGCCGATGCCCCGGACAAGGTTTCCCTCTGCGCGATGGCGAAGAAGTTCACCACGGACACCGGATTCGCCGTCGCCAACGACGCGCTGCAGTTGCTCGGCGGCTACGGCTATCTCAGCGAGTACGGACTCGAGAAGATCGTGCGCGATCTCCGAGTGCACCAGATCCTGGAAGGAACCAACGAAGTGATGCGACTCGTCATCGCGCGGTCCGTGGTGGGCGCCGCATGACCGACACCGGCACCGCCGAACCGGAGGTGCTCCTCGGCGTCGATCGGGGCGTCGCGACGATCACCCTGAACCGGCCGCGCGCGATCAACGCGCTCAGTCACGCGATGGTGCGCACCATCGACGCAGCCCTGATCGACTGGGCGGCGGACCCGGCGGTGCGCGTCGTGCTGATCACCGGCAACGGCGAGCGCGGGCTGTGCGCGGGCGGCGACATCGTCGCCATCCACGACGACGCCAAGGCCAAGGCGGGCGCGAACTGGCCCACCGGCTCGGCGACGGCGCAGTTCTGGCGCGACGAGTACACGATGAACGCCCGCATCCATCGCTACCCCAAGCCGGTCGTCGCCGTCATGGCCGGCGCGGTGATGGGCGGCGGCGTCGGCATCTCGGCGCACGCGTCGGTGCGTGTGGTCACCGACACCGCGAAGGTGGCGATGCCGGAGGTCGGCATCGGCTTCGTGCCCGACGTGGGCGGCACCTACCTGCTGGCGCGCACGCCGGGCGAGCTCGGCACACACCTCGCGCTCACCACGGCGCGGATGTCGGCCGGCGACGCCATCGCCGCCGGGTTCGCCGACCATTACGTGCCGACGGCCGACCTCGACGCCTTCGTGGAGGCGCTGCACACGGGGACCGTCGACACCGCGCTTTCCCTCGCCTCCCCGGCGCCCGACTCTCCGCTCGCGGACCGGCGATCGTGGATCGACGAGGCCTACGCCGGCGACGACGCCGCCGAGATCGTCGACCGGTTGCGCCGGTCCGGCGTCGCCGAGGCGATCGCCGCGGCCGACGCGATCGAGGCGAAATCGCCCACCTCCGTCGTCGTCACGCTGCGGTCGCTGCGCCGCGCCGCCGCCGCGTCGTCCCTCGACGAGGTGCTCGACGAGGAGTACCGCGTGTCGATCGCCTCGCTCGACTCGCCCGATCTGGTCGAGGGCATCCGGGCGCAGGTCGTCGACAAGGACCGCACGCCGTCGTGGCGGCCGGCGACGCTCGGCGAGGTGACCGCCGCCGACGTCGACCGCTTCTTCGCCCCGCTCGGGGACGCCGAACTCGGCCTCGCCACCCGAACCGAACCCCTCTCCTCCGAAGGATTCCCCGCATGAGCACTGTCGCCTTCCTCGGCCTCGGCCACATGGGTGGACCCATGGCCGCCAACCTCGTGGCCGCAGGCCACGACGTCCGAGGCTTCGATCCGGTCCCCGCGTCACAGGACGCCGCCCGCGCGAACGGCGTCACGGTCGTCGCCTCCGCCGCCCTGGCGGTGGCCGGAGCGTCCATGGTCGTCACGATGCTGCCGAGTGGCCGCCACGTCCTGGACTGCTACGCCGAGATCGTGCCGGCGGCCGAGCCGGACACGCTGTTCGTGGACTCGTCCACCATCGACGTCGCGGACGCCCGCGCCGCCGCCGAGATCGCCACGGGCGCCGGACATCGCGCCGTGGACGCCCCCGTGTCCGGCGGGGTCGGTGGTGCCACCGCCGGCACGCTCACCTTCATGGTCGGCGGGCCCGACGCGGACGTCGCCGCCGCCACGCCGTACCTGGAGATCATGGGCCGCAAGGTGGTTCACTGCGGTCAGGGCGGCAACGGGCAGGCGGCGAAGCTCTGCAACAACATGATCCTGGGCATCTCCATGGTCGCGGTGAGCGAGGCGTTCGTGCTGGGCGAGAAGCTCGGGCTGACCAACCAGGCGCTGTTCGACGTGGCCTCCACCGCGTCCGGCCAGTGCTGGGCTCTGACCACCAACTGTCCGGTGCCGGGCCCGGTTCCGACGTCACCGGCCAACAACGACTACACGCCCGGCTTCGCCGCCGCCCTCATGCGGAAGGACCTGGGCCTGGCCGCGGATGCGGTGCGCGCCACGGGAGTCCCGGCGCGCATGGGCCTGCTCGCCGCCGAGCTGTACGAGGACTACGCCCGCGAGCACGGAGGCACCGACTTCTCCGGCATCGTCCAGGACATCCGCGAGCGATCGGGGGAGACGGCGTGAGCACGGAACCGGGGGCATCGGCGGCATCGGGGGCATCCGGGACCGACCGCCACGAGACCATCGAGACCTCGGTGACGGGCCGGGTCGCGGTGATCCGCCTGCACCGGCCGAAGGCCCTCAACGCGCTGAATTCCACCCTCATGCACGAGGTGGTCACCGCGGCAGAAAGTTTCGATGCCGATCCGGAGATCGGGTGCATCGTGCTCCTCGGGTCCGAGCGGGCGTTCGCCGCCGGCGCGGACATCAAGGAGATGCAATCGAAGACGTACGCCGACGTCCACGGCGGCGACCTCTTCACCGAGTGGGACCGGTTCGCCGCGGTGCGGACGCCCACCCTCGCCGCGGTCGCCGGATACGCCCTCGGCGGCGGCTGCGAGGTGGCCATGATGTGCGACGTCCTGCTCGCGGCGGACACGGCGCAGTTCGGTCAGCCGGAGATCACGCTCGGCACCATCCCCGGCATCGGGGGCTCGCAACGGCTCACGCGGGCAGTCGGTAAGGCCAAGGCCATGGAGATGTGTCTGACGGGTCGTCGGATGGGCGCCGAGGAGGCCGAGCGTGCCGGGCTCGTCTCCCGCATCGTCCCGGCGGCCGACCTCGAGACCGAGGCGATGACGACGGCGCAGACCATCGCGTCGCAGTCGTTGCCGGTGGCGATGCTCGCCAAGGAGGCAGTGAATCGGGCGTTCGAGTCCACCCTCGCCGAGGGAGTTCGTTTCGAGCGCCGCGTCTTCCACGCTACGTTCGCGACGGAGGATCGGGCCGAGGGCATGTCGGCGTTCGTGGAGAAGCGCACGCCGAACTTCCGCCACCGCTGAGCGCCCGGCCGGTGACCGAGGCCCCGCGTCGGTCACCAGCCGGAGTCGTCCTCGTCGTCGAAATCGCCTGCCCGACGGCGGACGCCGGCGAGAATCGCGACCAGGGAGTCGAGTTCGCGGCCGGCCACGCCGGGGTCTCCGAACACACGGTCGTTCAATTGCTCGGTGGCGGAGACGGCCAATCGTCGTCCGCTGTCGGTGATCTCGACCAGGGTCGTCCGTCGGTCGGTGGGGTGGGGGACTCGGGTGACCAGGCCGGCCTTTTCGAGTCGGTCGACGGCATTGGTCACCGACGTCGGGTGAACCTGCAGGCGCGCACTGGCTTTCGCCATGGGGAGTGCCCCGGTGCGGGTGAAGGTGAGCAGGGTCAGCAGTTCGTAGCGGGCGAACGTGAGTCCGGTGGGTTTGAGCACCTCGTCGACGCGGGCCATCATGATCTGCTGCACCCGCATGATCGACGTCACCGCTGCCATGCCGTCCGCGGCGTCGGTCCATCCGTGCCGAACCCATTGCCGATGGGCCTCGGCGATCGGGTCGAGCGGGAGCTTCGGTGCGGAGGGCATGGGTCGATCCTTCCACGACGATGCCCCGTGGTCAGTGTGATGCGTGTGAACCGCCTTGATTCACAGCAGTCACATCAGCATCATGCGACACTTCGGTATCAATGAGGTCTCGGCAGCCGTGATGCGGCGCGGCGCGTGGTGAACTCGTACCGAGCAGTCCGCGTCGTCGCCTCGACGCCTCGTCCGTGGACTCCGTACCGGCCCGAACCCGTATCCAGGAGAGACCATGCGTACATCCCGACGACTCCGGCGCACCGTCGCCGGCCTCGCCCTTGCGTGCGCCGGAGCGCTCGCCGTTCCCGCGGTGGCCACGGCCGAGCCGACCGTGCCGCTGGTCCCCGAGTCCAACCCCCTGCTCGACGCCATCGCGTTGCTCGAGGGCACCGGATCCGGTGACGGCACCGGATCGGCCGAGGGTAGCGACCCCACCGACCCCGCCGACCCCACCGACACCGCCCTGGACGCCGCCCGCGCCGTCCTGGGTGCCGCACCCACCGTCGACGTCGCGGAGCCGAACGGCAACCCCCTCGCCCTCGCCGACGCCGCGAACGGCCTGCTCCAGGGCTTCGGGCTCACGCCGTTCTTCTATCCGACCGCCGCGTTGAACTGCTCGGCGCTCCCCGGCGTGCCGTTCGGCGTCGTGCCGGCGGTCGCGGGTGCGGCTCCCGGTCCCTACACGCCGAAGGTTCCCGGCGTCGGCGCCCTGCCCACCCTGCCCGGCGTCGACACCACCATCGCCGATCCCGGTGAGACCCTCTACGCCTTCGTGCCCGCGCCGGGCGGGATCGTGAACGACGCCGCGAACAAGTCGGGCATGCAGGTCGCGTGGTTCAACGTCAACACGCTGAAGGGCGGGTTCGCCGACATGGGCGGGCTGGCCGACGTCATCTCCTCGGAGATCATCGACGGCCTCCCCGCGCCGATCCAGGGTCCCGCGCGTGACCTCGTGCAGCGCAACCTCGCGGCGTTCCCGAGCGCCGGCGTGCGGCTCGCTCCCGTGGCCACCGGGTCCGGCACGGTGCTCGCCGCGGTCTTCGGCCAGGTGACGCACGACGGCAAGACATGCGCGTTCTTCCCGACGGTGGGCCTGACGCAGGTCCCCTGACTCGTCCGTCCAGCGACGAACGGGCCCCGGCGATCACGCCGGGGCCCGTTCTGCTGTGGGCGCTCCTCGGCCTATCCTCCGGTGTCATGACAGCGGGCGACGCAGCGGCATGGACAGGGGAGTGGGAGGGGCAGGGGATCGACGTCGCGGTGCACGATCCGGACGGGGACCCGACCGCTCTGCTGATCCTCGCGCACGGCGCAGGCAGCGACAGGGACGCGCCGGTGCTCGTCGCCGTGGCGACGGCTCTGGCGGAGCGCGGCCTGCGGGTGGTGCGGATGACGCTGCCGTTCCGGCAGGAGCGTCCGAAGGGGCCGCCGAACCGCGCGGGCGCAGCCGCGGATCGCGCCGGCATCGCCGCCGTCGCCGCATGGGCGGTGGCGCGGGAACGCCGTCGTCCCCCGGTGATCGTCGGCGGTCACTCCTACGGTGGACGGCAGGCCTCGATGCTGGTGGCCGAGAACCCGGCCGTGGCCGACGGGCTCCTTCTGCTGAGCTATCCGCTGCACCCGCCTCGCAAGCCGGACGTGCTGCGGGTCGACCACTTCCCGGCGATCACGGTGCCGACGGTGTTCGTGCACGGCTGCAAGGACACGTTCGCGACGAGCGAGGAACTGGCCGGCGCGGTGCGCACGATTCCGGCCGCGGTTCACGTGGTCACGGTGGAGGGGGCGGGACACGATCTGGCCCCGACCCGCAAGCCCACGGCGGCCCTCACCGCAGACGCGGTGGAGAGGGAGTGGGTGCGACGAGACGGGTGACAAGGAGTGCCCCCGGCAGGATTCGAACCTGCGGCCTTCCGCTCCGGAGGCGGACGCTCTATCCCCTGAGCTACGGGGGCGCACCGGAGAACCGGTGTGCCGATCGGGCTGTCACAGACTAGCGCATGCCGAACGTCAGATCGGCGCAGCCCCCTTCTCGGTCAGCATCTGGGTCATCAGCTGCGACTCCGACTGCTGCGTGTCCACCATCGTCTGCGCGAGCTGACGTACGACGGCGGAGCTCGCGTGCATCGCGCCGTACTCCATCATCGGCAGTCCACCCTGGTGGTGGCGCAGCATCAGCTGCAGGAACAGCACGTCCGCCGCCGGGCCGGTGGCGGCCCGCAGGTTCGTCATGTCCTGTGCCGTGGCCATGCCGGGCATCGCCGCGACGGTGCCGTCGCCGGACCCGGCGTTCGTGGACATGTCGGCCATCCCGCCTCCGCCGTGGCCGCCGTGACCGGAGCCGTCGGACATCCACCCCATGTAGCCCCCGGTCGGGAGCGGGGGAGCGTCCCACAGTGCAAGCCACCCCTGCATCTGGCCGACCTGGTTCTGCTGGGTGGTGAGGATGTCGTACGCGAGGTTGCGCACGAGCGGATCCGTGGCCGAACCCAGTGCGACCGTGGCCATCTCGATGGCCTGGTTGTGGTGCACGGTCATGTCCTGCGCGAAACCGACGTCCACCGAGTCCAGCGCCGGGTGGGCCGGAGCGTCGTCGCGCAGCGGGAGCTGGGCGAGGAAGCCGACCGCGAACCCGACGAGCAGGAGCGCCACGACGCCGAGCGCGAGCAGCGGGCCGCGCTGACTACGTCGCGGTGCGGACTCGAGCCCCTCGGTCCGGGCGTCGGCAGCGTCCCCGCTCACGGCGTCGGAACGACGGGCTGGGCCGGATCGGCCGGCAGCTGCATCGGATCGGTCAGCTCGGTGCTGTCGGGCGTGATGCCCTCACCGGACATCGGCACGGCGTCCGCTCCCGGCGGCGTCGGGTCGAAGGGCGGCGGGTTGTCCGGGTCGAAGGTCTGCGGCGTGGTCGAGCAGCTGGCTCCGACCTCCGGGTACTGGAACCGGTTCAGGCGCAGCGCCGTGATGAACTGGTCGATGCGCGGATCGTCGACGCTGTCCAGCTTCAGCTGGTGGCCCCACGACTGCAGCGACACGGGCGAGTCCAGTCCGGGGTAGGCGGACATGAGCATGTACTGCTGGCCCTCGACCTTGGATGCGAGCGTGGCGATCTGATCCTCGGACAGCGCGTCGGGGTCGTACGCGATCCACACGGCACCGTGCTCGAGGGAGTGCACGGCGTTCTCGGTGCGCAGACCGTCCGGGTACACGGTGCCCATGCAGTTGGCCCAGATCTGATCGTGCGGTCCGCCGAACGGAGGCGACTGGTCGTACGCCACGCGCTGCGTCCCGGTGACGTGGAGCGCAGCCGGGTACTGCTGGATCTGCACGCCCTCGATGGCCGTCGACGGGTCCTGGTTGGACTCGCTGGGCGCGAAGCGCTGCGCCTCGGCCCGATCCTGGTACTTCGGGATCAGGTTGATCGCCAGGGCCGCGATGAGGCCGATCACGACCACGGCGGCACCGATGGTCAGCCACGGCACGTTGCGACCACGGGCGCCACCGCTCCGGGCGGGGACACCGCCCTTGGTCTTGCTCTTCTTGCCGGCCGCCTTGATGGCCTTGGCCGATTTCGATCCGGACTTGTCGGAACCGCTGGGCATCGTCGGTGTGCTCTTTCGGTCGTGGGTCATGTCGCCGCGGACGCTCGTCGTCGGGCAGCCGAGGCGCGGCCGACGGAGTCGGCGGGGCGTGTCGAGGCTGCCGGCGCGGGCGGCGAGGCATCCCTACTGTACGGAGCGAGTCTGAGACTGCGCTGATGGCTGCATGCCCCCGACCGGGCGGCGGGACCGACCACGGTTCGGGGCGTGTGCGTCCTGGCCATAGGATAGGGCCTCGTGACTCCCGCCGACCTCGCCGAACTGTTGCGTGCCACCGCTGCGACCGTCCTGACCGAGCGCGGCCTCGACGCCGCGGTGTTGCCGGCCGCCGTGACGGTGGACCGGCCGCGCAATCCCGAGCACGGCGACTACGCGACCAACGTCGCCATGCAGGTCGCCAAGAAGGCCGGTGTCGCACCGCGTGACCTCGCGACCTGGCTCGCCGAGGCGCTCGCCGGGCAATCCGCCGTCGACGAGGTCGACGTGGCCGGGCCCGGCTTCCTCAACATTCGCCTGGCCAAGTCGGCGCAGGGCGCCATCGTCGAGAGGGTGCTGACCGAGGGCGAGGCCTATGGACGATCGGACTCGCTCGCCGGCACGTCGATCAACCTGGAGTTCGTCTCGGCCAACCCCACCGGACCCGTGCACCTGGGCGGGACGCGGTGGGCCGCCGTCGGTGACGCGCTCGGGCGCATCCTCACCTCGCGCGGCGCCGCGGTGACGCGCGAGTACTACTTCAACGATCACGGCGCGCAGATCGATCGGTTCGCCCGCTCGCTCGTCGCAGCGGCGCAGGGCCTCCCGGCTCCCGAGGACGGCTACGCCGGCGAGTACATCGCCGAGATCGCCGCGCACGTGCTCGAGCAGCGGCCGGATGCGCTGGATCTGCCCGAGGACGAGCGTCAGGAAGCGTTCCGGTCGATCGGCGTGGACGCGATGTTCACCAAGATCAAGGCCGACCTGCACGAGTTCGGAACCGATTTCGACGTGTACTTCCACGAGAACTCGCTGTTCGAGTCCGGTGCCGTGGAGCGGGCCGTGGAGACCCTGAAGGCGTCCGGCAACCTCTACGAGAAGGACGGGGCCTGGTGGCTCCGGAGCACCGAGTACGGAGACGACAAGGACCGCGTCGTGGTCAAGAGCGACGGCAACGCGGCCTACATCGCCGGTGACATCGCCTACTTCCAGGACAAGCGCGCCCGCGGCTTCGACCTGTGCATCTACATGCTCGGTGCCGATCACCACGGATACATCGGTCGGCTCAAGGCCGCGGCCGCGGCCTTCGGCGACGATCCCGCGACGGTCGAGGTCCTCATCGGTCAGATGGTGAACCTCGTCCGCGACGGCGTCGCCGTGAAGATGAGCAAACGCGCCGGCACCGTCATCAGCCTCGACGACCTGGTGGAGGCCATCGGCATCGACGCCGCGCGGTACGTGATGGTCCGGAGTTCGGTCGATCAGTCGATCGACATCGATCTCGCCCTGTGGGCGAGCAAGAGCAACGACAACCCCGTCTACTACGTGCAGTACGCGCACGCACGGCTGTGCTCGCTCGCGCGCGGTGCGGCGGAGCTGGGCGTCTCGGCGGATGCGCCGGACTTCTCCCTGCTGGTGCACGAGAACGAGGGTGACCTGATCCGCACTCTCGGCGACTTCCCGCGCGTCGTCGAGAGCGCCGCGAGTCTGCGTGAGCCGCACCGCATCGCTCGCTACCTGGAGGACCTGGCCGGCGCGTACCACCGCTTCTACGGCGCCTGCCGCGTCCTTCCCCGAGGGGACGAGGAAGCAGAGCCGGTCCACACCGCTCGGCTCGCGCTCGGCAACGCCACGAGGCGGGTCCTGGCCAACGGCCTCGACCTGCTGGGCGTCTCCGCTCCGGAGAAGATGTGAGCGCGCATCCTGCCGGCCCGCGGCATGCCGCGTCGCCCGGTCCCGCGATGCCCGATCGTCCGACGGCCGCCGCCGAGGTGACCGATCTCGACCCGACCGTGTTCCCGCGCAACGCCCGTCGGCGAGAGGACGGTGTGGTCACCCTCGCCGGGGTGCCGGTCACCGACCTCGCTCGGGAGTTCGGCACACCGCTATTCGTGATCGACGAGGACGACTTCCGGTCGCGCTGCCGCGAGATGGCGGCCGCCTTCGGGGCGCCGGCCCGAGTTCACTACGCCTCCAAGGCTTTCCTGTGCGGTGAGATCGCGCGCTGGGTCGCCGACGAGGGCCTGTCGCTCGACGTCTGCTCCGGCGGCGAGTTGGCCGTGGCCTTGAACGCGGGCTTCCCGGCGAACCGGATCGCCATGCACGGCAACAACAAGTCCCGCGAGGAGCTGGCCGCCGGTGTGCGCGCCGGCGTCGAGCACGTGGTCCTGGATTCCATGGCGGAGATCGGCCGACTCGACGAGATCGCCGCGGCCGCGAACACGGTGCAGGACGTGTTGATTCGCATCACCGTGGGCGTCGAGGCGCACACGCACGAGTTCATCGCCACCGCGCACGAGGACCAGAAGTTCGGCTTCTCGCTGTCCGACGGCAGTGCGATGCAGGCGGTTCGTCGAGTGTTCGACGCCGCGAACCTCCGTCTGGTGGGCCTGCATTCGCACATCGGGTCGCAGATCTTCGAGGTCGACGGCTTCGAGCTCGCGGCCCACCGGGTCATCGGGCTGCTCGGGCAGATCCGCGCCGAGTTCGGGGTGGAGAAGACCTCGCAGATCGACGTCGTCGATCTCGGCGGCGGCATGGGAATTCGGTACCTGCCGGGGGACAACCCGCCCCCCGTGGACGATCTGGCCGCCAAGCTGACCGAGATCGTGCGGTCGGAGTCGGCGGCGATCGGCATCGAACCGCCGACGCTCGCCGTGGAGCCCGGTCGCGCCATCGCCGGCCCCGGCACCGTGACGCTGTACGAGGTGGGCACGGTCAAGGACGTCACCGTCGAGCCCGGCCGCACGCGCCGCTACATCAGCGTCGACGGCGGTATGAGCGACAACATCCGGACCTCGCTCTACCAGGCGGAGTACGTGGGTCGTCTCGTCTCGCGCGAGTCCGACGGCGATCCGGTCCTGGCTCGCATCGTCGGAAAGCATTGCGAGAGCGGCGACATCGTCATTCGCGATACGTGGCAGCCGAACGACCTGGACGACGGCGACCTGTTCGCGGTGGCCGCGACGGGCGCGTACTGCTATTCGATGTCGTCCCGCTACAACCTCTTGCCCCGACCGGCCGTCGTCGCCGTGCGCGGGGGCGAAGCCCGAACGGTGCTCCGCCGTGAAACGTTCGACGACCTGCTCAGCTTGGAGGTAGACCGGTGACCGCTCAGACCGTCCGCGACGAGGATCGTCCGGCCGCGTTCGTCAGCCCCGTCGACAAGCCGCTCGGCGTCGCGGTGCTCGGGATGGGCAACGTCGGCAGCGAAGTCGTGCGCATCCTGCAGGACCACGCCGCCGATCTGGCCGCGCGGGTCGGGGCGCCGTTGGTGCTGCGCGGGGTCGCGGTGCGCGACCTGTCGAAGGACCGCGGTATCGACGCCGACCTGCTCACCACCGACGTGCACGGTCTCGTCGCGCGGGACGACGTCGATCTGGTGGTCGAGGTGCTCGGCGGTATCGAGCCCGCACGGGAGCTGATCCTGTCGGCGCTGAACGCCGGCAAGTCGGTCGTCACCGCCAACAAGGCCCTGCTGGCCGAGTACACCGGGGAGTTGGCGGCGTCCGCCGAGCGGCACCGTGCGGACCTCTACTTCGAGGCCGCCGTCGCGGGAGCCATTCCCGTGGTGCGTCCGCTCATGCAGTCCCTCGCCGGTGACCGGGTCGATCGCGTGATCGGCATCGTCAACGGCACCACCAACTTCATCCTGTCCGCCATGGACGAGACCGGCGCGGACTACGCGGAGACGCTCGCCGAGGCGGGCCGTCTCGGGTACGCCGAGGCCGACCCGACCGCGGACGTCGAGGGCTACGACGCCGCCGCGAAGGCCGCCATCCTGGCGTCGCTGGCGTTCCACACCCGGGTGACGTCGGCCGACGTGCACCGCGAAGGCATCTCGTCGATCACGGCCGACGATCTGGCCACGGCCAAGGCGTTCGACTGCACCGTCAAGCTGCTCGCCCTCTGCGAGCGGGTGGTGGAGGACGGGACCGAACGCATCTCGGTTCGGGTCTACCCGGCGCTGCTGCCGCTGTCGCATCCCCTCGCCCGCGTGTCCGGCGCGTTCAACGCCGTCGTGGTGGAGGCCGAGGCCGCCGGGCAGCTCATGTTCTACGGCCAGGGCGCCGGTGGCGGCCCCACCGCGTCGGCGGTCATGGGCGACCTGGTGATGGCCGCGCGCAACAAGTTCTTCGGCGGACGCGGCCCGGGCGAGTCGACGTACGCCGAGCTCCCCATCGCGCCGATGGGTGACACCCCCACCCGATACCACGTCAACATGCAGGTCGAGGACCGTGCGGGCGTGCTGTCGGCCGTCGCCGCGGAGTTCGCGAAGAACGGCGTCAGCATCTCCACGGTCCGGCAGGAAGGCGCGTCCGACTGCGCTCGGCTGGTCGTGGTGACCCACCGGGCCAAGGAATCGGCGCTCGCCGCCACCGTCGCGGCCCTGTCCGACCTCGACATCGTCGGCGCCGTGACCAGCGTGCTGCGGCTCGAGGGAACCTCCGAGTGATCGCGTCGTGACCGCCACCCTGATCGAGGGAACGTCGGTACGTGCGGTCGTGCCGGCGTCCAGCGCCAATCTCGGACCGGGGTTCGACACCCTGGGTCTGGCCCTCGGGTTGTACGACGAGATCACCGTCACCGCGGTGCGGTCGGGGCTCGCGGTGCGTGTCGACGGCGAGGGTGCGAGCGAGGTCCCCTGGGGGCCTTCGCATCTGGTGGTCCGCGCCATCGAACGCGGCCTCGAAGCGGCGGGAGTCTGGGCGAACGGCCTGGAGGTCGTGTGCCACAACAGGATTCCGCATTCCCGCGGACTCGGCTCCTCGGCCTCCGCGGCCGTGGGTGGTCTCTCGGCGGCCAACGCTCTCGTCGCGGCGGTCGATCCGTCGCTGATGCTCGCCCCCGACACGCTCGTGCAGTTGGCGTCCGAGTTCGAAGGTCATCCGGACAACGCGTCGGCGAGCGTCCTCGGCGGCGCCGTCGTCTCGTGGAGTCGCGAGGTCGGCCCGCCCGAGGGGCCGCGGCACTTCGCTGCCGTCCGCCTGGACGTCCATCCCGATCTCGGAGCGACCGTGCTGATCCCGGGGGAGAAGTCGTCCACGGCGCACACCCGCGGACTGTTGCCGGACCTCGTGCCCCATCGCGACGCTGCATTCACCGCCAGCCGGTCCGCGTTGGCCGTGGTCGCGCTCACCTCTCGGCCGGACCTGCTGCACCTCGCCACCGAGGACCGTCTTCACCAGCCCTATCGCGCCGAGGCCCTGCCGACCACCACCCGCTGGGTTCGCACGCTCCGGGACCACGGACACGCCGCGACCGTCTCCGGCGCCGGACCTACGGTGCTCGTCCTCGGCACGGAGTCGCTGTCGGCGGACCTGCGCACGCAGGCGGAGGACGACGGCATGACCGTGCTCGAACTGGACATCGCCGACGCCGTGGAATCGTCGCTCGTCGTCGACTGACCGCGCGACAGTGCGACGCGCCGACCGGGGCGTTGTTGCTCGTGTCGTGCGTGTTGGCTATTGTGGGGCTCGTCCGTACATCGTGCGCAGTCGCGCCGACTTCTGGTCTCTCCACGGTCGCACCCCCGCTCCTCGGTCCCTCGGTCCGTCACCTCGGATTCGATCGAGCCGCCGGAGTCCGCCGCGGACGTGACCCTCGTCCGGTAGCCCTCTTCTCGACGCGACGTACGTGGCATCCGCGTTCGGTACGAGTTCCGAACGTCGGACACGAACCCTCGATCTGCGCACCAGGCGCGCGAGGGAAGGAAAGGACCTCCGTGACCGATACGGACATGACCGCTGCTCCGGTCGCCATCGCCGACGACGCCGCCACCGGCGCCCCGGAGCGCCCCGCCCGCGCCCGTGCGGCGCGTCGCGGCGACGGCCTCTCCGGGATGGTGCTCACCGAACTCCGCGGCCTCGCCGCCGAGCTGGGCATCAAGGGGGTGTCCGGGATGCGCAAGGGCGACCTGGTCGCGGCCATCGAGTCGAAGCGCGTCCCCGCGCCGACCGGCGGCTCCGACCGCGCCGAGCGCCCCGCCGCCGAACCTGCCGCTCCCGCAGCGACCTCCACCGAACCCGCCGCGACGTCCTCGGATGTCTCGCCCGTCTCCGACGGGTCCGGGTCGGACGAGAACGCGTCCGACGGCGGTCCGCGCCGCACGCGCAACCGTCGCGGTGCCTCCCGTCGCGCCGGTGCTGCCGAGTCGGCCACCGACGGTGACGCCGCCGCCCCGTCCGCCGATGCCGCGCCCACCGCAGCCGGCCAGGACGGCACCGAGCCGCAGACCGCCGGTCGGGACGGGGCCGAGCAGGCCGCCGGTCGCGATGGCGCCGAGCAGGCCGCCCCGAGCCGGAACGGACAGGCGGACGCCGCCGACGGCGATGCAGGCGACGAGGGTCGCCCCCCGCGCTCCCGCGGTGACCGGTCACGCCGGGATCGCCAGAACCGCAACGAGGGCGGCAACCGTAACGACCGCAACGAGGGCGGCAACCGCAACGACCGCAACGACGGCGGCAACCGCAACGACCGCAACGACGGCGGCAACCGCAGCGACCGCAACGACGGCGGCAACCGCAGCGACCGCAACGACGGCGGCAACCGCAACGACCGCAACGACGGCGGCAACCGGGGCAACGACAACCGGAACAACGGCCCGCGCGACGACTCCTCGGACGACGACAACGACGGTCGGGGACGGCGCGGGCGTCGCTTCCGCGAGCGCCGCCGCGGACGTGACCGTGACGGCTCGTCGAACGACCAGCGCGAACCCGAATTGCGTGACGACGACGTCCTGCAGCCCGTCGCGGGCATTCTCGACGTGCTCGACAACTACGCCTTCGTGCGGACCTCGGGCTACCTGGCCGGGCCCAACGACGTCTACGTGTCGATGAACATGGTGCGCCGCAACGGTCTGCGCCGTGGCGACGCGCTCACCGGCGCCGTCCGGGTGGCGCGGGAGGGCGAGCAGAACAACTCGCGGCAGAAGTTCAACCCGCTGGTCCGCCTGGACACCGTCAACGGTGCTCCGCCGGACGGCAACCGCAAGCGCCCGGAATTCAACAAGCTCACGCCGCTCTACCCGAACCAGCGCCTGCGTCTCGAGACCACGCCGAACATCCTCACCACGCGCGTGATCGACTTGGTGATGCCGATCGGCAAGGGGCAGCGCGCCCTGATCGTGAGCCCGCCGAAGGCCGGTAAGACGTCGGTGCTGCAGTCGATCGCCAACGCGATCGCGACGAACAACCCCGAGTGCTATCTCATGGTCGTCCTGGTGGACGAGCGTCCCGAGGAAGTCACGGACATGCAACGGTCCGTGAAGGGCGAGGTCATCGCGTCGACCTTCGACCGGCCGCCGAGCGATCACACCTCGGTCGCCGAGCTCGCCATCGAGCGCGCGAAGCGACTGGTGGAGGACGGCCGCGACGTCGTCGTGCTGCTGGATTCGATCACCCGTCTGGGCCGGGCCTACAACAACAGCTCGCCCGCGTCGGGCCGCATCCTCTCCGGCGGTGTGGATTCGACGGCCCTGTACCCGCCGAAGCGGTTCCTCGGTGCCGCCCGCAACATCGAGAACGGCGGCTCGCTGACCATCATCGCCACGGCGATGGTCGAGACCGGCTCGACCGGCGACACGGTCATCTTCGAGGAGTTCAAGGGCACGGGCAACGCCGAGCTCAAGCTCGATCGCAAGATCGCGGAGCGTCGGGTGTTCCCGGCGGTGGACGTCAACCCGTCCGGCACCCGCAAGGACGAGCTGCTCATGAGTCCGGACGAGGCCGCGGTGCTGCACAAGCTCCGTCGGGTGCTGTCGGGCCTGGACTCGCACCAGGCCATCGATCTGCTCATCGACCGTCTGAAGAAGAGCAAGAACAACATCGAGTTCCTGATGTCGGTCTCCAAGACGGCACCGGGCGGCATGGACGACTGACGTCGTCCGTGACGGAGCACCCGGGTCGTTCGCACCGGGAACAATCCGGCCGCCGGCCGGGTTGAGACGATTACCAGCGCGGACAGCTGCTCTGGCATACTGATCGGCCGAGTCCGGTTCCGGTTCACGCCCACGACAGTCGAGGGCGACCCGGCGACCACGAAAGGGACACCATGAAGGCAGGAATCCACCCCGACTACACGGCGACCACCGTTGTGTGCGGTTGCGGCCACACGTTCGAGACGCGGAGCACCAACAGCGCCGAGCGCATCAACGTCGAGGTCTGCTCGCAGTGCCACCCGTTCTACACGGGCAAGCAGAAGATCCTCGACACCGGCGGCCGCGTCGCTCGCTTCGAGGCTCGCTACGGCAAGCGCGCGGGCAAGAAGGCCGACGCCGACAGCTAGCTCGTCCACCGACGCCCGTTCCGAGATCTTTCTCGGAACGGGCGTCGGTCGTTTCTGCAGCCTGGTTCGTGCACCACCCCGCGGTCCAGCAGAACCGTGTGTCTCCCGAAAGGGGCCTTCGACGTGTCCACCCCGACACCGCGTGCGACGCCGTCCGCCATCGACGACGTGCTCGCCGAGCACGCCGGGCTCGAACGTGAGCTCTCCGATCCGTCGTTGCACGACGATCCTGCCGCCGCGCGACGGGCCGGCAAGCGGTTCGCGCAGTTGGCGCCGATCATGAGCGTGCACGGCCGATTGGTCGCCGCGCGAGACGATCTCGATGCCGCGCGCGAGCTCGCGGCCGACGATCCGTCGTTCGCCGCCGAGATCCCGGCCCTCGAGGCCACGGTGGAGGAACTCGACGCCACCCTCACCGACCTGCTGGCCCCCCGCGATCCGCACGACGCGGACGACGTCGTCCTCGAGGTGAAGTCGGGGGAGGGCGGCGAGGAGTCCGCCCTGTTCGCCGCCGAGCTGGCCCGGATGTACGTGCGGTACGCCGAGCGCCACGGCTGGCGGGTGGAGATTCTCGACGTCACGGTCTCGGATCTCGGCGGCTACAAGGACGCCACGCTGTCGATCAAGGCCCGGTCGGATTCCGCGGATGGCGTCTGGTCGCGGTTCAAGTTCGAGGGCGGGGTGCATCGCGTTCAGCGCGTGCCCGTCACCGAGTCCCAAGGTCGCGTGCACACCTCCGCCGCGGGCGTGTTGATCTACCCCGAGCCGGACGAGGTCGAGGAGGTCGCCATCGACGAGGGCGATCTGCGTATCGACGTCTACCGGTCGTCCGGCAAGGGCGGGCAGGGCGTCAACACCACCGACTCGGCCGTCCGGATCACGCACCTGCCGACGGGCATCGTCGTCACCTGCCAGAACGAACGTTCCCAGTTGCAGAACAAGGCTCGCGCGATGCAGGTGCTGGCCGCGCGATTGCAGGCGGCGGCCGAGGAGGCGGCGGACAAGGAAGCCGCCGCCGGTCGCGCCAGTCAGGTCCGCACCGTCGACCGGTCGGAGCGCATCCGCACCTACAATTTCCCCGAGAACCGCATCACCGACCACCGCATCGGGTTCAAGGCCCACAACCTCGACGCGGTGCTCGACGGCGACCTGGACGCTCTGCTCGACGCCCTCGGCGCCGCGGACCGCGCCGCCCGCCTGCAGGCGGAGTGACGTGGAACGCGTTCCCCTGCGGCTCGCGATCGTCGAGGCCACCCGCGTTCTCGCCGAGTCCGGCGTGGCGAGTCCCGCGGTCGACGCCGAACTTCTCGCCGCCCACGTGCTGGACACCCCGCGCGGACGCCTCGGGTTGACCCCGCTGGTCGACCCCGCGGTGGCCGAGCGGTTCCGAGCGTTGGTGGCCCGCCGCGCCGAGCGAATTCCGTTGCAGCACATCGTCGGAAGCGCCGCGTTCGGTCCGATCGAGCTGCTGGTCGGCCCCGGGGTGTTCACCCCGCGGCCCGAGACCGAACACCTGCTCGAGTACGCGCTGCGGGTTCTGGAGTCCCGCCCGCGTCCGGTCGTGTTGGACCTGTGCACCGGCAGCGGCGCGCTCGCGCTCGCCGTCGCCGCCGAACGACCCGACGCGGTGGTCCACGCCGTCGAGCGGGACCCCGCGGCGCTCGCCTGGGCGCGTCGCAACGTCGACCGGCGCGCGGAGCTGGGGGACACCCCGGTGCGACTGCACCACGGCGACGTCACCGACCGCGCGCTGCTCCCGTTCCTCGACGGCGCCGTCGATCTCGTCCTCGCCAACCCGCCGTACGTTCCGGAGGACGCCGAGCTCGAACCCGAAGTGCGCGACCACGATCCGCACTCCGCGCTGTTCGGCGGGCCCGACGGACTGGCCGTCATCGAGCCGATGCTCGGGTCGATCGCGCGGTGGGTGCGCGTCGGCGGGCACCTCGCGATCGAGCACGACGACTCCCATGCCGACGGCGTCGTGGCGCTCGTCCGTCGTCGGTCGGTGTTCGGTGACGTCGTCGCCCATCGCGACCTCGCCGGTCGGCCGCGCTACGTCTCCGCGACACGGGTGACCCGCGCGGCCCGGTGACCCCTGCGGTGCAGCGACCTCCGAGTGGCAAGATGGCCGGGTGCCCACCGTCTACGACTGCTCCGACACCGCGTCTCGCGCGGCCGGACTCGACGCCGCACGGCGCGCCCTGTCCTCCGGTCGCCTGGTCGTGATGCCCACCGACACGGTCTACGGAATCGCCGCCGACGCGTTCGACAGTTCTGCCGTCGCGGAACTGCTGCGCGCCAAGGGTCGCGGCCGGGACATGCCGGTTCCCGTGCTGGTGGGCTCCTGGCACACGATCGACGGACTGGTGCTCGGCGTTCCACAGGCGGCTCGGGATCTCATCCGTGCGTTCTGGCCGGGTGCGCTCAGCCTCGTCGTCCATCAGGCGCCGTCGCTGGCGTGGGATCTCGGTGACGCCCGCGGCACGGTCATGCTGCGGATGCCCCTGCATCCGGTCGCCATCGAACTTCTGCGCGAGGTCGGCCCGCTCGCGGTCTCCAGTGCCAACGTCTCCGGGCGGCCGCCGGCCGTCACGGCCGCCGACGCGCAGCTGCAGCTCGGCGATTCCGCTGCGGTCTATCTCGACGGGGGCCCGGCGGAGCACGCGCTGGCGTCCACCATCGTCGACCTCACCGGGGACGCCCCGCGCATCCTGCGTGTCGGCGCGGTGGCGACCTCCGACATCGCCGAGGTGCTCGGTGTCGCTCCGGAGTCGCTGGTCGCCGGAAGCGCCTGACCGGTGACGGCTCTCGATCACGCGGCCCTGCCGGGAACCGTGGGGGTTCTCGCGCAGAGCGGCAGTGGGGGAGCCGGCGTCCCGATTCGCGAGCTGCTCCTCGTCCTGCTGACCGCCGCCGTCGTGACGTTCCTCGTCACCGGAGCGGTCCGGCTGATCGCGCTGCGCGTCGGGGCGGTTGCCGTCCCGCGGGAGCGCGACGTCCACGTGCGACCCACCCCGCGGTGGGGCGGGATCGGGATCTACCTGGGTCTGCTCGTCGCCCTGTCGTTCGCGCAGACGCTGCCCGCGTTGACCCGTGGCTTCGAGTTCACCACCGACGTGCAGGCCGCGCTGGTCTCCGGCTTCATCCTCATGGTCGTCGGCATGGTCGACGACCGGTGGGGTCTCGACGCACTGACCAAGTTCGCCGGTCAGGTGACCGCCGCGGGCGTGCTGGTCCTCATGGGCGTCAGCTGGTACGTGCTGTACCTGCCGTGGGGCGAGGGGTCCACCCTGGTGCTCGATCAACTGCAGGCCGGCCTGGTGACGGTGCTCATCGCGGTCGTGATGATCAACGCGCTGAACTTCGTCGACGGGCTCGACGGATTGGCGGCCGGTGTCGGGGCCATCGCCGCCGTCGCCATCTGTCTCTTCTCGGTGGGCCTGCTGCACGAACAGGGCGGCGACGTGAGTGCGTACCCGCCGGCGATGATCGCGGCCGCGCTGGCGGGCGCGTGCCTGGGGTTCCTGCCGCACAACTTCCAACCGGCTCGCATCTTCATGGGCGATTCGGGCTCGATGGTCATCGGCTTGATGTTGGCCGCGGTCGCCACCAGCGCCTCCGGCCGGATCAGTCCGAGCCTCTACGGGACGCGGGATCTACTCGGTCTGTTGTCGCCTCTGCTGCTGGTCGGCGCCGTCATGTTCATCCCCATACTCGACCTCCTGCTCGCGATCGTGCGCCGCACCCGCGCCGGCCGCAGTCCGTTCAGCCCCGACAAGATGCACCTGCATCATCGGTTGCTCCAGATCGGTCACTCGCACCGCCGCGTCGTCCTGTTGATCTACCTGTGGGTCGGCGTTCTCGCCTTCGGGGCGGTCGGTGCCGCCTTGGTGGACCGGCGAATCGTGATCCTGCTGTTCGCCGGCGGGCTCGTCTTCGCTCTCGTGGTCACCGCGGTTCCGTCCGTGCACGACCCGCGACGGCCGGCCGGGTCGGGCCGGTGGCGACGGTCGGGTCGCGTGTCCCGCGGCCGGTAACCTGCCAGGCGTGACGTTCACGCCCCCGCCCGTGCCCTCCTCGACCGCGCCGCTGCGCTCCGCCGTCCGCTACGGGGTGATCGCGCTGATCGTGCTCGCGGTGGTGTCGGCCGTCGTCGCCTACCTGGTGGCCGGGACGCCGGGCTTGTGGGGTGCGCTGATCGGATCGGCCGTCGGAGGCGTGTTCATCCTCGCGACGGCCGCGTCCGTGCTGTGGTCGGCGAATCTCCCGCCGACGACGGTCGGGGCCGTGCTGCTCGGCGGATGGCTCGCGAAGATGCTGGTGGCCATCGTCGTGCTCGGCATTCTGCGCGGGATGGACTTCTACTCGCGTCCGGCGCTCGGTCTCGTTCTGCTGGCGTCGCTGTTGATCGTCCTGGGCGCGGAGACCGTCGGGGTGCTGCGCCAGCGCGCGCCATACGTCGATACCCCACCCTCGGACGGGAAGTAGTACGACTTTCTGTAGTAGTGTCCGGGTGCGGGGACGAACCCCCGGCGCGGTGTGGTCGGTTGTGTTGATAAAGTTCCCGGCAAGCGTGGGCTTACCCGGCGTAACGGACAATCGTCGCGGCGGGATCGCCTCCGCGGTGATCGACATCACTGCCGACGTGTCGCGGCCCACACCTCGTGTGAGAATGTGGACCGGCATGCCGCAGGATCGCTCGACCGAACCGCCCGACCGCCCCTTTGTCCGATCGAACCGCGTGGGTACCACGCACGCGGCCGACCACGGGAGAGACCGCTGAGCGTCACCAACTTGGCCGCGGAGTTCCATCCGCCGTCACTGTCCGACTTTTTCCCACCGGCCATCCTGTTCGAGGGCACACCGTTCGAGCTCGACCGTCTGATGCTCGTGCGCATCGTCATGACGGTCGTCCTGCTCGCGTTCTTCTTCCTCGCCATGCGCAGCCCCAAGATCGTGCCGCGCGGCATCCAGAACGTCGGTGAGATGGCGTTGGGCTTCGTGAAGGACCAGATCGCGGACGAGGTGCTGGGCAAGGAGCAGGGACGCCGCTTCCTCCCGGTGCTCGCCACCATCTTCTTCGCGGTCCTGTTCCTGAACTTCTCGGGCATCATCCCGTTCATCAACATCTCGTCGAACGCGCGCATCGGCATGCCGATCGTGCTGGCGGCCATCGCCTACATCGTCTTCAACTACGTGGGCATCAAGAAGTACGGCTTCTTCAAGTACGTGAAGAGCAGCATCGTGGTGCCGGGTGTGCCGCTGCCGCTCCACTTCCTGCTGATCCCGATCGAGTTCGTCTCGACCTTCATCCTGCGCCCGTTCACGCTGACCGTGCGTCTCATGGCCAACATGCTGGCCGGTCACATCATGCTCGTGCTGTTCTTCAGCGCCACGCAGTTCTTCTTCTTCGAGGCCGCAGCCGGCATGAAGGTGTTCGGCATCTTCTCCCTGGCCGCCGGCTTCGGCTTCACCCTGTTCGAGATGCTGGTCATCTTCCTGCAGGCCTACGTGTTCGCGCTGCTCACCGCGGTCTACATCGACCTCGCGCTGCACGCCGACTCGCACTGACCCACCCCGGCTCGACGAGCCACCGGTAACAAACCTGACCCGCTGCCGTCCGGTCGTGGGCAACAGAAAGGGAACGAAACATCATGAGCCTCACCTACCTGGCGCAGGAAGCTCAGGAAATCACCGGCGGCGGCTACGGCGCCATCGGCTACGGCCTCGCGGCCATCGGCCCCGGCATCGGCGTGGGCATCGTGGTCGGTAAGGCCATCGAGGGCATCGCCCGTCAGCCCGAGCTGGCCGGCCAGATCCGGACCAACATGTTCCTCGGTATCGCGTTCACCGAGGCGCTCGCGCTGATCGGCCTCGTCGCCGGCTTCATTTTCTGATCGCCATGTCGACATTCGCAGTCCTCGCAGCGGAAGGGGGAGAGGACGTCAATCCTCTTCTCCCCGCGACGTACGACATCGTCTGGTCTGCGGTCTGCATCGCCGTCATCGGGTTCTTCTTCTGGAAGTTCGTGCTTCCGCGGTTCCAGACGGTGCTCTCCGAGCGGTCCGAGAAGATCGAAGGCGGGATCAAGCGCGCCGAAGAGGCACAGGCCGAGGCGAAGCAGGCGCTCGAGCAGTACCGCGCCCAGCTGGCCGACGCTCGCCAGGAGGCCGCCAAGATCCGCGAAGACGCCCGCACCCAGGGTCAGCAGATCCTCGCGGAGATGAAGACCAGTGCGCAGGCGGAGAGCGATCGCATCGTGGCCTCGGGTCACCAGCAGCTCGCCGCGCAGCGTCAGCAGATCGTCACCGAACTGCGCTCGGAACTCGGCCGCACCGCCGTCGAGCTCGCCGAGAAGGTCATCGGTGAGCAGCTGTCCGACGACGTCAAGCGCGCCGGAACGATCGATCGGTTCCTCGACGAACTCGATTCTGTCGGCGCAAAGTCCACCAGCGGGAAGTGAACACCATGTACGCAGCGAGTCGTGAGGCTCTCGCCGAGGCCCGCACCGCACTGACCGGCGCGCTCGACGCCGCATCGGACTCCACGTCCGCCGCGGCCGGTGCCGGCTCCGACCTGTTCGCGGTCGTCCGGGTGCTCGACGCCCAGCGTCCGCTCCGGTCGGCCCTGGCCGACGCGTCCGCGTCCGCCGACTCCCGTCGTCAGCTCGCCGAGCGGCTGTTCGACGGCAAGGTCGGGTCGGAAGCGGTGGAGACGGTGAAGGCCGCGGTCGCGCAGAACTGGTCCTCGGCGCGTGACCTCACCGACTCGCTCGTACTGCTGGGCCGCGAAGCGCTGCTGCGCGCCGCGGAGGACCAGGACCAACTGGGCACCGTCGAGGACGAGCTGTTCCGGCTCGGTCGCATCATCGCGGGCGACTCCGCTCTCGAGCAGGCGCTCTCGGACCGGACCAAGCCGGCGGAGGCGTCCGGTCAGCTGCTGAAGACGCTGCTGTACGGCAAGGTCACGGCCATCACCGAGGCTCTCGCCATCCAGGCCGTCGGACGACTGACCGAGGCTCCGGCCGAGGTGTTCGGCGAGCTCTCCGCGCTGGCGGCGACCCGGCGGAACAAGGAAGTCGCGTACGTCCGCAGCAGTACCGAGTTGAGCACCGATCAGGTCGACCGCCTCACGTCTACGCTGGAAGGTATCTACGGCAAGTCCGTGACCGTTCACGTGGAAGTCGATCGCGACCTGCTGAGCGGTCTCGTCGTTCGCGTCGGTGACGAGGTGATCGACGGCAGTGGTGCGGGGCGTCTCGCGCAGCTGCGCAAGTCGCTCAAGTGACCGGTTCACCCACCCGACCGGCAGGCACGACCAGAGTTTGTCCCCACCCACGTTTCGGTGACTCGGCCCAGAGCGGCCGGCGCACCGAGGCCACAGACAGTGAGAGCAGGAAAACATGGCGGAGTTGACGATCTCCTCCGACGAGATCCGTAGCGCAATCGAGAGCTACACCGCGAACTACGCACCGGAGTCCTCTCGTGAAGAGGTCGGTCTGGTGTCGGACACGTCCGACGGCATCGCCCACGTGACCGGGCTCCCGTCCGCGATGGCGAACGAGCTGCTCGAGTTCCCCGGCGGCGTCCTGGGCGTCGCGCTGAACCTCGACGATCGCGAGATCGGCGCCGTCATCCTCGGTGACTACGAGAACATCGAGGAAGGCCAGGAGGTCAAGCGCACCGGAGAGGTCCTGTCCGTTCCGGTCGGCGACAACTTCCTCGGCCGCGTCATCGACCCGCTGGGCAAGGCCATCGACGGCCTCGGCGACATCGAGTCCGACGAGCAGCGTGTCCTCGAGCTCCAGGCAGCCACGGTGCTCGAGCGCCAGCCCGTCGAGGAGCCCCTCGCCACCGGCATCACCGCCATCGACGCTCTCACCGCCATCGGTCGCGGTCAGCGCCAGCTGGTGATCGGCGACCGCAAGACCGGCAAGACCGCCGTCTGCGTCGACGCGATCATCAACCAGAAGAAGAACTGGGAGACCGGCGATCCCGACAAGCAGGTGCGCTGCATCTACGTCGCGATCGGTCAGAAGGGCTCCACCATCGCCGGTGTGAAGTCCGCGCTGGACGAGCACGGCGCCATGGAGTACACCACCATCGTCGCGGCTCCCGCGTCGGACTCCGCCGGCTTCAAGTGGCTCGCCCCCTACACCGGCTCGGCCCTCGGCCAGCACTGGATGTACCAGGGCAAGCACGTCCTCATCGTGTTCGACGACCTCACCAAGCAGGCCGAGGCCTACCGCACCATCTCGCTGCTGCTGCGTCGTCCGCCGGGCCGCGAGGCGTACCCGGGTGACGTCTTCTACCTGCACTCTCGTCTGCTCGAGCGGTGCGCGAAGCTGTCCGACGAGCTCGGCGGCGGTTCGATGACGGGCCTGCCCCTCATCGAGACCAAGGCCAACGACATCTCGGCGTTCATCCCGACCAACGTCATCTCCATCACCGACGGTCAGGTGTTCCTCGAGTCGGACCTCTTCAACAAGGGTGTCCGTCCCGCCATCAACGTCGGTACCTCGGTGTCCCGCGTGGGTGGTGCCGCGCAGACCAAGGGCCTGAAGAAGGTCGCCGGCTCGCTGCGTCTGGAGATGGCGCAGTTCCGCGAGCTCGAGGCGTTCTCCGCCTTCGCCTCCGACCTCGACGCCGCGTCGAAGGCGCAGCTCGAGCGCGGTGCCCGCTGGGTGGAGCTGCTCAAGCAGGACCAGTACACCCCGGTCTCCGTCGAGGACCAGATCGTCTCGATCTACCTCGTCGACGCCGGCTACTACGACAGCGTCCCGGTCGACGACGTCCGTCGCTTCAACCGTGAGCTGCTCGAGGACCTGCACCGCAACGCCTCGGACGCGTTCGAGTCCATTGCCGGTGGCGGGGTCCTGAAGGACGGCGCCGCCGAGTCGATCAAGAAGGCGACCGACGACTTCAAGCAGGGCTTCCTCACCTCCTCGGGCGAGCGCATCGTCAACGAGGCCGAGGCCGAGGCGCTCGACAAGGACGAGGTCGACCAGGAGAAGGTCACCGTCACGCGCAAGACCGTCGGCAAGTGATGATCGGTCCGCGACGAGCAGGGAGTGAGGTGAACCGTGCCCAGCATTCGTGAGCTCCGCTCCCGGATCAGGTCGACGAACTCGATCAAGAAGATCACCAAGGCGCAGGAACTGATCGCGACCTCGCGCATCACCAAGGCGCAGGCCCGGGTCGAGGCGTCCAAGCCGTACGCCACCGAGATCACCAAGGTGCTCTCGGCGTTGGCGAGCGCGTCCGGCTCGCTCGATCACCCGCTGCTCACCGAGCGCCCCGAGCCCAAGCGGGCCGCGGTGCTGGTGGTCACCAGTGACTCGGGTCAGTGCGGCGGCTACAACTCGAACATCTTGCGCGAGGCCGAGGAACTGCAGCAGCTGCTGAAGTCCGAGGGCAAGGAACCGGTCATCTACGTCCTCGGACGCAAGGGCCTGACGTACTACACGTTCCGGGATCGGGACGTGAAGGGCGCCTGGACCGGGTTCTCGCAGCAGCCGACGTACGCCGACGCCGCCAAGGCGGCCAAGCACCTCGTCGAGTTGTTCATGGCCGGGTCCGGCAACGAGATCGAGGCCCCCAACGGTGAGGGCACCGTCGAGGGTGTCGACGAGCTGCACATCGTCTTCACCACGTTCGTCTCGATGCTCTCGCTCAAGCCGACCGTGCGACGGATGGCCCCGTTGGAGGTGGATTACGACGACGAGGAGATCGAGCTCGGCGCCGACATGCTCACCGACTCCAAGCCGTCGACCGAGGTCACCGCGCAGTACGACTTCGAGCCGGAGGCGGACACGCTGTTGTCCGCGCTGCTGCCCAAGTACGTCAGCACCCGCATCTACGCCGCACTGCTCGACGCGGCAGCCTCCGAGTCGGCCGCCCGTCGTACCGCGATGAAGGCCGCCACGGACAACGCCAACGATCTGGTCAACGCCCTGTCCCGCCAGGCCAACCAGGCGCGTCAGGCCCAGATCACCCAGGAAATCAGCGAGATCGTCGGCGGCGTCGACGCGCTTGCAGCGAGCTCAGGAAGAGACTGAACATGACCGCAGCAGTAACCGATAACACGGGTACCGGCGCCGCGAAGTCCGAGAACGGGCGCGTCGTGCGCGTCATCGGTCCCGTCGTCGACATCGAGTTCCCCCGTGGCTCCATCCCCGAGCTGTTCAACGCTCTGCACGCGGAGATCGAGCTGTCGGCCGTCGCCAAGACGCTGACGCTCGAGGTCGCCCAGCACCTCGGTGACAACCTGGTGCGCACCATCTCCATGCAGCCGACCGACGGCCTGGTCCGCGGCACCCCGGTGAGCGACACCGGCAAGCCGATCTCCGTGCCGGTGGGCGACGTGGTCAAGGGCCACGTGTTCAACGCACTCGGCGACTGCCTCGACTCGCCCGGCCTCGGCCGCGACGGCGAGCAGTGGGGCATCCACCGCAAGCCCCCGGCCTTCGATCAGCTCGAGGGCAAGACCGAGATTCTCGAGACCGGCATCAAGGTCATCGACCTGCTGACCCCGTACGTGAAGGGCGGCAAGATCGGCCTGTTCGGTGGCGCCGGCGTGGGCAAGACCGTGCTCATCCAGGAGATGATCACCCGTATCGCCCGTGAGTTCTCCGGTACGTCCGTGTTCGCCGGCGTCGGCGAGCGCACCCGTGAGGGCACCGACCTCCACCTCGAGATGGAGGAGATGGGCGTTCTGCAGGACACCGCCCTGGTGTTCGGTCAGATGGACGAGCCGCCGGGCACGCGTATGCGCGTCGCCCTCTCGGCCCTCACCATGGCCGAGTACTTCCGCGACGTGCAGAACCAGGACGTGTTGCTCTTCATCGACAACATCTTCCGGTTCACGCAGGCCGGCTCGGAGGTCTCGACGCTCCTCGGCCGTATGCCGTCCGCGGTGGGCTACCAGCCCACGCTGGCCGACGAGATGGGTGAGCTCCAGGAGCGCATCACCTCGACCCGTGGCCGCTCGATCACCTCGCTGCAGGCGATCTACGTGCCCGCCGACGACTACACGGACCCGGCACCGGCCACCACGTTCGCGCACCTCGATGCCACCACCGAGCTCTCGCGTCCGATTTCGCAGAAGGGCATCTACCCGGCTGTGGATCCGCTGACGTCGACCTCGCGCATCCTGGAGGCGTCGATCGTCGGTGACGAGCACTTCCGCGTCGCCAACGAGGTCAAGCGCATCCTGCAGAAGTACAAGGAGCTGCAGGACATCATCGCCATCCTGGGTATGGACGAGCTCTCCGAGGAGGACAAGGTCACGGTGTCCCGTGCCCGTCGTCTGGAGAAGTTCCTCGGCCAGAACTTCATCGTTGCCGAGAAGTTCACCGGCGAAGAGGGTTCCGTCGTGCCCCTGTCCGACACCATCGAGGCGTTCGACAAGGTCACCAAGGGCGAGTACGACCACCTGCCCGAGCAGGCGTTCAACAGCTGCGGTGGACTCGACGACGTCGAGGCCGCAGCCAAGAAGATCGCCGGGAAGTAGTCCGCCATGGCAGAGATGGACGTCGAACTCGTCGCGGTCGAGGAGCGCCTGTGGTCGGGTACGGCCACGCTCGTCAGCGCTCAGACCACCGAGGGTGAGATCGGCATCATGGCCGGCCACGAGCCGGTTCTCGGTCAGTTGATCGAGGGCGGCACCGTGGCCATCACGACGACCGACGGTGAGCGTCGTGTCGCGGCCGTCCACGGCGGATTCCTCTCCGTGACGGGCAAGACGGTGACCATCCTCGCCGAGTCCGCGGAGTTCGCCGAGGACATCGACGTGGAGGCAGCCAAGTCGCTGCTGGCCGAGGGCTCCGAGGACGAGGAGGCGCTCGCGATCGCACGCGGGCGCGTCCGCGCCGTCGAGCGGGCCTAGACCGCACGGAAGCCGCGGCGGGCCCGGTGATGATGACGATCTGGATGACAGTTCTTGTCGTTCTGGTGGTCGTTCTCGCCGGGCTCGCCGCGGCTTTTCTGTATCGCCTGATCACGCTGCGCCGAGGCGGGACGGCCGTCATTCTGCGGTCGCTGCCCGCTGCGCCGGGCGCCGGATGGCGCCACGGCATCTTCCGCTACGGCGAGAACGTGCTCGTGTTCTACAAACTGTCCAGCCTGCGCCCCGGTCCCGACCGGCGCATGGTGCGGCAGACGCTCGATCTCGGCGAGCGTCGTCGACCCGAGAAGTCGGAGTTCGACATCATGACCGAGGACATCGCGATCGTGGAGCTCTACGACGCCGACCGGCGCTACGAGGTGGCGTTCGACCGAGGCGCGTTCACGGCCTTCACCTCGTGGGTCGAATCACGACCGTCGGGCCGATCCCGGCGTCCCCGTCCCGGCGCGGGGGGCGCGCGGTGACCTGCCGGGTGATCGCTCAGGGCTGATCGTCGCCGCCCGGTCGCCACAGGACGTCGCCGTCGGGGTTGGTGATGCGCCCGAGGACGAACAACAGGTCCGACAACCGGTTCAGATAGAGCGCGGGCAACCTGTTGGTGACGTCCGGAAATGCGTCCACGGCAGCCCAGGCGGCCCGCTCGGCCCGTCGGGCCACGGTGCGGGCGTGGTGCAGGAGAGCGGACCCCGCGGTCCCGCCCGGCAGCACGAACGATCGCAGCGGTGCGAGCGTGGCGTTGTACTCGTCGCACCATGCCTCGAGCCGGTCGACATAGGCCTGCGTCACTCGCAGCGGCGGATGCTTCGGATTGTCCTCGACCGGCGTCGCCAGGTCCGCGCCGACGTCGAAGAGATCGTTCTGGATGCGACCGAGCACGGGCCTCAGGTGCTCGGGCGGCGACCCGAGGGCGAGCACCAGCCCCAGAGCGGCGTTGAGTTCGTCGCAGTCCGCGTAGGCCACGACGCGCGGGTCGTTCTTGCTCACCCGCTCGAAGTTGCTGAGCCCGGTGGTGCCGTCGTCACCCGTCCGGGTGTAGATCGAGGTCAGATGAACCGCCATTTCTCGACCCTACTGTGGTGCCTCTAGTCTTGGCGGTCGTGAGCGAACGTTTTCTGGTGACCGGCGGTAGTCGCCTTTCCGGTGATGTCTCCGTCGGTGGCGCGAAGAACAGCGTGCTGAAGTTGATGGCCGCTGCGTTGCTCGCCGAGGGAACGACCACCATCGCGAATTGCCCCGACATTCTCGACGTCCCGCTCATGGCCGACGTGCTGCGGGGACTCGGGTGCGAGGTGGAGCTGGTCGAGGACACGGTCCGCATCACCACGCCGGCCGAGCCGAAGTACCACGCCGATTTCGCGGCCGTCCGTCAGTTCCGCGCGTCGGTGTGTGTGCTCGGGCCCCTCGTAGCGCGGTGTCGGCGTGCGGTGGTGGCGCTGCCCGGCGGCGACGCCATCGGCTCGCGACCGCTCGACATGCACCAGTCCGGTCTGCGTCTGCTCGGTGCGCACAGCGAGATCGAACACGGCTGCGTCGTCGCCACGGCCGAGAAGCTGCGCGGTGCCACGATCCGGCTGGCCTTCCCGTCGGTCGGCGCCACCGAGAACATCCTCATGGCGGCTGTTCTGGCGGAGGGCGAGACGGTCATCGACAACGCCGCTCGCGAACCCGACATCGCGGACCTGTGCGCGATGCTCAACAAGATGGGCGCGAAGGTGTCGGGCGCGGGGTCCTCGACGCTGACCATCCGCGGTGTCGAGCGCCTGCACCCCACCGACCATCGGGTCATCGGTGACCGTATCGTCGCCGCCACCTGGGGTATCGCGGCGTCCATGACACGCGGCGACGTGACCGTGCGTGGGGTGAATCCCAAGCACCTGTCGTTGGTGCTCACCAAGCTCGGCGCGGCCGGTGCCGAGGTGGACCTGCTGCCGGACGGCTTCCGGGTGACGCAGGCGGAACGACCGACCGCCGTGAACTTCGCGACGTTGCCGTTCCCCGGCTTCCCGACGGATCTGCAGCCCATGGCCATCGGGCTCGCCTCCGTCGCCAACGGGACCTCCATGATCACCGAGAACGTCTTCGAGGCCCGGTTCCGGTTCGTGGAGGAAATGATCAGGCTGGGGGCCGACGCGCGCACCGATGGTCACCACGCCGTGGTCCGCGGGGTGCCCCGGTTGTCGAGTGCCCCGGTGTGGTCCTCGGACATTCGCGCCGGCGCCGGTCTGGTGCTCGCGGGGTTGGTCGCCGACGGCACCACGGAGGTGCACGACGTCTACCACATCGACCGCGGGTATCCGCGATTCGTCGAACAGCTGCAGGCCCTCGGCGGAGACATCGAGCGCGTGCAGTAGCTCTCGCGCTGCGCGTCAGGTGCCGACACGACGGAGTTCGTCCGCCAGGATGTCGAGTGCGGTACGCAACTCCGCGTCGGTGAGTCGGCCGTAGCCGATCACGAGGCCGCCCGGGTCGGGGTTCGATCGCGCAGACCGTGCGACCGTCGGGACCTCGACACCGCGGGTCGCTGCGGCACGGGCGACGGCGTCGGCCCGCTCGGACGAAAGGATCAGCGTGGTGTGCATGCCCGCGCCCGAGCCGCGCAGTTCTCCGAACTCGGACAGTGAATGTCGTACTGCCGCATCACGATCCCGATAGCGACGACGGGCCGCGCGCACCAGGCGGTCCCACTCGCCGTCGTCGAGCAACGACGCCGTCGCCGTGCAGAGGGGTGTCGACGGGAAGTCGCCGACGGCCGACCGGTGGCACAGAACCGGCTCGACCAGATGTGCGGGTAGCA
The DNA here is from genome assembly GCF_001620025.1 of Rhodococcus sp. PBTS 1. Taxonomy (NCBI): domain Bacteria; kingdom Bacillati; phylum Actinomycetota; class Actinomycetes; order Mycobacteriales; family Nocardiaceae; genus Rhodococcus; species Rhodococcus sp. PBTS 1. The sequence continues at coordinate 899,580 of NZ_CP015219.1, forward strand.
CCATCCAGCCGAGCCGGACACCCGCGCCGAGAGTCTTCGCGATGGTGCCGAGAAGAACGACTCGGTCGGCGTCGAGCTGTGCCAGGGCAGGCAGGGGCGCGACGTCGTACCGGTACTCGGAGTCGTAGTCGTCCTCGATCACGACGGTGTCGGTGTCACGGGCGTAGGCGACGAGGGCGGCGCGGCGTCCGACGTCCAGCATCCCGCCGGTCGGGTACTGGTGGGACGGCGTCACGTAGACGGCGCGGGTGGAGTCGGGAGCGGCACGCAGTGCGTCGACCACCACGCCGCCCTGGTCCACAGGAATGTCGTGGACCTCCCATCCGACGGCCAGCGCCGCCGACACGGCCACGCGATAGCCCGGATCCTCGACGGCCAGAACAGGTTTCGGGTCGGGTCCGGACCGACGCAACGCTGCCAG